>PLRS01000078.1:14588-46216 GCA_003164035.1 Bryobacterales bacterium | reverse complement strand
CGTGGACGGCCAGTGCCACAGAATAGATACCGCCTCGGCTATCCCTCTTTCGGGAGGGCGACCCTGAAGCCGCTTGCGGCCTCATTTCCAGGGTAAGGGTGAAATGGTGCGGTAAGAGCGCACCGCGGCGGAAGTAATTTCGCCGGCAAGGCAAACCCCACGCGGAGCAAGGCCAAATAGGGGAGGAGGGGCTGCTCGTCCCGCTCGACTCCCGGGTAGGCCGCAGGAGCCGTCCAGTAATGGGCGGCCAAGAGGAATGACCGCCACCCCGCAAGGGGCACAGAAACCGGCTTACAGTCCGGCAGTCCTCAGAAGTAAGTTCACAGTTGTCAGTTTACAGTTTTCAGTTGAAATGCAGCGCGGTCAAAACGGTAAACTGATAACTGTGAACTGTTTACTTCTTCCTACAACAGCCGGCGGAGCCGCGCCACCACTTCCTGTGCGCTGAAGGGCTTGGCGACGTAATCGTCGGCGCCGAGGCTGAAGCTGCGCAGGGCATCGTCCCTGGATTGTTTGCCCGAGAGCAGAAGCAGGCGCACGGGCAAGCGCTCGGCGCGCACCTGTTCGACCACCTGGAAACCGTCCATCTCGGGGATCCCGACGTCGAGAACGGCGGCATGGGGCGCTTCATCGCGGATGATGCGCAGGGCCTCGCCTCCGGTTTCGGCCGTGCGGCACACGATGCCGTATTGTTCGAAGGCGGCCTGCAGCAGGAAGCGCACGGCCATGTCCTGATCGGCAATCAGCACCTCGCGAGGGCGGTTGGGGTGGGACCGCTTGACGGCGGGGGTGAAATCGCTGCGCAGTTTTTCGACGCGCTCGAGAGCCACGGTCAGCCGGATCACGGCCTCTTCGGGCAGCCAGCCATCGATCAGCAGCTCGCACGCCCAGAAATGCGGCGCCGGGTTGAAGCTCAGCAATTGCTCGCGCGAACCCACCAACACCACTGCCTGCTCGCACTGGGCAATCCATTCCTCCGTCAGCCATGGAGATTTGGCGGTCTCCGGGCGCACGTGGAGAAGAACGACTTCGCAGACGGCGACGCCGTGGGAGCCGACCGGTTCGTCGGCGGAGAACAGGCGCGCCGAGGCGCGAACCCGGTCGAGGGCGACGCAGAGCCGGTCGGCCTCGTCGTCGGCGAATCCGATGAGAGCGACCTTCTTGGAGGCCAGCCGGGCAGCAACCGATTCCGGCAGCACGGGCTCGACCGATTCCGGAGGCTCGGCAAATGCCGACCCGAGGTTGAGGAGGTTGTCGCGGACCTGGCTGCGGTCGTACTGCGCGGTCTGGAGCGCGTCGGTCAAGTATAGGGCTTTGGACGAAATCCCGGGATAGCCTAGCGCGGTACCGGCGCCGACCCAACGTTCGGCCAGGATACTGGCCCGGTTGCGGTCGAACCCGTCGTCAAGCGACCCAAGCATGAGGCGGCACTTGCGGATACCGTCGGTGAGAAACGTGTGCCGCAAACTGTCCACTTCGGGCCCGAGACCATCGAGACAGGGAGGCGCGTCGAGTTGCGCGCGCGGGCGGGCGGGCGGGGGCGGCGGAGCTTGCTGCGGACGCTTGTCCTTTTGGATACATTGGCGAATGCGCGCGCCGATGGTGCGGGTGTCGATGGGCTTGGTGAGAAACCCGTCGCAGCCCACCGCGGCGGCGGCTTGCTCGTAATCGCGGCTGCCGAAAGCCGTTAGAGCCACGACCGCCATGTCCCTGGTGCGCGGGTCCTGTTTGACGGTGTGGGCCAACTCCAGACCGTTGATGCCGGGAAGCTGGATGTCCACCAGGAGCGCGTCGGGACGGAGCGTCTGCAGCATGGTCATCGCCTGCTCGGCGCTAGAGGCGAGATGCACGCGAAACCCATCCGAGCGAAGTGCGATTGCCGTCAGCCTGAGGTTGGCTGGGAGGTCATCCACCAGCAGAATGGTTTCGTTCGGCATCGATCCGGTAGGCTTTAGCCGTAAGCCAGTGTAGCTCTCGGGAGAGGGTCAGGCTACGCTTGCTTTCGTTACATCCGCAATGTTTACCCGGTACGTGCGCCGGCTTTCCCGACGCAAGGCAAGTTGCTGATTCTACGATTACGGCAGTCGGAACTCCTTGGATCGGCGGAGCCCAGCTCTAGTACCGACGAACTGGTTCCCGTAGACCTGGGATCAGGCAATATCCCTTAACAAGAATTCCGCCTTCCGTCCCAAAAAGGAGGCGGCGGCCTCGGCGGCAATGTAACCGCTGCGCACGGCGCCCTCCATGGTGGCCGGCCACCCGGTGCGGGTCCAGTCTCCGGCGAGAAACAAGTTGGGAATATGGGTGGCCGTGCCCGGGCGGAGCGGTTCGGCTTCCGGGGTGGCGGAAAACGTGGCGCGCTGCTCCTTGACCACGTGAGACTTGAGGAGAGTGGCCTCGCGGACCCGGGGGAAATAGAGGCGGAGATCGCCGATGGCCATGTCTACGATCTCGTTGCGGGAGAGCGGCGTAAGGTCGCGGGAGGCGCTGACGACGAGCTGGAGATAGCGGCCGCGGTCCTTGTTGAACATCCATTGCATGGTACGGTCGAGCAAAGTGGCATGGGGGAGGGTGGTGATCTCGCGGTCGAACCAGAGGTGCACGCCGGTGATGGGGGAATGCTGGAGGGGCGGCGCAGGCAGTCCCAGGGCGGCGAGGCGCTCGAAGGGCAGGGCGCAAATGACGGCATCGCCTGGAAACGCCTGCCCGGCGGCGGCGACGCCCTGAGCGTCGATGCGCTCGACGGGATGACGGAAATGAATCTTGACGTTGGGAAAGCGGGTCCAGGCCCCGGCCTGGTAGAGCTCACCCAAAGGGAGGGAGGAAACGCCCATTTCATACGCGTCCGGGCGGGCCAGGAAACCCAGCCAAAAGACCTGAAAGCCATGAAGAGCGGCCATGCGGTCGAGGTCCTCATTGACCGCGCCTACCAGAATCTGGCGCCAGAAGCGGTCGATGGCGCGCGGCGTTTGGCGCTTTTCGAGCAGCCAGTCGAGCATGCTGATGCGGCCCAGGTTGGCGCGGCGAGACCGTTCCCGGCGCAGCGCTACGAAGGCGCGCGCGATGGCGATCTTATCGCCGCGGCCGAGGCAGTGCATTTTCAGGAACGCGCCGGCGAAGTGAAAAGGCACGGGGAGCCGGCCGCGGCGAAGGACCGAGACGCGGCCGCCGGGCTCGATGAAATAAAACTCGCGGTGAAACCGAATCCGGTCGCGGACGCCGAGGCGGGTGTAGAAGTCGAGCAGGTTCACGCAGCAGCGCAGCAGCACGTGCTGGCAGTTGTCGATGGTTTCGGCGGGTTCGCCGGCGGCCGAAGGCAGCTCATAGGAAGTAGCGCGGCCGCCCAGAAAAGGGCGAGCTTCGAATAATTCCACCTCAAAGCCGGCGCCGCCCAGCGCGGCAGTGGCCGCCAGGCCCGCCAGTCCTCCACCGGCAATCAGGATCTTGGGCATTTTATTGTCAGTATTGCAGGTTGGACGGCCAACTCGCCGGTAGGTTAGTCAACCGGGTCGGCCATTTCGGAAATACGCCAACGGCTCCCTACCGAGCCGCGACCGCCAAGGGAGCGGTGGATGCACCTCTGCCAAGAGTACGTTGCCGCATTTATGAAACGGTGTACTTACCTACTTGCCCGCATCGGGGGGCGGTTTGGCGTTTAGCTGGCCCAGGATGGATTCCACATACTGGCGGGTTTCGGGTATGTCGGGTATGCCGTTGGCCTGATCGACGGCGGTCGGACCGGCGTTGTATGCAGCCAGGGCTTTCGATAGATCGCCTTTATATTTGTCGAGCAACTCCTTCAAATACTGGGCGCCGGCCGCCACATTCTGTTTGGGATCGAAAACGTCTTTCACGCCCAATCGGGAAGCGACCTCGGGCATGAGTTGCATGAGGCCCTGCGCTCCTTTGGAAGAAACGGCGCAAGGGTGGAAAGCGGATTCCTGGCCGATCACGGCGCGCAGTAGGCTGGCGTCTACGGACTGCGCCTTGGATGCGCCTTCGATGATGGGCGCGACCGACTCGTCGGGGATGGGCGGACAAGCGTAGGCAGGAGGATCGGCGATGGAGGGCAGGGGAGCGGGAGCGGGACCCCAGAGCTGAAGGCGCAGGCCAAGAGCCGTGGCTTGCCGGCGCACCGCTTCGATCTGTTTGTTCATGGCGGCGCGCTGCGGATTATTGGCGGTATTCGGGGTGGCCTGCTGCCCGAGGGCGATGCCCATCAGGAGAGTACACAAAGCCGTGTTCACGAATAGTGGATCGGCGGAGCGGGCGGGGAACTTTAGGGCGGGAAGGCCGTATGCCGCCCACCAAAGCCAGCCTCACATCGCGTCGGGTTTGCGGCCGAGCTGTCGTCGCGCACGAGGGCGTTAACGGAAACTAATCGGCTGGGGTCCGCGGATCGAGAGAACATCTGGCGCGGGGCCCAGCTGGCTGGCTGGAGTGGAATCCACCGTTAACAATGAGCCGACTCGTCGCCAACTATCGCCAGACAAAACCCCTGTCGTTTTCGACCATGCAGATGATCCCGCCACCATTGACCTCCCACACTGAGGGAAGCAGGTCACCTATGGTCTCGCAGCCACACAGCTTAGTGAGGCAGTCGGTGTTCAGCGACAGCGCGACGTGCTTGCTCCTGGCTGGACTTTTCTGCCCGATTTCGACTATCCCATTCGTGCTCAGTGAGAAAGACTGCCAAGGATAAATGGCAAAGGTGTCGCAAGTGTCACAGAAGTCAATCCGAACGTGGACCACAACGACATGTCCGCTTCGCGGGTTGATCGTGAAATCCGTCATGCTCGCGAGCACAACGCCGCTCTTCGTCCAGAATGAGGTCTTCAACTCGACGTAGGGGCCAACGCCGAGCGAAGCGACGACTCGGTTGGAGACGCTGACCTCGTACCCGCACTCGGCGAATAAAGGGCACGGTCTTCGCTTCAAACGATCTCCAAAACGTTGCTGAAGATCAGCTACTGTCGGAGGTTGCCGCCTTTGTGATAGTTCATAGACGGTGCGGACCGTGACCTCAGCCCTTCTACGCAGAACGATTGAAGCGGTGACACCGCCGCAGACCGCCAGCATCAAAACGGCAAGAAGAACTAAGGTTAATGGGCGAACCACAAATCGATTAGACACCATGATTCACCGATACAATAGCAACCCGCACGGCTGTTGCGTAGCGAAGTTGACGACATGCGTTCCAGAGAAGCCCATCCCCGGCCAAAACTCAGTCACGGGTTTTCTAAATATTCCCTTCCCCTTCATTCCAAACCACTTCCGCCAAATCCGCCCCTCCGGACACCCGATTCTCCCGCGCCCTCAAGCTATCTTAGTGGCCGAAAGGTAGCTCCCATGCCCGATTCCGCCCTCGCCGCTCCTCAGCTCCAGGTTGTCGATGCCCTCTTGAACGGCGCCAACCTCAATGCCGCCGCCGACCAGGCCGGCGTTCACCGCAACACCATCGCCTATTGGCGCCACACCTCGCCGGCCTTTGAGGCGGCCTTCCGCGACGCCCAAAACGATCGCGCCGACATGCTGCGCGAAGGCGCCGTCGCCCGCGCTGAGCTGGCCTTCCAAGCTCTCGAACAAATCCTCCAAGACGCGAAATCCTCTACCTCCGCCCGTCTCCGCGCCGCCATCTTCATCCTCAACCACGCCTTGCCTTCTCCCGCCAAGGAGCGCCGCACCACCCCCACCCTCCCAAAATCCACTCCGGAACCCGTCACCCAAAATCCCGATTTCGTGCACAAAAATGCACAAACTCCCCAACAACCCTATCGCCGCCCCGACCCCAAAACCGGCCGCAACGACCGTTGCCCCTGCAACAGCGGCAAGAAATTCAAACAATGTTGCCTCAATAAACCCCAAACCGCCGCCGCCTGATAAAACGGGTGCTTAACCGATTTGGGGGAGTTGGTTCCCGACAACCGCTCCCTAACGGTCGCGGCTCGGTAAGTGACTGCAAACACGCGGTGTCCGTAACCGAGCCGCGACCGTTAGGGAGCGGTTGCCGCGCCTAAACTGCGAAATCCCCAGACCGGTTAAGCACCCTGATAAAACCCGAACCCCAAAATCGCTCCGTGGCATTATTAAGCTGAGATCATTCTGGCAGAGGCCGACCGGTCCTGCCCCACGGCCGTTAAGAGGACGGCGCGGTGGTGCGCGCTGCGCAGAGCAAGACCAGGGCGATCCAGAGCAGGTCGGCCAACAACAGGTGGAGCAACTGCATGGGGATGGGCGCCAGCAGCAACAGGTTCAGGACACCGAGAGCGATTTGGGCGGCGGCTAACGCCATCACCAGGTTCGCCGGGCGCGGCCCGGCCGCATCGGTGCCCGCGCCGGAGCGTGCATACCAGACCACCGCGGCGGAGGCGAGAACGGCGACCAGCGGGTGCCAGACGCGCAAGCGCAGGAAGACGCTGGCGGCGGGATCGAAATCGCGAGCCAGGGCCTCGGCCAGGGAACGGGCCGGAAACAAGGTGTCGCCCAGCGCGGCGATGGCTCCGCTGATCCCCAGCAGGATGACGGCGGCGAGCACGCTCACCGCGCTCCAAAACGCCTTTCCGGAGAGGCGCGGGCGCCCGCGTCCGCCGGCCCACCACGCGGTCAGGGCCAGGCAGGCTACCAAGGTCAGGGTATTGACCAGGTGGCAGGAAAGCGAATAGAGGCGCCCGACGCTGGCGTTTTGGGCCACGTGTTCGAGTTTGACCAGGGCCGCGCCGAGCAGGCTTTCCGTCACCAGGAAAATGGCGGACAGAGTAGCGCCCAGGCGGGCGGCGTGGCCGGCAGGGAAAACGCGAAAGGCGAGCACGGCCAGGGCCAGCACGGCGATGCCGTCGAGCCCGGTCATGGCGCGGTGAGTGAATTCGATTGCCGTGGCAACCGTGGTTGTGGGCGGGGTGCAGAGCGGCCAGTGGTTGCCGCAGCCGGCGCCCGACCCGGTGGCGCGCACCAGGGCGCCCCAAACGATCACAGCCAGGGTGTAGGCGAGTACCGCCCAGGCAAAGCGGCTGAAGCGGCGGGAGTCGGAAGCAGGCATGGGAGTCAGGTTCTATTTTAGAACGGGGGGAAGCGGTCGGCATTCAGCCGTCGGCGACCAGGTGCAGGCGAAAATGAGCTTGACAGCAACCTCCGCTGATGCTCGATGAACTGGCGATGAACCCGGACAGCTTTACCGGGTGCAGCGACGAGGAAATCCTTTCGACCCTCGCGCATGAAATGGCGCATGTTTGGTGCCTGATGCTGGCCGAGCCGAGCGACGAGGCCGCGTGACGCCGCCGTCGAAACGTGGTAAAAGGCTTACGATGAAAAGGAGGGTACGAATATGACGGCAACTCTTGATTGGTCCCAATGCCCTGCCGTGGAGAGCATCCCCGGCAAGCGCAGCGGCGCATGGGTGTTCAAGGGCACCCGGACGCCGATCTCCACGGTGTTCGAGAACCTTCAGGACATGAATGTTGACGAGCTTGTGGAAGAGTTCGGCGTGACGCGGGAACAGGTCCGCGCTGTTCTGGCTTTCGCTGCGCACAGCGCCGAGGCTCCAACTCCCCGCCCCTAATGCTTGTTCTATTCGACAACGGCACCCCGCGCACTCTTGCCCGCCATCTGATCGACCATCACACGGTCACGGAGGCCCGCGCCCGTGGGTGGGAAGAATTGGAGAACGGCGAATTGCTCAGCAAGGAAGAAGCACAAACCCGCCGCCGCCGCACTTAGTGCGACTTTTAAGCTGATGCGAACCAATAGAGAGGCAAGATACAGCTTGTAATCCACGAAGGAGAATATAGGCCAATGCCACAGATACAGTGAATACGACATTTGTCCGATGAATACCATCGGCCCTGTGGACAGAAGCCTCTCAGCACCTCGATGAAATACGGCTACGCACGAGTATCGACCGAAGACCAAAACGCCGACATGCGGCTAACGGCGTTGAAGCGGGCCGGGTGCAAATTGCAACGTCATGCTGCTCTTGCAGCAATGCATACTTCGTGTGGCGCTTCTCGCCGCCGTCGTTTGTCTGGTTTCGACCGTTTCGGCAGGGCCTCGGCGGGTCATGCCGGGGCAGGAACCGGACCGGCCGATCGATTCGGCGACTTCGGCTTCCGCGAGGCCCGATTTCGCCGCCAATACCGCCGCCGGAGCCATGAACTTCGTTGCCAATGGCGACGCTTTGTGGCGCCGAGGGGTCCGGACCGCGTCTGCTCGAAAGCCGACGCTGCGGGCCCTCGGCCGGCCAGAGGCCCGCGCCACGGAAATTGTTCCGGCGCGTGCTGCGCTAGAAAAGCTTCTGATTGGCGGTGCCCATCACGATCAGAGCGATGGCGCAGGAAGACAGGACCAGCGACAGGATCAACAGCGCTTGGGTGGCGGGTTTCGCATCCCGGAACTCTTTCCACTTGGCCAGGCCCCAGATGCCGGCCACTACCAGGGAGGCCTGTGCCAGCGGGAAGCCCTCGAGCGAGGTGGCGCGGGTCCGGTCGGGAACCGAGGCGATCGCCACCAGAATGGCGACCGTTCCCACGGTCCATAGGGTGCCGCCGGCGAGGCCGAGAAGATGCTGCCGCAAACTGCCGGAAAAGTAATCGAAGACGTCCACCGGCTCACCCTCGACGGGCAGGTTCATGAGAAACAGGTTGAACACGACGGTGGAGGCCAGAAAGCCGAAGGAGAGCAGCATGGCGATGGCATATGGGCCCAAGCCCAATTCGCCCTCCGAGCAAGTCTGCACGATGGGAATGCCGGCGCCCATCAGCAAGCCCGCCACCAGCGGCAGCACAATGCCCTTGACGGCGCTGGGACGGCGCGTGCTCCTGGCTTGGCCGCGGCGCGCCAGATCTTCGTGGCGATGCGTGATCGACTGGCGGTAAGCGGAAGCGGCAAAACCCAGAGCCACCAGTCCGAACCCGAATCCCACGAACAGCAGAGTCGAATTGCCGGCGGGATGAATCACGAACTGCAGCAGCGTGCCGGCGATCAACGCGGCTCCCACGCCCAGCGGGAACGCGACGGACAGGCCGGCTACGGAAACCGCCGCCAGCAGCAACATATTGCCGAAATTGAGCAGCACACCCGCCAGAAAGCCGTAAAACCACTGGCGCTTGCCGGCGTGCAACAAGTCGTCCACCACGGAAAAGCCGTCGAAGCCCAGGTTGCCGAACGTGAATGCGATCAGCACGGCGGCCGCTGCCAGGCCGATAGCGAAATCGAAATAATACAGCTCGAATCGCCACTTACCGCTGAACTTGAACGTGGCTGCCCAGGACCCCCAGCAAAGAATACCGAGAACCATCAGCAACATCGCGAATAACGGCGTCGGGGCAAGTATCATAGCGTTACCTGGAACTGTGAGGGTACTATGTGGTACACAAGCGGGTCAACCGTCGTGAGTTGCGGAGGCTGGCCCGGAATCTGTTGAATGTGGAGCGGCCGGGACTCGACGGAGCACTCCGGCAGCGGCGTGCCGGTATAGTAATTCAAGCCGTAACGCCAGTTGCGATGGATGTTGTCGACACAAACCTGGTCGGCCACGGGGGCAATCCGTTTCCAGATCGGGCGTGCGGAAGCGGCGCGATCCACCTGGGGAAGAAAGGCGATCTTCCAGTAAACTACGCCGGTGGTGGCGCCGGCGGCAACCAGGAACACGGCGGCCAGGCGCATGCGGCGCGCTTCCAGAAGCCAGACCAGGCCGGCGGCGGCGACGGGCAGCAACCAGGTCCAACGAAAAGACGGGACCGCGGCCTTGGAACTTCCCCAGGCAATGGCTTGGGGAAGCATGGGGCCGGCCACGGGAAAGGCGATCAGGAGCAGGGCGCAGGCGGGCAGCCAGAACCGCGCGCGGCCGGTGCCGGGATCCACCTCGGATTCAGCCAGCGCCACGCCGGCCAAGGCGGCAACGGGTGGCAACAGGGGCAGGAGGTAGCCGGGCAGTTTGTTCACCGGCAGGGAGAAAAACAGCAACCCCCAAATCGCCCAGGCAGACAGGAATCGGCGGCGGCGGTCGGGTATTCCCAAGCGGGTGGCCGCCAGGGCGGCCAGCGGAGTCCAAGGGATGAGGGCAACCAGCAGCACCGGGGCGTAATACCAAATAGGCTGGCGATGCAGGAGCGCGCCGGAGAAAGCGCGTTCCACGTGGTGCTTCCAAAAAAACTCCTTAAGAAAGCCTACGCCATTTTGAAGATAACAGGCGACATACCAGGGAGCTGCCACCAGCAGACACGGGAATACGAGACGCCCCACGGCGCGGGGAAAGCGGTGGGGTACACCCAACAGGAGCGGCAACGCCAGAACCACCGGAACCAGTCCCTTGGCCAGGATCGCCAGGCCGAACATGGCGCCGGCCCAGGGCAGCCATTTCTGATCGCCCCGGCTAATCCATGGAATCGCCAGCAGCATGCCAGCCGAGAATGTGGCCGACAGGGGTAAGTCGGTGACTCCCACCGCGCTGTACAGCAGCCACTCTCCGGAAGTGGCCAGAATCAGGGTGGCAAATGCCGCCGCGCGCCATCCGAACTCGCGCCGCAGAATCCAGTAAAAGAACGGCAGAAAAGCGACGGCCAGAAGCGCGACGGGCAGACGCGGTGCCAGATCCGGCCCAGCGCCAAAACGGAACGCCATGGCGGCCATCCAGTAGGTGAGGGGCGGCTTTTCAAACCAGGGCTCGCCCCATAGCCGAGGGGTGACGACGTCGCCGGAATGGGCCATGGCGCGGGCCACCGAAGCGTATCGCGGTTCATCGGGGAGAATCACGCCCGCGGCCGTGAGGCGAAAGAAATACGCGAAATAAAGCAGAGGCACAACCGCCCACAAGAGACTGGTTCCCCTCTTCACGGCAGCCGGCCTTGCGGGTTAAACATTCAACCTATTATAGGGTCGAGCGGCGCCGATCAACTCCATTACTCAACTCCATTACAATAGAGAAGCATGTCCCGATTGTTCCTTTTCACCGCCTGTGTGGCACTGGTGGCAGTGGCCTCCGGCGCCGAGGATTCGAAGAAAACGGCTCTGGATAAGGCCACCCTGGAGGCGTATGTCCGCCATCTGTACGTGCTGGACAAGCGCATCCAGGTGACCGTCTCCGACGCGAAAGTCTCGGCGCTGCCCGGTTTCGTGGAAGAGACGGTACACGCCTCGCTGGGAAACCAATCGCAGGACTTCACGTTTTATATCAGCAAAGACGGCAAGAAGATCGTGCAGGGAACGGTTTACGATGTCGCCGCCAACCCCTTCAAGGCGGAGCTCGACAAGATCAAGACCATGGGTGCGCCGGGCTGGGGCACTTCCGGAGCGCCGGTGGTGCTGGTGGAGTTCAGCGATTTCGAATGCCCTTATTGCAAGGAGGAAGCCAAGGCGATTCGCGACAATCTGCTGGCGACCTACCCCACCCAGGTGAAGCTCTATTTCAAGGAGTTTCCGCTGGAGAGTTTGCATCCGTGGGCCAAGACCGCGGCCCTGGCCGGGCGCTGCGTCTTCGGCCAAAGCACCGACGCATTTTGGGCGTATCACGATTGGGTCTTCGGCCAGCAGGACAAAATCACGCCGGACAACGTCCGGGAGCAAGTTCTGGCCTGGGCCAAAGGCCAGAAGGACCTGGACGCGCTGAAGCTGGGGCAGTGCATCGATACCAAGACGACCGCGGCCGAGGTGGACGCCATCGAGGCGCAGGGACGCGACCTGGGCATCAACTCGACTCCCACCCTGTTCATCAATGGCCGGCGCCTGGCGCAAGCCATGGACTGGGCCAGTTTGAAGAACATCATCGATTACGAAATCGAATACCAGAAAACCGCCAAAGACGCGGGCGACGATTGCGGCTGCGACCTGAAACTCAAACTGCCGGGTGCGCCGGCGCAGAGCGCACCCGGGCTGCCGGGGATCAAGCGCTAGGGATTCGCGGGTGCTGAACCGTCTTTGGGAAGTCCGTTCCCGGCAACCGCTCCCTTGCGGTCGCAGCTCGGTAAGTGATTGCAAACACGTGATGTCCGTAACCGAGCCGCGACCGTTAGGGAGCGGTTGCCCACCTTAAGCTGCGAAATCCCCAGATCCCCACACTATGGATTCGGTACACTGGCGCTACCCGGCGGCGCGGGCTTGCGCGACGACCTCTTCCACTTCACCGCGGTACTCGGCCAGGAGTTCGGGCGACGTGGCTTCGAAGCGCATCACCAGAACCGGCTGGGTGTTGGAGGCGCGCACCAGGCCCCAGCCATGGGCGAAGATGACGCGCACACCGTCCACGTCGACCGTTTTATGGCGCGCGCGAAGCTCGGCGGCGACGCGAGCGGCCACGTCGAATTTGATCTCGTCGGGACAACCGAAGCGGATCTCGGGGGTGGTGACGGTTTTGGGCAGATCGGCCAGGAGCGTCGATAGCGGGCGATCGCTTCGGGCCACGATTTCCATCAGGCGGCAGGCCGCGTAGAGGGCGTCGTCGTAGCCGTAGTAGCGGTCGGCGAAGAACATGTGGCCGCTCATCTCGCCGGCCAGTTCGGCGTGGGTTTCCTTCATTTTGGCTTTAATCAAGGAGTGGCCGGTCTTCCACATGATGGGTTTGCCACCGCGCGCGGCCAGGTCGTCGTACATCAATTGCGAACACTTCACCTCACCGATGAAGATGGCGCCGGGCTTGCGGGTCAGGATTTCGCGGCCGTAGAGAACCATGAGCTGGTCGCCGTAGAGGATGGTTCCGCGCTCGTCGACGGCGCCGATGCGGTCGGCATCGCCATCGAAGGCGATACCCAGGTCCGCGCCGGTTTCGCGCACCTTGGCGGTCAGAGCCTCCAGGTTGGCGGTGACGGTGGGGTCGGGATGATGGTTGGGGAAACGGCCGTCCATCTCGAAGAACATTTCGATAGGTTCGACGTTCAACCGTTCCAGGATGCGGTGCATGGCCGGGCCGCCGGTACCGTTGCCGGCGTCGAACACCACCCGGATTTTGCGCGGGAACTGGAACTGCGCGGCCACCTCGGCGACGTAAGGTGTGACCACGTCGGCGGCGATTTCAGAACCCGGGCCGCTGACGAGATCGCCGGTTTCGATCGTGCGGCGCAATTCCTGAATGGCCGGTCCGTGGATGGTGGAAGCGCCGCAAACGGTTTTGAAGCCGTTGAACTCGGGCGGATTGTGGCTGCCGGTGATCATCACGCCGCCATCGGCCGGAAGATGAACCACCGCGTAATAGAGCGCCGGGGTGGGCACCACGCCGATGTCCGTCACATTGCAGCCGCTGGCTTTCAGACCGGCGGCGAGAGCGTCGCGCAAACGAGTGGAACTGAGGCGGGTGTCGCGGCCCACAGCGACGCGCGGGCCGCTTTGGCGCTGGAGATAGGTGCCCACGGCGCGGCCTAATTGCTCGATGCCGTCGTCGGTCAGTTCCAGGTCTGCGACGCCGCGGATGTCGTATTCGCGAAATATGGTTGGTTTCAACATGAAGGGCTATATCTCGTTCTAAGATAACAACAGGGAACACGGGGCTGCGCTGTCACAGCCGGACAAATGAAGACCGCCGAACGCCAGTTTACGACCATCAGCGGCGTGCCGATCAAGCCGCTCTACGGCCCCGGCGACTATCCCGCCGACTCTCCCGGCGAGTTTCCGTACACGCGCGGCATTCACGCCGACATGTACCGGGGCAAGCTTTGGACCATGCGCCAGTTTTCCGGGTTCGGCACGCCGGAGGAAACCAACCGCCGCTATCACTACCTGCTCCAGCAGGGGCAAACCGGTCTCTCGGTAGCTTTCGATCTGCCCACCCTGATGGGGTACGACGCCGATCACGCGCTGGCCGCCGGCGAGACCGGCAAGTGCGGCGCTTCCATCTGTTCGCTGGAGGACATGGAGATTCTGTTTGCCGGCATTCCCTTGGCGGATGTCACGGTTTCGATGACCGTCAACTCGCCGGCGGCCGTGCTGTGGGCCATGTACCTGGCCGTGGCCGAGCGGCAGGGGGCGGGCTGGGACCGGATTTCGGGCACGCTTCAGAACGACATCCTGAAAGAGTACATCGCGCAGAAGGAATACATTTTCCCGCCGCGGCCTTCCATGCGGCTGGTGACGGATACGATCGAGTTCGCCGCCCGCCACACGCCGCGCTTCAACCCGATTTCGATCAGCGGCTATCACATTCGCGAAGCCGGTTCCACCGCGGTGCAGGAGCTGGCCTTTACCCTGCGCGATGGCTTTGAGTACGTGGAATGGGCGCTCCAACGGGGCCTCGCCATCGACGAATTCGCGCCACGGCTCAGCTTCTTCTTTAACGCCCACAGCGATTTCTTCGAAGAGATCGCCAAGTACCGCGCCGCCCGCCGCATGTGGGCTCACGCCATGCGGGATCGCTATGGGGCGCGCCAGGAGCGAAGCCTGAAATTGCGCTTCCACGCCCAGACGGCGGGCTGCTCGCTCACCTGGCAGCAGCCGTATAACAATGTAGTGCGCACGGCGGTGGAGGCGATGGCCGCGGTGATGGGCGGCGCGCAATCGCTGCACACCAATTCGCTCGACGAAGCCTACGCCCTGCCCAGCGAACAGGCGGTCACCATCGCGCTGCGCACGCAACAAATCCTGGCCCATGAAAGCGGGATCGCCAATACGCCCGACCCGCTGGGCGGCAGCTACCTGGTGGAAACGCTGACGCTCGAAACCGAACGCGCCGCTGGCGTTTATATTCAGACGATCGACCGGATGGGCGGCATGATCGCGGCCGTGGAAGCCGGATACCCGCAGAGCGAAATCGCCTCGGCCAGCTACCGGTACCAGCGGGAAGTGGAAACCGGCGCGCGCGTGGTAGTGGGCGTGAATCGCTTCCAAAGCGAGGACCAGCCCATCGAATTGCTGAGGGTCGACGACAGCGCCGCCGCGCACCAATGCCAGAAGCTGGCTTCGCTGCGCGCCCGCCGTTCAAACCAGCGTGTCGCCGCCGCTCTGGATGCATTGCGGCGGGCCGCCGAGGGGGCCGAGAACACCATGCCCCACCTGCTCGAAGCCGTCAAAGCCTACGCCACCCTGGGCGAGATCTGCGATGCCCTGCGGGGAGTTTTCGGGACCTATACGGAAACCGCGCATTTGTGAAGGGTAGCGGGGCGACGAGGGGGCGCCGCTGGGACAGCCAGGGCTAAACCAGGATGAGCTTCCCCTTCGGCATAGCTTCCCTATTTTGCGCCAAAGGGCTACGATGAAGCGAGGAGGCCAACGTGGGAAGTCTCGACACGGGAGACAAGGCGAGCTTGGATAGCTATGTCGATTGGACCGGCTGCGAACTGGTGGAACGGGTACCAGGCAAGGTCTCCGGACGCCCCATTGTGCTCGGGACCCGCATCCTTGCGGACACCATCGTTCAGGATGCCGAGCTTGGTTCTCCGCTGGAAGAAATTCACGAAAACTATCCCGACCTCTCAATCATCGCCATTCAGCGCCTCATCTCTTTTGCCCACTCGCAACGTGGACAGAACGTACCGTGAGGGTTCTGGTCGATCACAACCTGCCGCATAAGCTAAGAACCAGCCTCGGCACGCTCGGCAAACACGAAATCGTCACCGCTTCCTATATGGGATGGGGCGAGCTGAAAAACGGTGAACTGCTGCGCACGGCGGAAGAGAACGGCATCGAGGTGTTTCTTACGGGCGACCAAAGTCTTGTCGACGAGCAAAACCTTACAGGGCGCCGCCTGGCGATTTTAGCCCTTTCAGCCAACAACTGGCCCATCGTCAAGAACCACGTGCCGCGGATTCTCGCAGCGATTGATAGCGCCCTGCCCGGTTCATTTCAGGCCGTGGACTGCGGCAGGTTCAGCCGCAGGAAGATCGCCGACGGGTAATCGCTCCCCGCTTGCCTTCCCCCACGCAAGGACGCTATTGTGAAACCGGCGATCCGTTCCGGCGGCGGCGTTCCAAAGCTGACCGCTGAAAGCTGATCGCTGAAAGCTGTCTTCATGCCGATTCGAGTTCTGGTGGCCAAGCCCGGCCTGGACGGTCACGACCGCGGTGCCAAGGTGATCGCGCGCGCCTTGCGCGATGCCGGCATGGAGGTCGTCTATACCGGCCTGCGCCAGACGCCGGAGATGATCGTGGATGCGGCTTTGCAGGAAGACGTTCAGGTGATCGGACTTTCGATTCTATCGGGCGCACACAATGCGGTTGTGCCGCGCGTGCTGGAATTGCTGGAGCGGAACGGGATGAAAGACGTCAAAGTGGTGGTGGGAGGCATTGTACCGGACCGGGATGCTGAGGCGCTGCGGCAACAGGGTGTGGCTGCGGTGTTTCAGCCGGGAGCCTCGCTCGATTCCATTGTCGGCTTCCTCCGCGATGCGGTGTCCGCATAGAGTCAACAACTTCCCGGGAATGCGACCCCTCAGGCAAACGGTTTCGGCCAAGCTGGCTGCGAAAATGCACACCGCAGGCGAAGGGACGCCCCGGCGCGGCCTCCCGGCGCGGCAGCCAATCGATTCGCGGGGGGACTTGCTTTCCAAGAGCCGGCGGCGGTGTGCCGGCACGTCACACCTGTGGCCGGGCCTGCTCGTTGTCCGTTGCCTTCAAGATTCGGTAGAATAATGGCTTATCATCACAGAATCCGGCTGTATCGATTGAAACCGTCTCCCGTGAAACCAGTTCCTTGCGCCAGCCGAAGGACTTCGGCAGAGCAACCTGTGCGCCTATGGCGCAATTCGGTGCGAACAACGACAGGTTCCATCCCGCCCGTCCGGCAGCCTCGGCTCCTGGCCGACAGCCGGAAAGGTGTGTTCGCATGATGCGATTGGGGCCGTTCCGCCTGGCCGTGTTGGCGATGTGCGCGACGGGAGCGTACCCGTTCGCGGCCGGCGCGCAAACCCCGCCGACCCAAGGCCAACCCTCCCAACCGCAGCCTGCCCAGTCTCAGCCCGCGCAGCAGACGCCGCCCAAGCCGCAACAGCCGGCCAACCCGTTCGAAAACGTGCCGCGGGAGCAGCAGCCCGCCCAACCGGCGCAGCCGGCTCAGCCTGCACAGCCCGCTCAACCCCAGCCGCCCACCCAGCTCGAAACGCCCAAGCCGGCGCCCGCCGCGCCACCGACCGCCGCCGGCGAAGCGATTAAAGAGATCGATTTTCGCGGCGCCCGCCGCATTCCCACCGATACGCTCAAGGCCATGATCATGAGCAAGGTCGGCGATATCTACACCGAAGACGCCATCCGCCGCGACTTCATGACTCTGTGGAACTCGGGCCGCTTCGAGGATATCCGGGTGGAAACGGAGCCCGATCCGACCGGCGGCCTGATCCTGCGTTTCGTGCTGAGCGAGCGGCGCGTCATCCGCTCCATCAATTACGAGGGCATCCACACCGTCACGGTTTCGGAAATTCTGGATCGCTTCAAGGAGCGGAAGGTCGGCCTGGTGGTGGAATCGCAGTACGACCCGAGCAAGGTGCAGCTCGCGGCGATCGTCCTGAAGGAATTTCTGGGCGAGCGCGGCCGCCAGTATGCGCAAGTGGACCCGGTCATCGAACAGATTCCGCCTTCGTCGTTGAAGGTCACCTTCAATGTCAAGGAAGGCCCCAAGGTCAAGGTCGGTGCCATCACCGTCACCGGCAATCGAACCATGAAGTCCAAGTGGGTGATCGCCGGCATGAAGGAACTGAAGCCGTACGGAATTCCGCACTCGATCCTGTTCGAGAGCATGTTCGCCAAAACCTACGATCAGACCAAGCTCGAATACGACGAGGAAAAGATCCGGCAGGCGTATCAGGACAAGGGATATTATGAAGCCCGCGTGCTCGACCCCACCGTCAATATCGTGCCGCACGGCGGCCGCGGCTGGCGATTGCCCATTATCAAGATGGAACAGCCCGGCATTTATGCCGACATCAAGCTGCCGGTGGAAGAAGGCCGGGTGTACCACCTGCACAGCATGAATTTCGTGGGTGTGAAGCTGTTTCGCGAGCCCTCCGTGCTGATGGCGCTGTTCGGCATGCGGGAAAAGGACGTGTTCAACACCGATAAGCTGCGCAAGGGCATCGAGAACATGCGCAAGCTCTACGGCGGCTTCGGCTATATCGATTTCGTCCCCGAGCCGGATGTCGAGCCGATTCCCAATACCGATCAGATCGATCTGAGCATCACCGCCGACGAGGGCAAGCAGTTCTTCATCCGCCGTATCGACTTTTCGGGCAATACCACCACCCGCGACAAGGTGATCCGCCGCGAATTGCTGCTGGATGAAGGCGACATGTTCAATACCAACCTGTGGGACCTGAGCATTCTGCGCCTGAATCAGCTTGGCTATTTTGAAGCTCTGAAGAAGGAAGACGCGGCCGATATCAAGCGCAATCCGGCCTCGAATACCGTCGATATCACCCTCAAGGTCAAGGAACGCGGCAAGAACTCGATCGGGCTCAACGGCGGCGTGTCGGGCATCGCCGGCACCTTCGTCGGCGTGAACTATTCCACCAACAATTTCCTGGGCCTGGGCGAAACCCTTTCCATCAGTTCCCAGCTTGGCACCTTGCTGCGCAGCGTCAATTTGGGTTTCAGCGAGCCGTACCTGTTCGACCATCCCATTCAGACCGGCTTCTCGGTCTACTTTTCGCGTTACGACTTCAATCAGGCGCGGCAGGTTTCGCTTCTCACCGGCCAGAATCTGATTGGGCTTTATAACTCGCTCGGCAGCCAGAACCTGCTGAACTACGTGCAGGACAGCCGCGGCTTCACCACCTCGCTGAGCTACCAGTTGCACCGCAGTTTCTGGCGCAGCAGCATCACCTTCGGCTACGACATTTCCAACGTGAAGACGGAAACCACGGCGGCGACCAATTATTTCCAGTACATCGATTTCGACGGTGTCTACGGTCCCAACGCCTTGAATGGCATCCGCACCGCCAAGATCACACCGGGATTGACTTATAACACGGTCAATCATCCCATCAACCCCACCGCCGGTAAGAGCATTTACTTTTCGGCGGGGTTCGCCAGCAGCTTGCTGGGCGGCAACGTGAACACGCTGGCGCCGGCGCTCGACGTCAAGTATTACCACGCGTCGCCGATCTACCATAAGAACATTCTGGCGTTCCATGTGATGGGGACGATCATCAGCGGCTACGGCGGCAAGGAAGTTCCCCCGTTTGCGCGTTCTTTCATGGGCGGCGAAAACGATGTACGCGGTTTCGACTGGTGGTCCATCACGCCGATCGCCTTCATTCCCACCCAGGCGAGTATTCCCATTTACAATAGCGACGGCAGCGCCCGCACCCAACAACAGGTGAGCGGCGGTTCGGTGGTTTCGGCTTCGGTTTCCATGCCCATTCCCGCCTACCAGCTCATCACCCCCGGCGGCGATGCGCACGGAGTTTTCAATTTCGAATACCGCATCCCCATCTTCGGCCCCATCACCCTGGCGATTTTCGGCGATGCCGGCATTAACGGCGTCCTTCGGCCGAGCGAGTTGACCATGTCGCCGGAGCGCGTGCTCCAGTTAAGCCAGGAGTTTCCCCAGGCCGGGTTCACCGGCAAAGTGCCGATTGCCGCGGGTACGACCAGGCCGGTGGGGTCCACGGGCCTGGAGCTCCAGGTGCTGCTGCCTGTGGTGCAGGCGCCCTTCCGGGTGTACTTTGCGTACAATCCATCCACCGTCCGCGAATACGTGCAACCGCCGATAGCGGCGGACCGTTCGTTCTTCCCCAATGCGGCGACTTTCAATGCGGCCATCGCCCAATACGGACAGGAGTATCCGTATTTCGACCGGCGCACCCTGTTCCGGTTCACCGTGGGCAGGACGTTCTGACGGGGGACGTGTTAGTATTTTGAGATTCAGGAGTAACACTTGAAGAAGAACTACGTTGTCCGTTGCGCCCTGGTATTGGGCATGGCCATAACCGCGGCCGGGCAGGCGGCGCCCGCCGCCGCGCCGGCCCCTACGCCGGCTGCCACCGCCGGGCCAACCCCAACCAAGGTTGGGATTATCAACATCACCGCGGCCATTTTGCAGACGAAGGACGGGCAAAAGGCCGCCGCCGAGCTGAAGACCAAGTTCGATCCGAAAAAGAGCGCCCTGGAAAAAAGGCAGCAGGATATCCAAGCCCTGCAGGACCAGTTGCGCAAAGGCGCCGCCACCATGAGCGACGAGGCCAAGGCCCGGATGGAGCGCGACATCTCCACCAACGACCGTTCGCTTAAGAACGACGCCGACGATTTGAACACGGAAGTCGACCAGGACCAACAGAAGCTGATGCAGGATATCTGGGGGAAGATGAATCCGATCATCAACCAGTTCGCCACCCAGAACGGGTATGCCGTGGTGCTGGATGTGAGCAATCAGCAGGGCGGCGTGATTTTCGGCGCGGCCGATATCAATATCACTCCGGAAATCATCAAGCTTTACGACCAGGCGCATCCGGGAACCGCCGCGGCCGCTCCGGCCGCTGCCCCCAAGCCCGCCGCACCGGCAGCTCCGGTAAAGAAGTAATACAAGCTGGGCAGGCGGAAGCGCCTGCCCCACCACCGAGAGCAGTGCGCCTGCTTTGGTGGCGCAGGCGGTTCCGCCTGCGATTTGCGATTTCATCACTCTTAAGGGAAGCCCTTGGCCGCTCTCGCATTACAGCGGCAGGCGAAACGCCACGGCCAGTTCGCGGATCGCCTCGTCGGGCATGGGCGCCAAGTTGCCCACCGCCCGGCAGTTGATGAGCGCCTCGGCAGTGGATTCGATCACCTCCAGCCGGTCGAAGGCTTCCAGCACGGTTGCGCCGGTGGCGAGAACCCCGTCGTTTTCGAGCAGCATGGCGGGAGCGGCTGGTGAAACGTGTGCCGCGATGGCTTCCGGTTGGTCGAACTGCAGGCCGAAGGGCGAGCGGGTGACGCGCCGCACCACCACGTAGCTTTCCGGGATGGTGCGTGTATCCAGGGCCAAGCTGGTCACGCTGAAGGCGGTGGCATTCACCGGGTACGCGTTGATGATGGCTCCCACTTCGGGGCAGCGGCGATAGATGGCGGCGTGAACCGCCGCGGCGCGGCTGGGCGTCTTACCGGCTTCGGCGCGGTCGTTTTCCACCAGCACCAGTTCGGGAGGCTGCGCCGTGGCGCGGTCCAGGCGATAGGGCGTGATCACAAAGGAATCGCCTGCCAGGCGCGCCGAAAAACTGCCCTCGGTGCTAATGAACAGCCGCTGCCGGTAGCCGCGGCGCACGAATGCCGCCACCACGTTGCGCAGTTCCTTTTCCGCGCTCGATGGCGGGCTGGGTTCGAATTCCGGAAGCGGCTCGCGCGGCTGCTCCGCGAGCGCAATCTCGGCTTCCGTCAGGTACCGCACCTCGCCCACCAGGCGCGCTTTGATAATCGTCTTGGCGGTGAACTCCAGCGTCTCGAAGCGCCGGAACGCCTCGGCGACGGAGGCGCCGCCGGTTACCACGCCATGGTTTTCCAGAATCACCGAATCGTGTCCGCGGGCGAAGACCTTCCCCACCGTGCGCCCCAGCGCCTCGCTGCCCGGCAGTTCGTAACCGGCTAACGCCGCCTTTCCGCACACATGAAACGCCTGGTGGAACAGGCGCGTATCGGGGACTTCGTGGGCGATGCTGAAGGCCACCAGCGCCACCGGATGGGCGTGCACGATGCCGCCGAAGTCCGGCCGGCTGCGATAAATCGCCAGGTGCAGAGGAAGCTCCGATGAAGGCTGCCGGCTGCCCTCCATCGAGCCATCCGGGTGCACGCAGACGATGTCTTCCCGCCGCAGCGTGCCCTTGTCGATCCGCGCCGGGGTGATCCACAGGTCGCCATTCGCTTCCCGTATCGACAGGTTACCCCCGGAAGTGGTGGTCATGCGGTAGCCATAGATCCGCTGCATGAGCGCCAGGATTTCGTCGCGCGGGTGGAGGTAGGAGATCGGCATGGTTCCGTTGGCAATTGTCGCACGCGCAGACGCCCCTGGTGAGCGCCCTGCTAGAATAGCGGCGTGGAGTAGTGGCCAGTTTGCCCACAAGCAAACTGGCCCGGCTACCCGGCGTGGCGGAATGGCGAAATCGGTAGACGCAGCGGCCTTAAAATCTTTGCCTCTATTCCTGTTTTCAGTTGTTTAGAGACTTGTTTCCACCAAACGTGATACGATATATCACATGGGACTGTATCGACGGCCCGATTCGTCAATCTGGTGGGTGTCGTACACGAAGGGCGGAAAGCAGGTCCGGGAATCCACCTTCACCAGCGACAAGGAAGAAGCCAAGTTGCGGCTTGCCGAAGCCGTGGCGGGCCTCAAACGGCCAGGAAAGGCCACTGTAGGCAAGCTCCTGGATGGTGTCTTGGCAGACTACCGGCTGAACGGCTTCAATCTTAAGTTCGCAGAAGATAAAATCGACGGCCACCTTCGTCCGTGGTTTGGCGAGATGCTGGCCGAAACGGTCACCAAACAGGACGTTCAAGACTTCATAAACACAAAGTCGCAAGGCGAGAAAAGTCTTTCCAACGCCAGCATCAACCGCTGCCTTGCGCTCCTGAAGCGGGCCTTCAATCTCGCTGAGATTCCGCATCCCACAATCACGATGTTGAAGGAAGCTCCACCACGATCCGGCTTTGTGGAGAAGGAGAAGTTTTGGGTGATCTTCAACAGGTTGCCGGAACACCAGCGTGCGCCAGTCCTATTTGCTTACGAATCCGGTGCGAGAATCCAAGAAGTTCTGAACCTTCGATGGAATCAACTCGATTGGATCAACGGCGTGGTCCGTCTCGATCCGGGAACAACCAAGAATGATGATGCCAGAGTCATTCCGTGCTCGAAGATGATGATGTTCTACTTCAAGCGGCTTCCTCACGCCTCCGAATATGTTTTCACCTTCAAGGGCAAGCATCTTCGCTCCATCCGCACCGGCTGGCTGAAAGCGGTGGGTAAGTCGAAACTATTGGTACATGATCTTAGGCGCTCTGGCGTTCGCAACCTGATTCGTGCGGGTGTGCCTGAACGAGTCGCCATGCAGATCAGCGGCCACAAAACCAGATCCGTTTTCGATAGGTATAATATCGTGAGTGAGAACGATTTGACGAATGCGATGCGGTCACTGGAGAAATACCACCTGGACACAATCGAATACAATCCAGAGACGGTGCCGGAACTGGCTGAGTTTTTCGAGCACAACAAGTAGAGTGCTCTTTGGCGAGACACAGTTGGGCACCGTTCAGAATGAACTCTACGCAACATCGGGCCAATCAAGGCCACGCCTGTCCAGTTCGACTAAAATAGCGTAAAAAGCAGTTTGAGCCGCATGAATCGGCCTTGATTGCTGACAATGACCAGTAAGTCAGACATCCAGTGCGAATGCTCGTAAACGCCGCAAACAAGCTCCAGGCCGAATTGCCGTGCGACATTGATGTAGGCGTCTCGCAGTTCGTCATCGGTGAGCGCCGCCAATATTGCGCTTCTCTCGCAATCAGGCTGGACAAGTTCGGCGCAAAGGTCTGCGAGAAATTGGAGGTTCATTCCGCTTCCTCATTGCCCCGGCGTCTTTCTTCGGCATTGCGGACTATAACGGTCACCAACAGTTCGAGCAATTTTTCAGCAGCTTCCGGGGCATTGATTTCACGCAGCGAAACTTCCAGCGCTTCTTGTTCGACTTCAGCAACTTGCTCTTCTTCCAAGTTGGCGTGGCACCAATCATAGAGTTGTTCTTCTTCGTTTGTCATTTTCAGATTGTTCAGATTTATGGTCATTTCGGTTCTCCGTGGCTACCGCAGTTCGGAATCCATTCTTCGCTGTTTCAATCCAAGACTGTGGTTGATGGCTTTCCGAATCCACGCTGCTTTACTCAGGCGGGCTTCATAGGCAGCATCCAGGATCATCAGGTTAAGTTCTGGTGAGATGCGAAGGGTCAGGCTGTGTGTCAGTGTTGTCTTCATCATAACGGTGGCTCCGGTATCTATTTATCACGTCGCTGTGGTGAACGATATCCGAAGTAGATGTAACAACACCGGCAACGGAGAAGGGCGATGCCAGATGGCACGTGTTAGTATTAGATTATGAAAGGCGGTACGATAGGACCGCAGTGATGGTATTCATGAAGCAAGATAGTCACTCAGGCGATAGAAGCGCATTGGCACCGTGGGAACCTTGCCCGACGCCGTGTGAGACGTGTTCCCGGCAAGATGCAGAAGCGCACAAAGCCGAAGTGACCGTGGTTGTGGAAGACCATCTGGTTGCCAAAATCCGCTCCTGGTCCCAGAACTTGACAGATTCAAAAACGCCGGTATAATGAGGATGTCTTTTCCGCCAGCCCATTAAGATAACCACAACCAAAAATTATTGGTTGCTGAAGTCCTGCTTCCCTTTTTATCCTGCAAGGTTGCAGCGCAACTCGATCCAGGAATCACGAAGCCAATCAAGAAAAGTTTGGTTGCTGGAAGGAACCACTTTCTCAGGATCGTTGGCTTCTTTGGTCCAGAACCGAACCACAAAAACTTTTCCATATCTTCATGGGTTTCGGGATGCGGTGCTAGACATATTTAGATTTTGGGAAATTTCAGAAACCGGCATTGCTGACAGCAACCACGCTGGAGCATGGCCTACAGAATGGCATTTCCTGGCGTCCGGGCGAGTGTCAGGGCGTTCGCCAGGGGCCGGGGCATCTGAGATGCCTGGGCGGGCTTCAAGCGTTGTTTGGGGGCCGATCTATGCGGTATGCGTGTAGCGCCAGCCACACCGCACGCCGGGATACGTGGCTTGGGTGGCTGTATAGCCGGGTTGGACTGGCGAAACGTATATCGGCGGCGTTGAGGATGGTATCGCTGAAAGCAAGGTGCGGAGTGTATGGACAGCGGTGCCGGTGGGTGCTCTGCAAAGACCGCTATCTTTCACCGAAATGATCGCCGGGGTTCTTACTCTTCCAAAGATCGTCCCAAATACCTTCGTTTGTTTTATGGTCGAAACCGGCTAAACGGCGACGGCGGAACTCCCACGATTGCCGGTGGTTGCAGAGCCGGTTTCCACCACATTTCTTGTACGCAACGTCTGGTAAGCGTTGTACGCTGTCATGGCCGGAACATTCAGCCATTCCCCAATTTGACGCCAACTCATCAAGTCTTCGTCACGGAGCTTCATGACCTGATCCCGATGAAAAATTTTCATGGGGCGTCCAAGGCGCTTGCCTTTTGCACGTGCCGCCTTGATGCCTGAGATCGTGCGCTCTTTGATTAACTCAACTTCAAAGGCGGCGACTGAGGCCAAGATATTCAACAATAACGTGCTGGTAGGATTCGCTGCATCGGTGTCCAATCCTTGCGACGTTGCGATGAACCGGATGCCGTGGGAATCCAATGTCGCCAGCGTTTGACTCAGGTGCAAAACGCTCCTGCCAAGGCGGTCCAACTTGTAGCAGAGAACGCACTGGAATTTGCGTTTTGCGGCGTCTGCCATCATGCGGTCCAAAGCTGGCCGGTTTTTCTTCCGTCCTGAAAACCCGGAGTCCACGTATTGTTCGGTGATCTTCCAGCCCTGCCGAAACACGTAATCACGAAGCTCTCGCAACTGCATCTCGCAATTCTGATCGCCGCTGCTTACTCTCGCATAAAGGGCGCAACGCATAGGATTATTGTACACCTTTTCTATACACCTTGTCAATGCGTGCCACCGGCCACCAGGAGGGTGGACGGCCATGCTTCAGCACAGTGAAAATCGGAAATGGGTTCCCATCGGCAAGGGTTATACTAACCCCACCCGCCCGTAGTTCGGGCCGGATAGGACTGTTAAGAGGGAATGAGACCGTTGCAGCTAAGAAACCCGATGCCGAGAACGCAGGTCCCGCAAGTGGGCACGCCGCCTGATGTGCCGAACGAAGACTTCGATCTTCAGATACGGGACACGAATGGGGGCCAACCACATACGCAAGACAACACGAATCGGTCTGTGTGCGGAAACCAGCATCTTATGCACATTCGACCAGTATTCGTACGTCATGAAAACTTGATCGCCCACATCGGAACCGGCAACCCTCAGAGTGCAGATCACCCACTCGTCCGTACGTGGCGATATTGGAAATACGCCATCTACTTTCCCTTTTGGCGGTAACACGGCTCCCTGCACATCATTTGGGCGGCACCTGGAGAAGCGGATTCCTTCAACATAGCAGGTCACCAGAGCATCTAAGACTTTCACGCTACGCTCACCTACATTCTCGATAGTGAAGCGTCCTTCCTTTGGATCTTCGGGCGAACGCCGCAAGCCAAGAGCAAGGTTGGGGCGAAGTTGCTCCCTTACCTGCACGGCATTCAGGCGCATGATGCGAAAGGTGAGGAAAGTATACCATGCAGTGATGACAACCAGAACGATAGTCGAGTTTCCGGCTTGTTGAAGCCACCGCCAAAGTTGTACCACTTGATTGACGATCTCGTTCATGTGCTAACCGAACCCGACCTGACCGGAATCAATCTTGTGAAAAGTCGGTCAACCATTCATAAATGCTTACGAGAATTTTGTTGCTCAGTCTTGATGATTCGACACCCGAAATCTCGATATATTTGCTTCCACAAATTAATGAACTGCCTTGGTTTGTGTAGTTAGGTTCTTGTATGCTGCTGGTGTCAAGTGTACATGAGCCGTCGTTCTTTATTGCTTCAACTGCACCTTTTATGGCAAGAACCAGAGAGTAAGCGGAAGGATCAGCCGGGGTCCAATCACGATAAGCTTTAGCCAGTTTGCCACTGTGAAAGGTGATTACACCGACAAGTTCATCGGGGTTCTTCTTGGAAATCAAATAAGCAGTCACGTCCGGTTTCAGTTTGTACTTGTTCGAGTCCACGGCTGCGACTGCATAGCGGCTGCCCAATAGCTGAACCGTTGGTTGTTCAGGGTCTCCCAACCTTACCAATATGCCGGAATAGGACAAAGACTGAACGGGCCGATGTTCCTGCATTACGTTGGTTGCAGACGGCGCAGCACTGCTATTCGAGACCGGCACGGAAGGAACTTGTGCCATTTGCTGCGATGACAACAAGACCAGAAGTTGAAGGAATCGTATGCTCTTCGTCATCTTGAAGCCTCTTCGTGCTTCTGAAACAGTTCTTCAATGCGCTTCTTCGCAAGAGGCATCTGCGAACGGTCATCCATGAACCGCTGCAATTCGGTGATTCGAGCGAAGAAAGCGCTCTCGCTGACTCATTTAGGAAGAACGCCCAAAATCTTGTATGTCTCCGATTCAATCTTCTTACCGTCGATGCTGACGGGCCACTGTAGTTTCGCCTTGTTGCCATTGAACTCTGCTTCGATATCGTCTACCAGTGGCATACGGCAGCTTCGGTGGTTTCCGGCAGGACCGGCAAAATGCTCCGCAAACTTGCTTTCGCAGTTAACGACGGCCACTCGACCATCCGACAACAGGAGCGAAAAGGTGGCCCCACGCACATGGTAGGACACCTGATGGGCTGGCGTGCTTGAGCCGGTGGTTCTAGTCGTCCCGCTACAGTTCACGCTGTTTGTGCTGCCCAAGCAGTTTACATTTGTGTTTGATCGTGCGGAGGAATTTTCGGGCACGAAATACGTGTACTCCGTCTCATTGTTCTGTCGGTCAATTATTTTCACGGCGAGTTTCTGTGCGAACACCGAAAACGCCGAAAGGACAAAAAACAGGGTGAGAAGAACTTTCTGCATCGCCGTCTCCACGCCCGTACAGAATAGCACTTTCAGTTCGATTACGGCGAATCACCCGTGGTCGCTATCGCCGGGGATGCCGCTGCCGGGGATGCCTTTGGGTTCAACGGGTCCGGTGCGTATTCCGTTCAGTAGTAGCGTAGAATGGTGCTGAGTGGCGGGATGGCGAAACTGGCAGACGCATTGGACTTAAAATCCAATGGACCGCAAGGTCCGTGTGGGTTCAATTCCCACTCCCGCTACCAACGTGATTTTGTGCGTGATAGAAACGCCCAAAATTGCATAAAACGTGATAATGGTACAAATCAGGAAAGCACACAGAATCAACTAGATATGTCTAAGGTTAAGAGGACTTAAAAGCCGCTCCTCGGCAACGAGGGTGTGGATTCGAGTTCCACTTCCGCCACCAATTCTCAGGCGGCCGTCATTCGCCGAACAGGTCGAGAGGCCCGGTTCAGGATTCATGCGGCTCCGTGTTGTCCGAATTCTCTGGCCGCGTCGAGCACTTCCTGTATCTCGCCTTCGCGAAGAAGATCGAGCGGCCGCCGGCCTCCCAACCGCGTGTTCGGATTGATGAAAAAGACGTTTTGCATCCATTCATCATGATCGGCGAGGGCCGCGAGTATCTGTTCCAAGCCGGGGACGGCGCCGCGGTCGGTGAACTGCCAGGCCGGGAACACGTATCCGCGCTTGCGAAACGTGAGCCCGACCAGTTGCCGGAGGGCACGCCGCTTATTGACCGCCTGCGGAGTAATGCCCAGGTAGTCGGCGACCTGCTCGGTCTTGAAGACGCCTCCATTTTGTTCGATGAGGCGTGCCTTGGCATCGAGTCCATCGAGAAACGCACGCGCGAGCGGATCGGATTTCTGGATTTGCTCCAGCACTTCCGCGCTGCGCATGGCGCGGAACATGGCGTGCCAATTGTCGGGAGCTTCCGCGGCGTCGGATAAGGCCGTTTCGGAGAGATCCATCAACTCCAGGACGAATTCTGCAGCCTTCTCCGCCCATTCGCGTTTGGCAGGGGTCTCCTGCTGGACGCGCCGGCGAAGCCGGTCGAGCCATTCCGGCGTCGATTGAGGCGAATCCGTAGTGAATGAGTGCGCTGCGGCGGCGCGGACCTTGGCGGCCACTCTCTTGGCGGGCATAATTCAATTGTAAGCGAAAATTTGGCAAAAAACACTACTTAGGAAAACCTAGAAACTTGGGAAACTGGAAGCGTCCTTGGCTTCAGGTGTTAACATTGCCGTGAAGGTGGATTCCCGCGTGCGCCAATTCGCCGTGGCATGTATTTGGGTGGCCCTTAGCTGTTGCGTAATTCTCGACGGAGGGCTCGCAGAGGCTGCGATCTCCGGGTGTTGCGATGTGGCAACCGTGGACAGGTACGGAAGGTGGGCCTTGCGCGGCCCCGAGCCGAGGCTTTGGCTGCCAATCTGCGTGTTCGTCTTTGTCCAGGGTCTCCTGGTTTTCGGCTTGATCCGTTTGCGGCGTTCCAGGCCCGCCCGGGCATACATTCTTGGGAACGGGAAGTCGACCTGACAAGCCCGCGGATCTGAGGCCCTGTGGTTGTGTGACGTATATAAATCCACACGTGGGCTGTCGGTCACGCCGAATGTTGGCCGGGCGCAGAAGAAACAAAAGCCGAGATGACTCTCCGAACTCTCCAGGAACCTCTGCGCAAGCCATTGGTTAACAAAGAGTCGGGTGACGCGAGGGTTTTGACGCCAGAGACGATCTCGCCAGGGACCGTCCCCCGCTCCTGAAGTCACCTCGGAATCTTGGGCGCCAAGGGGAAAATGACCTGACCCGGGGGTGGGACAGACGATCGTTTTTTGTCGTCTGTCAGGCTGTTGCGGCTTGGCCGGGGCACGACAGACCACAAAAAACGATGGTCTGTCCCACCCTCTTGCCGCCGAAGCCTGGCTAACCTAAATTCCACGGGATCAGGAGTTCGGACTCTCGGCTCAGCAGGCTGGACAGCATGCGCCCCCCTACGCCGTCGCTTTATGCGATTCGTGAATTTCCTGCAGGCTCCAGACGCGGATGGGGTCGCGCTTGCTGGCGGCGATGGCGTCGGCGGCGGCCCGGGCGCCGCTCATGGTGGTGATGCAGGGGACGCGGTACATCACGGCCGAGCGGCGGATGGCTTTCTCGTCGAAGAACGCCGGTGCGCCGGTGGTGGTATAGATGGCGAGCTGCACCGAGCCGCCTTTTAGCAGATCCACCACGTTGGGGCGGCCTTCGTTCACTTTCAACACAGTGCGGCATTGCAGGCCCGCGCTGCGCAGCACGGCGGCGGTGCCGCGTGTGGCTACCAGGGAAAAGCCCATTTCGACGAACCGTTTGGCCACGGCGGCGGCTTCCGATTTGTGATGATCGTTGACGCTGAGGAATACCGTCCCTTTGGCCGGCAGCGGCGTGCCGGCGCTGATCTGGGCTTTCAAGAAAGCTTCGCCGAAGTTGATGCCGACGCCCATCACCTCGCCGGTGGAGCGCATCTCCGGGCCGAGGGCCGGGTCCACGCCGGGGAATTTGTTGAACGGGAAGACCGGCGACTTGACGAAATCCTGCGCCACCGAAAGCGTGCTGCCCGCCGTGTAACCGTAACCCGAGAGCTTGCGGCCGCACATCAGGCCGACCGCGATTTTGGGTAGCGCCACGCCAGTGGCCTTGCTGACGTACGGCACGGTTCGCGACGCGCGCGGATTCACTTCCAGCACGTAGACGGTGCCGTTCTGGATGGCGTATTGCACGTTCATGAGGCCCACCACATGCAGCGCCTTGGCCAGGCGGATGGTGTAGTCCTCGATGGTGCGCAGGGTCTCGGGCGGAATGGATTGCGCCGGCAGCACGCAGGAGCTGTCGCCGGAATGCACGCCGGCTTCTTCGATGTGCTCCATGATGCCGGCGATCAGCACGTCCTCGCCATCGGCCAGCGCGTCCACGTCCACTTCGGTGGCGTTTTCGAGGAAGCGATCCACCAGCACCGGCCGCTCCTGCGAAAAGGTGACGGCTTCGCGCATGTACTGCTTCACCATCTCTTCGTCGTAGGCAATCACCATGGCGCGCCCGCCCAACACGTAGCTGGGCCGCACCAGCACCGGGTAGCCCAGGCGGCGGGCCACGGCGCAAGCCTCTTCCACGCTGGTGGCGGAGCCGTTGGCGGGGCAGGGAATTGCCAGGTCGTCGAGCAGCTTGCCGAACAGCTTGCGGTCTTCGGCCAGATCGATATTGGCCGGATCGGTGCCGATGATGGGCACGCCCAGCCGTTTCAGCGGCAGCGCCAGGTTGAGCGGCGTCTGGCCGCCGAACTGCACGATCACGCCCGACGGCTTTTCCGTGTCGCAGATATTCAGCACGTGTTCGAGCGTGAGCGGCTCGAAGTACAACCGGTCGCTGGTGTCGTAATCGGTCGAGACCGTCTCCGGGTTGCAATTGACCATGATCGATTCCACGCCCATTTCCTGCAGGGCGAAGGAGGCATGGCAGCAGCAGTAATCGAACTCTATGCCCTGGCCGATGCGATTCGGGCCGGAGCCCAGGATCATCACTTTTTTTCGGTCCACTGGATCGGCTTCACAAGAACTTTCGTAGTTGGAATACAGGTACGGCGTGAAGCTCTCGAATTCCGCCGCGCAGGTATCCACGCGGCTGAAAACGGCCGCAACGCCCAGTTGCTTGCGGCGTTCGCGCACGGCGATTTCCTCCACGGCCCAACTCTTGGCGAGCTGTGCATCGGATATGCCGTAGCGCTTGGCGCGCCGGAAACTCGCGGCGCCTATATTGACCAGAGAATCCTGCGCCAGAGACGTTTCGAAGTCGACCACTTCCTTCATCTGTTCCAGGAACCAGGGATCGATGGAGGTGAGCTCGTGGATATCGGCGACGCTGTAGCCGCTCGCCATGGCGAAGCGGACGTAGTTCAGCCGGTCGGGCGTGGGCGTGATCAGCTTGTTCGAGATCAGCGCCGCGTCCAGCTTTTCGGTGCCGAAAGCCTTGCCGGTTTCGAGGCTCCGCATGCCTTTCCACAGCGCTTCCTTGAAGGTGCGGCCGAT
>PLRS01000078.1:0-14526 GCA_003164035.1 Bryobacterales bacterium | reverse complement strand
GTGGCCTTCGACGCCAGCGCCGAGCTGCGCGATACGCGCGGGTTCATCTCGATAATCACCATCCGCCCGTTGACGGGGTTGATGGCGAACTGCACGTTCGACCCGCCCGTATCGACGCCGATTTCGCGCAGGCAGCGCAGCGCGGCATCGCGCATCATCTGATATTCGCGGTCGGTGAGGGTCTGCGCCGGCGCCACCGTCACCGAATCGCCGGTGTGCACGCCCATCGGGTCGAAGTTTTCGATGGAGCAGACGATGATGCAGTTGTCCGCCAGGTCGCGCATCACTTCCAGCTCGAATTCCTTCCAACCCAGCGCGCTTTCTTCCATCAGCACTTCGTGAACGGGGGAAAGCGCCAGGCCGCGCTCCAGAATTTCCGCCAGGTCCTCGTTGTTGTAGGCGATGCCGCCGCCGGTGCCGCCCAGGGTGAAACTGGGCCGCAGAATGCACGGGAAGCCGATCCGCGCGGCGAACTTTTCGCCGCCCGCCACGCTGGTGATAAGCTGCGATTGCGGCGTTTCGAGGCCGATGCGCCGCATGGCATCCTTGAACAGCAGCCGGTCCTCGGCCTTCTTGATGGCGTCGATCTTGGCGCCGATCAGCTCCACGCCGTATTTCTGGAGCACGCCGTTGTCGGCCAGCTCGACGGAAAGATTCAAGCCGGTTTGGCCGCCCACGGTGGAAAGCAGCGCGTCGGGCCGCTCTCGGCGGATGATCTCTTCCAGGTACGGCGCGGTCAGCGGCTCGACATAAGTTTTGTCGGCCAGATCGGGATCGGTCATGATCGTGGCCGGGTTGGAATTCACCAGCACCACTTCAAAACCGTCGGCCTTCAGCGCTTTTGCCGCCTGGGTCCCGGAATAATCGAATTCGCAGGCCTGGCCAATCACGATCGGGCCGGAGCCGATAATCAGAATGCGGTGGAGATCGTTGCGTCGGGGCATCGGCTAACGCTCGCTGCTCATGAGTTGGACGAATTCATCGAACAGATAATGCGAATCGTGCGGACCGGGAGCGGCCTCGGGGTGATATTGCACGCAAAACACGGGATGGCTGCGATGGCGAAAGCCTTCGAGCGTCTGGTCGTTCAGATTCACGTGGGTGATTTCGACTTCGTTGAGATTGAGCGAATCCGGGTCCACCGCGAAGCCGTGGTTGTGAGAGGTGATTTCCACCCGCTTGTTCCGTTCATTTCGCACCGGATGATTGGCGCCGCGATGGCCGAATTTCAGCTTGTACGTCTTGCCGCCCACCGCCAGGCCCAGTAACTGGTGGCCCAGGCAGATACCGAAGATGGGCTTCTTGCCGATCAGCTTGCGGATGTTGGCAACTTGCGTTTCGAGCGGCTCGGGGTCGCCTGGGCCGTTCGAGAGGAAGACGCCATCCGGTTTCAGCGCGAGAACCTCTTCGGCCGAAGTCAGCGATGGCACCACGGTGACGCGGCAGCCCACCTGCACCAGCCGCCGCAGGATGTTGCGCTTGATGCCGTAATCGTACGCCACCACGTGATATTTGGTTTCGGCGGCGCGGCCCACCGGCTCCGATGGGGAACAGGCTTCCACCGCCGCCGACCATTCGTAGCGCTCCGGGGTGGAAACGCGGCTGGCCAGGTCGAGCCCGGCCATGCTGGGAATCGAACGCGCCTTCGCCACCAGCTTGGCGGCGTCTCTTTCGATGGCCGAGAGCACGCCCCGCATCACCCCGCGAGTGCGCAGGTGCCGCACCAGGGCGCGGGTATCGAGGCCGCTTACTACCGGAACGCCGCTGCGCGCCAGGAATTCGCCGGCCTGAGCATCGGAGCGCCAATTGCTGGCCGTTTCGGAAAATTCGCGCACCACCAGCCCCTCAATATAAGGCTTCGAAGATTCGTCGTCCGCGCCATTGGTGCCGTAGTTGCCGATTTGCGGATTGGTGAGGATGACGATTTGCCCGCTGTAGGACGGGTCGGTGAATACTTCCTGGTATCCGGTGAGCGCGGTATTGAACACCACTTCGCCGGACCGCTCGGCGGACGCACCAAAACTCCGGCCCGTGAAGACGGTTCCGTCTTCCAGGGCGAGGATTGCAGAGTTCAAGCTAGGCTGTTCCTCCTGGGGTGGATAAACCGTATTTTAGCAGGAACGGAGGAGAACGCGCCGGGTGTGCGCTAATCCCGCGTTTCCTGAGTTCTCCCTAAGAACAGGATGGCCCAGAACAGAATGGCGCTAGCCGCAGCGGACACTACGTAGTAGAGGTCGAATCCCAACCACTTCGGCGAGAACGGGTTCAATGCGGCCGCTACCGGCAATCTTACGAGGGCTGAAAGGGACACATCCAGCAGCCACCCTTCCCTGCATCATCCGTACTGCAAGGTTAGCAATTCGCAGGCTCCAACGTAGTTCCGGACACAGGCAATGGAACTGTCTCTGTTATCATAAATATCGGGCATGGACAGCTTCAAGCAGTTCGCTGCCGCTCCCCCCATGAGCCGGGTGGTACGGGGCGGGTTTCCGGACGGTGGTTCGATGTCGATTTCTGGCAGCAACAGGGTGACGAAGCGATCTTTGAAGCCGCTTGGGAGTTGGTGGAGCTGGCCGGGGAATTCAAAGGCTCACGCGTGGAACTGAAACCCGATTTCAAGGATCTGCCGCGGTTGTTCAACCAACACCAGGTTCAATATCTCATCGTCGGCGGGTATGCCGTCATGAAGTACACGGAGCCGTTCTACACCAAGGACATGGACATCTGGGTTGAGCCCGAGGCGGAAAATGCCGAACGAGCTTACCGGGCTCTGGTAGAGTTCGGCGCTCCGATGGCCGATTTGACCGTCCACGATCTGACCCAGCCCCACGTCGTCTCCAGTTCGGCATGGCTCCCGCCCGTGTGGACATATTGACAACGATTGATGCCGTGACCTTCCCTGAAGCATGGAAGAACAGGGTTGCGACGCATTTGAGCGGCATCCCGATTTCCATCATTTCCCTTCAGGATTTGATTCGAAACAAAGAGGCGGCAAGCCGGGACACCGACCGGCTTCATCTGAAACGTCTGCGCGAGTACGGAAAATAGATCATAGCCACCGCCGCCTCGCCGGATCAGACCAGACCAGATCTGGTCTGCGCTACAATCTGAGCATGGTAGTTCGCAATATCTCGCAAGCCAAGGCTGAGCTTTCCGCGCTTATTGAAGAGGTGCGGAAGGGCAACGAGGTGATTCTCGCCAAAGCGGGCAAACCTGTCGCGAAGCTGGTCGCCTATCGTGGCCCGGCGCGTCCGCGAGAGCCGGGCGCGTTGGCGGGGAAAATCTGGATTGCCCCGGATTTCGATACCCTGCCGGATGACATGGCGAGGGCTTTTGGGATGGGTGATCCGCGGAGTTGAGGATTCTACTCGATACGCACCTGATCCTCTGGTGGTTGGTGAACAGCCAGTCCCTCCCCGAGCAGGCCTGTATACTCATCAGCGATCCCGAAAATACCGTATTCGTCAGCGCGGTTAGCCTCTGGGAGATCTGGCTGAAGGAGAGCCTGGGGAAACTGCGGCTGCCTCCAGACTTCGAAAGCAGGCTACTGGCGGAGTCATTTGAGAACTTGGCGCTGACTGCCGCGCAGGCGCGCCATGTCGCGTCTCTGCCATGGCACCACCGTGACCCCTTCGACCGCATGCTAGTCGCCCAGGCGCAAGTGGAGAATCTGATATTCCTGACTGCCGACGATGCTGTCGCGGCCTACGGAGACTTTGTCCGGCTGGTGCGGTAAGCAGCCACCAGTGGGACAGACGATCGTCTTGTTGTCGTCTGTCACGCTGTTGTAGCTTTGGCGAGGGCCTGGCGGACCACATAAAACGATGCTCTGTCCCACCCTCGACCACCGAAACCTTATCATTCACGAATTCCGAACTCAACGCGGTACGCAATAGAACTCCCGCGGCGAGCAACTTGCTACTATTGGGTCCCTTTCCGCGTCTATATGACTTGAGGTGACGATGAAGGTAATCACACAAACGCGAAAGTTGGCGGAACTGCGGGCCAAAACCGACCGGCAGCTCCTCGATATCATCGATATTCACCTGGGTCGCGGATTGGCCTATGCCCGCCAGATGGTTGGGGCGGATTCCCGTGGGTTTTTCCCGATCGCCGATAAGTTCCGCAATCTGGCGCACCGGGAATATGCCGAAGCCGAGCGCCTTCAGCAGCTTCTGGAAGCCTCGGGTAAAACCAGCCACACCGCCGCCGCCGGCTTTCGCGAGTTGCGCGAGTATCTCAACGCCGTGCGCGGCGCCTGCGCCTGACGTTATAGTGGGCCCAGGAGAGCTGGATGCCCGCCGCAATACGCCGCGTTCCGATTGCCGTATCCCTGGTTGCCCTACTCGCCGCATGGCCGTTCCGGGCCCGAGCCGATCATTATCCCCGTCAGCCGGGAATCGATGCCCAGCACTATGCGTTTCGCGTGACGCTCTCCGACGATACCGATGAGATCGAAGGCGAAACCACCGTCTCGTTGCGCTTCGTGAGCGGTGTGGATGGATTCTGGCTCGACCTGGCGTCCCCTAAAGACGCCAAGGGTATGACCGTCACCGAGGTTTCCTCCGGCGGTGCGCCGCTCGGCTATGTGCATCGCGACGACCGCCTGCAGGTCCAGTTGCCCGCGCCGCCCAAGGCCGGCGAGTTGCGCGAGTTCACGATTCGCTATCACGGCGTTCCGGCCGGCGGGCTGCGGGTCGTCAAGAACAAATTCGGCGAGCGTTGTTTTGTGAGCACCAACTGGCCCACCTTCGCCCGCCAGTGGCTGCCCATGATCGACCACCCCTACGACAAGGCCACCAGCGAATTCCTGATCACCGCTCCGGCCCGCTACCAGGCGGTAGCCAACGGCCGCGTGGAGGAAATCGTCGACCTCGGCGACGGCCGCCGCCTGACCCATTGGAAGCAATCCGTGCCGATTGCTTCCTGGCTGAACAACATCGAGGTGGCGGAATTCGCGCTACGCAATTTCGCCGTCGACATGGGCACGCCGCTCCAGACCTGGGTCTTTCCTCAGGATCGAGTTGCCGGCATCGGCACCTTCGAAGTGCCCACCCGCCAGGCGCTGGAATTCTTCTCCAATGCCGTCGGCCCGTACCCCTACGAAAAGCTGGCCGACGTGGAGGCAGCCGGCATGGGCGGCGGCATGGAACACGCCAGCGAAATCTTCTACGGCGAACGCTCCGTGAACGGCCGCCCCGTGTCCAGCCTGGTGTGGCACGAAGTTTCCCATCAATGGTTCGGCGATTCGGTGACCGAAAAAGACTGGGACGACGCGTGGTTGAGCGAGGGTTTCGCCACCTATTTCGCGCTGCTCGCCGCCGAGCACTTCGACGGCCGCGACGCCTTTGTGGCCGGGCTGAAGCGCTCCCGAACGGCCATTTTCAGCGCCGATAAGCGCGCCCCGGTAGCGGTGGTGCACGACAACCTGCCCGAAATCGAGAACGGCCGCGCGCCGGTGGCTGTCGTCTACCAGAAGGGCGCCTGGACGCTGCACATGCTGCGCGCGCAGCTCGGCACCGAAGCTTTCTGGGCCACCATGCGCGAATACTACCGCCGCTACCGCGACGGCAACGCTTCCACCGAGGACTTCGAGCGCGTAGCCGAAGAAACTGCCCACGCCGATCTGGGCTGGTTCTTCCGCCAATGGTTATACCGCGCCGGTGAGCCCGTCATCGACGCCGCCTGGCATTGGGACGCAGCCGCCAGGAAAGTGGCGCTCGACTTGAAGCAGACCCAGCCCGGCGAAATCTACCGGCTCCCCATCGAGATCGCCATCGCCGGCGCCGGCCGCCCAGAGCGTGTGGCCATGACTCGGCGGGAGGAGCACTTCGAGTTCGCCTGCGATAAGGAACCGTCCGCTGTCGATCTCGATCCTAATACCTGGCTGCTGGCCGACATTCACGTGAGCAAGATGTAGCGGTGGATGCCCGGGGCCGGGTTCGCGCCGAGCCTGAATCGCCGGAACGGCGCGTTTGTCGTTCCTGATCCATGTCTGCGAGCGGAGGCCGGTAACTCAGCGATAGGGGCGTTTTGCGGCTAAGTGACGAATCAGCGTTGCGAAGACGATTTCGGGGACTTATCTCCGAGCCCACGGACCCTGTTTGAGATAATATGATCATGAAATCCAGGCACGTCGTAATCTTTGCCGCGACGTTGATACTCGTGACTCGCGGCGTCGACGCGCAGGCGCATCTGGATACGACCGTAATTGTCGCCTATCCGACAAGCGATGCACCGTTTACGTACTTCGTGGAGGTCTACAAGCGAACTTCCGACAGTGAGTATTCGCTTGCGTTGAGATATCGAGGTCATACCGGTTACGGCGACGGCAATCCTCTCGCGGTTGTCGATTCAGAAATGCCAGAGACCCTTCGGCGGCTGGGTCTTTGGAAAATTGTCGCCGTCGTGGGCATCTGGTGTCGTCTCGCCCTGCTACGGGGGTAGAGGCGAGTCCTCCATCACGACTCGCCGAGTTCGGACAGAACCTCTGCGTAGAGGTCAGGGCCAATCCAAAATCGAGCACTCTGAATCAATTCATCGAGCAATGGCTTCGCCAAATCGACCAGGCCAGCTCGCTTCGCAGTCGCTATCACACCGAGAAGGCCAGTGACGGCCAAACCCGCCGCACTGGCGACCCGACGCCCGCGTCTCTCGTCCACCAGCAGAAGCTCAGCTCGAAGCTCGATTGCCAGCACGATTGCTTCGGCTTCGCCGAGGTCCAGGTGCTCCCGAAGTTCCTGTACGCGCTTCTGGTCGTTGACGGTTGCTACCATCAGCCACGGCTGCGAGGCGGGATCCATTCCAGGCGGCAGATCGCTCTTGGAACGGGTTAGCTCCTCATATACCGCAGAAGGAATGAGAATCTGGTGGTAAAGCGAAGGCAGCAGATCGAGTCGCCCGATACGCGCCAGATTTAGTACAGGCGACGTGTCGGAGACGACGATCAAAACCGATCCGCGAGGCGCAGAGCCCGAAGATCCTCGCGGAATTCCGTGACTCCGTAATGAATGGGGATCCGGCGCTCTGCCATCAATGCCTGAAAGGCGAGTTGGCCCAGTCCAGCCAGACGACTAGCTTGCGCGAGGGTCAGCCGCTCTTGTTGGAACAGCACTAGCGCAAGCTCCTGATTCAGCTCGGGCTCGGTAATGTGAGCCGCTTTAAGGACCTCGTCTGAGATTGTGACGGGCATCTTCTTTTATATTATACCGCTCCCGGTTTATGCGTCCGTAAGATCGCAGTTCCACATGAGCGTGTCGTCGCCGACTCACAGGTCTGCCGTTTTCGGACGGGGAACGGGTCGGCTCGGAGACCGAAACGACTGGTCACAGTCCGGTGGCCAAGACTTTTCCGGGCGGCCTGCAGGTCCATCAGATGGGCAACATCCGGATCCGATGACGGAAGGAGTCTACGGTTACGAGAGCGCCAGCTCCGAGGCGTGATCGAGCGGTCTGGATTTGCGCGGGGCACGACATCGCCAATGGCGGACGGTAGAACGTCCTGGGCCCGAGGCCACCAAACCCACGATCGTTCCGGCGGTTACGCGCATTCCGCGCCCGCGGGGCTTGCCTTCCATGACGGCGGCGACTCGCGTGATGCGATCCAAGCTGGGCATATGTCCTCATCCAATCGTAGACAGAAACAACCGCTCGGCGGGGCCACTTGTGGCATAATTCCTGCATGCCACACATCGATAAGCATCCGGCGGGATCATTCAGTTGGCTCGAACTGGGCACCACCGACCAGACCGCGGCCAAGAGTTTCTACGGCGCGTTGTTCGGGTGGGAAGCCAATGAGTTCCCAATGGGCCCGGACGGCGTATACACCATTTTTCAAATCGATGGCTGCGCTGCCGCGGCCGGTTATCAAATCGGTCCCCAGATGGCTGGGGTGCCTCCGAACTGGACTCTTTATATCGCCGTCGATAGCGCGGACGAGACGACCGGCCGGGCCGCCGAACTGGGCGGAACGGTACTGAAAGGCGCCTTCGATGTCGGCATCTTCGGCCGCATGGCCGTCATCCAGGACCCCACCGGAGCCGTTTTCTGCATCTGGCAGGCCAAGACGAATGCCGGAATTGGCATCGCCGGCGTCCCCGGCACGCTTTGCTGGGCCGACCTGAACACGGCCGATCGCGACCGTGCCAGGATCTTCTACGAAGGCCTCTTCGGCTGGACAATGACCACGGGAAAATCCAAAGACCCTTCCAGCTATCTCCACATTCTGAACGGCGAGACGGGAATCGGCGGGATTCTCCCCGAGGACTATCGCAACAAGAACGCCCCGCCCCACTGGCTGCCCTATCTCCTGGTCGCCGATTGCGACGCCTCCACGGCCAAGGCGAAAGAGCTGGGTGCAGCCATCTATATGCCGCCCACGAGCATCGACAAGTCACTGCGGTTTTCCGTGCTTGCCGACCCGCAGGGCGCTGTGTTTGCGCTCACCACGGCGTTCCAGTAAGCAGCCGGCGATTTGCTTCCCGCCGCGCCCTTCACGTTCGCGGAATTCCAGCCACGCAGCGTATGCTCGAGTCCGAGCCGCGACTGTCAAGGAGCGGTTGCCGCGCGGTGAAACACTGCTCCGGGGTTCTCGAAACGAGCGCGGCAACCGCTCCCTTACGGTCGCGGCTCGATCGCTGTCAGCAGGCGCCGATACTGCTCTTCCGCCTCCGGGTCCGGACCGTGGGGATGGTCCAGGTAGGCGCCGATCCAGCGCCGGGCGCGCGGCCAATCGCCGAACTTCGAGAACATCTGGCCGAGCGCGCGGGCGCAGCGCGGATAGCCGGGCTCGTGCTCCAGGTGTACTTCGCACTCCGCTTCCAGGCTGGGAAAAATCCGCATGGAATCGAGCGCAGCCACATCGGGTGGCGGATTCCTCATGAAGACCATCGCCGCCGGGTCTTCATACACCAGCTTCCACTGGGCCTCGGCCGGATCGGCCAAGCCCGGCGCCAGCAGGTACATCTGCCCGGTCGCGAATTCGAAGCCTTTGAGAACGATGGTCTCGACCCCGTATTGATCGAGCAGGGCGAAGGCATCCTTGCCGCCGGTGGCGTCGTGGTTGTAGAGAATGCGGGCGTAGTCGGCAAACAGGCTTTCGCTCAGCACCCGGCCATCGATGAACACCTTTTCCCGCGGCCCGAGGCGCCACATTAGGTAACCGCCGTCTTCCCAGGTGTTGAAAAGGCGCGAGCGGATATCGTGCGACAGCAGAAAATCGGCGGCGCCGGCCGGGTATTTCCACTCGGCCGCTCGCAGTTGAAACATGCGGCCTTCCGCCACGCCGATGACCAGCGCCGCCGCGCCGATGGCGGCCGCGGCATATTGTACGATGGGACGCGGCCGCAACTCCCACGGCAGGTAGCTCGCCATGGCGATGGGCGCAAACCAACCAATTAGAGCGGTGTTGCGCACGGCGGTGAGGGCCGCCGCGGCGAAGGCCGCAAACAGCAGCCAATCCGCCACGCGCACCTTGGCGCGCTGCCACGCCAGCACCGCCGCGCCCGCCACCAGCAGCACGGAAAATGCGTTCGGTGGCCAAAGCTGTGGCCGCGCCCATTCTTGCAAGACCGATATCGTGCCGCTGGAGCGATACCGCAGTAGAATTTCGAGCACGCGGAAGCCGTTGGGATTGATTCCCGAAACCAACACCGCGGCCGCACCCCAAACATAGATGCCCGTGTCGCCCGGGTGTGGCCGCCCGCGTACGCGCAGCCACAGCGCCTCGGCCGCGTATGCGCCCACGGCAACCCATCCCAGGAAAAAGCCGCCATGGCAGTTGGCCCAGAGCAGAAACAGCGGCGCCAGCAGCCACACTCTCCGGCGCGATTCCAGAACCGCCACCGTCAGAGCCAGAGACAGGAACGTGGCCAGATACGGCCGGTCGTTGGCGAACTCCACGTTCACGCTCGCCGCTGCCAGCCCCGCCGCCACGGCCCAATAGAAATTCCCGCGCCGGCGCCAGACGATCCATCCCGCCGTGGCGCAGAACAAGTTCAGCAGCAGCGCTCGCAGCAGCACCACGCCGCCGAAGCCCGTCACCCGCCAAATCAGGTAAATCGACACCTGTGCCAGCCACTCTTCCGTGAGATTGAAGTGCCGCACCAGTTCCTCGCCGGGATAAGCCGGCCGCGCCAGGGCTGTGGTGTAAGCGAACGGATCCGGGACGGGAAGCCGGTAGGTCCGAACGATCCACTCGCCGGATTTCAAGTGCCACCAGAAATCCGAATCGGAAAGTTCGCGCGAGAACAGGCCCAAGCCCAGGAGCAGCGCGAGCCCCAGCAGCATGGGAGGGAACCATCGCGGCACGAAGGCCGGACTGGCTTGGGAAGTTTGCCGCGCTTTCGCATGGCGGGCTGCGGAGGGCAGTTTCATAGGCTTTCAGCGATCAACAGTCAGCGGTCAGCCTGCAAGCGCGGGCGGCGTGGCTGAGAGCTGACCGCTGAACGCTGAAAGCTTCCGCACCATCATTCCGCCATGCGCCGGCTGAATCGCCGCAAGCGGAAGATCTCCATCAGGCCGATCGCCAGATTCACCGCGCCGAGAACGCTCACGGCGGCGCGGGTGTAGCCGTTGTCCCAATAGTCGCTCCAGGCCGGCAACAGGCCGGAGAAGTAGTTGCGATCCCAATAACCGGTCCATGGGAAAAGCAGCAGGAACAGGCCGACCTCCAGACACAGAACCGAAAGCGCCACGGCGGTTGCTTTGTGATACCAGCGGTGGGGGGGCGCGACGGACAACGCTGGTGGTTCGGTCGAGCCCTGTTGCATGGGCGTCATGCGGCCCCCAAGGCGAACAGTTCCAGTTGCGCCGTCTCATCCAGTGGAAATCGCGAATGCCGACGCACCGGCTCGTAGCTCAGCCGGTGCAGCGGCGTGGGACCGCGCTCGGCCAGGGCGCGCAAGTGTTCGGGAGTACCGTAGCCTTTGTTCGACGCCAGGCCGTATTCCGGGAAGACCGCGTCCCAGCGGCGCATCAGCTCGTCGCGATGCACCTTGGCCAGGATGGAAGCGGCCGCAATCGCGTGGCAGCGCGCGTCGCCGTGAATGAGAGCCTGCTGCGGCAGTCTCAGCTCCAGCGTCACCGCATCGGCCAGCACATAATCCGGCGGAGGACGAAGAGCCTCGACGGCGCGGCGCATGGCCAGCCGCGACGCCTGGTAGATGTTGATGGCGTCGATGGTGGCGGCATCCACCGCCGCCACGGCCCAGGCCACGGCGCGCTCGCGCACGCGCAACGCCAGCACTTCGCGCCGCTCCGGCTCAAGCTGTTTACTGTCGTTCAAGCCCCGCACGGGACGGTCCGCGGCCAGAATCACCGCCGCCGCCACTACCGGTCCGAACAGGCAGCCCCGGCCCACTTCGTCGGTGCCCGCCACGGCGTGGAAACCGCGCCCTCGCAATGCCCGTTCGAGCGTCGCTTCGCACCGCAATGAACCAGCCGCCTTGTCGGGGCGCATGGAAGGCTCGCCGGCCTATTCGCGTTCGCGCAGCCGCGCCGCCTTGCCCTTGAGGCCGCGCAGATAATAGAGCTTGGCGCGCCGGACGCGGCCCGTGCGCACCACGTCGATGTGATCGATCACCCGTGCATGCAGCGGGAAAATACGCTCCACGCCTTGCCCAAAGCTTACCTTCCGCACCGTCACCGATTGGCCCATCCCGGTATTGTTCCGGGCAATGACCGTGCCTTCGAAAGCCTGTATCCGCTCTTTATCGCCTTCTTTGATCTTCACGTGCACGCGGATGGTATCGCCGGGACGAAACTGCGGGATATCGGTCCGCTGATTCTTCTGAATAAACTTGGTCAACAGCGCGTTCTGCATGGAAATTTCCTTAATCTTCTATCTTAAACTAAATGGCTGGTTAAAGTTGGGATGCTCCCCGCCTCACCCCAGCAGATCCGGCCTCAGCTTGGCCGTCTTTTCCCGCGCCGCTTCGCGCCGGAATTTGCGGATCTCTTCGTGGTTGCCGTTCAGCAGCACCTCCGGCGCTTTCCAGCCGCGAAACTCAGCCGGACGCGTCCAGTGCGGGCAATCGAGAAGCCCTTCGCCGTGCCCCGACTCCTGAAACGAATCGAAGGCCGCCGAAGTCTCGTTGCCCAACACCCCTGGAATCAACCGCGCCACGCTGTCGACGACAACCGCGGCCGCCAGTTCGCCGCCGCTCAACACGTAGTTGCCGATCGAAATCTCGTCGTCGGCCAAGTGCGCCGCCACCCTCTCGTCCACACCTTCGTAGCGGCCGCAGAGCAGCAGCAGTTCGCGCTCTTTCGCCAACCGGTTGGCCATGGCCTGGTCGAAGCGGCGCCCCTGGGCGGAAAGCAGCAACGCTTTACGGCCCTCGCCGCGCTCCGGCCAGATCGCCTCCACCGCCTCGAAAACCGGCTCCGGCTTCAGTACCATGCCTTCTCCGCCGCCGAACGGCCGGTCGTCGACGGTCCTGTGCCGGTCGTGAGTCCAGTCTCGCAAATTGTGAATGCGAATCGAGACGATCCCGCTGTCGGCGGCCCGCTTCACCACGCCGTGAGCGAACGGCCCCTCGAAAAACTCGGGGAAGATCGTCAGCACATGGAAAATCACGAGCGGTTCAATTCCTTCAGGCCCGGGGGCAACTCCACCGTGATGCGCCGGCTGGCAGGGTCGATTTCGACGCAAATGGAGCGGGCAAACGGGATCATCAACCCGGAATCCAGCACCAGTAAGCCGCTGCCGCCACCGTCGTCCCAGCCGGCGACTTGGCCCAGACGCACGCCGCCGGCGCGCTCCACCACCTCGCACCCGATCAGGTCCGATTGGAAATAAGCCCCCGGCTCCGGGGCGGCGCGCTGGTTGAACGGAATCCGCACCTCTGCGCCGGCCCATCGCGCGGCGTCGTCGATGGTGTCCACGCCGGCGAACTTCAGAATCAGGCGCCCATCGTGAAACCAGGTAGATTCCAGCCCCAGGCGCTCCCCTTCCGCCTTCCCCGGCAGGAAGAGAAACACTTCCCGCAGTTCGGCGAAACGCTCGGGCTTGTGCGACAGGCTGATGGCGGTAAGCTCACCCCGGTTTCCCCGCGGTTTTCCCACGAGGGCAATTGCCACCCACTCGCCCCGGTCCGGAGTCACTCCAGGATTTCCAGCGTAAATCTCCGGTTGAGCTTCATTCCAGCCGCTCCCAATATGGTCCGGATCGAACGCGCCGTCCGCCCCTGCTTGCCAATTACTTTCCCCAGGTCGCTGGGAGCCACCTTCAATTCCAGTACGGTCACCTGTTCGCCCTGCACCTCGCGCACAGACACCTCTTCGGGGATGTCCACCAGAGCTTTGGCAATATCTTCAACAAGCTGCTTCATCCCGCCTCCCTTTCCCATGGTAGCGGAACGGGTACTGTCCGAACGGCTTCCATTGCACACTTCCCGTTAGTTTTCTTACAGTTAATACTGTAAGACCTAGCACGAAACAGCTACGCCACCGGGGCCACCGGGGCGGCAGCCGGGAATTTCTCGACCAGGCGCTTCACCGTATCGGAGAGCTGCGCGCCGTTCTTGGTCCAGTGTTCGATCCGTTCGTGCTGCAACGTCGCCTGGGCCGGGACGGCGAGCGGATTATAATGTCCCACCACTTCCAGGCTCCGTCCGTTGCGCGCGCGCTCTTTCTCAATCACCACCACGCGATAAAAAGGCTTCTTTTTGGCGCCGAAACGCGCCAGTCGAATCATCAGCATCGGTACTCCAATTCCTTTGTCCTTAAATAAGGTAACGTATCCGGGGCGAGGCTGTCAGCTAGCGGCCCGCCATATCTCCGAACGGAAATCCTGGGGGCAGCTTCATTTTGCCGAGTTTCCTGCCCATCAGGCCGCCCGAAAACGTCTTCATCATCTTGCGCGCCTGGGCGTATTGTTTCAACAACTGGTTGACTTCCTGCACCGAGGTGCCGCTGCCGTGCGCGATGCGCCGCCGCCGGCTGCCGTTGATGATCATGTGATTGTCGCGTTCGCGCGGCGTCATCGAGTCGATGATCGCCACCACCCGCGTGATCTCTTTTTCGTCGACCTTGACGTCCTTGAGATCCTTCAGCATGCCCACCTTGGGCATCATGTCGAGCAGCGAGCCGAGCGGGCCCAGCTTGCGGATCTGCCGCAACTGGTCGCGAAAGTCCTCCAGGGTGAACTCGTTGTCGATCAGCTTGCGCTGCATCTCGACGGCTTTTTTCTTGTCGATGGTCTGTTCGGCCTTCTCGATGAACGAGAGAATATCGCCCATGCCGAGAATGCGGTTGGCCGCGCGATCCGGATGGAAGGGTTCCAGAGCGTCGGGCTTTTCGCCAACGCCCACGAACTTCAGCGGCTGGCCGGTGACGTGGCGGATCGAGAGGGCCGCGCCGCCGCGGGCATCGCCGTCCATTTTGGTCAGGATCACCCCGGTAATGCCCAGGCGCTTGTGAAATTCATCCGCCGATTTCACCGCGTCCTGCCCGGTCATGGCGTCGGCCACGAACAGAATCTCCACCGGGTTGAGCTGTTGCTTGAGCTCGTCCAGCTCGCTCATCA
>PLRS01000028.1 GCA_003164035.1 Bryobacterales bacterium | reverse complement strand
CCTTATTTCGTTACGATCCCTTAGGGCTTGAACTTCGGTCTCGGATGATTGGATCGCGGTTCGGGTATCCTCCTGACCGCCTTTTGTCCTCGCCTTCCGAACCGACGTGGCAGGCGGTTCTTCGGCTTGTCGATTTCGTTGCGCGAGCATGCGTGCCTTCATCTCGGCGGCACGACGTTCAAACTCTTCCTTGCGCATGGATGGAATTGTATCAATCTCTTGGGCCGCGGAGCACTCGGCCACGCCTCGGAAACAGGCCAGAAAGGCGTGGGGCATCCGGCCAAATACGTTTGACACGACAGAGAGCCCGCCGCCACCTTTCGCCAACCTATCGTCTAATAAAACGCCAGACCGCGAGAATGTTCTATACCGGGTTTCCTGCGGAGCCAAATTCTCAAATCTCAGGTTGGATCCGAACTTGAGCCGACAGGCGAAGACGCACCTCAGGGAAAGTCCCGGTTCAGTGCGGAGTTCGAGATGGCGGTGCGACCGCCGCAACGTCGGTCGCGCATGCTTCAATGGAATTAGAAAAATTCTGTGGCCACGGTCTACGTGATCGGAGCTGGTGCATCGCGGCACGCGCAGTATCCCTCGGCGACCGCCATGGGCCAGGGCGTAATCGACTTCATGATGGGCACGCCAGCATGAACCGGCTTTGGCCGGTTCCATTCTTGGGGCACAGGCCACTCATTCACAGAGCTGACTTGGAGTGCCTCGGCTACGGCAATCTTACCGATTTCACCGACTATCTCTACGAGAACCGCGGTGCGATTCCGTGCTTAATTCCGCCGGATCGCGAGAAGAAGTTCTTCTATGAAACCTCGTTCGGAATCGAGTGCCGGAAGTTTTGGGACGGCCTGTGGACGCAAGCGACCGACGCAGCAAAACTGAGCCAACGCCTCGTGCTGTGCGGCTACAGCTTGCTTCCCGTGGACAAACGTGCCTGCGACCTTCTGCTAAACGAGCCGGGGAAGGAAACCCATATCACCGTTATCTCTGGTGGGGAGTTCGCTTTCGGTATCGCGCAGTCCCGCCACCGCGAGGCCTACGAAAGGTGGCTACACCGTATGCTCGACCGCTGCACCGTCCTGGATTCAGCCTCTACAGTTAACGCGGGCGGCAACACGCCGTGGCAGGGAAGGCGCGGAACGTGATAGTTTATCGTTACCGGCCTCGGCAGGCCGTTCTAAGGGAGCATCCATGGAGCGAAGGCATTTTATCGTGAGTTCCGCCGCGGCGTTAGGCGCCGCGTCCAGCGTTTTTGGCAGCCCGAGCGACACCGTGCGCGTAGCGGTGATCGGCGTGGGAGGGCACGGCAAATCGCTCGGCGGCAGGGGCAAGGACCACCTGCAAGGCTACACCAAACTGGAGAACGTAGAGGTCGCGGCGGTGTGCGACGTGGATCAGACGCACCTCGACTTCGGCCTGGACCTGGTGGAGAAGATCACCGGCAAGCGTCCGCGGGGCTATGCCGACGTGCGCAAGTTGCTGGAAGACAAGTCCATCGACGCAGTCTCCATCGCCACGCCGAACCACTGGCACACGCTGATCGCGGTTTGGGCCTGCCAGCACGGCAAGGACGTTTACGTGGAGAAACCGTGCGCGTATAACCTGTTCGAGGCGAAACAGATCGTGGCGGCGGCGCGGAAGTACAACCGGATGGTGCAGCAGGGCAGCCAGATACGGTCCTCGGTAGCAGTCCAGGACGCGGTCGGGAAGATGCGCGACGGGCTCATTGGCGACATCTACCTGGCGCGCGGGCTGTGCTACAAATGGCGCGATACGATCGGGCGCACGCCTGTTTCACCGGTGCCGCCGGGGGTGGATTACGACTTGTGGACGGGGCCGGCGCCGGCCCACGCGTTCACCATGAACCGCTTCCACTACAACTGGCACTGGTTCTGGGACTGCGGCAACGGCGATCTGGGCAACCAGGGCATTCACCAGGTGGACGTGGCGCGCTGGGGGCTGGGGGTGAAGTATCCGGTGAAGGTGAGCGCGGTGGGCGGCCACTTCATGTTCGACGACGATCAGGAGACTCCCAACACGCTCAATTGCGCGTTCGAATTCAACGACGCCGGCAAACGCAAGCTGATGGAGTTCGAAGTGCGCCACTGGATGACCAACGGCGAGGCCACGGTTCACGACCGCGGCAACAACGCCATCGGCAATCTGTTCTACGGCTCGAAGGGGTATCTCGCGGTGGACTCCTACACCTCTTACAAGAGCTGGCTCGGAAAAGAGCAGACGCCGGGTCCGGCGGCGCAGCAGGGCGGCGACCACTACCTCAACTTCATCGAAGCCGTGCGCAGCCGCAAGCGCGACAACTTGCGCGCCGAAGTGGAAGAAGGCGCCGCATCGACCGTACTGGTGCACCTGGCCAACATTTCCTACCGGGTGGGCCGGACGATTCATTTCGACCCGGCGACACAGGCGATCGTCGGAGACGCGGAAGCGAGCAAGCTCGGGACGCGGGAATACCGCAGACCGTTCGTGGTTCCGGACAAGGTGTAAGGCGGCGGGAGCGTCCGGGAGCCGTAAGATGGCTCGGCCCGGCCGCTCTTTCACCCCTCGAAAATCTCGGAAACGTCCAAGTGGCTGTCGAACATCGGAAGCGGGATGCGGTCGCCGACCCGATAGACCGCGGGGTTGCCGCCTTCGACGGTAACGCTGACGGTCTTTCGATCCGGGTCGACCACCCAGAATGCCTTGGTACCGGTCGAAAGGCACAGGACCGCTTTCTCGTGGATTTCGGCTTTGGTATTGGAAGGTGACAGTACCTCAATCACCAGTTCTGGTGAGCCGTGCAGGTTATCGTCGTCGTCGGTTGCGTCCCATCGCCGGCGCGACACATACGCCACGTCGGCGCCGCGCAAGTCGTACTCGGGCAGCGCGCGGAAAGCAACTTCGGTTTCGACCACGCCCAGCGATTCCGCCTTGGGGCGCAGGAGGCGAGCCAAACGCGATTGCAGCTTCGCATGCCTCATCTTAGGCCGCGACAACGTGACTACCATCCCCCAATGAAGTTCCTGGATGTCGCCCGCGCGCTCTGGCATCTGTCGATACTCTTCCACGGTCATCAACACCGGCTCGATCGCGGCCGCCATCGTCTGCCTCGTATTTTATTATGGCGCACTCGGGGCCACCCTTATAATACTGGTATGTCATTCGCGGGGAAGCGCGTGCTGGCTCTCGAAAGCCGGCGCGGGGCGGAAATCGCGGAGTTGATCCGGCGGCACGAGGGCGAGCCGCTGGTCGCTCCCGCCCTGCGGGAAGCGCCGCTCGAAGAGAACCAGGCGGCTTTCGAGTTCGCCGAGCGGCTGTTCGCAGGCGGCTTCGACATGGTGATTCTGCTGACCGGGTTAGGCACGCGGCAATTGAACCGGTTGCTGGCCACGCGTTACGGGGAAGGCGCGTTCGCCGACGGGTTGCGCGGGGTCACTCTGGTGGCGCGCGGGCCCAAGCCGGTGGCGGCGCTGCGCGAGATGGGGCTGAAAGCGGACGTCGTGGCGCCGGAGCCGAACACCTGGCGCGAACTGCTGCAGGCTGTCGAAGGGCGGCCGGAGCGACGCATTGCGGTGCAGGAATACGGCCGCCGCAACCCCGCGCTGCTGGCCGGTCTGGAGGCCTCGGGCGCCGCGGTCGCCTCCGTGCGGGTTTACCAATACGCGCTGCCCGAGGACACCGCGCCGTTGCGGGAAGCGGTGCGGCGCCTTGCGGCGGGCGAAATTGCCGTTTCGCTGTTCACCACGGCAGTGCAGATCGAACACCTGGCGCGGGTGGCGGCGGAAGAGGGCTTGGAGCAGGCCGCGCTCGATGGGTTGCGTAAGACTCTGGTCTGCTCGATCGGTCCCACCACCACCGAGGCGCTGGCGGAATTTGAAATCAGGCCCGCGCTGGAGCCTTCTCATCCCAAGATGGGGCTGCTGGTAAAGGAGGCTGCCGAGAGGAGCGGGTAGCGCCGGCGATCTTGTCGCCGGTGTCCTTTGGCCCAGGGAAGCGGGCTAAACTAGTCGCTGGTGGCGCGCAAGAAGCCATTTACGGTGCTGGTGGGCGAATATAGCTCGCTGGCGTTCATGCTGCCGGCGGCGACGTGCGTCGGCTGGGTCCTGGGGCACCTGGCGGATAAACTTCTGGGCACTACCTTTCTTTACATACCCGGCCTGGTGCTTGGCAGCGCGGCCGGCCTGGTGGAACTGATTCGTACGGTGACGCGGAATTCCGGCAATGACGATTCCTGAAGACCGGCTGGCGGCCGGCGCGCGCTTGAACAAGCTGATCTTTGCCGCGGCGGCGGGGGGAACGATTACGGCGGGGTGGTGGCACGGTTGGCCGGCGGCCGGCGGCTTCGCCCTGGGCGCGGCGGTGTCGTGGATCAACTACCGCTGGCTGGAGCGCACCGTCCGGCGCCTGGGAGAAAAACGCTCCAGCGTGGGGATGAGCGTGCTGGCCGGCCTGCGCTATGCCATCCTGGGGCTGGGAGCCTATGTTATATTGAGGTTTTCCCGCATCAGCCTGTCCGCTGCGCTGGCTGGTCTTTTCGTGTCCGTCGCGGCCGTACTGACGGAATCTATTATTCAACTTTGCCATGCACGAAATCTGGATCACTAAACTGTTCAACGATTACCTGGCGGGAGCGGGCAATGCCGCCCTGGCGCTGGTGGGCCAGCCCGCGCAATCGCGCCCCTGGGCCAACTACATCACCATGGAACTGCTGGTGGTGGTCTTGATGATGGCGCTGTTCGCCTTGATTCGGACGCAGTTGTCCGCGGACAATCCGGGCAAGCTGCAGCACTGCTTCGAGCTGATCTACGAGTTTCTGCGCGGCCAGGCGGAGGACTTCGTCGGCGCCCACTCAGGCAAGTATGTGCCGTACTTCGGCACCATTTTCCTGTTCGTGCTGTTTGCCAACCTGATCGGAATCATACCCGGCCTGGAATCTCCCACCATGTTTCCGTACGTCACGGCGGGATGCGCCCTGGCCACTTTCGGGTACTACAACGCGATGGGTGTGAGCGCCCTCGGCTTGGGTTATCTGAAGCATTTCGTGGGACCGAGCTGGGCGCTGGCGATTTTGATGATCCCCATCGAGATCGTCAGCAATCTGGCGCGGCCGCTCTCGCTGACGGTTCGTCTTTACGCCAACATGTTCGCCGGCGAACAGGTGACGACGGTCTTTCTGGGCCTGACCAAGTTCGTGGTCCCGGTAGTTTTTATGGGGCTGCACGTATTCGTGGCCCTGCTGCAAGCGTATATTTTTGCACTCTTAACGATGGTTTACGTTGGCGGAGCGGTTTCCCACGAGCATTAATACCGGCATTATCGAGCCCTTTCAATGTGAACCCGCGGCCCTCCCAAGGGACCGCGGGGACCACCTCCTGGGGGCAAATTTTAGGAGAGTGAAATGACAAAGAAATTCTTCCTGCTGCTGGCCCTGCTGTTGATGGTCAGCTCTTTCGCATCCGCGCAGACACCGGGGAACAACACTCCCGGCGGCCAATGGGTTCCCATCGCCGCGGGCTTCTCCATGGCGATCGCTTCGGGACTGTGCGGCCTGGCACAAGGCAATGCCGTCGGCAAAGCGACCGAAGCCATGGCACGCAATCCAGCCGCGGCGAAAGCCATCCAAGCCGCTTTGCTGCTGGGCCTGGTGCTGATCGAATCGCTGGCGCTCTATACGTTGGTCATCGTATTTGTCAAAGTTGCGTAGTCGTCCATCCGCGCAAGTAGTTTCGAAACGCCGGGAACTGGCCGTAGCGGTTTCCGGCGTTTTTGTTTTTTCAGCTCACCTTCCGCGGGAGTTCGCCCGCGCCGTCACCCCGTACCGTTGAGCCCCTAAGACTAGTACGGAGCGACGTAGCGGCGGGCTTTGGTCTATTGATTTTGCCGCGAGCAACCCATTAGCATGAATTTACTCATGGACCAACGCAGAACCAGGCGATTCAAACTGCAGCTCCCGCTGTCGATCACGCGCTCCGGCGTTGCCCGAACGACTCTTGCAGGGCGCACGAAAGACATCAGTTCCAGTGGTGTGCTGTTTACGACCGATCGTGAGCCCGATGTGGCCTCATCGATCGAATACGTGATCACGCTGAACCACGACGGAACGCAGCCCGTCAACTTGCGCTGCGTGGGAAAGATCGTGCGCATGGAACGTACGCCGCCGTCGCTAGGCGAAGGACCGCTGGCGTACCAGGTGGCGGCCACTTTGGAGCGCTACGAGTTCATCCGCGAACAGTGAGCCGGGGTGGGTAGCGAGTTCCCGGCGGACCTGGCCGGGCGGTTACGATTCCTTTACAACCCGGGTCCCGGCACGTGGGCTACAATCGATTCAAGCGAAGACAATGAGACTCCTCTCCACAGGTGTGTGTCTGGCGGTGTGCGCGGCCGCGGCCATGGCGCAGCCGCACCACTGGTCGATCGAAGAAGCCAACTCCTGGTACGCCAGGCAGCCCTGGCCGTTGGGCGCCAATTTTATCCCTTCGGTGGCGGCGAGCCCGATCGAGATGTGGCAGCCGGAAACCTTTAACTCCGGAATGATCGAGCGCGAACTGGGGATGGCCCAAAGCGTCGGCATGAATTCGGTGCGCGTGTTTCTGAACTATCTGGTTTGGCAGCGGGACCCGGCGGGCTATCAGAAGCGCATCGGCGCGTTTTTGCGGATCGCCGACCGGCACCAGATTCGGACCATGTTCGTACTGTTCGATTCGTGCTGGGATCCATTTCCCGAGCTGGGGCCGCAGCGGCCGCCGCTACCTGGCATCCACAATTCACGTTGGGGGCAAAGCCCGGGCATGAAGGCGCTCTACGACGATAAACACGTGAACGATCTGATGGACTACGTGCACGACGTGATCTTTGCCTTCGCCAAGGACAAGCGGGTGCTGGCGTGGGACTTGTGGAATGAGCCGGACAACACCAACCAGGGCAGTTACGGAACCAGCGAGGCGGCCGACAAGGTGCAGCGAGTGACGGCACTGATGCCGCGCGTGTTTGAATTCGCGCGCGCCTCGATGCCGGACCAGCCGCTGACCTGCGGGCTGTGGCAGGGCGACTGGTCGAGCCCGGAAAAGCTCACCCCGCTAGAGAAGATCCAGATCGAAAACTCCGACGTGATTTCTTTCCACAACTACGGCAAGCCGGAGGAATTCGAGAAGCGGCTTGGCTGGCTGCAGGTGTACCACCGCCCGATTCTGCTCACCGAATACATGGCGCGGCCGGTCGGTAGCACGCTGCAGGCCATTCTGCCGCTCGCCAAGAAAGCCAAAGTGGGAGCTTTCAACTGGGGCCTGGTGGCGGGCAAGACGCAAACCTATCTGCCTTGGGATTCCTGGCAGCATCCCTACACCGACCGCCAGCCCGACGTCTGGTTTCACGACCTGTTTCGCGCCAATGGCCAGCCCTATTCCAAGGACGAAGTGGAATTCCTGAAATCGATCGCGCCGCCGCCGCTGCGGTAGCCCGAACAACCGGGTTGGAGGAAGGCCCGTGGCGCAAAAGCCAGTTTCTGCCGATAAGAGATTTCGAGACAACGATCGGCTTAACTCAAGAACGTGGCTACCAAACAATTGAACGCGTCCGTGAAGTCCGGCCAGGAGAGTCTTCTGCCGGTGTTCGCAATCCTTCTCCAAGGCATCGCGGCAAACACCACGAAAGGCGATCCGGAACAGTACCGGCAATTTCGCGCCAAAATGTCGAAGGTCGCGGACTTGGACGACGTGCGCGACTACCTTCCCGACCTCACAATGAAGGCCGAAACGGCGATCAATCTCTTCCAGCACTACAGCGCCCGCGCGAACGCGTACTTCCAGTCGCAGATCTCCGAGCGGAGCGCGGCCATCGACCTGCTGGTGGGCACACTGTGCGACCTGGCGGTGGCCCAACCGGAACATACCAGCCAACTAAAGGAGATCGCCGAACAGATGCGTGCGGCGGCCGACACGGCGGCTCTCCAGCAACGCAAGGCGGATCTGGCCAAGTGCATCGCCGAAATCCGGCAGGCCGCTGAAGTCGGGTCGCACAATCATTCCGATCCGGCCGCGTGCGATCCGGTCACGGGTTTGGGCGGCAGGCTCGCCGCCGAAGCGGCCTTGACCGAGGCCTGCGCGTTGCAAACCCCCACCTGCGCCGTGGTCCTCATGATGGATCGCCTCAAGCTGTACAACCAGCGGTACGGCAGGGACGTGGGCGATATGGCCCTGCGTTTTTTGGCCGAATCGGTGAAGCGCTCGTTCGAATGCGAGGGCGCGCTGTTCCGGTGGAGCGGACCGGTTCTGCTGATGCTGCAGCCTGGGCCGGTGGACAAAGTTCAACCCGACGTGCGCCGCGTCATGGAGTCGCGCTTGCAATACGACTGCGAAACCGGGTCGCGCCACCTGCTGCTCTTGATCGACGCGTCCTGGTGGGTATTACCAACGATGGTGGATCCCCGCCTGCTGGTGAACAAGATCGACGGCTTGGTCAGCGGTTGAGAACCCGACTACCATATAGTTTCATGCTCGATTGGAATCGCGACCCGCATCGCCGCTGGAATCCTCTCAGCCGCGAATGGGTGCTGGTATCGCCGCACCGTACCCAAAGACCATGGCAGGGCCAAGTCGAGGAGGCGCCCTCCTCCTCTCAGCCGGACTACAATCCGGCGTGCTACTTGTGTCCCGGAAATGCCCGCGCCGGCGGCGTCCGCAACCCCAACTACGCCTCGACTTTCGTATTCGACAACGATTTCGCCGCACTCAAGCCGGATACCCCCGCGGGCGATTTCTCCCACGGCGGGCTGCTGTTGGCGGAAACCGAGCCCGGCATCAGCCGGGTGGTGTGCTTCTCCCCCAAGCACAACCTCACCATCGCCAACATGGAACCGGACGACATCCGCCTGGTGGTGGATTGCTGGGTGGACCAATTCCTCGATCTCGGCGCCCGCGATTTCATCAATTATGTGCAGATCTTCGAAAACCGCGGCGCCATGATGGGCGCCAGCAACCCCCACCCGCATGGCCAGATCTGGTCGTGCAAAACCCTTCCCAACCAGGTCGCCTCCGAACAACTCTCGCAGCAGGCCTGGATGGCGGAACGGGGAGGCTGCCTGCTTTGCGAATACGTCCGCATCGAGCGCTCCGAAGGCGTGCGCCTGGTGGAGGAGAACGATAGCTTCCTGACGGTGGTGCCGTTCTGGGCCGTCTGGCCGTTCGAGACCATGATCCTGGCGAAGCGCCATCTGACCGCCCTCGATGAGCTGACCACCGCGGAACGCGCCGCCCTGGCCGATATTCTCAAGCGCACCACCGCCCGCTACGACCGCCTCTTCCAGGTTCCCTTCCCGTACACCGGCGGTCCCCACCAGCGCCCCACTGACGGCGCGCCGCACCGGGAATGGCATATGCACTGGCACTTCTACCCTCCCCTGCTGCGTTCCGCCACGGTGCGCAAGTTCATGACGGGTTATGAGTTGCTGGGCACTCCCCAGCGCGATCTCACGGCCGAAACCGCCGCCGAACGCCTGCGCGCCGTCTAAGCAATGCCGGAGTGCCCGCTGGTATCATGGAAAGATATGAAGTTTTTCCGCATGTTGTCCCTTTTGACGCCGATGGCTTGCCTGCTGGCCCAGACTCCCGCGCCATCTTCCCAAGCTCCCAGACCCGCCACTCCGGCGCCCGCCGGCAACGCGGTGCCGCTGACGCTCAGGCCCGGCAACGCCCCGGTCCCGACCGTAGCCGTTCCCCCCGACAAGATCGTGCTCACGGTGGACGAGTACAAGTACACCGCCGCCCAAATGGACCGGCTGATGAGCCAGGTGAAAGCCGGTCAGACCCCCGCCGCGCGACGGCAGTTCGTGGAAACGCTGGTGAAGATGCTCGTATTGGCCGAGGAGGGGCACCGCCGCAAGTTGGATGAGTCGCCCGCCTACCGCGACCAGGTGGCGCTGCAAACTTCCAATATTCTGGCCGGCATGACCTATGCCGAAATCGGCAAGGAAACCAAACCTTCCGACGAGGACTTGCGCAAGTATTACGACGAGCACCCGAAGGACTACGAACTCCTCCAGGCGCGCCACATCCTGATCCGTTTCCAGGGTTCCTCACTGCCGGTCAAACCCGGCCAGAAAGACCTCACCGAAGCCGAAGCCTTGGCCAAGGCGCAGGATATTCGCAAGCAACTGGCGGCCGGGGGCGACTTCGCCGGCCTCGCCAAAGAGAACTCGGACGATACCGGCAGCGGCGCCAACGGCGGTGAATTGGGTCTCTTCCACCACGGCCAAATGGTTCCTTCTTTCGAAACCGCGGCGTTTGCCCTCAAGGATGGCGAGATCAGCGACCCGGTCAAGTCTCAATTCGGCTATCACATCATTCAGGTGGAAGCCCACAAGGTGAGGACGTTCGAGGAAGCCAAGCCGGAAATCTCGCAGCGCCTGGCTCCGCAGCAGACCCAGAAGACGCTCGAGGCGATGGCGAAGAAGGCTGCCGTCGATATGGATAAGGACTACTTCGGACCGCCAACGCCCGCGCTGCCTCCCTCGCCGATGCCCCCGGCCACCCCACCGAAACCGTAGCGTGAGTGTGTCCGCCAGAAAGTTGGAGTTCGCTTGTCCGCTCTGCGGGTCTGGAGAGGTCTTCTACTCCTGCACGCCGGGCTGCTGCTTCAACCACGTCTGCGGCAACTGCGGCGCCACCTTCGAGCCGGAAACCCACCCCATCGGGGGCGTGCTAAAAGGGGTAATCCCTCCCGATCCGTTGCCGGAGGCGTCCGACCCCACCGCCGCCTGCGCCCGGTGCGATTCCACGGCGGTTTACATGACGGGTACGAACACCATTGTCTGCGCCAGTTGCGGCACCATCCTGGGCATTGAAATGACCGAGGTGCATGGCGGTTAGTTGGCTCCGGCGGGCAGACTGCGAATCCCATCGAAGCCATCCATTATTGGATGACTTCCCTGCCCACCGCCAGATTGAGCTGGCCCGCCGCGGTTAGGTAGGATCCCACCAGATTGAGGTAGGTCACGTAGGTGGCTCGATAGTCGCGCTGCGCGTCCAGGTAATCGACCAGCGCCGCCTGGCCACGCTGGTAGGAAAACTCCATCGTGTCGCGCACGTCCTTGGCCATTTTCAGATACGTGTCGCGATAGGGCTTGAGCAGTTCGATGGTGCTGGCGAGAGTGACGTAGGCGGAATCGACGTCGCCGTAGACCTGGGCGGTGGTGAGATCGCGGGCCCGCTCGGCGTGAGCGATGTCGATTTGAGTACGGAGTTTTTCGCCCTGATTGCGGTCGAAGATACGCAAGGGGATGTTGACGCTGAATCCGATATAGGCGCTGTAGGGCGGGTTGCGCGCCGCGTCGACGGCGAAGGTGGGATCGGTGGAACCGTTGGCGACGGCAAGTCTGTGGTCGGTTTTGGCCTTGTCGACGGTCTCCAGAGCGGCCCTGAGATCCGGCCGGGCGTCGACCGCCTCAGCGCGGACGGCTTCGAGCGGCTGAAGGCGGTCGGAAAAATCGAACGCTCCTGTAACGTCGAACCGGTCCACCAGGGTGCGATCGTCGAGCAGTTCCAGCAGCATGATTTTAGCCGTGCGCATGTTGACCAGGGCGGTCTGGAGGTCGGATTCGTACTGGACGCGCTGCAGCGCGATGCGGTTGAGGTCGAGTGGGGCAATATCGCCGGCGCGAAGCCGGTCGCGGGAGATCGCCAATTCGCGATCGAAGTATTCCAGGTTGTCGCGCGCCAGGGCAAGCACGGCTTTGGCCTGCAAAGTCTGGACAAAAGCGCTGCGCAAGCCGAACAGCAGGGTTCGAACCAGATCGTTCTGCTGCGAAACGGCGATGGAGGTGGCCTGTTGCGCGCTTTCGAGGCGCAACTCGCGCTTATGAGCTCGTTCGTGCAGATAGTCCACGATGATCGCCGGAAACACGCCGCTAATCGGCTGGTAGGGGTGGAAAGTAAAAGGTGTCAACTGATCGATGCTGGTGGTGAGATTGGGATTCGGGCGCAGGTACGCGGTGATTTCGGCGGCCTTGGATTCAGAGATATTGAGGAGGCCCTCGCGCACGGCCGGGTTGGCGGCCTGGAAGCGCGCCTGGACCTGCTGCCAATCGAGCGCTGTCTGAGCACGCACACCCACCGCGGCCCAGGCCGCCGCTACCAGGATGAAAAAGAATCGCCGCATTTCGTCTCCGTGAGTCATGTCACACCTGCAAGGTATCGCCATCGCGAGCCACCAGCGCGTACAGTACGGGGGCGAGAAAAACCGAGAGCAGCAGCCGCGAGGCGAGGCCGCCGACAATCACGATCGCGAAGGGTCTTTGCGAATCGCTGCCGATACCGGTCGACATAGCCGCGGGCAGCAGGCCGAAGCAGGCCACCAGCGCGGTCATCATGATGGGCCGCAGCCTTAAGACGGAAGCTTCCAGGGTGGCTTGCGCGATGGGCTTACCCTCCAGGCGCAGCTTGTTGATGAACGAATACAAAATGACGCTGGTCTGTACGGCAACGCCCATCAAGGCGACAAACCCGAGCAGGGAGGAGACGCTGAAATTGGTATGGGTGAGCCGCAGTGCCAGCAGGCCTCCCACGGGCTCGGTGACCAGCACGCTGAAGAAGATGATAACCGGGAATTTGAAGTTGCCGTAGAGCGCGAACAGAATCGCCAGCACCAGGACGACGGTGAGGGGCCCGATGATTTTCATCTGCGCCTGGGATGCCAGGTAATCCTTATATTCGCCGCCCCATTCGAACTTGTAGCCGATGGGGATCTTGACGGCATCGTCCACTTTCTTCCGCGCCTCGCCGACGGCGCTGGCCAGGTCGCGCCCTTCCACGCTGAACTGAATGCCGATATAGCGCGAATTCGCCTCGCGATAGATGAAGGACGCGCCGCTCTCCTCTTTGACCTCGCAGAACTGGCTCAAGGGCAGATACTGGCCGTCCGGGGTGGCGACCAGCAGGTTGCGGATGGCGTTTTCGTCATTGCGAAAACGCTCCTGCATGCGCACGATCAGATCGAACTGGCGCTCGCCTTGAATCACCTGGGTGGCGGCCTGCCCGCCCATGGCGGTGCCGATCAACGTATTGATGTCGCTGACGTTCAATCCGTAGCGCGCAAGCTTAGCGCGATCGGGTGTGATGATCAGGCTGGGCTGCCCGGTTTCGCTTACCACCGTGACCTCGGTGATGCCGGGGATCTTGGTGAGGATGTCCTTTACCTGCCTGGCCTTGTCCGCGAGCAGGTTGAGATCGGGGCCGTAGATCTTGACGGCCAGGGCGCTCTTCAGGCCGGTCTCCGCCTCATCCACGGCGTCCTCGGCCGGTTGGGTGTAATTGAAGATGACTCCCGGGAACGCGGAGAGCTTCTTCTGCACGGCCTCGATGAGCTCCGGCTTGGAGTGGATTGCCCCTTTCCAGGTGGCATCGTTGTAGGGCTTCAGGCCGACGTAGAATTCGTTGTTGAAGAATCCGGTGGGGTCGGTGCCGTCATCCGGCCGCCCCAATTCGTTGGCGACCGTGGTGACCTGCGGAAAGCTCATGAGGATGTTGCGGATCTGCGGAGAAAGGGCGGAAGCTTCCTCGAAAGAAATGGTATAGGGGGTGGTGGCGCGCACCCAAAGCGCGCCTTCATCCAGGTGCGGCATGAACTCGCCGCCGATGCCTGGAATCAGCAGCAGTGATGAGCCGAAGACCGCCAGCACCAGGCAGACCGTGACCAGACGGTGGCGCAGGCACCATCCGAGCGACCTCCTATACTGCCGGCGCACCCATTCGTAAACCTTAGCGTCGGGTTCCTTGATGTGGCCGCGCAGGAAATAGGCGCAGAGCACCGGCAGCACGGTGAGGGCGCACAGCAGCGCGCCCAGCAGGGCGAACGACATGGTGTCGGCCATCGGCTGGAAGAGTTGTCCGGAAGGGCCCGTCAGGACGTAGATGGGCAGGTAGCCGGCGATGATGACGGCGATCGCGTAAAAAATAGGCCGCTCGACATCGTGCGCCGCAACGCGAATCACTTCCTTGAGAATGAACTGTTGCCCCTGCCGCGCGGCGATCTCGCGGAAGATGTTCTCCACCATGACCACGGAACCGTCCACGATGATTCCGAAATCGATGGCCCCGATGGAAAGCAGGTTGGCGGGGATGTGGCGCCAGTCGAGACAGATAAAGGCGAACAGTAACGCGAAAGGAATGGTTACCGCCACAATCAGCGCGGTGCGCGGGCTGAAGAGGAAAATCCCCAGAATCACCAGCACCAGCAGCATGCCGCGCAACAGGTTGGCCTCCACCGTCTTGGTGGTCTCTTCGATGAGACTCTGGCGGTCGTAGTAAGGAACCACCTTCACGTCGGGCGGCAAAACATGCTCGTTCAATTCCTTGGTCATGTCCTCCACGCGCTTCAGGATGACTTGCGCCTGCTCGCCCACGCGCATCAGGATGACGCCTTCCACGGCTTCATCCTGCTTCATGTAGCCGAACTGGCCGAGGCGCGGCGCGTAGCCAATCTCGGTTTGGGCGAGATCCTTAACGCGCACGGGAATGCCGTTTTTCTCCTGCACGATGATGTTGCCGATGTCGGCGGTGTCGCGCACCAGGCCCAGGCCGCGGATGTAATAGAACTGCCCGCCCTGGGAATAGAAGCCGCCGCCCGAGTTCGCGTTGTTGTTTCCCAACTGCTGGAAGATTTGCGGGACCGAAACGCCATAGGCGAAGAGCTTGTTGGGATCGAGCAGCACCTGGTATTGCATGGTGGTGCCGCCCATGCCGGAATCGTCGGCCACTCCCTGAATGGAGCGGTAATGGCGCTCCAGCACCCAGTCTTCGATGGTCTTCAAATCCTGCGGCGAACGGTCCGGGCTCTGCACCACGTAGCGGTAGATGAGGCCGCTGGGGCTGAACATGGGAGAAAGGCTGGGCGCGATTCCGTCGGGCATCTGCGCGTTCGGCATGCGCTCAAAAGCCTGCTCGCGCACGAAATACTGGTCCACCCCATACTCGAAGTTCATGGCAATAAACGAGAGGCCGTACCGCGAAATGGAGCGAAGCGTATCCAGCCGCGGAATGCCGTTGAGCTCGATTTCGAGCGGGATGGTCACCAGGCGCTCGATTTCTTCGGGGGCATGGCCGGGCCATTGGGTGATGAGCTCGACATGCGGCGGCGAGAGATCGGGATAGGCGTCGATGGGGAGCTTCTGGAACGACCATACCCCCCACGCCATCACGGCGAGGGCCGCCACAATGATCAGGAAAGGCTGTCTGAGTGCGAAGGAAACGAGTCTGGCAATCATGGGGTCGGCGCTATTGGATACTGGTGGCGAACTGCACGAAGATGCTGCCGTCGGCCAGCACGTTCTCGCCGTTTTGCAAGCCGGCGGTGATGGCGATCATGCCGTCCTGCAGCGTGCCGATGGTGACGGAGCGCTGGGCGAACTTGCCCGGCTCCACCTGGACGTAGACGATCGGCTCGTTCTTGTCGTCGCGCAGCACGGCCGCCGCGGGCACCGCCAGCACGCCCGACTGCGAACCGGTGCGAATCGCGGCTTCCACGAACATGTCCTTCTTGAGCAGGCCCTCGGGGTTTTGGGTGACGATGCGCACCGGGGTGGTGCGCGTGGCCGGGTCGACGAAGGATCCGACGTAGTTCACGGTGCCGCGAAAGCTGCGGGCGGAGGCGGGGTTGGCCTCCTCCACCGGATCGCCGGTGTGAACCATGGGAAGATCGCGATCGAAGATGTGGCCCCACACCCAGACCGTGGAGGGGTCGCTCAGCATGAAGCAGACCGTGGTGCCGGCCTCGATGAGCATTCCAGGCGAAACCAGTTTCTGCACCACCACCCCGGCGATGGGCGCGCGCACGGCCAACTCGGTGCCGATGGCCGTGCCCTGCTGCTCGGCCAGCTCGATCTCCCGCTGGGTGATGCCGAAGATGCGGAGGGCCTGCAGGCTGGTCTGAACGTCGGTGCGGGCGTCGTTGTAATCGGCCTCGGTGCTTTCCACGTCCTTAGCGGCCACGGCCCCGCGCTCCTGCAGGATGTGCATGCGGTCCACGATGCGTTTGTTGAAGGCCTCGCGGTTGCGCGCTTTGCGATAGGCGGAAATGCCGTTGGCGACGTCCGGGCTGGAAACGTAGAGTAGCGGGTCGCCTGCCTTGACCTTGGCGCCAGTATCGACCAGGATGCGAGAGATGGGCCCGTTCACCTGGGCGATGGCCTGGGTGGTATGGTCGGCGTCCCAATCCACCGTGCCGGTGGTCACCAGCGTGTTCTGCCATACTTTAGTACCGACAGCGACCACCTTCAGGTGCGCCATCTGGTCGGCGGTCACGGTGAAGAACCCGGCCTGGCCCGGCTGAACCTGTTCCGCGGTCTGCCCCTGGGCGACCTTCGAAGTCCCGCAGCCGCATTGAAAGACCCCGGCCGCCAGCAGCGCGGCGGCGCAATAACGGCGCCGCGGCATCCATAAATACATCGTTGACATGGAATTCCAGCCTCCCCACTGTTCCTGGTTCGCAAATTAAAAAAGGGCCCTGCGCCTTTTGCCGGCGCCGAACCGCAAGATGGTCGCGAAAGGAACTAAGCTGGAGGGGCCCGCGAGGAACGGGCGGCGGGACGCACGTCCCGCGGGGCTTCGAAATCCGGCGGGGACTCCAGCCGGGCAACCAGCCACACCGGATCGACAGGCGCTTCGGCGGTGGACTCCAGGAATGGCAGGGACCCCACGTAGCAGACCAGGCAACTATGATTCTGTGCCCGGTGCAGTTCGTGCGTGGAGGTAAGCGCCGCGGATTGCCCGAGGGTGACTGCGCAGAGCAGGAGCAGCACCAACATAGATCGAATCCGGTTGTGCGCCCTTACGGTCATGGATTACCAAGTATAACTCTGAACCGTGAGATTTCCCCGTTGGCCTTGCAATTTCGCCCGTTAGCTGGCGCGGGTGATCGCGGTCTCCACCGGCAGGGGCCAAGACAGGTCTCGCCCCTCACCAGTTCCATTGGGAACGCGTTTTCGACCAGGTCGCTCGACCGCTGACAGTCCAAACCGTTTTGCCGATTAATTAGGTCCCCACGCTGGTCACGAAGGGTTCACGAAGTGTACTCTACTTAGTTGACAGAGATTAGGTAGATGCTAAACTATCAGAATGGATTTAAGTATTCATAATCCCTTTCTTTGCAGGCAGATGGAAGTTGCATCCGGAAGGTTTGCCAGAGAATCCAAAGTAAAAGGAGCAGAATAGTCAAATATGGCCACTCAGCCCGTTCTTCAATCCGTCCGCGATTCGGCTGAGCCTGTGCTCTCCACCATCGGGAATACGCCGCTGCTGCGCCTGGAACGCACCGCAGCCGAGTTTCCCGGCGTCCAGATCCTGGCCAAGGCGGAATATTTCAATCCCGGAGGCTCGGTGAAGGACCGGCCGGCGCTGAATATGATTTTGGACGGCGAACGCTCCGGCCGTCTCCATCACGGGCGCGTAATATTGGATGCCACCAGCGGCAACACCGGCATTGCCTACGCCATGATCGCGGCCGCGCGCGGCTACCGCGTCAAGCTGGTGCTGCCCGCCAACGCCTCCCCGGAGCGCAAGCGGATACTCAAGGCCTACGGCGCCGAAGTGGTCTACAGCGACGCCGGAGACGGCTCGGACGGCGCCATTCGCCTCTGCCGCGAAATCTACCGCCAGGATCCGGACCTTTACTTTTATCCGGACCAGTACAATAATCCGGCCAACTGGAAGGCGCACTTCGAACATACCGGCGCCGAGATCGTCAGCCAGGCCGGCGGCGCGCTCACCCACTTCGTGGCCGCCCTCGGGACGAGTGGCACCTTCACCGGCGTGACGCGCCGCCTGCGCCGCGATCTGCCCGGGGTCAAATGCTATTCGGTGCAGCCCTCCAGCGGATTTCACGGCCTCGAAGGCATGAAGCACATGCCCACCGCCATCCGCCCCGGCTTTTACGACGAGCGCCTGGCCGACGGCAACTTCTGGATCGAGACCGAGGACGCTCACAAAATGGTGCGCCGCCTGGCGCGGCGGGAAGGCCTGCTGGTGGGCATTTCCTCCGGTGCCAACGTGCACGCGGCCACCCTGCTCGCGCGGGAAGCGGCCGAGCGGGGCGAATCCGCTACCATCGTAACAGTGCTTTGCGATGGCGCCGACAAGTACCTCAGCGAGCATTTCTGGGACGAAGAATGATTCAAGTGGATCCCGAACCCTGGCAGGCCATGGTGGAGCACGCCCGCCGCGCCTACCCCAATGAATGTTGTGGAGCCATGTTGGGCTCCGCCGACAGCGGCAAAAAGACCGTGCGCGTCGCCATGGCGCTGGAAAATTCCTTCGCCGGGGCCCAGGCGGCTCGCTACGAGCTCCGCCCCGAAGATCTGCTGGCCGCCGACCGGGCCGCCCGTGAACGCCGGATGGACCTGATCGGCATCTACCATTCCCATCCCGATTGCGACGCTTACTTTTCCAAGACCGATCTGGAAAACTCCTGCCCCTGGTATTCCTTCATCGTGCTCTCGATCCAAAAGGGCGAGTTTCACCACGCCAATAGCTGGCTGCCGAACTTCGAGCAGACCGAAGCGGCCAAAGAGGAGCTGATTTATTGATATGGCCAAAGTCCTGATCCCTACCCCGCTGCGCCAGTTCACCGCCAAGCTGGACACCGTCACCGCGGCCGGCCCGAGCGTCGGCGCCGTGCTGGACGACCTCACGGCGCAGTACCCCGATTTGCGCAAACAGATATTCAACGACGAAGGCAAACTGCGCAGTTTCGTCAACGTCTACCTGAACGACGAGGATATCCGCTACCTGGCGAAGGCCGCGACGCCGGTCGCCGACGGTGACACCATTTCCCTGGTGCCCTCGATTGCCGGAGGCTCGACGATGGCCGCGCCGCCCGAAGAAGCGGTCCTCACCAAGGACGAGATTCTGCGCTACAGCCGCCACCTGATCCTGCCCGAAGTGGGCATGGAAGGCCAGCAAAAGCTGAAAGCCGCCAAGGTGCTGCTGGTGGGCGCGGGCGGGCTGGGAGCGCCGCTGGGACTCTACCTCGCCGCCGCCGGCGTCGGCAAGATCGGGATCGTCGATTTCGACGTGGTCGACTTCACCAACCTCCAGCGCCAGGTGATTCATTCCACCGCCGACGTGGGCCGCAAGAAGATCGATTCGGCCGCCGACAAGATGCTGGCCATCAACCCGTACCTGAAGATCGTCAAGCACGAAACCGCGCTTTCGAGCGAGAACGCGCTGGAGATTCTCAAAGACTACGACCTGGTGGTGGACGGCACCGACAACTTCCCCACCCGCTACCTGGTGAACGACGCCTGCGTGCTGCTCGGCAAGCCCAACGTCTACGGTTCCATCTTCCGTTTCGAGGGCCAGGCCACGATTTTCGCGGCTGGGGACGGCCCCTGTTACCGCTGCCTCTATCCCGAACCGCCGCCTCCCGGCCTGGTGCCGAGCTGCGCCGAAGGCGGCGTGCTGGGAATTCTGCCCGGCACCATCGGCTTGATCCAAGCCACCGAAGCCGTGAAGCTGATTCTAGGCGTGGGCCAGCCGCTCATCGGCCGTCTCCTGCTCTATGACGCCCTGGGGATGCGTTTCCGCGAATTGAAGCTGCGCAAGAATCCCGAGTGCCCCATCTGCGGCGAGCACCGCACCATTACCGCGCTCATCGATTATCATCAGTTTTGCGGGGTGCCCAATCCCAAACAGCCTGCTCCCGCGGAGGAGACCAGAGTGAACGACGGCGAAATCGACGTTACCGAATTGAAAGCCAAGCTCGACCGAGGCGACGACTTTGTGCTGATCGATGTGCGCGAACCGCACGAATACCGGATCGCCAGCATCCCCGGATCCCGGCTCATTCCGCTTGGCGAATTTCCCAAGCACGTGGGCGAGCTCGACCCCAATGCCGAAATCGTGATCCATTGCAAGATGGGCGGCCGCAGCGCCCGCGCCTGCGCCGTCCTCCGCCAGGCAGGCTTCGAAAAGGTCTACAACGTGAAGGGCGGCATCCTGGCCTGGAGCGATAAGATCGACCCCAGCGTTCCCAAGTATTAATTCGGCCGCCTTGGGGCGGTGAGTTCTAACAGATATCTCAATCCTGATGCGTGCCCACCACGCTGACCAGTTCCTCGATGTGAGTGCGTGTGGTTTCGACCTGGCGGCTCATTTCGGACGCGCTTTCGGCCGTGCGTTGCGCATTGGCCACGTTATTCTGCGTAACCGACTCGATGCGGGAGATCGCCTGGCCGATGTTGGCGATGCCGCGGGACTGCTCTTCGCTGCTGGCGGCGATTTCCGCCACCGCCTGGCTGCCGCTGGCAACCTTGGCCGAGACTTCGCCGAAGGCCACGTGCGTCAGAGAAACGATGGCCACTCCCTGCTTGACGTCGCTAATGGTTTTCTCGACTATTTCCGCGCTCTCGCGGGCCGCGTCGGCGGCGCGATGAGCCAGCGAACGGACCTCATCGGCAACCACGCTGAATCCCGCCCCGGCCTCGCCGGCACGCGCGGCTTCCACGGACGCATTCAAAGCCAGGATATTGGTGTGAAAGGCGATCTCGTCGATACTCTTCAGCACCGCGGCCACCTGGTTGCTGGACTTGGTAATCTCCTTCATGGATTGGGTGAGGTCGTTCATCGCGTGAGCGGCCTTGTCGGCGGTTTGCATGGCTTCGCGCATGAGCCCGTCGGCTTGTTTGGCACGGTCGGCGTTCTGGCGGGTGGTGGCGGAAATCTCTTCGAGCGAAGCCGACGTCTCCTGTATGCACGCCGCCTGTTCCTGGGCATCCTTCGCCACTACCTGGCCGGATTTCGACATTTCACCGGATGCGTGCGCGGCTTCCGCGGCCGCTCCCTTCACCCCGTGGATCACTCGCAGGATGGGACCGGTTATCGCGCGGTGAATGGTCATGTTAACGATGATTCCGGCGATCAGCACGGTGATCCCGAAGACGATCAGGGCGACCCACCGTTGGCTGGCCGAATTCGTCTGTACAACGCCCAACTGCCGTTTCAGATCGCTGGAACACTGGTCCTTGAGGGTCTTCAAAGAGGTCGTGATTTCGTCCTTGCGCGCCGCCAGCCCCTGCACCCGCTGCTGGGTATCGGCGGTCATCTCTTTACTGGACAGCATGGTGCCATAGACCGTCCGCGCATCCCTTAGGAACTGATCGGCGGTGGAGGCCAACTGGCCGGCTTGCCCGGTACGCTCGGCCGAAAGGCCGCCGATGGCCGCCAGTGCGTGGAGCCCCTCGACCATTTTGCGCCCGTCTTCGGCGGCGCGGTCGAGCCCATCCGCATCCTGTATGACGACGGCATCGCTGAAACCCTTGACCGCGCCCTGGAACGCGGTCTCGGCCGCCTGGCTCTGTTGGGCCGCCGGGAACAGGGCGTCCGAGGTGGCCCGCATGGTGGATTCGGTATTCAGCCCCTCCACCTGGCCCAGCACGGTAGCCAAGACGTAGCCTAAGACGAAGATTCCGATGCTGAGCCATATCTTGACGGTGATATTGAGGCGCTTCATTGAGTTCTCTCCCGTAGTTTGACCGCGTTCATTTCACTTCCAGCGTCTTAACGCCGGCGGTCGCGGTTCCGGCGGCGACGTAGCCAATGGCACCCTTGGTCTTGGCGACATAGCTAACCATGTCTCCATCCGACGCGAGCGCTTTTGGCATGGACGCTTTGCCCGTAAAGACCAGGCTGCGGTAGTAGGTTTCGAACGCGGAGTCGGTCTTGCCCACGTACTCCTTCAGGAAGGCTTCGTGAGTCGCGCCGCCTTTGAGCAGCACCGGCTCGACGTGGCTTCCGTCGGAAAGCGAAGTCTTGGTCGCTAGAAACACGCCTTTGATCTCGTCGGCCGAAACCGACGATGCCCCGACGCTGGAATTCGCGATCACCTTGAGATCAGCCGCCGATGCGTTCAGCGGACAGAATGCCGGAACCAGAAAAGCAATTGCTATATATTGGATGCGTCTCATCAAAGTTCCCTTTCGATACCTATTTAGGCCACTCATAAGTGGTAGCCCAGCCTGATTACGAGGAGCCGTGTGTCCGGTTTCAGTCCGTCGGCGTTTGGGGCGACGTAAAAGCCGCGGCTTACGGTTGCGCTGGGCATAGTGCCGTTCATGAAGTGCCCTTCGATCTTGAGGTCCAAGTAGCTCCGCAAATCCAGGCGAACAGCGATAGCCTGATCGAACACGTGATTCAGGGGATCGCTGTGGAGATAGGCCCAATTGTAATAAAAGCGCGAGCAATACGTGCCCACCTCGATGAGCTTCGTCAAGCGATAGGAGGCAGCCACGTAACCGCTGCGCATATCCTTGTCGGTTGGAGCCGATGCGACACCGCTGGAGTTGGTGGTTGTGGTATCCATGATCTCGCGACGGTACTCTCCGTCGAACCGAAAGCCGCCCAGCGTATACTCCGTGTAAAATGCCGCGGTATTATCTTTGTCGGTCCAGATGCGAAAAGGTATCTTAGTGGCAACATAGGAGCCGGTGGTGGTGGGGTCCTGAACGATATACGAGGAGCCGGCCAGCAGACCTTTCAGCGGCGTGTTCCAGCGCAAATCCGCCCCGTATACCGGCCCGTTGTAGGAGTCGATGTGCCGAGTGCTAGAAGCGGTAGAAGGAACGACGATAGAAATACCATTCGGGTCGGTACCCTGTTTGCCCGAGGTCTCCAAAGCATAGACATAGCCACCGTTCATATCGTCGGGGCGCTGGCCTCCATAGACGGTGTAGCTCAAGCCCCCGAGTTTTTTCAATTCTATATTGCCGTAGATGTCGCCACCCAGGTGACTGATCATGGAGCCGCGCTGGTCGAGCGAGTACGTCGATTGCGGGAGCAGAGCCCAGGTGTGGAGGAACTCCATGTCCTGGGTGTCGTTGAACAGGCCAAGAGTAGTCTTCACCTTCCCAACACGAACTCCCAGCCAGTCCTTAAACCTGTAGTCGGCTACCGCCCAATCCAGCGCGGGCTGCCAATTGCCGAGTTTGCCGAGGTTGCGGTCGTAGATCTGGGCTCCCACGCGGAAGTTATCGGTGATCTGGGTGGACACGTTCGCCCCGAAGTCCGTGAAGGCAAAGCTTCCCCGGCTAGTGTCCGTGGTCATATAGTTGTTGTCATTCGAGTACATGAAGCCTTGCGAGGCAAAGCTGTGAACCTGTACGGGTAACCCGTCGACCTTGAAATCGAATTGCGCGCGCATTACGGCGGGCACCGCGCACAGCAACGCTGCAAGCACGGATGTCTTCGTTATGGAATGCATTTAACTCTTTCCCTTCGTTACGTTTCTCTGCGGCTGCGGTGGCACCGCTTCCGGTGTCCGCTCCGCGCGGCTCAATCACTCATATCGGCGGAGAAATGTTACAACGTGAGGGTAGAAAGCTACTTAGCATGCGTCCTGGGACCAGAATACTGGTCTCGATGGACCGCGCGGTCCGTCGCTTACAGCCCAAGAGTACCGAGTGTCGAGGACCGGTGCTCGGGCGGAGCCATGTTCCGCCCCTGCGCCCCACTCTTTAGGTCCCAAGCCGTCAGCATGATTCTCTATTTCACTTCCAGCGTCTTAACGCCGCCGGTCGCGGTTCCGGCGGCGACGTAGCCAATGGCGCCCTTGGTCTTGGCGACGTAGGCAACCATGTCGCCGTCCGACGCGAGCGCTTTTGGCATGGACGCTTTGCCCGTAAAGACCAGGCTGCGGTAGTAGGTTTCAAACGCGGAGTCGGTCTTGCCTACGTACTCCTTCAGGAAGGCTTCGTGAGTCGCGCCGCCTTTGAGCAGTACCGGCTCGACGTGGCTTCCGTCGGAAAGCGAGGTCTTGGTAGCGAGGAACACGCCTTTGAGCTCGTCGGCCGAGACTGAGGATGCTCCTACACTGGAATTGGCAATCACCTTGAGGTCGGCCGCATGGACCGTTTGCGCGACGAAGAAGCAGGTCGCCGCCGCCAGGAGGAAAGAATGCAGATTTTTCATATCGTTCACCGTATCTGTCGCCGCGCCCCAATCACAGGTGGTACCCCAGCCGAATCACCAGCAGGTGAGTATCGGGCTGCAAGCCGTTCGCGTTCGCGGCCACATAGAATCCGCGGTTGATGGTGGCGCTGCGCATAATACCTTCCATGAAATGCCCTTCGACTTTGAGATCCAGGAAGTTCGTCAGGTCCACGCGCGCAGTGGCCACACGATCGAAAATGTAGTTTGAGGGATCGTCGTGAGGGGAAGCCCAATCGTAGTAGAAGCGCGAATAGTACGAGCCCACCTCCAGACGTTTCATCAGCCGATAGGAGAGGGCCACGTAGCCGCTGCGAATATCTTTGCCGCTGGGGGCGTTCCAGGCGCCGGTCGAGGTGTTTGACGTGCTGACCAGGATCTCACGGCGATACTCGCCGTCGAAGCGCAGGTTTCCAATAGTGTATTCCAGGTAGTTCGCCAGGGTATGGTCCTTGTCGTCATTCCTGTCCCCCGCGATAAGGAATGGGTTTCCGGTGGCCCTATAGATGCCCTTGGTGGTCGTGTCCTGGTCGAAAAACGTAGTGCCAGCCATTAATCCTTTGACCGGCGTATTCCATCGCAAGTCGGCGCCGAATACCGGGCCGGTAGAGGAGTTGACTTTCCTACTGGTATTCGGAACAACGTTGGTGATTCCGTTCGCGGCCCTTGTCCCAAGCGAGGTGTCCAAGGAGTAGGGGTAACCATCCTGCGAATCGTAGGGGCGCTTGCCGCCGTACACGGTATAGCTCAGTCCTCCCAGTTTTTTGATCCCGATGTTGCCGTAGATGTCGCCGCCCTCGTGCGCGATGATGGAGCCGCGCTGGTCGAGCGGGTACACCGACTGCGGCATCAGCGCCCAGGTCTGGAGGAACTCCATGTCCTGGGTATCGTTAAACAGGCCGAGGGTGGTCTTCACTTTCCCCGCGCGGATGCCGAACCAGTCCTTAAACCTGTAGTCGGCTACCGCCCAGTCCAGCGAGGGCCGCCAATTGCCGAGTTTACCGAGGTTGCGGTCGTAGATCTGGGCTCCCACGCGGAATTTATCCGTGACCTGGGTGGACACGTTCGCCCCGAAATCCGTGAAGGCGAAGCTTCCCTGGCTGGTGTTCGTAGTCAGGTAGTTATTGTCATTCGAGTACATGAAGCCTTGCGAGGCAAAGCTGTGGATCTGGACTTGGCGTCCGTCGAGCGTGAAATCGAATTGCGCGCGCATTACAGCAGGGACCGCGCACAGCAGCGTTGTGAGCAAGGCTGTTTTGAAGATTGAGTACATTTGCCGATGATTTCCTTTATTACCTTTAATCGCGGCTGCGGCGGCGCCGTTTCCGGTGTCCATCCCGCGCCGTTCACTTCTCCTTATCGGCGGAGAACTGTTACAACGTGAGACTGGAAAGCTACTTAGCCTGCGCCCTGGGACCTGAATACCGGTTTCGATGGGCTGCGGGTTCTGGAAGTTACAGCCCGGGAGTACCGTGTGAGGCAGGCAACATGCTCCGCCAGGCGCCGCGCTTCCTCGCTCCAGGACGCAGTTCACCGCAGCGTTCATTTCACTTCCAGCGTCTTAACGCCCGCGGTCGCAGCTCCGGCACTGACGTAGCCAATGGCGCCCTTGGTCTTGGCGACATAGCCAACCATGTCGCCATCCGAAGCGAGCGCTTTGGGCATGGACGCTTTGCCCGTAAAGACCAGGCTGCGGTAGTAGGTTTCAAACGCGGAGTCGGTCTTGCCTACGTACTCCTTCAAAAAGGCTTCGTGAGTCGCGCCGCCTTTGAGCAGTACCGGCTCGACGTGGCTTCCGTCGGAAAGCGAGGTCTTGGTAGCTAGAAACACGCCTTTGAGCTCATCGGCCGAGACCGACGACGCTGCCACGCTGGAATTGGCGATTACTTTAAGGTCCGCGGCATGAACCCACGCTGTGCCCCAGAAGCTCACACCCCAAATGATGAAGAAACAGGATAGATGTCTCATGATTTGTGCCTTTGCCCCTTTCGTCCAGCTTCTCTAGAAGTTCCAGCCGGTCCGGACCAGCAAGAGATTTGTGGTCGGTTTCAAGCCCTGGAGATTGGTTGCCGTGTAGAAACCGTCCGGGTACATGCCGGGGGCGCCGTAGCCATCCATAAAGTGACCCTCCACCTTCACGTTCCAGAACTTGGTTAGATCCACCCTCGCGGTGACGACCTTATCGTAGAGATGCCGGTCGGGCGCACTCTGGCTCGGCGATTCGACCAGACCCGCCATCGTATCTACCCACGCAACCGCCCAGCGGGAATAGTAGGAGCCGACTGCAAGGCGCTTTGAGATCCGATACTCGGCCGACGCGTACCAGCCCCGGACGTCCGTAGTCACTTCCCAGGTATTGCCGAAGATGTCTTCGTCGCGCCAGTATCTGCGGTACTCGCTGGCGAGCCGCAGCTTGCCGACGGTGTATTCGCCATAAAACTGGTTGGTCCAGTCCCGGTTGGAATGCTCCTCATACGCCATGCTAAACGGCGCCTCACCGGGGAAGGCGAGTGTCCAAGTACCCTTGCCGGTAATGCTCTCGCCCATATGCGCGGAGCCCACGACGAGGCCCTTGAGGGGCGTGTTCCATCGCAAATCCGCGCCGACCTGGGGACCTCCGTAGCTGGTAAGATTCCCTCCGGTAGCGGTCAACATGTACGGATATCCACCGTACTTGCTGTCCTGGCGCAAGCCCCCGAAGACGGTATAGGAAAAACTGCCCAAGTTCTTGATCGGAACCGAGCCGTAGATGTCGCCTCCGGTGTGATGGATGGTGGCGTCGCGAAGGTCAGTGGGGTAGACAGACTGGGGTTGCAGCGCAAAGGTGTGGAGGAAATCCATATCCTGGGTGTCGTTTTCCAGCCCGAACACGGTCTTGACAATGCCGCCGCGAAAACCGAGCCAGTCTTTGTATCTGTAGTCGACCGTGGCCCAATCCAACTCCGGGTGCCATTTGCCCAGTTGGCCGAAATCGCGGTCGTACACCTGCACTCCGATGCGAAGTTTGTCGTTGATACGGACCGAGACGTTGGCACCGACATCGGTCATGTTGAAACTGCCCTGACTGGTATCCATGGTCAGGTAGTTGTTCGTGTTCGAGTAGGCAAACCCTTGGGACGCAAAGCTGTGTACCTGTACGGGCAGGCCATCGAGCGTGAAATCGAATTGCGCGCGCATTACGGCGGGCGCCGCGCACAGCAACGCTGTGAGCAAAGTTGTCTTCGTCATGGAATGCATTTGTCGCTCGCTTTCTTTGTCGATTTGTGATCGGGGGAAGGGACCGCTTCCGGCGCCTATCCGCGCCGCTCAGTCCTCCAATCGGCGGGAAAATGTTGCGACATTAGGGCAAGAAGTTACCTGGCCCGCGGCGTGGGACTTGTGTACCGGTTCGATGGACCCCGTGGTCTGGCGGTAACAGGGCCGGAGTGCTCTATGTGGAAAGACCGGGCGGGTGACGCGTGATGCTCCTTTGAAATACCCCTGCATTATCCCGCGCGGGTACGCTTACATTTGGTCATCGGCGGGAATATCGAAATTCACCAGGTCTCCCCGGAAGCCGTGGGTCTTCCACGCCCCGTAGGCGATTCCGGCGGCCATCCAGACGCTGCCGGCGATGCGCGCGGTACGGCTCAGGTTCAGCCAGAGCAGCAGGCACACCGCGAATCCCAGCAAGGGAGGGATCAGGTTCCGCAGTTGTTTTTCCGGCTCCCGGACGTAGTAACGCACAAAGGCCGCCGCGTTCACGCCCATGAAGGCAATCAGCGCCCCGAAGTTCAGCATCTGCGCGCCCAAATCGAAATCCAGGATGAAGGCGCCGATCAGGCTGACGATACCGACGAACACCACGTTGTTGCGGGGGACGTGCCGCTTGGGCTCGATGGCGCCGAAAAACGATTTGGGCAGGGCGTTGCTTCGGCCCATGCCGAACAGCAGCCGGGCGGCGCCAAGCTGCGCGCCCATTCCGGAACCGAAATTGGCCAGCACCAGCGTGAATCCCACGATCGCGAATAGCGGCGCCCAGGTCCGCCCGGCCACGTAGACGAAGGCCGTGGTTTCGTCCGGGAACGGTTCCGACGCCGGCCACGCCAGTTGCGCCGCGTACACTTCCGCGGTGGAAAGCAGGCCGATCACGACGCAGGTGAGCACCGTCGCCAGCAGAATGTTGCGGCGCGGGTTCTCGGCTTCCTCCGACAGGGTGGAGATGCCGTCGAATCCGATGTAGGTGAGAACGGCGATGGAAGTGCCGCCCAGCACGGCCCCGGAGCTAAATGTCGCGGGGTCGAAAAACGGCCGCGTAAAGAAACCCACGCCGCCGTGCGGGTGCCCGAAAATGTAGCGGGCCGCGCAGACCAGAAAGATGGCGACTACCGCTCCCATTCCGGCCGCGAGCCCGGCATTCAATTTGGCGGAGGTGCGGATCCCTTGAATGTTCAGTCCCGTGAACAACAGCGCGCACAGGGTCGCCCAGCCCCAATAGGGCACGGCGGGCGCGAAGTCATGCGCCTGCCGGCTCACCCAAACGATGCAGATCATGGGATTCAGCATGTAGTCCATCACCATGCTCCATCCCGTCACATATCCCAGCGCGGGGTTGATCTCGCGGCCCACGTAGGTAAATGCCGAACCGGCGCTGGGGTATGCGCGCGCCATTCTTCCGTAGCTGATGGCAGTGAATAACATCGCCACCATGGCGATCATGATGGTGGTCGCCACGTGACCCCGGCCGCGATCGCTTAGCACGCCGAAGACCGACATGGGCGCCGTCGGCTGGATCACGATCACGCCGTAAAGGATCAGGTCCCACAAACCCAGGGCGCGCCGCAGACGGACCGTTTCAGTCGATGGACCGGTCATGAGGAGTCGCTTGTCCCTTCCAGTGCCCGGTCAGTAGCCCTTCTGCTTATCGACCACGTTGATCAGCGGCTTGCCCTCCACGAACCGCTTCAGGTTTTCCTTGGCCGTGTCGATCATCCGTTCGCGGTCGTGATCGCTGCGGCCGGCGATATGCGGAGTGACGATCACATTGTCGAACTTCCACAGCGGATGGCCCTTGGGCAGCGGCTCCGGATCGGTAACGTCCACGCCCGCCCCCGCCAGCCGCTTCTCGTCCAGCGCCTTCACCAGGCCGTTCATGTCGTACAACCCGCCGCGGCTCACCACGATAAAATACGAGTCCTGTTTCATCAGGCTGAACTCTCGCGCCCCCATCATTTTATGGCTCTGGGGCGTGTGAGGCGCGGAAATGAACACCACGTCCGCCCGTGGAATCACCTCGTCGAGCTGGTCCGGCTTCACCACCGTCTTCAGGAACGGCATCAAGGGCTTGTCTTCCGGATCCACCCCAATCACGTCCATGCCGAAGGCGTTCGCCCGCGTGGCAATCGCGGTTCCGATGCCGCCCACGCCGATCACCACGGCCGTCTTGCCCCGCAGCTCAATGCCAGGAAACGGATTCGGCGGCTGCCACGCCTCCCGCTGCTTATCGGCATAGAATTCGTAAAGATGCCGGCTCAGGAACAACAGCATCGCCATGGCGTGGTCGGCAATCTCCGGCGATTGCACGATCTTGTTGTTGGTCAGGATGATGTTACTGTCGCGGAGATCGTTGCCGCCCGATAGGAACAGCACACTCTCCACCCCGGCGCTGATCACCTGGACCCACTTCAGCTTCCTGGCGGCGCGCACTTGCTCGGGAGTGATGTTGCCCACAAACCCGTCGGCATCGGAGATCTCCCGCATCACCGTGTCCCGGGTGGCCACGACAACTCTCGCGTCCGCCGTTACGCTCTGCAACTCCTTCGCCAGGCCGGCGTCGTTCATCACCACGATCTTCTTTGGTTGCGCGGACAGTGCCGCCGCGCACAGGGCAAACGCCAGCGTCAGTCGATACATGCCCTCCACTATACAATGAACGGCCTCGCGGTCGAGGCGCGGTGTAGAGCCCTGCTATAATTCCCTCGACAAGGATGCTGTGTTTGTCCCGCAAGAGCCTGCCGGCCGCCGGGACCGATTCTGCCATCTCTGCCGAACGGGCTCGGGCCATGCGCCGCGCAACTTCTCAATGCGGGGGCCTGCGGGACAACGGCCGCGTAGCCGTCGTCGGCGGCGGACCCGCCGGTTCCTTCTTTGCCATTCATCTGCTTCGGGAAGCGCGGCGCCTCGATCGGCCGCTCGAGGTCGTCATCGTGGAGAAGCGCGGCCCCATCGACATGGGCCCCGGCGCGCTGGAGTGCCGGGGGTGCGGCTTCTGCGCCGGCGGCATCTCACCCAGGTTGGACGAGGTACTCACCGAGCACGGCCTAGCCGTTCCCGACGAGATCGTGCAGGGGCGTTTCGACTACATCTGGATACAAGGCCAATGGAAGAACTTCCGCCTGCGCGTTCCCAAGCACATGCGGATGTACTCGGTATTCCGGGGCTCCCTGCCGGGCAGGCGGAGCGGGAAACCCGCGGGCTTCGATGGGTTTCTGCTGGGTGAAGCGGTGCGGGAAGGGGCGCGCATCCTGTATGGCAAAGCTGAGGCCATGGCCTATGGCCCGTCCGGGTTGCCCCGGCTGACGGTTCGAACCGAATCCGGAGAGACCGTACCGCTCGATGCCAGCTTCGTCGCCGTCGCCACCGGGATCAATGCCCACTGCGGCCAGGATTATCGCGACGATTCGCTGATCGCCTCCCTCAAGCGGTTGAATCCGGCGTTCGTTCCGGGCACGTCCCGAAAGGCCTTCATTTTCGAGCTCGACGTAGGCGAGGATTATCTGGCGCGCCATCTGCACCGCGAAATATACTTCATCGAGTATGGCTCGAAGCGCCTGTCATTGGAGCATACCGCGCTGGTTCCCAAGGGCCGGTTCCTGACCGTGGCGATGCTGGGCAAGTGCATCGACCAGGCGGAACTGCCGCGCGACAGCCGGCGGATCGTCCACGAGTTTCTGACGCTGCCCCAGATCGAGCGCATCCTGCCCGGCATCGATGGGGCTCCGCTTGCCTGTGCCTGCGCTCCCAGAATGAACGTGACCACCGCCAGGTCCCCGTTTGGCGACCGGTTCGCCATCGTCGGCGACGCGGTCGGGGCGCGGCTGAACAAAGACGGGTTGTACTCGGCCCATGTGACGGCGAAACGGCTGGCTCAGACCGTGCTTCAAGACGGAATCGGACACCACGCGCTGGCGAAAGGATACGGCACCACCATCCGGTGGCTGGAGGCCGACAACCGCTTCGGGCGGATCGTATTTAGCCTCAGCCGGGTGGCGTTCACCAGGCCGGTGGTCGGCCGGATCACCTACCAGGCGTATGCCACCGAGTGCAAAGTGCGAGATGAGGGACGCCGGCCCCTCAGCGGGGTGCTATGGAAGATCGCCAGCGGCACGGCCGACTATCGCGAAGTGCTGCGCGAAATGTGCGGCTTCGGCGTGCTGCAATCCATCTTCGTGGGTGCCGCGCTCACCCTGCGGAACGTGGCGTTCGAATCGCTCTTTGGCCTGAAATGGGGCGATTACGGACGGTACCCGACCGTGGTGCTGAAGGAGAAGCGGGAAACCCTGAAGGGACGCCTGTCGGCGAGCCTGGGGATGGAACTCGGCGCCGCGCCTGGCTTCGAACGGATGTACGTGATCAAGATCCGCGGCCCGCGGCAGCAGATCATGGACGAGTTGGCCAGCTTCGGAGACCCCGATGCGCGCTTCCTCAACCTGCGATTCGTCGAGGTCCGGCGGATCGAGGGGGAGTCCAACCAGGTGGGATCGGTGATTCGATACCGGGTACCGCTTGCCCGATTCGCTGTAGAGATGCGCCTGACCAGGAGGGTCGGCCTGGAGACCTTGCTCTACCAGCTCGACAGCCGGCTGGCGGACCACGGAATACTCGTCTTCAACGTCGCGCCGGCCAAGGACGGAAACAGCCGGTTATCCATTTACGCGGCATTCGACTACAAGAAAGGCCACAGCTTCGCCGGCAGGGTTCTGTGGGGGATTGGCAGGGCGCTGTTTCCGGGATTCGTTCACGACGTGGTGTGGAATCACGCTCTGTGTACCATCAAAGAGGAAGTCGAACGGAAGCTTGCCTCGACCCCTCCCGCGGCCGATCCGCGAAACGGCTCGAATCTGAGTGTACCCGCCTAGTAACCATGACCAGGAGATCCGGTGCCAATCAGCAACCGCTTGCTGACGCGCGCGGCTCGGTTACGAGCCACGACCGTAAGGGAGTGGTTTCACACTAGCGCACAAAGTCATGCGGTCAGAGACCTAGCGAACCGCGTCGGCCTCCGCTTTCATGTCACCTACCCCGGCGGCCCATCCGGTAATTCAGGTTCGAAATTCGTCTAATATGGGAACAGCATGGTGCGATTCAAGCCCGCGCTGGAGTGGACCCTAATTCGGCTCCAGGGGCGACGCCATCGGAACGGCTCCGACGACGAACCGGGTTTCCGCGCTTTCCACCTTCTGTTGACGGTCTTCCTGATCTGGGTGGGGATCGAGGGGTTTCTGGTGGTTCCCTTCTTCGCGGCGCGTAAAGCCGCTGTCGCGGGCATCCTGCTGATTATGGGCGCCAGCGCCTGGGCGGCTCTTTGGCTGTTGCGACATCGGCGGAAACAGGCTGCCGCCTACCTTTTCCTGAGCACCGAGTGGTGCGCGGTCATGGCCTTTTCGTCCCTCAGCGGTGGAATTCACCGTGAGGGCACTGGCGGCGCCGCCGTCATCATTCTAGGCGCCGGCTGGCTGCTCGGCCGCTCCGCCGCGATCGTCTTCGCCGCGGCCACGCTCCTGCTGTCCCTGCTCCAGGCCCTGATCGAGCAGTCCGGCCACCCTTTCCCCGTCTACTTTCCCGGCCGCCCTATTGCCACCTGGTCCATTCAGGCAGGCATTGTGGTGCTGGCCGTCGGCCCGGTGATCTCTTTGATGGACCGGCTGCGGAAGCAGGTTTCCGCCCTGCGCGAAAACCAGAGACTCCTGCATGCCACCCAGCGGATCGCGGGACTGGGTAGCTACGTGCTCGATATCCCGTCCGGAACCTGGAAGAGTTCGGCTGTTTTGGACGACATTCTTGGAATCGACGCGCCGTATCCACGCTCACGGGAGGGTTGGTTGGCGTTGATACACCCCGAATGCCGGGAACAGATGATGAAGTACTTGTCGGACCCCACGCTCCAGGAAGGGCTCCGGTTCGACACCGAATACCGCATCCTCCGGCACCGGGACGGGCAGGAGCGCTGGGTTCACGGAAGGGGCGAAATCGAACTTGCCGACCAAGCCAAGTCGATCCGAATGGTGGGAACCATTCTGGATATCACCGAACGGAAACGGACCGAAGACGCTTTGAAGAGGTCCACGGAACAATTTGCCAAGATGTTCCGTGGCAGCCCCGACGTCGTCGTTCTGGCCGACGTCGGAGCTGGAGATCTGATCGTCGACGTCAACGATGCGTTTGCGAACACCACCGGCTATGGGCGCGACGAAGCGGTCGGACGCACCACCAGGGAGCTTGGACTGTGGGCCGACGATACGGAACGTGCCGAATTCATCAACCGTTTCCGGGCCGATGGCCGTGTTAGCATTTTCGAGTTCCACTTCCGTAGGAGAACCGGCGACATTGGCGTGGGCTTAGTCTCGTCGGAGCCGATCGAACTCGACGGCAAGCGGCACAGGCTTTCCGTAATCACCGACATCACTAAACAGAGAACCACCGAAGAGGCGCTTCACCGCGCCAAAGAAGCTCTCACGAATGCGGAAACCCACTATCGCCGCCTTTTCGACAGCCTCTCGGACGCGTCCCTGGTCTTCCAGTTGGAAGAGGACGGATTGTCGAGCCGGTGTATCGACGCCAACGACCGTGCGTCTTATTTGTTGGGTTATACACGGGAAGAGTTGCTGCATCTGCGGGTGATGGATATCGACCCTCCCGAAAATCATCACACCGCGCCGGCCGTGGCGCACCAGCTCTTCACCCAGGGCCATCTTGTTCGGGAACAGGCGCTGGTGGCAAAAGACGGGCGGAGACTTCCTGTGGAGATCAACTCTCATGTGTTCGACCTTCATGGCGCGCCAACCATGATCTCCTGCATACGGGATATTTCCGAACGGAAACAAGCCGAGGCTGCCAACGCCAAGCTCGAAGAACAGTTTCGCCAAGCCCAAAAGCTGGAAAGTGTCGGCCGATTGGCCGGTGGCATCGCGCACGATTTCAACAATCTTCTCACCATCATTAACGGGTACACCGGCTTCCTTCTTAAGGAGCTGAAAGGTACCGATCCGTTAAGGTCCTACGCTGAGCAGATCGGCAGCGCCGGCCAGCGCGCGGCCGGCCTCACCAGGCAGTTACTGGCGTTCAGCCGAAAGCAGGTTATCCAGCCGAGAGTCCTGGACTTGAATGCCATCGTCAAGGATGCCGCCCCCCTGCTGCAGCGGCTCATCGGAGAGGATATCTCGTTCCGGACGCACCAGGACCCTGCCTTGGGGCAGGTGATGGCCGATCCCGATCAAATCCATCAGGTCGTCATGAATCTGGCCGTGAACGCTCGCGACGCCATGCCGGACGGCGGAATACTGCGCGTGGAGACGGCGAACGTGGAGTTGGACGGCGAGGCCGGGGCCGCCGTGGACCGCGGTACCCCGCCTGGCCGCTATGTGGTACTGACCGTGACCGACACTGGATGCGGCATGGATGAAACGACCCGCCGCCAGATCTTCGAGCCCTTTTTCACCACCAAGGAAGTCGGCAAAGGAACCGGCCTTGGGCTCGCCACCGTCTATGGCATCGTGCGGCAGAGCGCCGGATGGATCGACGTGCGCACCGAGGTTGGCGCGGGAACGTCGTTTCAGTTGTATTTTCCCCGCATCGATGCCGAACTGGCGACACCCGATCTCGGTACCTCTGCACCCGCCATATGCGGCGGTGAAACCATTCTCGTCGTGGAGGATCAGACGGCGGTGCGCGGGTTCATCGGCGCCGCTCTGAACGAGTTCGGCTACCGCGTCCTGGAAGCGTCGGGCGCCGAGGAGGCGTTTGCCGTCGCTAACCGGGATGCCGGGCCGATTCACCTGTTGCTCACAGACGTGGTGATGCCGGGGATGAAAGGCAAGGAGCTATCCGAACGGCTCACGGAAGCGCACCCGAAACTGAAAACGCTCTTTATGACCGGCTACGGCGCGGATGTGATTGCGCACCGGGGCGTACTCCATCGCGGAGTGGCGGTTATTTATAAGCCGTTCAGTCCGGATGAACTCGCAGGCAAGGTTCGAGAGGTACTCTCCTCGGTTCCCGAAAAGCATTGCCTCTCATAATCCGGCGGCGCGCCGATAATGACTATAGGTTCGTCATGTCGGAAACACGGAGCGCGGGCATCTCCGGGACCGTTTCGGCTCGCTTGCCGGCGCGGGACGCGGAACCAACCCGCGAAGACCAGGCCCAGGCGTTGCTGGAATCCATCCTGGACGCCTCCGCCGATGCCATCGTCGGTAAGGCGCTCGACGGGACTATTGTCGCTTGGAATCCAGCCGCGGAAACCCTTTATGGCTATTCCGCCGCCGAAGCCGTCGGACGGCCGGATTCCGTTCTTACGCCGCCCGGCCGGTCCGGGGAAGCGGCGCGTGTCATGGACAGCGTCAAGCGGGGCGAGAGCGTCGCCCGCTTCGAGACGGTGCGGATTCGCAAAGACGGCGTTCCCATTCACGTCTCTCTCGCCGTTGCTCCGGTGCGGACAAACACCGGGGTAATAACCGGTGCCGTGATGGTTGCCCGCGAACTCGGCGTCCGCAAACGGGCCGCCGCGTTCCGGCTCGAAACCGAAGCGAAATTCCGGCTGCTGTTCCAGGCCAACCCCCTTCCCATGTGGGTGCGCGACTGCGAGACGCTGCGATTCCTCGACGTCAACCATGCGGCCGTCGCACGCTATGGTTACTCTCGCCAGGAGTTTCTGCAATTGTGCATCACCGATATCCATCCGCTCGAAGACGTCCCGCTGCTCCTGCGCAACCTGGCGAGAAAGCGGGAGCGGCTGGAGCATTACGGCCCTTCGCGGCACCGGTTTAAGGACGGGCGGGTCGTCGAGGTCGAAATCGCCAGCCACCTGCTGGGCTGGAATGGGCGAAGTGCGTGTCTGGTGGTCGCGCAGGACATTAGCGATCGCAAGCGGGCCGCCGAATCGTTGCGCGAAAGCGAAGAGCGATTTCGCACCGCGGTCAAACCCATCCGCCAGTCGCACCTCCTGCAGGCCATCGTCACCGCGTGGGCCAGACGTCGTGGCGCCGCTGGCGTCCCCGAGGTTTCGTCGGCCCCGGCGGAGGCGCACCGGGGCGCCCCCAGACCGGTCGCCGAGGCCCCTGCCGGCCCCGCCATCCGCATCCTGATCGCCGAAGACAACGCCGTCAACCGGAGGGTCGCAGTGCGAATGGTTGAGAAGCTCGGACTGCGGGCGGACCTCGCCGCCGACGGCCGCGAGGCTGTCCGGCTCTTTGAGATGCTGCCCTACGATCTGATCCTGATGGACTGCCAGATGCCGAACATGGACGGCTACGCGGCGGCGCGCGAGATCCGCCGCCGCGAACCGCCCGGTACCCACTCGCTCATCATCGCCATGACCGCCGAAGCCATGGCCGGATCCCGCGAACGTTGCCTCGAAGCCGGCATGGACGATTACATCACCAAGCCCGTCAGTCTCGACAACCTGTCCGCGATCCTCGATTGGTGGCTCCATGGGAACGACCCAAGCCCCCGTCCCTGACCTGGCCGGCCCGTTCCTCTTTCGTGGCGCAACCTGTCAAGCCTGCAGCGTCGGCCTTTCGAGCCGACGTTCTTGTCTCCCGTAGCGCCGGCGATCTTTGTCGCCGGTGTCTTTGCTCGCGGCTACCCTGCCCCGTGGAACACCCTGCGATTTGTTTTTTCACGGCTCCTCAGTGCCGCCAAAGCGTGCACTCGCAAGCAGGATGGCGCCCTTTGCGGCCGTTGCATTTCTCAGTCACAACCCCAGCAAAAAAAACTCCCCCAATCCCTGCAGCCACTTACAGCCCCTCACCCCCCTTCCGCTCCCCTACCCGCGTCGTACAGTATAGTCGGGGACTCGCTCCACGGAACTTCCCGTGGAGCGGACTCTCAGTCTGCCACGCCGGGACTTCTCCCGGCGCTCGTCTCGCATCGGCTGTGATGCCACGCGGGAACGCCACGCGCCTCGCCGCTGCTGCGCTTGTCTCGACATACCACCCCAGGAGTTATAACCATGGCCTACGAACCGTCATCTGCCTCTTCCAAACCGCGCGACCCCCGCGCCCTCAACGCCTACCGCC
>PLRS01000160.1 GCA_003164035.1 Bryobacterales bacterium | reverse complement strand
TCACCTGAATTATGCACGTCGCGTGGCGTGATGACGCTTGGCCAAACGCTGACACCGTTTGGAACCCCTGAGAATCCTGCGTTAAAACAGTAGGTCCGCGAAGTTCTGAGCTTCGCGAGCCGATTCTCAGGAGCCACCCAAACGGTGAACGATCAACCACAGGATATCCGCCAAACGCTTGTCAAGCAAGGGGTTCAGGCGGTGTCTCCAGAACCCAATAAAATCGGGCCTGCCACGCCATATGATTTTGATGGTAAGAATTTGACCGCCTACGGAGGACTGCTCCCCGTGGGCACGTTGCTGGAGAAACTCGGATTCCAGCAACTGGTGGAGGAGACACTGAAAGTGAAGCGGCAGACCAGGGTCATGCCAGCGTATCGATTCATTCTGGCGATGGTGCTGGCCTGCTACGTGGGCTTCTCGCGGCTCCATCACCTGCGGTTTCTCCAGCGCGAGCCCATGCTGACGGGAATCTTGGGGGTGCTGCGGCTGCCGCCACAATGTACCTTCTGGCGGTTTCTGGCATCCCTGCACGGCAGCGTGGCCGGCCAATTGCTGGAGGTGCAGCGGCGTCTGCGGCAGCGAGTCTGGGAAGCGGCCAAGGTGAGGTTGAGCGCCGTGGTTCTGGATACCGACACGACGGTGCACACACTGTTCGGCAGCCAGATGGGAGCGCGCAAGAGTTACAACCCCAAGAACAAAGGCAAGAAGAGCTTTCAGCCGATTCCGACGTTTTTGGCCGAGACCAAGGAATACATTGCCGGGGAGTTGCGCAACGGCGACCGCCCGACGGGCAAACAGATCGCGGCGCATCTGCAAAGGGTATTTGCCGCCGTGCCGACGATGGTGAAAACGCTGCTGGCGCGCGCGGATTCGGGTTTCTACTGCTGGGACGCGGTCGAAGCGTATGAGAGTGTGAAGTGCGGGTTCATCATCGTGGCCCGCAAGACGGCGCGATTGGTGGATGAGTTGAAAGCGGCAGAGTGGCAGCGGTCGCCACGGACCGACGCCGACGGACAGTGCGAGTTCTGGTATCAGCCGGATGGCTGGGGCAAAGCCTACCGGTTCCTGGCGCTGCGTTATGAGAAGGAGGCGAAGGCAGCCGCGGCGGAAACGGCGGAGCAATACCAATTGTTCGAGACGTCGAAGTACATCTACCGGGTGTTTGTGACCGACATGGCGGGACCGGTGCACGAGTTGGTGGCGTTCTACAACCAACGGGCCGCCGCCGAGAACCCGATCAAGGAAGCCAACAATGACGCTGGGCTGGCGGCCCATCCTTCCGGGCGCTGGATGATGAACTGCAACTGGTTTCAGATTGCGATGCTGGCCTACAACCTGAACTGCTGGCTGCAGTTGTTCAATCGCGAGGAAGGCGGAGAAGCCGGATCAATGCGGCACACGACGCTGGCGACCGCGCGACTGCGGTTCTTGTTCCTGGCGGCCAAGATCTGGCGGCATGCGGGGCGAGTTGGCATCAGCTATAGCGATCACTACGAAGACCAAGGGCTCTTCCACCGCTTGATGCACCGGGTGCGGGCGATTGCCCCGGGCGGCGACGGTTTCCTGCCGGTGTTGCAGACGGAATTGACCTGAGCAGACGAGCACGCGATGATGACCGGCCCGTGCATAAAATTCTATGCGGCACTGCCAAGCACCTACGGAACTGGTACTTAGCAACGCCGAACCATCAGTGCCGGTTTTAAGAGGGAAGGAGAATCAGAACTCACGAGGGGTTGCTAGCAGAAGAACTGCTCGACCATCGATCTCGTGCCATTCGTGGCAGAAATCGAAGTGTGCCTGTGCATTATTCAGGCTCCATATTTCTCCGCCGTCTAGGCACAGTCTAGCTCAACCGGAGCGCCGCTCTTGCCGCCCAGTCTTTCTGGGCCGTCCCGCCCGGCCCGGATTCAACCGGCGCTGCAGCACTATCCCTAAGCCAGCAACGAACTCCTTGGATCCGGCGGGCCTCCCGCTCAGTGTATTACGACGAATCGTATCGAGCGCCGCCGCGTCCTCACCGCCTGCCAATTCCTGTTGCCAATCCGCCGGCCGGAACCGGCCTGCCCAGTATCCCAGGTCCAGACTTCCGGTTTCGTCCCGGTCGGCCACATGCGCCGCCGCGCTTGACCAGCGGTAGTTCCATGCCTCTGGCACAATACCGGCCCGCACAGGATTTCGCTCGACGTAGCGCATCGCCGCCACTGTGTGAGCGTCGTCCAGGACGGTCGAAAAGAAGCGATTCTGCCATAGGTGCCCGGTGCAACGCTGCCGGGCGTGCATCCAGTGCGCATAGCGACAGTGGGCCGGCCCTAACGCCCTGGCCAGCGAGTCCGGGCGCTCCGGAATCACGATCAAATGCACGTGATTGGTCATCAGGCAATAACCGATCAACTTCAGGTGAGCGGTTGTCGAGTACTCCACCAGAAGACCGAGATAGGTCGTGCGATCCTCGTCGCTGTAGAAGATGTCCTGCCGGTAATTTCCGCGCTGGGTCACGTGGTGGGGCGCTCCCGGCGCCACCACTCGCGCAAGTCTAGACATGCTTTATATAAAATTAGGAAACACGTAGCCTGTCACCGGTTTTCTGTCACCGGTTTTCATTGTCACCGGTTTTCATGGCACAGGCGCTGGTGGAGCGTAAGGAGATCTCCAGCCGGCGCATCCGGCGGATCCTGCTCCGGGCGCTGCGCAAGGATCTACGCCGCTCGCGCGCCGTCGCCGGGAAGGACCGCCGCAATCAGCAGGCTTGGGCCGCGGAGTTGCTGGGCGCTGAGCGGTTCGCCTGATACCGCAACCAGTCAGGCCCACAGCCATGGAAAACCGGGTGACACTGGCTGGCGCCGAGCGGTCACAGTCGTTGAATGGGAAAAGGTCGCAGACGGCTCTGCCTCCTTTTCGCGGTTGCACCAACGCCACCGGTTAATCCGTTGACCGAGAGGAGGTTGGCGGTGACAGTTCCAGTCGGCTCCGTCCCCTTTTCAACTGATCGAAAAGGTATTAGTTCAGGCTGACCCGTTTTTCCCGACCCGTTTTTCCCCCGTTTTTCCCCCCGTCTGTCCCGCGTTTCCCGTCCCGCGTTTCCCCCGTCAGGCTGGCCCATTCGGCCCGTGCTGCTCTTGGAGACACCGTTCAATGTGTGAACAGAGCTTATCGAGATTTCGCACAAACATTCGGATAACCCTCGTTCTGCCGTCCACAAACCCAATGGCTAAGTTGCCCTTGTGAAACTCAACTTGTGTTATGTCCGTGATAGGACGCTGAACAACTCCGCGCACGGAGACGAGCCGAATCGTCGCGGGGTCTACGCGAACACGCCACCACAGAACGCTCGCGGCCCAATAGAGCGCCATCGGTGCGATGAGTATCAAGGGCACGCCGAAATACCACATGCGTTGGTGCCACAGGTTCAAATAGATGCCGGGGTGCCCGGCAAAAGCGTAGATATCCACAAGAGCAAGGAATTTTGTCAAGATGCCAGCCGTGCCATTTACGACATCCTCCGGCATACCTTTACTTTCATCCACAGGCACCCCCGACCACGCACGGAGTAAATACGCTGTCTACTCCGGATGGGGGCTTGGGCGGTTGAGGAGCTGGGGGTGGCGGAGGGTCGACAAAAAGAAAGCGAAGGAAACTCACCAGGCCCGAACCCAAGCCGACACCTATGCCAACTGATCGCCCGGCTCTCGCGGCACGTTGTACCGCAGATTTGTATTTCTTACTTGCTTCAGCGGCGGCGCGGACCCCCTCCTTCAAGAGCGGGCCGATCCGTGGCCTTGGCGGAGCGGCTATATCGCTGGTCAGCAGGCCTGCCACATTCCCGAGATTGCCGAAGCCAAACCCTACGGTTCCATCGATCGCGACTTCAGTGGGGTCGAACGGTGCAGTTGAGGGATCGGAATCGAAACCCCGCGAAATCGCTCCGCCGACAATATTGCTGCCCGCCGAAACGCCGCCTATCTCAAGCATCGCACCAACCGTGAGCTCAGGAACAAGCGAAGTTCCCAAAGTTAACACTGGTAGCCCGGACGCGACGAATCCGCCCGCAAAGGAGGCCTCCGCATCCCGAAGATTTCCTCCGGTTGCTAAAGTTATGCCAGCGCTGATCGCCCCGCCAATCAGGCCAACGCCCAAGGCCGGAAGGCATTGAGGGCAACGTCCATCTGGATCTGTAAGGCTGAGCGGGCGATTGTAAACATAGGCATACCGGTTCCACGACTGAGGATATGGGAGATACTCGCTTTCAAACGCAGGATCAACACTCGTAAACCTGCCCTGTGCCGAACGGAAGTATCTTGCCCCGAAGAAATCCAATCCCGTTTCGGCATCTCGTTCTTTGCCGGTGAACTTCTGCGTCGACACTGTCGCGGTCGGGTACGCCGTGAGAGGATACCGGTCCCCTTCAGTGCGGCTTGCCGGCAGCGCCAGTCCGGACGGTTGATCGGTTCCGAAGCCATCATAAACGCAGGTTGCAGTCTCTGGTGCTCCGCTCTGTTGAGCGGGATGCCTGTCATAGATGAAACTAGCCGCGATGCCGGCGTCGTAGGCGTAGGCCATCACCCGTACATCTGCCCAACCTCCGGATCGTCCTGCAGGCTCCGGAATCATACTCACAACATTGCCAGCGGGGTATCGTGCGCGGGCGCCGGGAACGCGCGGTCGATCGCCGCTACGTCTTCTCCTGACAGGGTCCATCCGTCACCGCCGGCGTTTTCCCGAGTGTGGTCCGGGTCGCCGGCTTTGGGAATGGTGAACAGGTGCGGCAGGCGGGTGAGAAAATTCAGAGCCACCTGGCGCACGGTGCGGTGGTTGCGTTGGGCCACTTCGAGCAGCGCCTTGCCGCCGGGCGAATTGGGGCGCGGGAAGGCGCCGTGGCCGAATGGGGAGTAGCCCACCACTGCGATCTCCCGCTGCTGGCAGTAGGGGATCAGCTTGCGTTCGATGCCGCGCTCACCCAGGTGGTACAGCACCTGGTTGGCCGCCAGGCGATGGTGCCGCAGCGCGGCCTCGGCGGCCTTTACCTGGTCCACGTCGAAATTGCTGACGCCGGCGAAGCGGATGCGCCCGTCGTCGATCAGCTTTTCCATGGCGCGCATGGTCTCGGCGATAGGGTACCGGCTCTCCCAGTGCAGCAGGTACAGATCGAGATAGTCGGTGCCCAGCCGCTTCAGGCTTCGCTCGCACGCGCGCAAAGTCCCGTCGAAGCTGGCGTTGGAGGGAAGCACCTTGCTCACCAGGAACACCTCGCCGCGCCGCCCGGCGATGGCCTTCGCGGCCAGTTCCTCGGCCCGCCCGCTGCCGTACATCTCGGCGGTATCGACATGGGTGAGCCCCAGGTCGAGGCCGGTGCCGAGCGCCTCGATGGCGAGCAGTTCGCTGTCGCGTGCCCCTTCGATCATCCAGGTCCCCTGGCCGATAACCGGCACTTCCACACCCGTAAATCCGAATGGCCGTCTGGTCACGAAAACCATTATGCCACCTGCCCGTAGCGGCGCCGACACGCGTGAAACCGTTTGCATCCCTGGTTCATCTATCTGGTTGGGAAGCATGCATTATTTTAGAGGTTTCGGTATGAATCGATTGGGGTTAGTTCTGGCCGCCGCTCTGGTTGGGCCGCTCTGCGGCGCGGACCTGGAGGAAGCGCGAAAGCTTTACAGCCAGACGGAGTACCGGCAGTCGCTGGCGGTGTTGCGCGCCGTGGCGGCCCAGGATGGCGCCGTATTCGCCCTTGCCGGCCGCAACGAGTATATGTTGGCCGATTTCAAGCGCTCCTCGGAGTTTCTGGAAAAAGCCGTGGCGCTCGAACCGGCCAACAGCGATGACGTCTGGTGGCTGGGACGGGCCTACGGCCGGCGCGCGGAAACCTCTTCACCGCTGACCGCTCCGGGTTACGCTTCCCGAGCCCGCCAGAATTTCGAACGGGCCGTGGAATTGAATCCCAGGAACCTGGACGCCCTGGGCGACCTGTTCGAATATTATCTGGAAGCCCCCGGCTTTCTGGGCGGCGGGATGGACAAGGCCCGCGCCACGGCCGAGCGGATTGCGGCAATCGACGCGGGCGAGGGTCATCGGGTACAGGCCAATCTGGCCGAGAAACGCAAAGAATACGCCACCGCCGAAATGGAATTGCGCCGGGCGGTGGAAATCGCGCCCCAGACGGTGGGCCGCTTCATCGAACTGGCGCGTTTCCTGGCGCGGCAGGGCCGTTTCCACGAATCCGACCAAAGTCTGGCCCGGGCGGAGAAGCTGGCCCCCGGCAACCCGCGGTTAATTTTCGCCAAGGCCGACATTTACCTCAAGAGCGGGCGCAACCGCGACCAGGCGAAAACGCTGCTGGAGCGCTACATGACTTTGCCGCTGTCGCCCGAGGACCCGCCTCGGCGAGAAGCCGCCAAGCTGTTGCAACAGGCGCAGGGCCTCTGAATCGCTCATCGCGGTTCCGGTTTTCGCGCCCCGTCTTCGGTGAGCAGATCCAGAAACGCCTGGGCGGCGGGGTGTAGTTTCTTGCGGCGGCGATGCAGAATGCCGACGGGGCGTTTCAGCCCTGGCGCTTCCAGCGGCACCGCTACCAGGCGGCCCTGTTCGATCTCCGCCTGCATGGTGCGCGCCGGCAGAATGCTGGCGCCCGAACCGAGCGCCACGGCTTCCTTGATCGTCTGGATATTGTCGAAGTGCATGGTGACGCGCACCTCGGCGCCCTCCGCGCGTAGGAACCGGTCCAGTTCCCTCCGGATGGTCAGATCCTCGTCGAAAGCCACGTATTCGATGCCGTTGAGATCGGCGGGATAGACCTGGTCGCGGTTGGCCAGCGGGTGCGAGGGAGGGACGGCGACTTGCATCTCCTCCTCCCGCCAGGGCAGCGCGGCGATCTCGCGGCTGGACTCGGGATAGCTCACCAGGCCGAGGTCGGCCGATCCATTGCGTACGGCGTGGTAAATCTGATCGGGCCGCATGTAATCGACCTCCACGCGGGCCGCTGGCTGCCGCGCGGCAAAGGCTTCGCGAAGCCGGCTCATTTCCGAAAGCCCGATGGAATAGATCGAGGCCACCCGCACCGTGTCCCCAGCCTGGCGCTTCAACTCGTCCAGAGCCGCCTGGAATTCCTCCTCGCGAAGTACCACCTGGCGGCAGAAATCGGCGTAGAGTTTTCCCGCCGCCGTAAGTACCAGCGGCCTCTTGCCGCGATCCAACAGGGCCACGCCCAGCCGCCTTTCCACTTCCTGGACGTGTTGGCTGGCAGCCGATTGACTGATTCCACACTTGGCCGCAGCCTTACTCATGCTGCCGGAATCCGCTATCTCTTTGAAAATAAGGAAACCAGAGGATGGCACTGGAGTATTATAACATTAGAAACTCTAATTGTAATGTCACAAGTAATTTTTGTTGCCTAATACTTCTGACGTTGATACACTGGCTTTGAAGGCACCCCCACCACTTTAGAAAGATGTTGGCCACCGGACTACCCTCCGATGCCGGCGAGAGAGCCACTTTTTATGCCTGATACGACGTTCAGACCAGGGCTCCCGGACGCACAGGGACTCTATCACCCGCGAAATGAACGCGATGCCTGCGGTATCGGCTTCGTCGCCAATATTAAAGGGCAGAAATCGCACGACATCATCGTCAAGGGCATCCAGGTTTTGCTCAACCTGACGCACCGTGGCGCCTGCGGCTGCGACCCGGAAACCGGCGATGGCGCCGGTGTGGTGATCCAGATCCCCCACAAATATTTTGCGCGGGAGTGCGCCCGGCTGGGCTTCACTCTGCCGGCACCGGGAGAGTACGGCGTGGGCATGACGTTCCTTCCCGTGGAGCCGCCCGCGCGCCGTACGGCGGAAGGGCTGATCGAGCGCCTGCTTGCCGAAGAAGGGCTCAGCCTGCTCGGCTGGCGCGATACGCCCATCGAGGGGTCGGCCATCGGCCGCGTGGCGCGGGCTTCGCAACCCTATATTCAGCAGGTGTTCGTCAGCCGCGGCCGGGGCATGAGCGAAGACCAGCTCGAGCGCAAGCTCTACGTGGTGCGCAAGCGCGCCGAGGCGGAAGTGGCCGCCGGCGACATGCCCGGCAAGAGCTTTTTCTACATCCCCTCGCTTTCGGCGCGCACCATCGTATATAAAGGACTGCTGCTGGCGCCGCAAATCGGTCACTTCTATCCGGAGCTGAGCGACCCGGACGTGCTCAGCGCGCTGTGCCTGGTGCACCAGCGTTTTTCCACCAACACCTTCCCCACCTGGCAACTGGCGCACCCGTTTCGATATATCGCCCATAACGGCGAAATCAACACCCTGCGCGGCAACGTGAACTGGATGCACGCGCGCGAATCGGTGCTGCGCTCGCCGTTATTCGGCGACGATTTGAAGAAGCTCTTCCCGGTGATCGAGCCGGGCGGCAGCGATTCGGCGGCGTTCGACAACGCGCTGGAACTGCTGGTGATGGCGGGCCGCGACATCACCCACGCCATGGCTATGCTGATTCCCGAAGCCTGGGCCAAGGACGAGGGGATGGACCCGCAGAAGCGCGCCTTCTACGAATACCACGCGTCGCTGATGGAGCCCTGGGATGGGCCGGCGGCGATCGCCTTCACCGACGGCCGCTCGATCGGCGCCACGCTCGACCGCAACGGGTTGCGTCCGGCGCGCTACATGGTCACGCACGACGATTTGATCATCATGGCGTCGGAGAGCGGCGTGCTGCCGGTGAAACCGGAGGATGTGAAGTTCAAGGGCCGCCTGCAGCCGGGCAAGATGCTGCTGGTGGATACGGCGCAGGGCCGGATCGTTTCCGACGAAGAGTTGAAGGCGCGGCTTTACGGCCGCAATCCGTATCAGCTTTGGCTGAAGGAACACCAGGTCACGCTGGAATCGCTGGCCGAGCCGCCGCGCGAGCACCCGGCCGATTACGACACCCTGCTCGAACGCCAGCGCGCTTTCGGCTATACCGACGAAGACCTGCGCATGATCCTGGCGCCGATGGCGCAGAAGGGCGAAGAGCCGACGGGCTCGATGGGCGCCGATACGCCGCTGGCCTGCCTGTCGGATAAGCCGCAGCCGCTCTTTCATTATTTCAAACAGCTTTTCGCGCAGGTCACCAA
>PLRS01000111.1 GCA_003164035.1 Bryobacterales bacterium | reverse complement strand
AAATCGCCCGCCTCGCCACCCACCTCACCCGCCTCGCCGAAGCCAAAAAGCTCCTCCAGGCGACCCCAAAGCCCCTCCGCAGGGCCGCCTAAGGCCGCCGGATCGCAAAAAACCCCTCCGTTTAGGGCCCCGCGGAGCGGACCCTGCTCGAAGTGCGTCTGCCCTTCGACCCGTGGGGCAGACCATCGTTTTTTGTGGTCTGCCCCGCAATTGGCCGCTTTCCAGGAGCAGCTTGCTACCGCCCGTCTCTCAGTGGCGCAGGCGCTTCCGCCTGCGATTTTTGATTTTTTCGAAGCTCCCCAGCCGTTGCCGGAACGGATTTCCCCCAGATCGGTTAACCACCCCGTCGTTTCGTTCCCGCGTCGCACACCAGTACCGCGCGGGAATATGATGGAGTGCTTATGCGAACCCTGGGACTAAGAAGTTGGATGCTGGCCGCGATGGCCTTGTCTTTGGCCGTGCCATGCGCCAGCGCCGCCAGCGAAGTCGGATTGGCCGCCGGGCGCCGAATCAGCTTCAATGATGGGTGGAGGTTCTTCAAAGGAGAGGCGCCCGGCGCCGAAGCGGCTGCCTTCGACGACTCCCAATGGACCGAGATCGCCCTCCCCCACGATTGGGCCATCTCCGAGCCGTTCGACCGCAACCTGAATCCCCACACCGGTGCGTTGCCGGCGTTCGGGACCGGCTGGTACCGCAAGTCGTTTACGCTTCCCGACAGCGCCAAGGGCCGCTACTTTTCGATCGAGTTCGATGGCGCTATGTCCAACGCGCACGTGTGGCTGAACGGCCAGGAACTGGGCTCGCGCCCATATGGCTACGCCAGTTTTGCCTTCGACCTGACACCGTATTTGCACTTCGGAGTTGCGCCCAACCTGCTGGCCGTGCGGCTGACGCCCGAGGACCACTCCTCGCGCTGGTACGCCGGCGCCGGCATCTATCGCAACGTGTGGTTGACGGTGACCGGGCCGGTGCACGTGGCCCATTGGGGCACCTACGTCACTACGCCGGAGGTTGCCGCCGACCAAAGCTCCGTCTCCGTCAAAACCGAGATTCGCAACCGTCAGGCTGGCGAAGCCTACGTCACTCTGCGCACGCGCGTGCTCGATGCCGCCGGCAAGGAGATCGCGCGGCACGACGATGACGCCGCCATTCCGCCCGACGGCGCGCAAACTGTCACCGCCAGCTTGACCGTGCCCAAGCCTGAACGCTGGGACATCGATCATCCGTACCTGTACCGGCTGGTGAGTGAAGTGCGCAATGGCAACCGCGTCGAGGACAGCTACGAAACCCCCTTCGGCATCCGCTCGATTGCTTTCGATAAGGACAAGGGATTCCTGCTGAACGGCCGCCATCTGAAACTGCAGGGCGTCTGCCAGCATTCCGACCTCGGAGCTCTGGGCGCCGCCGTCAACCGCCGCGCCACCGAACGGCAGCTCGAAATCCTGAAAGCCGGCGGCGTGAATGCCATTCGCACCAGCCACAATCCGCCTTCCCCGGAGCTGCTGGAATTCTGCGACCGCCTCGGCCTGCTGGTGATGGATGAATCCTTCGACATGTGGCGCGTTCCGAAAGTGCCCAACGGCCTGAGTAAGTTTTTCGACGAGTGGAGCGAGCGCGAGGTGCGCGATATGGTCCACCGCGACCGCAATCACCCCAGCATCATTATGTGGAGCATCGGCAACGAGATTCCCGAGCAAAGCAAGCCCGACGGCTGGAAGGAAGCCCGCCGCCTGACCGGTTTCTTCCACGAAGAAGATCCCACCCGCCCCACCACCTCCGCGTTCGATAACTGGACCGGCGCCATCAAGAACAAACTGGCCGACGAAGTGGACGTTCCCGGATTCAACTATAAGCCCATGCACTACGCCCAGATCATGAAGGAGCATCCCGCCTGGGCTATCTTCGGAACGGAAACCTCTTCGTGCGTCAGCTCGCGCGGCGTCTATCATCTGCCCATCGAGAAGTACCAAAAGCACCCGTCGCTCCAGATTTCGAGCTATGACATCATCGCTCCCCCCTGGGCCTACTGCCCCGACGTGGAATTCGACGCGCAGGACCGTTTGCCCGCCGTATTAGGCGAATTCGTGTGGACCGGCTTCGATTATCTGGGCGAGCCCACGCCGTTTTTCGACAGCAGCGCCGCCAATAAGACCGATTGGCCCGCGCGCAGCTCTTACTTCGGCATGGTCGACCTGGCCGGCTTCCCCAAGGACCGCTATTATCTGTACCAGAGCCAGTGGACCAGCCAGCCCATGGTGCACTTGCTGCCGCACTGGAACTGGCAAGGCCGCGAGGGACAGGCGATTCCGGTGATGTGCTACACCAACGCCGACGAGGTGGAGCTGACGCTGAACGGCAAATCGCTGGGGCGCAAGAAGCGGTTTGGCGAGCCCTGGGTGATGCCGGTGGGACCCAACGTCAGCCCGGACAAGCGCTTCTCCACTAAGTACCGCCTGGTTTGGGAAGTCCCCTATGAAGCGGGAACGCTGAAGGCGGTGGCCTACCGGGAGAACCGCCAGGTAGCGGTGGACGAGGTGCGCACAGCCGAATCCCCCGCCCGTATTCGCCTGGTTCCGGACCGCGCCGTGATTCACGCCGATGGCGACGATCTATCCTTCGTCACCGTGCGGCTTGAGGACCAGCGCGGCACCTTGTGCCCTATGGCCGACAACCTGGTGGAGTTCCAGATCGAGGGGCCGGGCCGGATCGAAGCCGTGGACAATGGCAATGCGGCCACCACCGAACCGTTTCACGCCGACCATCGCAAGGCCTTCAACGGTTTGGCGCTGGTAATCGTACGCTCCGTCCGCGGTAAACCCGGCGCGATTCAGTTGACCGCGACCGGCGCGGGATTGTTCGCCGGCACGACCACGATCCGCACCCAGCCGGAGCCGCGACCGTAAGGGAGCGGTTGCCGGGAACGGACTTCCCCGGATCGGTTACGCACCCTCCCGCCGGGCGATGGCCGTGGTAGCCTACCTCTGTGCGCAACCTTAATTCCGATCGACGCGAATTTTTCCGCGCCCTGGCAGGGGGCGCGGCAGGGCTATCGCTTTCCTGGCCGCTATTCGGACAAGCTCCGGCCACCCCGATCCAAGCCACCAAACTGACCGAAAAGCTGGTGCTCTTCAGCGGCGACGGCGGCAACATCGCCGTGCTGATCGGCGAAGACGGCCTCTTCATGGTCGACGGGGGCTTCGCGGAGCGCTCGGGCGAACTGCTGAATTCGATTTCGAGCCTCGATTCGCATCCGGTCCGGCTCCTGTTCAATACCCACTGGCACATGGACCACGTGGGAGCGAATGTGGCTCTGGGCAAAGCCGGCGTGAAGATCATGGCCAACGAGAACGTGAAGAAATGGCTGAGCCGGAAAGTCACCATGGAGGCGTTCAACCGCACCGTCGATCCGCTGCCTGCGGAGGGTCTTCCCACGGTTCCCTTTACCAAGGGCGGCAGCCTGATGTTCGGCAAGAATATTGTGCAGTACACTCACGTGGATCCGGCTCATACCGATAGCGACGCCTTTCTGTTCTTCACTGGTCACAACGTGATTCACTCGGGCGACCTGTTCTTCAATGGTTTCTATCCGGTGATCGATTATTCCACCGGAGGCTGGATCGGCGGCATGGTGGCCGGCGCGGAGGCCATGCTCAAAGTGGGCGATGCCAAAACCCGGATCGTTCCCGGCCACGGCCCGCTCGCATCCAAAGACGATTTGAAAGCCACGCGCGACATGCTGGACGCCGTCTATCAACGTCTGGACCCGTTATACAAGCAGGGCCGGACGGTGGACGAAGCGATTGCGGCCGCCCCCACCAAGGACTTCGACGATAAGTGGGGCAAGGGAATGATGGCGCCCGCGGTGTTCGCGCGGGTGGCCTACACCAGCATCCAGCGGCACTATGCCGCCGTTTAGAACCAGCAGGGCTGAATCCGGCCCTGGTACTCCCTTTGGTAAACCGTCGAGCGAACGGAAACACGGTCAGCGTATACTTTCAACAAGGCGGCGACTTTTATGAGTTTCTTTTCCAAACAGTTCATCGACGTCATCCAGTGGACCGAGCCGGGCGAGGGCATTCTGTCCTACCACTATCCGATGGAGGACAACGAAATCCAGAACGGCGGCAAGCTGACCGTGCGCGATTCGCAGATGGCGGTCTTTATCAACGAAGGGCAGATAGCCGACGTCTTCGGGCCGGGCCTGTACACGTTGAACACCCAAACGCTGCCGATTCTGACCTACCTGCGCAACTGGGACAAAGCCTTCAAGTCGCCGTTCAAGTCCGACGTCTTCTACTTCTCCACCCGGCTGCAGACCGACCAGAAGTGGGGCACGGCCACGCCCATCACCATTCGCGACAAGGAATTCGGGGCGGTGAGGATTCGCGCCTACGGCATCTATTCTTATAAGGTTGCCGATCCCAAGGTGTTCTACCAGAAGATCGCCGGCACGGTGGATATCTATCGTAAGATGGACCTGGAAGGGCAACTGCGCGACACCATCGTCGGGCATATGACGGGTGCGTTCGCCAGCTCCAGCGTGAGTTTTCTGGACATGGCCGCCAGCCAGTTGCAACTGGCGGACACCCTGCTGGCGACGCTCAAGCCGATATTCGCCGGCCTGGGACTGAGTCTCGAAAGCTTCATCGTGGAGAACGTTTCGCTGCCCGACGAACTGCAGAAGGTGCTCGACCAGCGGATCGGCATGAACATGATCGGCGACATGGGCCGCTACACGCAGTACCAGGTGGCGCAATCGATTCCTATCGCCGCGGGAAATGAAGGCGGCGGTTTTGCGGGTGCCGGGGTGGGGCTGGGCGCCGGCATGATGATGGGCCAGCAAATGATGAACGCCCAGCAACCGATGAATCCGCAGCAACCCTATGCGCCGCCGGCACCGGGCGCTCCGGGTCCTGTTCCGCCAACCGGTCCGCAGGCGCCTGCGGCAGCCGGAGCGGGTACCAAGTTCTGCATCAACTGCGGCCATTCGATTCCGCGCGCGGCGCGTTTCTGCGCCGACTGTGGCAGCGCCCAACAATAAATGGAAAAATACCGCTGCCCCGGCTGCGCGGGCGACATGCAGTTCGACCCCGCCGCGGGCCTCCTGAAATGTCCCCGTTGCGGGCACACGCAGGCGCCGCCCGAGACCGCGGCCGCGCCCGCGCCTGGTGCGCATCCTCTCGATGAGTTCCTCGCCAAGACCGGCACCGATCATCTTTCCGCCATGAGCCAGCAGGCGCTGCAGGTGAATTGCGAGGGCTGCGGCAGCGTGGTCTCCTTTCAGCCGCCGGAAGTGGCCGGCGCCTGCCCCTTCTGCGGCAGCAATATCGTAGCGCAGCCCCAGGCCGCCGACCCGCTGATCGCGCCGGATGGCGTGCTGCCGGCCAAGGTGTCGAAAACCGATGCCCAGGCCGAAGTGCGCCGTTGGATCGAATCGCGCTGGTTCGCTCCCGGCGGTCTGAAACGGCTGGCCCGACAGGACAGCGTCTCCGGCGTCTACCTGCCCTTCTGGAGCTATGCCGCCGATACTTTCAGCCAATATACCGGCGAGCGCGGCGAGCCGTATTGGGAGACCGAAACCTACACCGAAACCGACGACAACGGCAATAGCGTGGAGCGCACCCGCCAGGTGCAGCGCATCGCCTGGTATCCGGCTGCCGGCCAGGTTTCGCGCCGGTTTGCGGACGTGCTGGTGGCCGCCTCCAAGGCCGTCGCGCGCAACAAACTCGAGGCGCTCGAACCCTGGGACCTGGAAAAGCTCTGCGCCTACGATCCGACTTATCTGGCCGGCTACAAAGCCCAGCGCTACCAAATCGAACTGGCCGCCGGCTTCGACCATGCCAAGGAACTGATGGCTCCCGCCATTCACGGCGACGTGTGCCGCGACATCGGTGGCGCCCAACAGCGCGTGATTTCGGTCGACACCGCATACCAGAACAGCACCTTCCGGCATCTGCTGCTACCGGTGTGGATCGGCGCCTATCGCTTCCAGAACAAAGTCTTCCAGGTGGTGGTGAACGCCCGCACCGGAGAAGTCCAGGGCGAGCGCCCGTATAGCGTAGGCAAGATCGCACTGCTGGTGGCGGCGATTCTAATCGTGATCATCCTTTTGGTAGTGCTGGGGCGGCATCGATAGAGGGTACGGCTCTACCGGCCGCTGTGCCGCGCCACGTATAGCAGCAGGCTGAAAATCGCCACCGGAATGGCGGCCAGCATCAGGTAGAACAGCGCCGTGCGAAACCATGGCCGGCCCCGGCGCTTCCACTCTTTCAATTCGGCGCGGTCGGCTACGCCCACCTGGTCGAGATGGGTCAAATCCCAGGCGAATTCGCGCGCGCTCCCGTAGCGGCTCTTGGGGTCGCGTTCCATGGCGCGGTAGAGGGTCTCCTGCAACTCCGGAGAGATCTCCGGGACGATCTGGCGCGGCGGTTCCGGATTGTTCAGCAGCCGGTCGTTCATGATGGCAAACCCGTTCGGGCCGGAGAAAGGCGTCCTGCCCGTGAGCATCTCGTAAAGAATCACGCCCAGCGAGTAGATATCGCTGCGCGCGTCGCCCCGCTTGCCTTTGACCTGCTCCGGGGAAATGTAGTCGGGAGTGCCCATCACCTGGGACAGGTTGGCGAAGGTGAGCCGCCGCGCGCCGGTCTGTCCGGCGATGCCGAAATCGATGATCTTGATCCGGTCCTGGTCGTCGACCATGATATTCTCCGGCTTCAGGTCGCGATGCACCACGCCATGGCTGTGAATGTACTCCAGCGCTTCGGCAACGCCCACCGCGATGCGGATGGCGCGCTCCACCGGCAGCCTGGCGTAGTTGCTCATAATTTCGCGCAACAACCGCCCGGGAACCCACTCCATGACCATGTACACGCGGCTGCGGTTTTCGTCGCCGAAGACTTTCATCACGCCCGGATGGTCGAGCTTTTGGCCGATTTCCTCTTCGCGGTGGAAGCGGTCGAACAGCACCGGGTCGCTCTCCATTTCCGGGTGCGGCACCTTGATGGCCACGTCGCGGCCGTCGCGCAGGTCCACGCCGCGAAAGATCGAAGCCATGCCGCTGCGCGCCGCCACGCTATCGATCCGGTAATGGTCCAGTTGTTCGCCGGTATGTACGGGAGTCATGCGGGTGGATAGGGCTACGCCAGTTTGTAAGGCCGTCCGCGGTACATGCCCACGCGTTCCACCTGGGCGACGTGGATAAGCTGCACGCTGACATTATCGCTGCCATCCCGCTGATTGGCAAGTTCCACCAGTTCGCGGACGGCGGCCTCGAGCGGAACTTTCCGGCTGACAATGTCCCCGATATCGGCGGGCGTAACCGAGCCGTGCAGTCCATCCGAGCACAACAGCAGCGAATCGCCCGGGATCACCTGCCGCTCGGTAGTTTCCACGTTGGCCACCAGCGCCATGCCCAGCGACCGGCTCAGCACGTTGCGGCTGGATGCCGCCGATGCCTCCAGCCCGCTCAAAATCCCCATGCGGAACTGTTCGGCGGCAATGGTATGGTCACGCGTCACCGCTTCGGCGCGCCCGAAACGCACCAGGTAACAGCGCGAATCGCCCACGTGCGAAATTACGGCGCGGTCGGCGCGCACCGCGCAGGCCACCAGGGTGGTAGCCATGGCCGAGCCTCCCGGCCGGGTGGCCAGGCCCGCTTCGAAGATCTTGGCGTTGGCCTTCTGCACCAGCCGCGGCAGAAGGGTGTAATGGGAATCGTCGGGCCGGGCCTGCCGGAAACCGGCCACCACCGTGTCTACCGCCAGGCGTGACGCCACCTCACCCTGGTCCTGCCCGCCGACGCCATCGGCTAGCGCGAACAGCCATCCCCGGTTTCGGATCTCCCCCGCGCCTGCCGGCTCGAAGTGCCCCAGGTAGTCCTCGTTGTGATCTCGCACGCGCCCGCAATCGGAGGCTTGTGCAAATTCGATACTCAGCATTTAAGCGCAGTTGGGCGCCGGCGTGGCGCGCCCCGTCGCCCGGCCCGTGAAGCCCACGGTCGGGTTCATTCCGATTTCGCTGTCGTCAGGCATAAAGTATTCGTAAAAAAGACCCGATAGCGGTAAGGCTACTGTACGCGGGCGGCGCATGCCAATAGATAATTTGGATAGGATGGATTTAGAATTCCTTGATAAATCTCCATGTCACCTGGGCTATTCTCATCGAAGGAGATCGCAGTCCGCGATCCGCAGGTGACAACGCGCCGCAGTCTATGAAAATGGCCGGATTCCTCATGGCCCTGGCGGGATGGGCGATTGTGTTGGCAGCGGTTGTGCTGCTGAACTCGCCTGCGTCGCGAGGTGGATTCGCCGCCGCCGGTATGGCGGTGCAATTCCTGGGGCTAGGCTTGGCCGCTCGCGCACACCTGGGGAACCGCGGGGGCAATACATGAACCTGGCCGGCGGGCCTGCCTTTAGTGAAACCACTGTCGCGCTTGCGACCTTCCTGATCTTCCTGGTTCCTCTGGCCGCGGCCGGTGCGGCCTTGATTCATACCGGTTTGAGCCGATCGCGCAGCGCGGCGCATACCATGCTGGCATCGCTCGCCATTGTCGCCGTGGCCGCCCTGGTTTACGGCGTTTGCGGATTCGCGTGGCAGGGAGCGGTGGGCGTACCGGGGCACACAATCGTGGTCGCGGGCAAGACGTGGAGCTGGGTTGGAGGGGAGCGATTTTTTCTGCGCAGCCTGTCATCAGGCTCGCCTACCGGAATCGTGGCTTGCTTCGGCGTTTTTGCGGCGGGTTTGTGCGCTTTGATCCCGCTCGGAGCAGGCGCCGACCGCTGGCGATTGGGTGCCGCGCTGTTTTCTACCGTGTTTCTGGCCGGCGGTATCTATCCGCTGTTCGCGCACTGGACTTGGGGCAGCGGCTGGTTGGCGGCGCTCGGCGGCAATTACGGCTTGGGCCGCGGCTACGTGGATCTGGCGGGCGCGGGCGCGATTCATGCGCTTGGCGGCATGAGCGCGTTGGCATTGTGTTGGACTCTCGGACCGCGCCGCTCGAAGTATACGTCCGACGGCATGCCGGTAGCCTTGCCCGGCCATAACACCGTCCTGGTGCTGGCCGGATGCCTGCTCGCATGGGTGGGATGGTTGGGGCTGAATGGCACGGGAACATTGTTGTTCGGCGGCGTTTCGGTGAACGCGCTGGCCTTGGTGGGCGTGAATACTACGTTCGCGGCCGCGGCGGCCGCGCTCACCGCAGCCGCCGTCACGCGCGCCCGCTTCCGGCGGCCCGACGCCAGCCTGTGCGCCAATGGCTGGGTGGGCGGCCTGGTGGCATCGAGCGGCGGATGCGCGTTCTTCAACCCCTTTGCCGCCGTGTTCGTGGGCGCCGTGGCCGGTCTGCTGATTCCATTGAGCGTGGAGTGGCTCGACATCTACCTGGAACTGGACGACCCCGGCGGCGCCATCTCCGTGTACGGGGTGGGCGGATTGTGGGGCGTGCTGGCAACGGGCATGCTGGCCGATATTCCAGGCTCCGGCGACGGGCAGTTTCTGGCCCAACTGATTGCCGTCTCCACGCTGCTTGGTTTCGCCCTGCCGGTTTTCTACGCCTGGCACCGGCTCCTGAATCGCCTCTATCCCCAGCGCGTCTCCGACCAAGGCGAGCGCCAGGGCATGGACCTGCACGAACTGGGCGCGGGGGCGTATCCGGAGTTCGTGATACATCGGGAAGATTTCAGCCAGCGGTAACATCTTCTCCAACTTTGGGCCCCTGCGCTCTAATATGCGGAACGTCAGGCATGCCAGGAAAACCGGGTAGATATTGTCTTTTCATGCCAAGGTTGCAGTTAATGCAATAGGACGGGATGTCTGTTCCCGAAGTGAATGCTTTGCGTATCCGCCGGAACTCTTTGCCATTCCACACTTCCAGAGGAGATTTCCCATCCATGGAACAGATCGGCTCGTGAAAGTATGGACACAGCTTAACGTCCCCGTTAGCCTTCAACTCGAATCGCTGCCAGGGGACGGTGCAGAATACGGGAGACTTTGATTCTAGCCACTTCTCACCCCTGTCGCCGGACAATCCGATGCTGGGGTCGAAAAGAGCAAAATAAGATAAGCTGTAATTCTGTACTATGTCTGTCCTGATGCGCTCCAACTCCGCCAGATCCGCCGTTGTTAAGCGCAGCAGCTCACGACCGGGATTGTGCGGGTATTCCGCGTTTATGTACCAGCAGGAAAAGTCGTATCTTTTAGCGAATTCGGCTAATAAAGGAAGTTGTCGATAATTCTGCTTCGAGATTACGGTCGCAAGACGTAACTGCGGCCGCCTCCGCTTCGATCGGCGACGCAAGGCCAATATCCCTTCCAGGTTGCCAAGGAGTTCCCCAAAGTTACCGCCCCGGCGCATTGCCTCATACAGCTCTCTGGTCGCCGCGTCGATAGAGAGTTGAATGTACTGGACGCCCGCAGTCGAGTATAGTCCGTAGACTTCAGGCGTCAAGAGTTTTCCATTGGTTGAGAACCCGAGGGCGCATGCGGGATCCTGTTGATATATACGCGAAATCATCGCCAGATGCCGTGGAATGTCCAATAGCACTTCGCCATCGCCAAAGAGGTACAATTCGAGTGCCGATTGAACCGCGGGGACAATATCCTGAAACAGTTCTAAACTCATGTCAGTCGGCATTTGGTTAGTAAATGTGTGGGAGCAGTGGACACATTTAAAATTGCACCTCGTAGTCGCTTCTATCGCCAAAAGCAGGGGAGCATTAGACGTGCATCCATCCCTGCGCGGTGAGTTGATCTCATCGAGAAACGTCCCGATGTTGGCAAGTTTTTCTGCGGATAATTGCATGGGCCTCCGTCTTGCCCGGTTCTCTTCCGCGAGGGCAGTTCCGACCGCTGCCGCTAGCAACAGGCTCAGCGCCAGAACTCCAATCGTGCGCAGAACCTTGGCGGGGGCGGCACGCCTTCATTAGTAGCACGAATGTGGGCGACAAACGGGCCTACGGGAGAAGAGGCGGGTCCGGCAGTTTTTCCGCCTCGAAACAAGCGTCCCGAAGAGTCGGAACGCGGCACGCAAGAGTGCACGCGCCACACATGCGCACCGAGCGGCGAACCGGCACGACAAGGCACTCCACCATAACGCTCGCGATATAACGAGATCCGTCATACAATGGGATTGCGTGATCAGAAGCTTCGCGGAAAAGCGGACCAGGGAACTTTTCGAGACCGGTGAGAGTCGCCGCTGGAACTCAATTGCTCGCGTGGCGGTGCGCAAACTGGTTCAGATCGATTCGGTCATTCCCCTGAGCGAATTGAATGTACCTCCGGGGGACCGGCTGGAAGCTTTGAAGGGCGACCGCGCCGGGCAGCATAGCATTCGCGTCAGCGATCAATGGCGCGTCTGTTTCCGGTGGGAGAATGATGGAGTCTATGACGTGGAAATCGCGGATTACCACTAGATGGAAGGAGCAAGAGAGATGAGCATCGCGCGTCCTGAAGGGGGCTGGAACATCCGCCGTGCTCCGGTTCATCCGGGCGAAATGCTCCGCGAGGAGTTCATGAAGCCGCTGGGAATTTCGATCAACGGCCTCTCCCTGGAGCTGCACGTGCCGGTCACCCGGATCAGCGAAATCGTGAACGAGCGCCGCGGAATTACCGCCGATACGGCATTACGCCTGGCGCGGCACTTCGGCACCAGCGCCGATTTCTGGATGAATCTTCAGAAGGACTACGAATTGATTCTGACCATTCAGAAGTCGCTGAAGACCATCGAGAAACAGGTCCGGCGGCGTACGATTGCGGCATGACCGCGGCTCCGCGTCTTCAACCGGCTCTTCTGAGCAGATGCGGCCTCCGCACCAGCCGACAGCGCGAAACTGTTCCGGATCGTCGTTCTTTTGGTCGACCAGATAAGCCTGGTCAAGGATTTCCTGTGCCTGTTCCAAACTGACGCCGTGTTTCTGCTTGACGGACCGGCTCTTCGCTTTGTCGAATTCGAAACGCAACTCGGTATATAACTGTTATATCAGGATCGGGAGCGGGGTTGTCGAACTGGGGTGCGCGACATGAAAGTGGATCGCGACAGTTATCGATTAGACACTACACTGGGGTAATGAAGATGCTGCGCAACCGCTGGATGAAAGCCGTCCTGTTCCTGCTGTGCCTGACCCCGATTTTTCGGGTGTTGTGGCGCGCCTTCGGTGGCGATGGCCTGACCGCCAACCCCGTGGAATTCATCACCCATTTCACCGGCGACTGGACGATCCGTTTCATCGTGATCACGCTGGCCGTCAGCCCGCTGCGCAAGCTGCTCGCGCTGCCGGACCTGATCCGCTTCCGCCGGATGCTGGGGCTGTTCGCATTTTTCTACGGCACGCTACATTTCCTCACTTACTTCTGGCTGGACAAGTTTTTCTCCATGCCGGAAATCGCCAGGGACGTGATTCGCCGCCCCTTCATCACGGCCGGTTTCACAGGTTTCGTGCTGATGGTTCCGCTGGCGCTCACCTCCACAAAGGGGTGGATTCGGAGGCTCGGCGGCAAGCGTTGGCAAAGCCTGCATCGGCTGATCTACCTGACCGCCATTGCCGGAGTGGTGCACTACTACTGGCTGGTGAAGTCCGACATCCGCCTGCCCGCGCTTTATGGCGCCCTGGTGGCGGTGCTGCTGGGTTCGAGAGCGGTTGCCTGGCTACGAAAAGGAAAGCGCCGTGAGCCAGCAGCGGCCGGCTTTCAGCAGTCCGCCGAGGCGCGTCGGAGTGCTGAAAGCTGAAAACCGGGACGGACGCCTTTTTCCGTGTTTCGGCTTGCCGCCGCACCACAACAGTCTGACAGACGACAAGACAACGATCGTCCGCCCCGTCTGTCCCACCGAGCGGGGCACAACTTGAAATCACCGGCGACAAGATCGCCGGGCCGGCGCTACGAGGAAGCCGCGCCACGAAGCATGGGACAATCGAAACAGATATGGATCACAATCCCATCATTGTGGCTCTGGACGTGGATTCAGCGGGGGAAGCGCGGGCTCTGGCGACGCGGCTGGGCGAGGGCGTCGACTTCTACAAAGTGGGCATGGAACTCTACGCCGCCGGTGGCATGGAAATCGTGCGGGAATTGAAGGACCGGGGCAAGCAGGTGTTTCTGGACCTGAAACTTTACGACATTCCGGAAACCGTCCGCCGCACCGTCGCCCAGGTAGCTCGGGTGGGCGTGCGCTTTCTGACCGTGCATGCCGTGGGGCCGGTGCTGCGCGCCGCGGTGGAAGGGAAGGGCGATGCCAGGCTGCAACTGCTGGGGGTGACCGTGCTCACCAGCTTCGGGCCGGAAGACGCGGCGGAGCTGGACTTCACCGGTACGATGGCCGAACTGGTGGAGCGCCGCACCCGCCGAGCGGTGGAAGCGGGCGTGGAGGGAATCGTGGCTTCGCCTCTGGACGCGGCCGCGGTGCGCCGCATCCTGGGCCCCGGGCGCATACTGGTGACTCCCGGCGTCCGTTCGGCGGGCCGCGACAGGGGCGATCAGAAGCGCGTAGCGACCCCATACGAAGCGGTGCGCGACGGCGCCGACTACCTGGTGATCGGGCGCCAGATCACGCGCGCGGCCGACCCCGCCGCCGAAACCGCGCGCATTCTGGAAGAAATTGCGGGAGTCGTAGCCTGAGCCGGCGCCATGAAATTGCCCGCCACGTTTCGCGCGCTCGAATATCGTAATTTTCAGCTCTTCTTCGCCGGCCAGTTGATCAGCCTGATCGGGACCTGGATGCAGAACGTGGCCCAGGCCTGGCTGGTGTACCGGCTTACGCATTCTTCGGTACTGCTGGGCGCGGTGGGGTTTTCGAGCCAGATTCCGGTGTTTGTGTTCGCGGTGGTGGGCGGTATGGTGGCCGACCGCTTCGACCGGCGCAAAGTCGTGATCGCCACCCAAACCGCGTCCATGCTGCTGGCCTTCGTGCTGGCCGCTCTCACGCTGAGCGGGGCTGTCCGCATCTGGCACATTTTCGTTCTCTCGACCCTGCTGGGCGTGGTCAATGCGTTCGATATTCCGGCGCGCCAGTCGTTCATCGTGGCGATGGTGGGGAGGGCCGACCTGATGAACGCCATCGCGCTGAACTCGTCCATGTTCAACGCCTCGCGGGTGGTGGGGCCGGCGGTGGCGGGAATCCTGGTGGCCACGATCGGCGAGGGATGGTGCTTTTTCGCCAATGCGGTGAGTTATATCGCCGTGATCGCCGGCCTGTTGCTGATGCGCATAGCGGAAAAGCGGCGGCCGGAATCGGCCGGGTCGGCGCTGGCGAATGTGGGGGAGGGGTTCCGGTTCGTGATCCGCAATCCGCCGGTGCATGCGCTGCTGATACTGCTTGGGATTATGAGCCTGTTGGCCATGCCGTTCGCGGTGCTGATGCCGATCTTCGCCGACCGCGTGCTGCACGGTGGCGCCGCCACGCTTGGCTGGCTGATGGGCTGGACCGGGGTGGGGGCGCTGGGCGGAGCGTTGCTGCTGGCAACCCGCACCGAGCTCAAGGGCCTGAGCACGTGGCTGGCGGCGGCGGCGACCGGCCTGGGCTGCTTCCTGGTGGGGTTCGCCTTTTCCACCAGCCTGCCGCTCTCTTCGGTTCTGCTGGTGGCCATCGGCTTTTGCATGATGGTGCAGATGGGGGCGACCAATACGCTGGTGCAGAGCATGGCGCCGGACGCATTGCGGGGCCGCATCATGGCGGTGTATTCGATGATGATGATGGGGATGACGCCGTTCGGCTCGCTGCTGGCGGGGGCGGTGGCCGACCGGCTGGGCGCGGCCCGAACGGTCGGGCTGGGGGGTGCGGTGTGCGTGCTGGCGGCGCTGGCGTTCTGGCGGGTTCTGCCGCGCATCCGGCCGCACACGCGCCGGTTGATCGGCGCGCAGAGGGCAGCCCAAGCCTGAGGCGCAGTCGTTGCCGCCGGGGCGGCCGATGTTGGCGGACCATCCGTCACAGTTTCTCTTGCTGGAGCGCGCGGTGGAAGACGAGTATCGCCCGCGCAGGTTGCAGGAACTTCAACGGCGAGTGAGCGATCTGGCGGAAACGACG
>PLRS01000139.1 GCA_003164035.1 Bryobacterales bacterium | reverse complement strand
CGCCGCCATCACACCTTCTTCGAGATGCTGGGCAACTTTTCCTTCGGCGATTACTTCAAAGCCGAAGCCATCGAGTTCGCCTGGGACCTGATCACCAAAACCTACGGCCTGCCCAAAGAAAAACTCTACGTCACCGTTTTTCGCGAGGACGACGACGCCGACCAGCTCTGGCAAAAGGTCGCCGGTGTACCCGCCAGCCGCATCTTCCGCCTCGACGAGAAGGACAATTTCTGGCAGATGGGNNCTGGTCTTCATGCAGTTCGACCGCGACGCCCAGGGCAAACTCACTCCCCTGCCTCGTCCTTCCATCGATACCGGCATGGGCCTAGAGCGGATTGCCGCCGTGCTGCAGGGCAAGATTTCCAATTACGACACCGACCTGATTCGCCCCATCATCGATCACGCCGCCGGCCTGTTCGGCCTCGCCTACGGCGCCGACGCTCGCGTCGATACCGCCCTGCGCATCGCCGCCGACCACGCCCGCGCCGCCGCGTTCCTGATTCACGACGGCGTCCTTCCCTCCAACGAGGGCCGAGGTTACGTGCTGCGCAAGATCATGCGCCGCGCCATGCGCAACGTCCGCCTGATCGGCGTGGAAGACCCCTTCCTGTACAAGCTCACCGGGTTCGTGGCCGCGCTCATGAAATCGCCCTATCCGGAATTGATGGAAAGCGTCGAGCGCGTGGCCCGAGTCGTGAAGGACGAGGAACACCGCTACGCCACCACCTTCCTGGTAGCCGAAAAGATGTTCCAGGATTCCATCAGGACGCTGGCCGGCCGCCAGATCCCCGGAGCGCTCTCCTTCAAGCTCTATGACACTTACGGCCTGGCTCTCGACGAGCAGGAGGAGATGGCCCGCGAACACGGTCTCGCGCTCGACCGCGAAGCCTTCGATGAGGAAATGAAGACGCAGCGCGAGCGCGCCCGCGCCAGTTGGAAGGGCGCGGAAAAGGCGGCCGTCGCGCCCGCGTACCAGAAACTGCTGGAGCGCGGCCGTACCAGATTTCTCGGCTACACCGATCTCGCCGCCGAGTGCCGTGTACTCTCTCTCATAGCCGACCGCGAGCCGGTGACCCACCTCGCCGCCGGCGCCAAGGCCGAGTTGGTATTCGACCAGACGCCCTTCTACGCCGAGACCGGCGGCCAGGTGGGCGATCGCGGCACGCTCTATGCGGCGTCGGGCGAACCGGTGGCGAACGTCGAAACCGCTTTCCCCGGCGTGCCCGGATTGACCGTGCATCGCATCGCCGCGCTGGCGCCCATCGCCGTCGGCGACGTCCTCCGCGCCGTAGTGGCCGCGCCCCTCCGCAACGCCACCCGCCGCAACCATACCGCGACCCATCTGCTGCACGCTGCCCTGCGCGAGGTGCTGGGCACCCACGTCAAGCAGGCTGGCAGCGTGGTGGAACCCGGCCGCCTGCGTTTCGATTTCACCCACTACGCCGCCGTGGACCGCGCCGAAATCGACGAAGTCGAGCGCCTCATGAACGACCAGATCCTGCGCAATAGCGAAGTCGCCACCCGCGTCATGGCGCTCGATCAGGCCATCGCCACCGGCGCCATGGCGCTGTTCGGCGAAAAGTATGGCGAGGAAGTGCGCGTGGTCTGCGTGCCCGGTTTCTCCACCGAGCTGTGCGGCGGCACGCACGTAACTCGCACCGGCGATATCGGTGTCTGTAAGGTTGTCGCCGAAGGCAGCATTTCCTCCGGCGTGCGGCGCATCGAAGCCATTACCGGCGAAGCGGCGCTGCGGCAGTACCAACAGGCCAACGGCGCGCTCAAGCGTATTTCCGAGCTGGTGCGCGCCTCCGAACCGGAGCTGATCGAACAGGTGGAGCGGTTGCTCGAAACCGAGCGCTCGCTCGAACACCAGGTCAAGCTGTTGAAGGAGAAGCTGGCACAGGCGGCTTCCGGCGCGCTCGAATCCCAGGCGCGCACGGTCAACGGTGCCCGCCTGCTGGCCGCGCGCCTCGACGGCATGGACCGCCAGCAACTGCGCACCCTTGCCGATTCGCTGCGCAATAAGTGGAAATCGGCCGTGGTGATGCTGGCTTCGGTGGATGAAAATGGCGTGGCTATCGTCTGCGCCGTCACTAAGGACTTGACGGGTAAAGTGCAGGCGGGCAAGCTGGCGGCCGCGCTTTCCCAAGTCGTGGGCGGCAAAGGCGGTGGGCGCCCCGATATGGCCGAAGGCGGCGGCAAGGATACCTCCGCTCTGGCCGGCGCGCTGGAGCGAATCTCGGCCGAAGTGGAGGCCAAACTTTGACCCAGGCGCCTTGGAATGAATCCGCCGTCAACGCCGAATCGGTGGATGCCGTGGTGGTGGGCGCCGGCCCCACCGGCCTCGCTTGCGGCATCGAGCTCAAGCGGCGCGGCGTCCGCGCCGTCCTGATCGAGAAGGGCTGCGTGGTCAACTCGATCTACAACTATCCCACCAACATGGTGTTCTTCACCACCCCCGAGTTGCTGGAAATTGGGGATATCCCCATGACCAGTCTCAACGAAAAGCCCAACCGCCACGAAGCCCTCAAATACTATCGCCGCGTGGCCGATCATTACAAGCTCGATATCCGCCAGTACGAGCGCGTGGACCGCATCACCGGCGAAGACAACGCTTTTGAAGTTTCCACCACCGATCGTTGCGGCTGCCCGCACTCCTATCGCGCCCGTAAGATCGTGCTGGCCTCCGGTTACTACGACGTGGCCAACCGGCTCGATGTCCCTGGCGAAGATCTCGACAAGGTCTTGCATTACTACAAGGAGCCGCATCCTTATTACAACCACGACGTGGCCGTGATCGGGGCCAAGAACTCCGCCGCCATTGCCGCCCTGGAGCTCTTTTGGACCGGAGCGCGCGTCACCCTCATTCACCGCGGCGCGAGTATCTCCAGCAAAGTGAAATATTGGATAAAACCGAATATTGAAAACCGTATTAAATGTGGGGAGATCCCGGCTTACTTCAACTCCCGGGTGGTTGAAATTCAGCAACGCGCCATCCGCGTCGCGACACCTGAAGGTGAAGTTACCCTTAAGAACGATTTTGTCTTTGCCCTGATCGGATATCGTCCCGATCTCGCTTTCCTTAGCTCGCTCGGCATCGCGCTCGAGCCGGCTACTAAGAAACCCCGCACCAATCCGGAAACCCTGGAGAGCGAACGCGCCGGTATCTACCTGGCCGGAGTGATCGTAGCCGGCATGCACACCAACGAAATCTTCATTGAAAACGGACGGTTTCACGGGCGCGCCATTGCCGACTCCATCGCCTCGCGCATTGCTTAGTACGTTCCAAACTCGCGCCTGAAACTTCGTCGGGCCGCCTCGAATCTAACAATTCGAAGGGGGCCGAATGCTACAGTCGATTTTCGGAGCAATCTTCGGATGCTCGCACCAACGTGTCAGTTTTCCTCAGACGCGCCGCGGTGCGTCGCCCGCCACGTACGTCGCGTGTCTGGAGTGCGGCAAGGAATTCGCCTACGATTGGAAGAACATGCGCGTGGGCCGGGAAGTAGATACACCGAACGCCGTGGGTGAACCGCAACCAGCCTTGCGCTAACCGCGGTCAACGCATTTTCCGTCACCGAGTGATGTTGCCGAGGGGTACCGCCCTCCTGGCGCCAGTAGCCGATGGCAGGTTTCCCGGCCTCTGGCGCCAGCTTCGCCACGCCAGTACGGCAAAGGCTATGGCTTCTTTCGCGTCCACGTCGATTCCGTAATCGCCCGAAGTGGCAATCGCCGCACCGGGCAGGAAACCGGCCAGGTGGGCGAGAAGCACCGGGTTGTGCGCGCCGCCGCCGGAGACGATCAACTCGGCCTCGCCGGCCCCGGACTGCCGTACTCCGCCGGCGATGGTCGCGGCGGTCAGCACGGTCGCGGTGGCGATCAAATCCGTCAGCCCGGTGCCGGACCGTTTCATGCGTGCTATGAATTCCGAACCGTACTGTTCGCGCCCGGCGCTCTTGGGAGGCTCGCGGCGATAGTAGGCATCCGACAGCAGCCGGTCGAGCAGTTTGTGGTCGATCTTGCCCGACACCGCGATGCGGCCGCCGCGATCGTAGCGCAGCTTGCCGCCCGAATATTCCCGCGCCAGGGCGTCGATCGCCATGTTACCCGGGCCGGTATCGAATGCAACCACTTGCTCCGGTTTAGCGCCCGCCGGGATCACGGTGACGTTGGCGATGCCGCCGATGTTGAGCGCCACGCGCGTGCGCCGCGGATGGCGGAACAGCAGGTAATCGACCAACGGAACCAGCGGCGCGCCCTGTCCGCCGGCGGCGATATCGCGCGCGCGAAAATTCGCCACCACCGGAACTCCGGTGCGCTCCGCCAGCACCGCCGATTCTCCAAGCTGGAGCGTGTGCTTTCCGCCGCTATGGTAGACCGTCTGCCCATGGCAGCCGATCAGTTCCACCGCGCCATGGCGCCGCACGGCGGCCTCTACCGCGCTGGCGTATAACTCGCCCAACTCGAAATTGAGCCGCGACACTCGTTCGATTTCGACTGGCTCCCGATACCACCGCAACAGCTCTTCCCGGATCCGGGCGGGATACGGAGTCGAGGTGAAGCCGACCGTGCGGGCCCGGCCGCGGACGATATCTACAATCGCCACATCGATGCCATCGAGCGACGTGCCGCTCATCACCCCGGCGACTCTCATGGCTGTATCCTCATTCCCGGCCCAGCTCCTTTTGCAATTCCGCCAGCAACTGCAGCGCTTCTATCGGCCGCAGTTCGTCCAGGTTGACGCCGCGAATCCGGCCGGCGATGCCGTAGCCCACCGGTTCGAACAGGCGGATCTGCACCGGCCCGACCGGCTCCGGCTTGGCCAGTTCTTCGGTCACGGCGTGCTCGGAGCGCTCGTGCAGCTTCAGCACCTCACGGGCGCGCTCGATCACCGCCAGCGGCAGGCCCGCCAGCCGCGCCACTTCGATCCCGTAGCTGCGGTCGGCCCTGCCCGGCTCGACCTTCCGCAGGAAGATGATGTTCTCGCCCGATTCCTTCACCGAGACGCGCAGGTTGCGCACGCCTTCCAAAAGATCGGCCAACTCGGTCAGTTCGTGGTAGTGAGTGGCGAACAGCGTCTTCGCGCGCGTGCGCGCGTGGATCTGCTCCACCACGGCCCAGGCCAGCGCCAGGCCGTCGTAGGTCGCCGTGCCCCGGCCGATTTCATCCAGCACGATGAAGCTGCGTGGGGTTGCGGTATTCAGAATCACCGCCGTCTCGGTCATCTCCACCATGAAGGTGGAACGCCCGCGCGACAGGTTGTCCGACGCGCCGATACGCGTGAAGATGCGGTCCAGAATCGGCAGCGCCGCCGATTCCGCGGGCACGAACGAGCCCATCTGCGCCAGGATTGCAATCAGTGCGGCCTGCCGCAGGTAAGTCGACTTACCGCCCATGTTAGGACCGGTGATGATCGCGATCAGGTCGCTCGAATCGTTCAGATATAGATCGTTGGGGATGAAGCGGCCGGCTTCCCGATCGGCGATCCGCTCGATCACCGGGTGACGCCCGGCCAGAATCCGCATCTCTCCGTTGTCTGAAAACGCCGGCCGGTGGTAGCGGTTTTCGGCGGCGACCTGCGCCAGCGCCGCGGTGGCATCCAGCTCCGCGACCGCGGCCGCGGTGGCGCGGATGCGCGGCGCTTCGGCGGCGGCCTCGCGGCGCACGGCGCTGAACAGCTCTTTTTCCAGCGTCAGGATTTTCTCTTCGGCGTCGAGTACTTTGCGCTCGTAGTCCTTCAGCTCCGGCGTGGTAAAGCGCTCGGCGTTGGCGAGCGTCTGTTTGCGCTCGTAATCGGCCGGAGCCAGGTGCTGATTGGCGCGGGTGATCTCGATGTAATAGCCGAAGACGTTGTTGAAGCGCACCTTCAGGGATTGAATGCCGGTGCGCTGGCGCTCGCGGCTCTCGATCTGTGCGATGTATTGCTGGCCGTTGCGCTTGAGCCCGCGGAGCTCGTCCAGCTCCGCATGATAGCCCGCGCGGATCGCGCCGCCATCGGCGATGTCGAAAGGCGGCTCGTCGGCAATGGCGTCGAGAATCCGTTTGGTCACGTCCGCCAGCTCGTCCAGCCGCTCGGCGAGGGTGCGCAGGCGGGCGGCGCGCTGGGTATCGAAGGTTCGTTTGAGGGCGGGGATCTTTTCGAGCGAGCGGCCCAGCGCCAGCAGGTCGCGCGGCCCGGCCGAGCCCAGCGTGACCTTGGCCAGCAGCCGCTCCAGGTCGAGGATGCCGCCCAGTTGCTTGCGCACTTCGGCGCGCAGGATGGTCTGGTCGAGCATTTCGCCCACCGCATCGAGGCGCGCTTCGATTTCGGCGCGGTCGAGCGAAGGCCGCAGCAGGCGCTGGCGCAGCAGGCGGCCGCCCATCCCCGTCAGGGTTTGATCGAGCACGGCCAGCAGAGTCGGCTGTTTCTCCTCCGCGCGGTCGGCGGCGAACAGCGGTTCGGTCAGCTCCAGATTGCGCACCGTCACCGCGTCCAGAATCATCGAATCGGCGCGGTTGAAATAGGCCGGCCGGTCGATGTGATCGAGCGCCGCGCGCTGGGTATCGCGCAGGTAATGGAGAATGGCGCCGGCGGCGCCGATGGCGGCATGGCGATTGGCCAGGCCGCAGCCATCGAGCGAAAGCAGCTTGAAATGCTCGCGCAGGGTGCGGCCGGCGTAATCGGCGGTGAAGACCCAGTCTTCCAGATCGGTGCGCACGTACCGGCCGCCGGCGCGGTCGAGCCCCGCCAGCAACGGCTCCTCGGCGGCGAACAGAACCTCGCGCGCGCCCAGTTGCTCCAAGGCGCCCGATACCTCGCCGGGGCCGAGCTCGGTGGCGCGGAACTCTCCGGTGGAAACGTCCACGTAGGCCAGCCCAGCCATGCCTGCGGCGTGGGCCACCGCCGCCAGGTAATTGTTTTCGTGCGAGCGAACCAGGTTTCCGTCCATGGCCGTGCCGGGAGTCACGATACGGGTGACCTCGCGCCGCACCAGTTTCTTGGCCAGCTTGGGATCTTCCATCTGGTCGCAGATGGCGACGCGATAGCCTTTTTGAATCAGCCGCGCGATGTAGCCTTCGGCGGCATGGTAGGGCACGCCGCACATGGGGATGGCGGCGCCCTTCTCTTTGTTGCGCGCCGTCAGCGTGATTTCGAGCTCGCGCGCGGCGGTGACGGCGTCCTCGTAAAAGAGCTCGTAGAAATCGCCCAGGCGAAACAGCAGCAGGGCGCCCGGAACCTGTTGCTTGATATTGCCGTACTGCCGCATCAGCGGCGTGGACGCGTCAGAGGACATGAAGCTCCGGTTCCATTATGCCAGTTGCACCCCGGGGCGATGACGGCATGCGGCTGGTCACGCCTTCCGATCCAGGAGCCGGAGGAAGCCTTCCTGCGAGAAGTGCCGGTCGTGAGCGAGGACCTCGTGAATTCCCTGCTGGCGCATGACGTTCATGGAAATACAGTCGACCAGGCTGTACTGCTTGTCCGGGCGCCTCTCATACAGCGCCAACCCAGCCAGGAACGATTCGTGCGATTGGGCGGCCACCTCGATGCCGGGATCATTCAGGATCTCGCGCACCAGGCGGCACGCCAACCGTCTGGTGTGATCGCCGTGAGCGGATACGGCGGTCAGGAATTCGCTCAGTACCTCTTCGGTGGTGACCAGTGAAGCGTCCGAAACATCCGCGTCACGGGCGGCCGCGGCCCATTGGTCGTCAGGAATGAAGATTGCGAGCCAATAGAGCGTGTCGGCAAAGACCCGCCTCACCGCTTGGGCGTTCCGTAAACGTAGTGGTCGATCTGGCTGGAGAGATCCTTCGGAATCCGCCGCAACTCCTCCTCGGGGATCATGCGGCCCAGGCGCTGCGCAATTCGCGCGATGCGCGGCGTTTTCGGGGATCGGCCCGCCGGCTTCCGCGGAGGCGGCGCAGCGCTTGCTGTTTTTCCGTTCGGGCGTGCCATAGCAGTTCCAGCATACCAATATCGAGACCAGCGAAACCACGTTACTGCCCCGGTTTCCTACGCTCCAGGAACGGTTACAGAGCCATCTTCCCAACAGTCCTGATCGACCCAGTAAGGGTCAATTGAAAAGCCGCCGGCGCATCGCGAAAGCCGGGCCGTAGTCGTAGCCGTTCCACCGCTTGCCGGGCAGCCTCTCTCGTGGAGTAGATGCCAATAGTCTTCACATCCTCCTCCTCGTCATCATCCAAAGTGTGGACGTGTTGAACCAAGAACACTTCCCTTTCGCCCATATACTCCCTACAGGCCTCCGCCATCACAGGCCTTCTTTATCTTGCTGTGATCGGAACCTGGCCTCCCTGTTGCGCTCTGGGAAACCCCGCGAAAAACGCGGGGCGTCGCGATTGAGCGGCGTGCCGCCGCCGACATAGCTTTCCGGATCGCGATGCGCCGCCAATAGACGGAGAACGTCGCTTTGAATCTTAGAGAGCGGAACGGCAGACCCGCTCGATCTGTTCCGCGAGGCGGCTCGCGCTCAAATCCCCTTCCACACGTAAGTTCCGGGTAATGGCCATAGCCTCCTCGGGAGAGGGGTGTTCGAGTTCGCGGACGTTCCAAAGCGCCCGCAGCCTGTATTCCGCAAAGGCGTGGTGGTAGGTTCTCGAACTCACGCTGCGATGGTTCCGCGGTCATGGATGGGATGGTGTCCTGTAATCATCGTATCAACGCTCCGGATGCTCTAGGTGAGACCCACTGTCGGAGCAAACCGGCGTTGTGTGAAACGGGCGTCGAGATGAGTCTCGACGCGGCACGCAGGAGTGCGTGCGCCACGGTTGCTCAGGCATAGATGCCGCGCAACTTGATGGCCCAAGCTACCCGGTCGAGCGCCAGCATATAGGCCGCGATGCGGTTGTTGACGTTATGCTTTTCGGCGTACTCCACCACCGCGTCGAAGCTCTCGGTCATGATTTCCTCCAAACGGGAGTTGACCAGTTGCTCGTTCCAGAAGAAGCCCTGGCGGTCCTGCACCCATTCGAAGTAGGAGACGGTCACGCCGCCGGCGTTGGCCAGAATATCGGGGATGACGAACACTTTGTTTTCGGCCAGAACTTCATCGGCCAGCGGCGTGGTGGGACCGTTGGCGCCCTCGCACAGAATCCGGCAGCGCAGCTTATGGGCGTTTTCGGAGGTGATCACGTTTTCGGTCGCGGCGGGCAGCAGCACGTCGCAGGGCAGGAACATGGCCTCGTGGCGGTCCATATCTTCGCCGCCGGCGAAGCCCCGGACCGAGCCGGTTTCCTTTCTGTGCGCGGCCAGGGCGGCGATATCCAGACCATGGCGGTTGTAAACGGCGCCGTCGTACTCAACGATGGCGGCGACGCGGAATCCGGCCGCGGACATGAGCTTGGCCGCCATGCCGCCCACGTTGCCGAAGCCTTGAATCACCACCTTCGTATCTTCCGGCTTCATTCCCAGGCGAGTCAGCGCCTTCTGGGTCACCATCATGCAGCCGCGGCCGGTGGCTTCCGGGCGCCCGCGAGACCCTCCCAGCGACATAGGCTTGCCGGTGACTACCGCCGTGACCGTGTGGCGCGCATGCATGGAGTAAGTGTCCATGATCCAGGCCATGGTCTTTTCGTTGGTGTTGACATCCGGCGCCGGCACATCGCGTTCCGGCCCGATGAAATCGATGATCTCGGCGGTGTAGCGGCGGGTCAGTTTTTCCAGCTCCGTATCGGAAAGCAGGTTGGGATCGCAGATGACGCCGCC
>PLRS01000073.1:5386-125478 GCA_003164035.1 Bryobacterales bacterium | reverse complement strand
CGCGACTATACTGTACGATGCGGGTAGGGGGTGACGAGGGCGTGATGGCTGTAAGTGGTTGCAGGGGTTGGGAGAATATTGTTGCGTTTGCCGTGACTGGCTTTCGGCACTCCCACCAAGGACGGCTGCCGCGGTGTTGTCCGGTCCTGATCCGCAGGAATAGCGCCAAGAATCGCCGCGGTCGATTGTACGCCCCTCCTCCCGCCTACCGCCTTCGGAACGTATCGCCCGGAACCCAGTCGGGGAGCTTTTCCTGGTTGGCGATGGTGGTGCCTAGCAGGAAGCCATAATCGGCGGCTTGGGCAGGGGCGGTGAAGTCCCAGTCGTCGTGAAATTCGTCGGACGGCTGATGGTAATGAAGGGTGTTGTACTCCTGGAACATGCGCTCGCCATAGCCGGGCGGTTTGCCGTAGAATTCGGTGCCCACGCCGATCGAAAAGGCGGGGATGCCGGCGCGGGCGAAGGAAAAATGGTCGGAGCGGAAATAGTGGCCCTGTTCGGGGTGGGCGTCCGGTTTGACGGCCAGGTTCATGCGCCGAGCTATGGCCAGAGCCTCGGCAAGCGCGGTCGTGCGCTCGGCTCCCGAGATGACAATTTCTTTGGCGCGGCCCCACGGATACACCGCGTCGTAATTGAGATCGATGGCGGTCTTCGCCGCCGGAACCAGCGGGTGGGCGGCGTAATATTCGGAGCCCTTCATGACGGCTTCTTCGGCGGTGACCGACAGAAACAAGGCGGAGCGCCTGGGTTTGTGCGGCAGCGCGGCCCAGGCGCGAGCCAATTCCAGCAGGATTCCGCAGCCGGTGGCATTATCGATGGCGCCGTTGTAAATGCTGTCGCCGTTGACCGGAGCGGCAATTCCCAGATGGTCCCAATGGGCGCTGTAGACGACGAATTCGCCTTTCAGGTTGGGGTCGCTGCCCGGCACCATGGCAGCCACGTTCCGGGTTCGGAGGTCGCGGACCTTCGAGTGCAAGCGCCCCTCGATGCGGATACCGAGGGGGACGGGCTTGAAATCCGGCCGGTCGGCGGCGGCCAGCATCCCGTCCACGGTTTTGCCCGCCAGGCCGAGCAGTTTTTCGGCGGCCGCGCGCGATAGCCAGCCCTCCAGAGCCAAGGCCGGCTCTCCGGCGGCTAGTTTCAGGAAGGGTGTTTCGCGGCCCCAGGAACTCCGTACTACGTCCCAGCCGTAGCCAGCGGTTTGATCGGTGTGCAGGATCAGTACCGCGCGGGCTCCGCGGCGCAATCCCTCTTCGTATTTGTAGACCCAACGGCCGTAGTAGGTGAGTGCCCGGCCGTCGAAGAATTTCGGGTCGTCGCCCGGCGGTTCGTTGGTGAAAAGAACCAATACCTTACCGGTGAGGTCAAGTCCTTTAAAATCATCCCAATTCCACTCGGGTGCCTGGATGCCGTGCCCCACGAAGACGGCCTCCCCTTCGAAGCGGGTGTCCGGCCGCTCGTCAGCGCCGATACCCACGAAATCCTCCAACCAGGCGAAATCGATTCGCTTCCCGTGAGCCTCGGCGGAAAGCTCCGCGCGGTCGCCTTGAGTTTCCACACCGACCAACGGAACATCCTGATAATACGAGCCTTGGAGGCCGGCCGGTAGAGCCCCGGCCTGGGCGAACTGGCGGGCAAGGTATTCGGTAGCCAAGTCGCCGCCCCGCTGTCCGACTCCGCGGCCTTCCAAAGCATCGCTCGAAAGGAAGCGGACATCCTCTCGAATCCGGCCGGCGGAGATGGAACCCTCCTGCGCCAGCACCAGCGCGGCCGCGGAAATTGCGGATAGGCAGAGAATTGCGCGCATCACGCTCACGGTACCATAGCGCGTCGGATCGAAGAAAAACCGTTCCAAAATCCTGCCATCCGGGGTCGTTTCGCTAAAACTTCTCTGACAACCCGACCGTCAACCCTCCCTTGTGCAAAATGTGATGTTTGGTACTGGTACCCATCTCTCGTAAATTGTTAATGAATATCGGTATTTTCACCCACTTCCATATTGACAACACCTGACATTCTGCTAAACTCGATCTACAAGTGCGGCAGGAGGACTGCAGCGCTCGGATTTTGATTAGGCTTGGAAACAAACTCTTTTTGGAGGAGATTTTCTCAATGGTTAAGAAACTAGCGCTTGCTCTCGCGCTCGCCGGATTAGCGTTGCTAGGCACGGCGCAAGCAACAGAGATCGCTTCGTTCAGTTCGGCAAACGGAGCCTTAGACTTCGACGTTACGCTCAACGCGGGAGGCACACAAGACACGGTCACCGCCGCCAGCATTCCGATCTATATCACGCTGTACAACACGAACAACTCCGCCTACGACGAGAACATCCTCGCGACCCTGTCGCTGTCGGCCGAGACTACTACCCCCGCTGTAATTAACTCCGGCAGCTTTCTCTCGCAGAATGGTTATCAGAGTGGCACGTTCTCGATAACGGGCGCCGCAGGCAATCTCGACGGGACAACCATTCTGAGCGGCACCTTTGGCGCGATGGATTCCAGCAACGACGGCCTCAGCGGTGGCGCATACGCCTCTTCGGCGACATTCTCTTTTTCGGATGGCGCCTCCAACTACACGGAGGTCGTATTCAACAGCACCTTATGGAGTATCGGTACTGTCGACAACATTTCCGATTTTAGCATCGCGCTGAGCAGCCTGCAGCCTGTGTTGAGTTTGGCCAACGGCAGCGCGCCCCCGAACTACCCGACGAGCGCCTGCTCAGGCGGGGCCATGACCGGCACAACTGGCGGCAACTGCATGGGTGTGATGGGCTTTGACGCTGCCGCTTCAGGCACGTTCGACACCGGCTTGATCTCCGGGGCTCCGGAACCTGGCACGCTGGCCCTGTTGGGCTCCGCGCTGGTCGGTTTGGGTCTTTTGAGACGCAAGCGCATTCGCCGCTAAGAAAAATATATTCCGAGCGAAGAGTCCTTCCTCAAAGACCAGAGCGCCAGCGGGTGTTCTGGTCTTTTTGTGTTTGTGCAACGTCCAATCCTGCACGCAGCCCATACGTCCGGCTAGGCTTCAGAGCTGTCCCCTCCACGCCTAACTCGCCCAATCCCAATCTTATTTCGTATTTTCTTCGCCTGCGATACACTGAAAGCCGATGCGCCAATTGCGTCTTCTGATCGGCCCGGCGGGCTCCGGCAAAAGCGCCTGTGCGCTGGACACTCTTCGCGCGGCGCTGGGCCGCAAGGAAAGCGGCACGCGCTTGTTGGCTCCCACCGCCACGCTCGCCACGCACCTGGAGAATCTGCTGGCGCGCGAAGGCTTCGTATTTCGGCCTGGCTCGATTCAAACTCTGCACGCGTTCGTGGAGCCGTGGTGCTCCGGCCTCACGGAAGTGACCGACGCTGTGCTTGCACTGGTCGCCGCCGACGCTGCCCGGAGGGTTAACCGGCCGCAATTTGCCGGCGTCGCGGGGATGGCGGGATTTCATTCGCAACTGGCACGCACGATAGCGGAATTCGCCTCCGCCGGTTGCGATGCAGCGCGCCTGAGGCAAGCGTTGGCGCGGACGCGGTTGGCCGGCGAAGCTCCACTCGCGGAGGCCTTCACCGCAGTCTACGGGGAAGTGGAGCGTCTGCTCGACCGCGGCGGTATGGGATTGCGGGCGCGCCGTCTGGAACGCGCCGCCGAACGGATTGCCGCCAAGGGATTGCCTGGCGTCGAGACTATCTGGCTGGATGGCTTTCACGCTCTTCCCGAACCCGAATTGCGCCTCGTCTCCGCCCTGGCAGCGCATGCCGATGTCACCATCACCCTCGCGGAAGGCGAGGACGGCGGCGGCTTGCGCGCGCGTCTCGGCGAAATGGGTTTCCACGAAGAGCGGTTGCCCGCGCGCCGGCTCGTTCCCGCCCGCTTACTGGTTCGCGCCGCGTCCGTCGATCGCGAAGCCGAGGAAATCGCCCGCCGCATTATCGAGCTTTCGGCTGCCGGAAGGCCGTTCCGCGAAATCGCCGTGATCGTTCGTTCCCCCGAAAACTATGTCCCCCTGTTGCGCACCACTCTCGACCGTTTCGGCATTCCGGCCCGGTTTTACTTCGATCGGCGGCTCGGCGACCATCCGGTTTGCCGCTTCCTCCTGCGCGCCCTGCACGCCCTCGGCAGCGGCTGGGATTGGCAGCGAACCCTGGCCGCCGTGCGCCTGGCGCCGCGCTTCGCGGACTCGAATGCGGCCGACCGCTGGGACTTCGCCGTGCGCGAGACCATGCCGGGCTCGGGCCTGGCCGGACTTAGGGAACTGGCTCGCGAATGTGGAGCCGAGCGCCTGATTCCGCTCCTCGAGCGCATGCGCGCGCTGGAGGAATGGCAGTCGTACACCTTGTCGCCGCGGGATTGGGCGGCGCGGCTCGCCGAGTTGACCAGCCTCGTCCTGCCTCTCGTCGAGGAGCCGATCGACCCGCAGTCGGCCCTTGAATTCCGCGCCCAGGCCATTGCCATGCGGCTGTTCGAGGAGGCCGCGCACGAAACCGCCTCCGCCTTGTCCGCCGTGGCCGATTCGCCTGGCCGCGAAATGGAGCTCGCCGAATTTCAAACCGCCTTCGAAACCGTAATCGCCCGCAAGCCTCTTCGCCTTCCCGATGGGCGCCGCAACGTGGTCCACGTGCTGTCGGCTTCCGAAGCGCGGGAGTGGAACTTGCCGGTGGTGTTCGTGTGCGGCCTGGTGGAGAAGCAGTTTCCCAGCCTGAACCGTCCCGATCCGTTCTTTCCGGATAGCGCCCGGCGGCGGCTCGGCGCGGCTGGAATCGCGGTGCGTAGCGGCGAGGAATTCGAGCGCGAAGAACGGGCGCTGTTCGACGCCGCCATCGGCCGTGCTACCGTGCTCGCCACCTTGACCTATCCCGAGCTTGACGGCCGCGGCGAGCGCCATCTTCCCTCCCTGTTCCTGGACGGCCTGCCGTTGCCCGAACAAACCGCTCGCCCGGTTCGCCCCCGTCCGCCGCGCGTGACGCCCCCGCCTTCGCTCAAATCCATCGCGGCGCCGCGCTTGCTCGCCGCCCTGGCCGAACGCACAGCCAGGCTCTCGCCCACAGCCCTCGAAACCTATCTCACCTGTCCGTTCAAATATTTCGCGCGCCAGACCCTCCGTCTGCGGGAGCGCCCCGAAGCGCCGCAGAATCGCCTCGACTTCCTCACCCAGGGCAACATCGTTCACGACACGTTGAAGCGCTTTTATTCCGAGGGAGGGAATATCGCCGCGCTGTTCGAGGAGGAATTTGCCACCGCGCTGGAAGAAAACAACGTGCCGCTTCTCTACCACACCGAGCGGCTGCGCAACCAGATTCGGGACGACCTGGAGAAGTTCGCTTCCGACAGCCGCTGGCGGCGCCAGGACTTCACCTCCAAAGTGGAAGAGCCGTTCGGTTTCCGTTTCGACGAAACCCTCCTTCTGCGCGGCAAGATCGACCGTCTCGATACCGCTCCGGACGGCCGCGCCTACGTAGTCGACTACAAATACAGCAACCCCGCCACCACGCGCGGCAAATTGACCGACGAAAACCTGCTGCAGGCGCCGCTCTACGCCATGGCCGCCGGCGAACAATTCGGGCTTCGCGTAGCGGGCGTCTTCTACCTCGGCTTGAAAAAGGAGGTCAAATATGCCGGCTGGAGCGAGGACGGTTTTCTCGATAGCCTGCCGATACCCGCCGATTGGCTGGCCGCGGCCCGCCGCAAGACCTCCCGCGTAGTCGAGGAAATTCGCTCCGGCCGCGTCGCGCCCAATCCCGCCGATCCGGCTAAGTGCCGGCAGTGCGATTACCGCGACGCCTGCCGCTTCCGCGCCGGGCAAGCGGCTGTGGAGGGTGCCGCCGAATGAGCCCGGTCGAGTTCACCCCCGCGCAGACCCGCGCCTTCGAAGTGTCCGAGCGCCGCCAGGATACGTGTATCGTGGCGGGACCCGGTTCCGGCAAAACCACCGTGCTGGTGGAATATTTTCGCCGCCTGGTGGAGGCTGGCGCCGACCCGCTACGCATTCTCGCCATCACCTTCACCGAAAAAGCCGCCGCCAACATGCGCAAGAAACTCGCCGGACAGTTCCCGGAACAGACCGGGGTGCGCGGCGCCCTGGAACGCGCCTGGGTATCCACGGTGCACGGTTTCTGCGCCCGTCTGCTGCGGGAAAACGCGGTGGCCGCCGCCATCGATCCCGAATTCGCCATAGCCGACCAGCCGGACGCGGTCCGCCTGCAGCATGAAGCCATGGCTGATGCCATGGACGAACTGTTCGCCGCCCGGCCGGCCGAGGTCCGCGCCCTGATCCGCGCGCTGGCTTCGTTCGAGTTCGAGGAAGCCGTGCTGGCGGCCTACGACGCCATGCGCGGCGCGGGCCTGGGAATCGAGGACGTGGCGGCCCGGCCGGCTCCCGCCGACGATACCCTGGTCCGTATCGGCGCCCTCGCGGCGGAACTCCGCGATGCCCGGCCCGACCATTCCGATGCGGCCATTCGCCAACAACTGGAGGCCGCGCGCGAGGGTGCCGGACGGTTGCTCGCCGCCCGCACGCCGCGCGAAAGGCTCGCCGCCATCCAGGCTTTTGCCGTCGATATGCGCCGCGGTAAACGGAACCATCCCCTCCGTCCCAAGCTGATCGAATTGAAGGAATTGATCGGCGCGAAAGCCGAGCGCCCGCTGCTCACCGCCCACCACGCTCCCGAACGGGGCACCTTGTTTGAAGTCTTGCGGCGCTTCGACCGCATCTATCGCGACCGCAAAACGGAGGCCGGCCTGCTCGATTTTGCCGACCTGGAAGAAGCCGGCGTCCGCCTGCTGGAGCGGCATCCGGAAACGCGCCGCCGCGTACAGGCCCAGTTCGACCATATTCTAATGGACGAGTTCCAGGACACCAACGGGCAGCAGGCCCGCCTGCTGGAACTGGTGCGCGCGCCCGGCCGCTTCTATGCCGTGGGCGACATCAACCAATCGATCTTCGGCTTTCGCCACGCCGAGCCGGAAGTGTTCCGCCGCTATCGCCGGGAAGTGGCCGCCCGCGGCGAACGGGTCGTCGAGCTGGCGGAGAATTTCCGCAGCCGCGCCGATATCCTGCACGCCGTCGAAACCGTGGCCGCCGGTGCCCAGGGCATCGAGCCGCGAAGCTTCGACGCACGGCGCGCCTTCAACCATCCGCGTGAGGTATCGGTCGAGGCCGCCGCCTTCACCGCCCCGGATACCGACGCGGCCCAGGCCACCGAAGCGCGCTGGATCGCGCGGCGGATAGTCGACCTGGTTTCCGATGAGGGCTTCGGTTTCAAGGACATGGCCGTGCTGGTGCGCAATACCGAGGTGCTGGGCACGCTCGCCGACACACTCGACGAAGCGGCGGTCCCATACGTAGTCAACCGCGGCAGGGGTTTTTACGAGGCCGGCGAAGTCGCCGATCTTTCGAACCTGCTGCGCGTCGTCGCCAATCCCCGCGACGAGCTCGCCCTGGCCGCCGTGCTGCGCTCTCCGCTGGCGGGCGTTTCCGACGAAGGCTTGCTGGCGCTACGCCTGTTGGGGAGCGAAACCGGTGCGGCGGACCCCATCGTCCGCGCGCGACCGCCCGGACGCGCCGCCGAACATGCCGGCCAATTCCCCAACCTCGGCGCCGCGCTGGCCGCCTTAACGCGGGCCCACGCCACCAGTTTCTCACCGGAAGATTTTGCCGCCCTCGACCGCTTCCGCCGCAACCTGGCCCAATGGCGCCGGCGCCGCGAAGCAGTGTCGTTCGACCGGCTGCTGGTGGCTGCCATGGACGATGCCGGCTACCCGGCCGGAGAGCGAGCCGCCGGTAACATCGATAAGTTCCTCGGCATGGCACGCGCCGCTTCCGGGCGCGGGACGCTGGACGAGTTTGTGGACGAGCTGGCGCGGCTCCGTCTGGCCGATCCCCGGGAACCCGACGCGCCTCCCGACGATTCCTCGGCTGCCGTCAAGCTGATGACGGTGCATTCGGCCAAAGGGCTGGAGTTTCCAGTGGTGTTCATCGCCGCCTTGCACAAAGGAGTCAGAAATAGCGCGCCGGTGGTGGCGTTTTCCCCAACCATCGGCCTGGGCGCGCGCTGGCGCAATCCCGTCACCGCCAAAGATCACGGCGATCTGTTTCACGCCGCCATTGGCCGCGAGTTGACCCGCCGCGAAAGCGAAGAGAGCGCCCGGCTGCTCTACGTGGCCATGACGCGCGCCGAAGAATTGCTCGTCATGAGCTTCGCCACCGGTGCCAGGCGAAGCTCATGGGCCGAACTGGTTGCCGGCAAGCTGCAGCTCGATCTCGCTCCCGGCCGCGATGAAATCCTCCAGCGCACCGGGCCCGATGGCAGCCCCTGGAAGCTGCGCCTGGTCACCGCGGACCGCGCCCCCGAGCTGCGAGTCGCGCGGAATATCGCCGCCGCGGACACCGCGCCGGCTGAGGCAGATGAAGTGGAGTGGATGGCGCCCCCTGTGGTCACCGGCCAGCAGGACTCCGCCGCCGCCGTCACCGATCTGGCGGTATTCGCCCGCTGCCCCCGCCGCTACCTGCTGGGCCGCTACCTGGGGTTTGCCGGCCGCGTAAAAGCCGGCGCGGCCGAGCCTGCCGAGCCCGCGACCGTCGGGATGGACGCCGCCGAGTTGGGAACCGCCGTGCACCGGCTCCTGGCCGGCCTCGATGTGCCCAACCCGGACGCCGAAGCGCTGCGGCTGGCAGATGTTTTCCGCCGAGGGCCGCTGGGCCGCCGTCTGGCAAAGGCCGCCCGCGTCGAGCGCGAATTCGATTTCCTGATGGCGCTGGGCGGCCTGGTGGTGCGCGGCCAGGTGGATCTCTGGTTCGAGGAGAATGGCGAAGTCGTAATTGTGGACTATAAGACCGATGCCGTCACGTCGCACCAGGCCCACCGCCATGCCGAAGATTACGCCCTGCAACTGCGTCTTTACGCCCTAGCCGTGGAACAGGTGGCCGGACGCAAGGTAGCGAGCGCGTGGCTGCACTTCCTGCGGCCGGATACGGTGGTGCGCGTGGACCTGGAGCCGCCGCTCTGGGAGTCGCCCGCCGGGATTGCCGCCGAACTGGAACAGGCCCAGGACAAACTGGAGTTCCCGCTGCGCGAGGGCGACCACTGCCGCCGCTGCCCGTTCTACCGGGACCTCTGTCCGGCGGGGCGCTGAAGCCTCAAGCTCCGCCCGACTCGCTCCGCCCGACTCCGCTCACTCCCTGGCGCGATGTTTTCCGCGATGTGCGCCTCGATCTATGTTTATAGAATGTATCCGCGCCGCTAGGGTTACCAGGAGCGGGCGCCGACGGCGTTGCCGAGACTACGGTGCCTTATGTAGTACGTTCTAAGACGGCGGATCTCCAGCGCCCCCCTATATTCCACCCGCCACCCGCATTTTCCGCGTTGTTTAGCTCAAGAATTAGGATGACAATTGTGCTATCGAGCACAAAATGACGATTAACCGGCGCACTTTTCTCCAGGTTGCGTCCACCGCCCTTTGCCTGCCTCGTACCGCGCGCGCGGCTACCCTCCTGCGCCAGCCATATCTCCAGAACGTGCAGGCCAACCGGGCATCCGTGCTCTGGACCGCTCAGCAAACCGGCTGCGGAACCGTAACGGCGGTCGCCCCCGATGGCACTTCGTTCAGCGCGCCGGCTGCCACTGAGGTGTTTCAACCCGCCGATACCGGGCTTACTTGCGCGTTTTATCGGTTCCAGGCGGATTTTGCCGGCTTGCAGCCCGGAACGTTGTACAGCTATAGCGTTGCCCTCGACGGCCAGATGCTGGTTTCGGGTGCCAGCCCATTGCAGTTTCAAACTGCTCCGCAGTACTTGGCCGCCAGCCCGTTCCAAGACCGCGCGACACGGGCGGACGGGTTTTCTTTTCTGGCCTTTGGCGACAGCGGAGCGGGTTCGTGCCAGCAACAAACCCTGGCCCGATGGATGGCTGCCGAGGCGGATATCTCGATGGTGGTCCACGTAGGAGACTTGGCGTACCCGGATGGTACCTTCGAGGAGTTCGAAGACTCGTATTTCGGCATCAACGCCCCGCTGATGGCGCGCGTGCCGTTCTTTTCCACCCCAGGCAACCACGAGTACAATACCGGCAACGCGGCCCCGTATCTGGCGGGGGTGGCCACACCGGAGTGCGGCGTTCCCGGGGCGGATCGGGGCCGCTATTACTCCTTCGATTGGGACAACGCGCATTTCGTCTCGGTGGATTCGAACCTGCTGGCCACCTCGCGCGCCCCGGCGATGCTCGCCTGGCTGGATGCGGATCTGGCGGCTACGGATCGCCACTGGCGCATCGTCTTCCTGCACCATACCCCCTACCCTACCGGCTTTCACCTGGGTGACCCCATTTGCGCGGCCGTCCAGCAGTTCGTGAATCCCATCGTGGAAAGCCACGGGGTTCAACTTCTGCTGGCCGGGCACGAACACGGCTATGAACGCACCTACCCTCTGGCCGGCGGCCAGGTCGCCACTCCTCCCGCCCCGTCCACAACCTATGTGGTCACCGGCGGCGGCGGGGGTGCGCTGGAGTCGGTCGGATGTTCCGGGCAAACCGCTATTTCCGTGGAAGCGTTCCACTACTTGCGCATCGATGTGAAGGGCCGGGCGCTCACCATAACCGCCATCGGGCTCGACGGCGCCCAGATCGATCGGGTCACTCTCGGCGCGGCCAATCGCGTCGCCATCGATCGAGTGCTCAGCAAGGGCGATTACACTTCCCGCATCGCGCCCGGCTCACTGGTCGCGATCTCGGGACAGGATCTGGCAAGGGCCAGTGCGCTGAGTCCCGGTTATCCGCTTCCCGCCGGCCTCGCGGGAGTCTCCCTCAAAGTCGCCGGTCAGCCCGCGCCCTTGCTCTCGGTTTCCTCCACTCAGATCGAAGCCCAGATACCCTACCACGTCTCCGGCCCGGTCATGCTGGAGGTTTCCACGCCGTCCGGGTTCGCCTCCGCCGGCATTACCGTATCGCCCGAAGCGCCCTCCCTGTTGCAGATTGTCACCCCACGCGGCCTTTTTTGCGGTGCCAATCCAGCCAGACCGGGCGACCTTCTCTCGCTTCACCTGACCGGTCTGGGAGAGGTCCGAACGAGCGTCGAATCGGGTCGGGCCGCGCCCTTCGCTCCCGATCCGGTGGTTTCCCCGGTGGAGGTTTGGCTCGGCCCCATGCAGCTTGAAACGCGCTTTGCCGGCCTGGCGCCGGGCCGCGCCGGTGTCTACCGGGTGGATGTGGCGATCCCAACGGATCTGCCGGACGGGATCTATGCGCTTCGTGTAACGGCCGGAGGCGCCGGCAGCCGTCCCGCCAACCTGGATGTGTTCTCCCGCGGACCTGCCTACCGCAACAACCGCGCCCGATCCAGAGTCGTAACGTAATTCCCTATTGAGTCGCGAGCGCAATCGGCGTGGACGCCGCCGCCGAGCCGGTGGCGATCATGGTCAAGTTTGCGGCGCCGCCCGGCGGCAGCGTGGCAGGCAGGGCTACCGTCACCTGGTATAGCCCGATAAATCCCGGCGCCAGCCCCGAAAACCCGACCGTCAACGGGTTGCCCGCCAAGGTCGCCAGCGGTGTAATCACCGTCGAGATTGCCGGACTTGCCGGTGCCGCCGCTCCAAGGCTCAAGTCCGGAGTCGCTGCGCCCAAACCGGCCATGTACACGACTAATGTCTCACCCGCAACGGCCGGATCGGAGGCGCTGACCGCCGAGCCATCCGCTTGGTGGGTAACCGCCAGAATCGCCGATAGAGTGACCGTCAGGTTAACGACAAACGTGTTGCTCATCTCGCCGCCCACCGAAACCACGATGCTTGCGTTGCCCGCCGGAATGTCTCCCGGTATCTGGATCTCGATCTGCCCCGCCGACGTCGTCGCCAGCGGCGCCCGTACGCCATCCACCGCTACATAGGTATTCGCCAGCGAGCGTGGCAGCGGGCCGCCCGAGGACTGCGACGTCTGTCCCAGGTTCGCGCCCAGGACATTCACCAGGGCGCCGGGGGCGGCCCACCCCTGCGGCAGGGTGAGCGCCGGCGCCGGTCCCAGCGGGTCGCTCGGCGCGGCCATCGCCGCGCTAGAGATCTGCGGATCGTCGGCCAACGGCCCAAACTGGTAGGTCTGTAGCTCCGACAGAACGAAGGCGGAGCGTTCCGCCAGGAATGTTTGCATCCACTGGATGCCATTCTGGAAATCCGCCGTGCCGCAGGAATATAATCCACCTCCCGCAAAGCACTGCTTGTTCGGATCGTTGGATGCCGCGCCGTCGATCACCGCATATTCGGATGTGACCTTCGTATCCGCCCAGCCGCCGGTACCACCCAGCAGGTTGGCCGCCTTGAAAACCTGGCCGAGGTAAAAATTCAGGTATTCCGGAATGCCTATCAGGCGCTGCGCCAGAACATTGATGTTCGGAGGCAGGGTGAAGCCGGTCATGATGTCCCGGCTCCAGATCGAAAACGTCATATCCTTATCCCAGGGAATCAACTGGTAAAACGTGCTGCCCTGGTATTGATAGAAATAGAAGTTATTCATGCCGACAATGCCGCCCACCAGGGCGTCCGCCTCGGCCAATACGTTCTCGGTCGCCGCGTAAGTCAGAAACGACTTCGGGTCGATGTATTCGGACAGCGCGGCGATGAAGTCCGCGTCCGTAAACGTCGCGCTCGATGGCTCGTTGATCGTCTGCACCAGGTTCGAAAACGTCTGCAGATCGGCAGCCGTCTGGTTCGACTTCAACTTGAGATACTGCGCGTACAAGGACGGGTCGGTCCCGAGATTTTCGAAATCATAATTGTTCGCGAACTGCCATTCGTAAAGATATCCTCCGCTCTCTCCCAGGTTTCTCTCGAGGAAGGTGGCGTCTTCGTGCTCCACAATCATGTAAAAGCCGAAATACTGGCCGTTGACGTAAAGCTGCGCGGGGGCCTCCCGCGGCGCCGGCAAGCCCATCATGCGGAATAACTTCATCGACAGCCACTCGTGTAGATTGGAAGGGTCTTCGTTATTCGCTTTCAAAAGGATGAACGGCAGTCCCAGAAACGTTTGTTTCTTGGAGTAATAGGCGAAATCGATGTCGAGGTTGGGCTTTACGCCACTCCGGCTCGCATCGCCGTGCTGGCGGATTCCCACCTCTTCCAGGATACCGTTCCAGGTGAACGTCGCCGGATAGTAAGTGTCGGCCTCATAGTTTGCAAGCAGAGACGCCCAGTCGCTCGCACCTACCGTCAGATGGATCTGTTGCACCACGGAATCGTTAAGAAACGGAATCGCCTCCGTTTGCGCCAGGGCCGCCGGCACAACCATCAAGTACCCCACAACCCGGAACATTGCATGAATATTGACGGACATAAGAAGTACCTGTCCCCTAGCCGATCGCTCGCAAGTAACAAGCGGCCTGGCGCACACCACCGCCTCGACGCGCTGTCGCACGTCGAAATTGCTCGCGGCCCGGCTCACAGCCGCACGATCGCAGCCCGCTTCGCCTTAGAATTGGAACCTGGAGAGAGTCGATTGCTGGTCCGGCGTGAGAAGCTGAAAGACCGCCGCGTTGGCAATCGCGCCGTTTGAGATATACTGGCCCGTCAAGGTACCCAGGGTTGTAGAGGCCTGCGCGATCCCGCCGCTATCGTTGTTCTCCACCGCGTCGCGAAGTGCCTTGCGCGCCGCTTTTAAACTGGTGGTCACCGAGGTGCGCGCCGTGGCGGCATTGCTGTAGATGGCCGCAGCCTGCTGCTGCTGCGCGGAGGTGAGCGACAACAATGCGGTCAGAGTGCCCACATATTGCGCTTGCTTAGCCGCGTTCTTGGGGATCCGGTAAGCGCCCTTCGAGCCGCTGTGCTTGACCAGCACCTTCCTCGATAAGTGTGTTCCGGTTTCGGTGCTCAACGTATCCGTTTGGCCGATTGCCTGGCTGGCGGCGAGCGCGGCGAGCCCGGGAAGTGCTACGAACATCCGTCGTTCCATCATTCTGCCTCCTCAAGTTCAGTTGGCCTTCGGCTTACCAGTTACTCGGCATTACTGCATTCCGACTAACTTCACTCATCCCCGCTGTCTCTACATTACCCATCCCAAGTCGAAAAGTTCCGAAATGGGAGCCAGTCAGGGTGATAAAACGCACACAACGGAGTCGGCATTGGAACAGGGATCGCATCCTGCGCAGGTTCGTGGAACCGGCGTTTCTTGTGGCCGCCGGGAAATCCACCTGGGCCGCACACTCAAGGTGCGGAATCGCACCCTCGCCTCGAGTCCGGGCGGCTACAATAAGGTCTAACCGCTTCTCTACTTATATGGCTACCAAAGTTACCGTCGTTCACAACGGCCCGATTCGCATCGAAGGCGAATTTGAGATTCAAGATCCCAGCGGCAAGACCTTCGGCCTTGCCGGCCGCACCGCGATCTCCCTGTGCCGGTGTGGCCAGTCCGCCAATAAGCCCTTCTGCGATGGCGCCCACCGCGCTTGCGGTTTCACTCACACCGTTGAGGCCCGCGAACTTCCCCCGCCCCAGCCCAAGCCGCTGTAGCGCCGGCGCGCGGGCGCTTGTTGCCGGGCGCCATGCCGCGCCCATCCCACACCGATCCTGCTCCGATCGTGACGGGCGGCTCGCCGTCGTGGCGGATCCGGGCGAGCAGGCTTTCTCCGGATTCGTCGCCGAAGCAGACGGCGAAATCGTCGCATTCCGAGCAACTGGGGGCGGCGCAGAGGCGGAAGCCTTCGTCGCGGCAGATCATACGAAAGAAGAACTTCTTCCACTTCATGTCCTGGTTGTTGCGCGCGGCGAGGGGCGCGAAATGGCGCGCCATCAAAGCGGAGAGCTCGCGGCGGTTGCGAAGGCCAAGGTCCTGCCAGAGGTGGTTGGGGCGCATGGAGCGGCGGGCGATCAGTTTCGCGAGCCGCAGTTCCAGCCAGGTTCCGCCGTTGCTACACCGGGTCAGCAGCTCCCGCAAGCAGCCTTCGTCCTCCGCAATGGAGACATTGGCATCCAGACCGAATCGTTCCAGCAGGGGCAGGGCGTGAGGGAAGAGGGCGGAAATCAAGTGGCGCAGTTCGGCGCCCGCGATTCCGAGACCCTGCGTCAGGGCGCGGCCGGCATTGGCTTCGTGCGCCGCCATGGCGATGATGGAAGCCACCACGTGAGCGTCGCCGGCGTCACACGAAGGGCCGGTAGGCGCGCCGATCAACCAGTCGTAAATGGCGTGCTTTTCCATGGAATCTCCCGGCTCAGGCGAATCCGTGCGTCTGGCAATCCTTGGGGCAGGCGCGCGCGCAAGCGGCGCAGCCGATGCAGGCGCCCGCGTCCACCAGGGTCATGATCTTGCGCTCGATCTCCACATCGTCGTCGCCCAGTTCCACCAGATTGCCGTCTTCGTCGATGCCCTTCAGCTCCATCACGCGCTGGCCACAAACCTTGAAGCAGCGGCCGCAACCGATGCAGAGCGCCGGATTGATTTCGAGCAGGTACGACGGCTGCCAGGCGCGGCCATCGCGGGTAAAAGTGGTTAAGGTAGCTTGCATAGAGTTCGCCTACAGCCGGGCCACTTCGGGGTATTTCTCAATCATCTCCGTGCCCGCCGCGATGAGCTTGGCGCCCTCTTCCGCCAGCTTTTCCAGACTGTCAAAACCGAAGCGGTGTACGTCGCGAAGATACTTATTGGCGACGATCAGACGTCCGGCGGTGAGGATCATGCGGCCGAAACCCTCATGATGCATCTTCATCATGGGCGCGACCATGATGCCGGTAGAGCGCTCGATGGCAAGGCCGACGGCATTGTAAAAGAGTTCCACGCGCCACAGGGTCTCCGGGTCGGGATCGCCCATGACGGGCATCTGGCGGCGCATCTCCTTGGTCACGATGTAGGGCGCGATCAGGTCCAGGTCGCTCTTCCCGTCCCAGGCGCCGTGCGCATCCTGCGCGCGCCATTGTTTGATCAGCTCCTTGATAAAGACCATCTCCACCGCCGGAGTGGCCGCCGCCAGAGTTTCAGCCATTTTTCACCTCGTCTTCGAAATTCAGATTTCGCTCCTTGCCCTTGTTGAGCGCCTTGCGCAGCCAGGGCGGCGGAGTGCCTTTCAAAACCGCCTCCAGCCGGACGAGGATGCCGTCGATCTCCTCGGGCTGGTCTACCTTCATGGGATGGATGTTCTTCGCCACCACGCGAGCGGCGCCGGACCCGCCGATGGCGGCGACATACAGAATGGCGCAGTCATGGATGGCATCCAGCTTGGGCGCCAGCTTATCCTCGTTGCCATCTTCCTCCAGATCGCCGCCGAACTCGAAGAGCTCCACGAAGTGGTGCCCGTTCGGTGAAACGTCGTAAATGGCGATGTTTTTGGCCCAACCGAAATGAGCGTCGACGCGCTTCAGATCCTGGGTGGCGAATGCAATTTTCATACTCCTCCGTTCAATTGAACCAACTGTTCCGGCTGGGGTGCGCAATACCGCCAGGTGTCCGGATCGGGCTCGTGGGCATCGCCCATGAAGAGGTTGCCAATGCTGAAAATAAGGTCGCGGGTGCCGCGATAGCCCACGGTTACCAGGTGCGCCGCGCCGAGCCGATCGAACGTCGGCAGGCCCAGGCGGTAAAACGGAATCTTGAGTCGCTCGGCCGCTTGCCGGCCGTGCGAATGGGTCACCAGCAGGTCGGCGGTGGCGGCGCGATCTTCCAAATCCTCCAGGTCCCCGATCAGAACCTCGTCCACCGGCAGCCGTTCGAGCACCGGGGACGCGGTCGTCGTCACTGCGGCGGTAACGTGGCTGCCCATCTCCGTAAGGCAGCTCGCCATGCTCCACAGCAGGTCCGGTTCGGCCCCAATGGCAATTTTCTTGCCCCCGAAAAAGAAATGGCCGTCGAGCATGGCATCCACGAGTTGGCTCCGCTGCCGGCGGTATTTGCTGGGAACGGGCATGCCGCTCATGCGTGACAGGTGCGCCATCAGATCGTCGTTGGGCGCCAGACCGGTGAGCCGATCGAATACCACGTACGGCACTCCGGTTTTATGCTCCAGGGTGATGGCGGCGCCGCGCATCTGCTCGCCGATGGCAACGGTCGCCAGCGCCGAACCCATAGCGCGGATCTCGACCAGGCCGATGCCGCCCAGCGTGGTGGGGGTGAACTCGTCGGGAATATGGCCGTCCAAAGAGCCGGAAAGATCGGGGAGAAAGTGCGGCTCGAGACCAAACGCCTCGATCACATCGCGCAATTCCTCCAGATCGCCTGGCGTGAGGTGACAGCCGGGAAGGACGTTTATCTTCCGGGTGCGCAAGACGCCTTCCGCGGGTGGCTCGACGAACGCCTCCACCATCCGGTCCACGGTTTTGGACCAGCCGTCCTGAAAGGCGCCCGTGAAGTCCGGCGTCGAAACAGAAACCATCGCCACGTGGTCCAGTTCCGGGTGTCGGGCGCGGATCAGCCGAATGAAGCCGTCCACGTCGTCGCCTTTGGTTTCGGTGACGCCGGTGGAACAAATCCCGATGATCTCAGGCTTGGCCCGGTTGGCGATATTGATCACGGCCCGCTCGACATTTTCCAGGCCGCCCAGCACGGTGGCGACTTCGCTCATGGCGGTGGTCTGCAGGGGAATGGCTTCGCGGAAGTGGCGGACGAACAGCACCAGCCCGAACGAAGTGCAGCCTTGCGATCCGTGCAATAGCGGCATGCAGCCATTCACTCCCATGAACGCAAGGGCGCCGCCCATCGGCTGGCTCATCTTCAGCGGGTTCACGGTGCAAGCTTTTCGGGATGTGAGTACCTTGGCCATGGAGAAACCTATGCGGCCCGTATCATTCCAGCCGCGTCCTGTGCAGCCCGTTCCCACGGGGCCGGGCGGCGCACCTGCTCCCAAACGGGGTTCGAAAGCGATTTGTCGATCTCGCCGACCAGTTCGACCATGCCCTCGTACCCGGCATAGGCGTGGTGGCGCTCCTGGTTGATGTCCAACCACGGCATCTTCGCCTTTAGGGCGACGAACTGCGTGCGTCCGCCGGAAAGCATAATGTCGGCCCGCGCTTCCTTGAGTACTTTGTACATCTCGCGTGGCGTCATATCGTCGATCATGTGGGCATCGTCGCCCATGATTTCCTTAATGCGTTCCTTATCTTCCTTGGTCGATTTCTTGACGCTGGTGCCAACAATCTCGAGTCCCACTTCCTGGAGCGCCGCGACCACCGACCAGGATTTGACGCCGCCGGTGATGAGCAGCACCCTCTTCCCCTCGAGGCGCGCTTTGTAGGGCTCGAGCCGTTGCCAGGCGCGGGCCTCTTCGCGTGCAACCACAGCTTCGGTCCGCGCGACCAGTTCCTCGGGAGCGCCGCGACTTACTAACAGCCTGGCAATCTGCCGCAACGAATCGCTCATATCGCCGACGCCGTAGAACGAGCCTTCGAAGAAGGGAATGCCGTAGCGCTCCTCCATTTTTCGGGCGATGTTGATCATGGCCTTGGAACATACCATCATGGCGGCGCGGGCGCGGTGCGAACTGGCCACCTCGCGATAACGGGCATCGCCTGAAATGCAGGCCAGAATCCGGATGCCGAGCTCGTCCAGCAGCGGCTTGACCTGCCATAACTCGCCTGAGAGGTTGTACTCTCCGATGATATTGATGTCATAGGGGGTGGTGTATTCGGGCTCCTCGGTTCCGATCACGTGATCCAGAATCGCTTCGCCGGCCAGCTTGTTGCCCAGATTCTTCGCGCCGACGAACCCCGGCGAATTGACCGGGATCACGGGTTTGCCGAACTTTTGCGAGGCGGCTCTGCATACCGATTCGATATCGTCCCCGATCATGGCCGGGACACAGGTCTGGTAAACGAAGACCGCCGGAGGATTGTACTTTTCAATGATTTCTTTGATTGCCCTGTAGAGATGTTTCTCGCCCCCGAACACGACATCGTGTTCGTTGATGTCGGTGGTAAAGCCCGTGCGGTACAGGCGTGAGCCCGAGGATTTGGTCCCGCGGTTATCCCAGGAATGGCCTTCGCAGGCGATGGGACCGTGCACCAGGTGGGCCACGTCGGTGATGGGCTGCAGCGCGATTTTGGCGCCGTCGAAGGCGCAGCCGCCCGCCGCCGCGCCCGGTTGCAACTGTTTGGTGCAGCCTTTCTTGCGTTCCTTCTCCTGCTTTCCCTGGTTCTTGCCGCAACCGGGTTCGTTGAAGACATCCTGGATTTTGTTCGAAAGGCTCATGGACGCCTCAGCGAATGATGTCGAAGCTGAAATCGTTCTTACCGGCCACGTTCGTGTTTCGGTCGATCTCGTCGAAGATCTTGTCGAGGATCCACACCAACACGTTCATTCCGCCCTGGTAACCCCAAACCGGGTACCGGTGGTGGTGATGGCGGTCGAAGATCGGGAACCCGATGCGGATCAGCGGTGTGCCCGTGTCGCGTTCCAGGTACTTGCCGTGTGTGTTGCCAATCAAGAAGTCCACCGGTTCGGTGAACAGCAGCGAGCGCATGTGCCACAGGTCCTTACCCGGGTAAGCGTGGCAATTCCTGCCGAAGGGAGAACTCTCGAGCAGCGCCTTGACGCGCTCCGCCCAGGCCTTGCCGCCGTTGGTGGAGAGAATGTGCACCGGTTCCGCGCCCAGTTCCATCAGGAAGCCAGCCAGGCCCAGAGTCAGATCCGGATCGCCGTAGAGGGCGAACTTCTTGCCGTGGATGTGGGCGCTGGAATCGCCGATGGCATCTACCAGGCGGCCGCGCTCTTTGGTTATGGCTTCGGGAATCGATTTACCCGTGATGCGCGAAATCTCCATCAGGAACTTGTCGGTTGCGGCGACGCCGATCGGATGATTGAACGCCGCTACCTGGTGGCCTTTGCCGGCGATGTACGCCAGAGTCTTCTCGGTGCAGAATTCCTGCATCGAGATGGTGCCTTTGGCATGCACCGCGTTAGCCGCGTCTTCGAGCGTGGTGCCGCCGTCGTACATGCGGAATTCACCGTCGGTGGGAGTGTCCCAGGTGTCGCTGTTGTCGGCCAGGATGGTGTGCTCCACTCCCATCAGGCCAAGCAGACGCTTCACCTCGCGAAGGTTGCCCACCGTATAGCCGTCGAAGCCGCCAATGAAGTTGATCTTTTCGTTGGGGACGCGCTCCAGCCTGGGAGCGGTGCCCGCTTTGCCATCCCAGAAGTGCTCGACAATGCCCTTCATGACGTTGTCGTAGCCGGTGATGTGGCTGCCCACGAAGGCCGGAGTGTGGGCGAAAGGCACGTCGAATTCCGCCGGCACCGAACCCTTCTCTTTGGCGCCCTTGATGAAGGCGTTCAAGTCGTCGCCAATCACTTCGGCCATACATGTGGTGGAGACTGAGATCATCTTGGGTTTATATAGCGTATAGGCGTTGGCCAGCCCGTCGACCATGTTATTGAGCCCGCCGAAGACGGCGGCGTCCTCGGTCATCGACGAAGACACGCACGAAGTGGGCTCCTTGAAATGCCGCGAGAAATGGCTGCGATAGTAAGCCACGCACCCCTGCGAACCGTGCACAAACGGCAGCGTGCCTTCGAAGCCGACGGCCGCGAAAACAGCTCCCAGCGGCTGGCACGCCTTGGCCGGGTTGATGGTCAGCGCCTCGCGGCCGAAGTTTTTCTCGCGGTATTCCGGAGTCTTGGTCCACTCCCGTACCCGTTCGATCTCCGCCGCCGCGCAAGGGTCCTCGAACTTCTCCCTCTTGTTGGCGAGCATCTCTTTGTATTCCGGGCCGCGGAATAGCTCGAAATGGTCGAGTACATGGTCGGCATTCTGGCTCATGGTAAAGTCCTCTGCTTGGTTTTTCGTCGAACCGGATGAAGCTACTTCCAGGGCGCCTTAGCCAATTGCCAGACAGGGGCATTGATCGCCATATCCATATCGCGCGCGAAGATGGCAAAGCCGTCGTAGCCGTGGTAGGGACCGGAGTAGTCCCATGAATGCATCTGCCGGAACGGCACGCCCATCTTCTGGAAAACATATTTCTCTTTGATCCCCGAACCAACCAGGTCGGGCTGGACCTTCTCCACGAACTTTTCGAACTCGAAGCCGGTCACGTCGTCGTAGATCAGGGTTCCATCTTTGACGTAATGCGTGGTTCGCTGGTAATCGTCGTTGTGCCCGAACTCGTAACCGGTGCCGACGACTTCCATACCGAGGTCCTCATACGCGCCGATGACGTGGCGCGGACGCAGGCCACCGACGAAGAGCATCACCTTCTTGCCCGCGAGGCGCGGCCGGTACTTGGCGATCACACCGTCCATTAGTGCCTGGTATTTGGCGATGACGCGCTCGGCGCCTTCCTTGATCTTGTCGTCGAAATGGCCGGCCACCCGGCGCAGCGATTCGGCGATTTTGCTGGGGCCGAAAAAGTTGTACTCGCACCACGGAATGCCATACTTCTCTTCCATGTGACGCGAGATATAGTTCATCGAGCGGTAGCAGTGCAAGATATTCAGCTTGGCCCTTGGAGTGGCTTCGAGCTCGGCGATGCTGCCGTCTCCCGACCACTGAGCAATCACGCGCAGGCCCATCTCTTCGAGCAGAATTCGGGACGACCAGGCGTCGCCGCCGATGTTGTAGTCGCCGATGATCGCAACGTCGTAGGGCGTGCTTTCGAACTTGACGGGCTTGCCGCTGAGCTTATCGAATACCCAGTCGCGAATCGAGTCGTTTGCAAGGTGATGGCCCAGCGACTGCGACACGCCGCGAAAGCCTTCGCAACGGACCGGCACGATGGTTTTGCCGTATTCTTTCGATTTGGCTCTGGAGACCGCTTCGATATCATCGCCAATCAGCCCAATCGGACATTCCGATTGCACCGTTATCCCTTTGTTGAGGGGGAAGAGTTCCTGGATTTCGTCCATGATCTTGGCGAGCTTCTTGTCGCCGCCGAAGACGATGTCTTTCTCCTGAAAATCGGAGGTGAATTGCATCGTGACAAAGGTGTCGACGCCGGTGGTCCCGATGTAATAGTTGCGCCGCGCCCCCCAGGAATACTGGCCACAGCCCACGGGCCCGTGGCTGATGTGGACCATATCCTTGATCGGTCCCCACACCACGCCCTTCGATCCGGCATAGGCGCAGCCACGGATGGTCATCACGCCGGGAATGGACTTGATATTCGACTTAACCCCGCAATCCGGCTTGCCCTGTTCAAAGGTGTTGAGGTGCTTGACCCGCTTCTTAGCGGTCTTTTCGGGATAGACTTCCAGGACATCGTTGATGAGTTGCTTGTTCCTGGCTTTGATCTCTTCCACGGTCGGTGCGGTCAGGCTCATAGTATCCCCTCTCGGAAAGTGGACAGACCATCGTCCTTGGTGGCCTGTCGTGCTGTTTAAGTTAGTTGTCTTTCGTGGCTAGAGTTAGTGCATCCGGCGACCGCTCCCTCACGGTCGCGGCTCGGACTCGCGCAGTTTATCCCGGTTACGCTGCCAGTTCGGCGGCGGTTTTGCCGACGATAGCCTCGTCGATCGGCTTGATGATCCCGTGCTCCATCAACATGTCTTCCAACTCGTCCATGGTGATCGGGGTCGGAATGATGCCCTTGCCGCCGTTGACGTGGATCTTCTTCGCCAGCGCCCGGTAGTGGTTGGACTGCTTGGATTCGGGCGCGTACTCGATGCACGTCATGCGCCGCAGCTCGGCATGCTGCACCACGTTGTCGCGCGGCACGAAGTAGATCAGGTGCGTGCCCAGCTTCTTGGCCATGGCCTCGGCCAACTCCAATTCCTTATCGGTCTGGCGCTCGTTGCAAATCAGGCCTCCCAGACGTACGCCGCCGGAATTGGCGTACTTCAGAATGCCCTTGGAGATGTTGTTGGCCGCGTACATGGCCATCATTTCGCCGGACATCACGATATAGATTTCCTGGGCCTTGTTCTCACGGATGGGCATGGCGAAACCGCCGCAGACCACGTCGCCCAACACGTCGTAGGAGACGTAGTCGATGTCTTCGTAGGCGCCGTTCTCTTCCAAGAAGTTGATCGATGTGATGACACCGCGGCCGGCGCAGCCTACGCCCGGCTCGGGGCCGCCGGACTCGACGCACTTGATGTCCTTGTACCCGACCTTCATCACATCTTCGAGTTCCAGGTCTTCCACGCTGCCTTGTTGCGCGGCCAGGCTCAGGATGGTGTCTTGAGCCTTTGCGTGCAGGATCAGGCGCGTAGAGTCGGCCTTGGGATCGCAGCCGACAATCAGAATTCGTTGCCCCAACTCGGCCAGCGCCGCGAGGGTGTTCTGGGAGGTGGTGGACTTGCCGATACCGCCCTTACCGTAAAATGCGATTTGCCGCAGTTGTGCCATATTTCTCCTTCTGTTCTTTGTTCCGTTTCCGGTTTGAACGACGAGCGTTGCGCCGCGGATCGTCCGCTATTTTAAGATGCCGGCGCCGGTTTTGAATTCCGGCGGTCACCTTCCACAAAGGCAATCTCCATGCCAATCCGATGTTGGCCCCAAGTGGTTGGTTATCAATGGAATCGCCGCTGGCATTGGATTGTCGGGCTTGTTTCAAAGGTGACATCGGAAAGGCCATTTGTCGGCAACAAAACAACCCCTCGCCTGAAATCGGAGCCGCAATAACAAGGTTCCGCCGGTTTTCGATTGGAGCTGGGGTTGCTCGTGACGCAGCACGATGCAAATCGGAGTGGAAACGTCAGGCGCCGTGGAGAATCAGCGCGTCTTTGTAGTGGATAGCGACGAAATCGACCGCGCCGTGCTGCAGTTTATGCTGCACGATGAAAACGAGGCTCGCGAACTGGCGAGTCTGGACGCGGCTCTTGCCGAGGCTCGCGATTGGAAGCCGGATCTGGTGCGGATTTCATTCCGGTGGCGTTACTCGCGTTCCACCCGGAAATGATCGGCCGGATCGGCTAGTCCTTTTGGATCATGACCTCGGTGGACTTGACTACAATTTTCACCGAATCGCCCACGCTAAGATTCATTTCCTCAGCGCTGATTCGCGTAATCACGCTCTCAATAATGTTGTCCCCGACGCGAACGAACACGTGCGCCATGATGTCGCCGAGTTTCAGTTGCTCGATGCGGCCATTCAGTTTGTTACGTGCGGAAAGTGCCATAGTCGTGTGCCTCAATCATACAAGAAAATGGCCCTCTCTGGCTGGTGTTTGTGCTTCGGTTAACTAACTAGCCATCCGCATGCCCGGGCTTGCCAGAATTTCCTCCAGAGCTTCTATGAACTCAGGCAGGGGAGCGTCGATACGCTCGATCTGGTATTGCTCCAGGAACCGGGCCTCGTTCCTGGTCGGCTCTTCCGGTAGGACCGCCCAGTGCCGGTTCGACGACCGCTTCATGATCTGGCGCGCGAAGAGGCGCTCGAGCTGGGTCGAGAACCGGCAGCCCAGGAACAGGAAATTCCGGCCTGCCCGAAGATGTTGCACGGACTCGGGAATGGGCGTCTGAATGTCGATCTCCGTAAGCACTTCGACGAAGTCCGAATCCGAGACCAGAAAGTTGCCTGCCGGCCAAACCGAGCCCAACGGCTGATACAGCAGCGTATTCCAGGCGTTGCTGGCGGTGGCGGGCGCGCCGTCGGAGCCGAAATGGTGTACCCAGGATCCGAAGTGTTCGGCCTGACTCACGCCCTGTACCATGCCCCAGCGGCCGCGCTCGGCGAAGGCCCGCTGCGGCAGATCGTCGTACCAGGCGTGGACCACCAGCGGCAGCGAAGGCAGGGTGGCGAGATAGCGGTGCAGCCCGGTGGGATCGGCCCCATCGCGAAACGCTTCCACCATTGCCTGTTTCACCGTCTTGCGGTGCTTGAAGTTTTCGATGAACTGCGCCGCGGCCGTCAGGTTCTTGCGGATCTTGAACGGCACGCTGCTCTTTGCCGTCAGCTTGGCGGCCAGTGCCTCGTGGGAGGCCGGAAGCGGGCTCCCGTCGGCGCCGAAGCCCAGCACTCCCGGTCCGAGATAGGGAATTGCGCGACCGTCCATCAAGGCGGCGTGAATGGTGTCTATCGTCAGTGCGTTCATGAATAGCCTCGCTGCTTACGCGAATTTCCATATGGGAGCATTGCAACTGCAGTGCCAACCGGCAAGATTCTGAAGACAAAGCGCCTTCGGCGGCAGGCAGCGACAATTGGCTTGTCGGGATACCGACAGGTCCGAACGAGGATGCAGCGTGTGTGTGGGAAACCCGCCATTCCCAAAGCCAGGCAGTTCCACCGTCACGTCTTCGCTTTTGAGCAGCAGGCCCATCTATTCCCCCAACCGGCGGGCCTCCACGGTAATCGGCAGCCGGGTGTCGGAGTTGAGATCCGGCAAGGCAAGCTGCCAGCCGTTGGCGAGAGTGACCCGCCCGCCCCACATCCGCGGATTCTCCATCGCGACGATGGGCTCTTCCAGGTCTTTCTTGGCGATATAGGCCGACAGCTCACCGTCCGAATTCTTGCGGATCATCACTTTCATCTGGTCCCTTGTTCCCTTCATTGCCAAAACAACTGCTTGCGGTCTTGTTTCAACTCGTCCAGCAGTTCGCCGAGCTCTTCGTAGGTCCCGTGCCATATCCATTCCTTGGCGGCATGGTCCTTGCGGTACAGTTCCCAGGCGCCCGGCTTCTGATGAAGCAACAGCGCGATGTCCACCATGCCGCCCCCGGGATCTACCCTGCGCGAACAGCAGGGGCTCTCAATCCGGAATCCCCCCTCAACCGTCCGCACCGCCGGTTTCACGTAGCGGTAGCGGCTCCGTTGGGCAAGCGCGCGCTCCACCCGCTTGCGGTCAAACGCGTTTGCCGCCAGCGATCCGCCGGTCGCCGTGTTTGGGTGTGACTCCGTCATCTCATTCCGCCGGCGCAATCTCTTCTTCCAGACAGCCCACCACGCGATTGGCCGGGAACTCCACCATGTAGACCGGCGTGTTCGACTCGACATGCGTTCCCACATTGACGATCTCGCCTGTGTCGCCCGTATTCACCAGCAGGGCGTCCTCGGCAACCTCGGGATAGGAACCGTCGTTGTACAGGTCCTGGCAGGCCCGCACTCGCTGGCCCCAATCGTATCTGGGCGTGCGCGGTTCAATCATGCTGTTCCAGCGTCTCCAGCTCTTTGCGCTTCATACCGACGCGATAACCGGAGGCGATGAATTCCACCCCGTAGATGTAAAACTGCTGCAGAAACGTGCCAATGCTGGTGACGTAACCTTCCTCGCCTTTTTTCACCAGGATTTCACCGATGTCCTTTCCCGGGAATGTGCCGTCGTTGCGAATCGTACGGCGCGAGCGCACCTTGGCGCCGTAGTCATAAGCCGGCGGGCCGTCCAGTTCCACCACGTCGCTGTCGCGGCTGATCTCTCCCATCTCAATTCCTCCCCGGCAGGCATTCCAGCCGCCGCATTCATGGTCGTGGCTCCCGGCGCGGGCGCAGCAAGCTATCCAGCATCACCATCGGCTGGCTCGACGGGCAACTGGCGCCGCGCGACTTCGGATCGTGGAAAAGCAGCCCGCTTTGCGTCGGCGTCTCGGCGAAATCGATAGTGACGCCATCCAGCAGCAACCGGCTCTCCGCCGGCAGAAACAGCCTCATGCCGTTGCGATCGAGCACCGCGTCGCCCGCTCGCGGCGCCGCCTCCACGTCGAAGTCGGCGGCCAGGCCGGAACATCCGCCCGGGCTCACCACCAGCCGGAAGCCGCTGCCCGGGCCTCCACCGAAGCGAATCATGCGTTTAATGAACTTCTCCGCCGCCGGAGTAATAGTCACGTTCCTAGGGGTCATGTCCATGCAACTCTTTCAGGCCCGGGCCTGGTACCGCGGGTACACGGTGTCGATGATGCAAGTGGCGTCGATCGGACAGACCGCCACGCATTGCGGGTCGTCGAAGTATCCGATGCACTCGGTGCACTTCTTCGGATTAATGACGAAAGCGAAGTCTTTTGCGGAAATCGCCACGTTCGGGCATTCCGCCTCGCACGCCGCGCAGGACGTGCAATTCTCGGCGACAATCGTGTAGGCCATGCTCTTCTCCTGTTCTTAATTGCTTGAATCTGTCACGCCGCCACCAGCGCGCCCTGGCGGATCGCCGCATCGCCGGGTTCCACGTGTTGGATCTCGCCCGTCTTTACCTTCTCCACGTATTCCCTGAAGTAGGCGATGGCGGATTGCTCGATGAATTCCAGGGCGTACTTGTCCACCGGCTCGATGCCGGCTTTCCTCAGCGTCTCCTTGGGGCAGCCGCCGATCTTGGCCACCAACACCGCGGCGCAGTCGTTGATGGCGCGGATGACGGTGTCGAGGCTGTCTTCCTCTCCATAGCCGCCCTGGCAGTACAGGTCCACGCGGCGGTGTCCCACGAATTTCGCCCCCGCCGTCGACAGCTCGTACACCTGGAACTCCTTGGCGTGGCCGAAATGCTCGTTGATGCGCCCGCTGCCCTTGGTGGCCACCGCCACCAGGACCTTGATGTCGCTCCGCTCGCCCGCCAGGGTCTCGAGTTCGGCTTGTTTCGCCGCCACCTTGGCCTGGCGCTCTTCTTCCACTTTCTCCTGGTAAGCCTTGCGCGTTTCGAGGTCGTAGTCGACCTCCCGGTCCATGATCTTGTCGGTGGTGAACTCGGCGCTGCGATCCTCGCCCAGCAGGCCCACCGCGTCGGCGCGGCACTGGCGGCAATGCCGCATCATGTTCATTTCGCCTTCGCAACCGTCCTGCAGCGCCTTTAGTTCCTGGGCCGAGGGGCCGCGCTGCCCGGTCAAGCCGAACACCGTTCCATGCTCCGGCGCGGAAATCAGCGGCATGATGTTGTGCAGGAAGGCTCCGCGCGACTTAACCGCCCGATTTACCTCCACCAGGTGCTTGTCGTTGACGCCCGGAATCATCACCGAGTTCACCTTGCACAGGATGCCGCGCTCGGTCAGCATCTCGAGGCCTTGCAATTGCCGCTCGCTGAGAATTTTGGCCCCTTCCACCCCGGTGTAGCGTTTGTGCTTGTAGTACACCCACGGGTAGATTTTGGCGCCGATCTCGGGATCCGTCATGTTGATGGTGATGGTGACGTGATCCACATTGAAGTTCTTGATGGTGTCCACGCGATCGGGAAGCATCAGACCGTTGGTCGACAGGCAGAGCTTGATATCGGGCGCGGTTTTCGCGATCAGCTCAAACGTCTTGAAAGTCTTCGCGGGGTTGGCCAGCGGATCTCCCGGCCCCGCGATCCCAAGCACCGTCATTTGCGGAATGGTGGAAGCCACGGCCAGGACTTTCTTAGCCGCCTGTTCCGGAGTCAGTTTCTCGCTTACCACGCCGGGCCGCGACTCATTGGCGCAGTCGTACTTGCGGTTGCAGTAATTGCATTGAATGTTGCAAGCCGGCGCCACCGCCACGTGCATGCGCGCGTAGTGGTGGTGCGCTTCTTCGCTGTAGCATGGGTGGTTCTTGATTTTCTCCCAAATCTCCGGCGCCAGGTCGCCCTGGCCCGCTCCCGACCCGCAACTGGCTTTGCCGCTGCCGCCCTGTGTGGCGCATCCCTTGTGCCCGGCAATCTTCTGCATCGTCTCGCTGCTCGGTTGCAGCACCGTTAGTTGGACGACCGGTTGCTGTGCCACCCCTTGCATGTTTTCCCTCGCTTCCAAACACGGAATTGCGGCGGTTCAGTGCAACTACCGTGCCAACGGGGAAGGCTTTGAAAACATAGGGGCTTCTATGTCAACTGTTGTGTCGGGATGCTTACACGCGTGGGGAGGGTTTTGAGCGGTGTGTTCGAAACCCGCCATTCGCTACGCTGCCAGGCGCAGTTGGCGATGGTGGCCGCTTACAATCTCTTGATATCGATCTGATGCTTGCGCAGGGCATACCCCATCTGCCGCGGAGTTAGGCCGAGGATCCGCGCCGCTTTGGCCTGCACCCAGCCGGCGGTTTCCATGGCCTGGATCAAGCGTTGGCGATCTGTGCCGTCATCCGTTCGGGGAATGCCGGAATCGATGTCGGCAGCTTTGGACACACCCGGGAAGGACGACTGGTCGTGCGGCTCGTCGTGAGTCCCATTGGTCTCCGCCAGCGCCTTCGAGGCCCGTACTCGTGCGGGAGGCGTGCCCACGGGCAGGGGAATGTATCCGCTGCCGGTGCCGGCCTTGTCGATGATCGTCTTGCCTATCACCGACGATAAACAACTGCCGTTGCTGCACGCGAAGTCGTCGGCGCCGATCGACGACCCTTGCGTGAATGCCGCCGTCCGTCGCACGCAACTTTCGAGTTCGCGCACGTTGCCGGGAAAATCGCAGGATCGCAGAACCTCCACCGCGGCGTTGGACAGGGTAAGGGAGCCCCCGTGTTCCTCGTTGAATCGGCGCAGAAACGCGTCCGCGAGCAGCGGAATATCCTCGCGCCTCTGCCGCAGCGGGGCCAGCATGATCGGAACCACGCTAATGCGGTAATAGAGATCGGCCCGAAACTCACCCGACGTCACCGCCGCCTCCAGGTTGCGGTTGGTTGCCGTCACCAGCCGCACGTCGACCTTCAGCGTGCGGCTTCCGCCGACGCGTTCGAACTCTCCCTCTTGCAGCACTCGCAGCAGCTTTCCCTGGAAGGCCCCCGATATGTCGCCAATCTCGTCCAGAAAAAGCGTGCCGCCGTCGGCCAGTTCGAAACGCCCTTTTCGTTGCGTGATGGCGCCGGTGAAAGCGCCTTTCTCATGGCCGAATAACTCCGATTCCAGTACGCTTTCCGGCAGCGCCGCGCAATTCAACTTCACGCACGGCCCGTTCCTGCGCGGTGAAAGATCGTGAATCGCCTGCGCGAACAACTCCTTGCCCGTGCCGGACTCGCCGCGCAGCAGAATCGGCAAATTGCTGCGCGCCACGATGCGGATTTGATCCAGCGCCGTACGGACAGCCTCGCTCTCGCCGATAATGCCGGCTGTTCCCTGACCGCGCTCGCCGGGAGCCGCCTGCTCCAGTTGCTTTTCCAGCCGATGCCGTTCCGTCATCAAGCGCTCGCGATCGCGCGCCACCATCGCCTGCAGACTCACCGTCTGTCCCACCAGATTAGCGATCATGGTCAGAAAGCGTACCTCTTCGTCCAGCGAAATCATGGCGGCCCCACCCGCGTGATGGCACTCCACGGTTAGCGTGCCGATCACCCGGTCGCGATCCTTTATGGGAACCCCCACGAACGAACGATGACGCTCGGAATCGGTGAGATCCGCGGCCCAGTCCGTGAACAGCGGGTCGGTATCGACGTCCCGCACCACGAAGGGCATCTTGCTGACCACGATCTGGCCCACCGCGCGTTCGGGCAGATGGGCGAAATAGCGTTTCGCCGTGCTTTCGCTCCACCCGGCGCCCACCACCATCCGCGGCTCGCCAGCCTCGTCCAGCATGGCGATCAGCCCATTCTCCATATCGAGAAAGCTCGAGAGCAGGCTGATCACGCCGGAAAGGGTGACTTCGATTCGCGCCGGACGCGCCAGTATCTTGGATATTTCGTAGATCCCCACCAGCCTGATCTCGGCTCGGGTGGAGCGCCCGCCATCATCGGCGACCGGAGTTAGATTGTCCGTTGAAGACATGATCCTGGTCCCCTCTGCGTGACGCATTTCGCGAACGCCGTGTGGCTGGGAACAGGACTCAGGACGGGGAAGTCGGGTTCGCTCTGAAGTTCAAGGCGAACAAAAAACTGTTTCGACGTTCGATTAAGCCAGCGTCACTGTCAGGATAACACAGAATCGGGCGACCCCGTTTTGCGAAGACCCCAATCCGGTGGTTGGCGCGGATGCGACTTGTCGCAAACCTGACAAGCTTGGCCCTGTAACCATCAAGAATCCAGTAATCTATCTTGTGTCAATCGCTTACGGGATGGAACTCGGGTTGCATAACAAGATAGCGTCGCCGTCCCTGCCGCCGGTGTCGTCCCCGTTCGCAATCAGCCGTGATCGCTGACCGCTGACAGCTTCACCCAGGAGGAACGCGACTTTGAAACCGGACCGAACGACGCCAGTCTATCTCGATAACAACGCCAGCACGCGCGTCGATCCGCGAGTCGTCGCAGCCATGCTTCCCTTCTTCAGCGAGCATTTCGGCAACGCTTCCTCCATGCACTCGCTTGGCTGCCCGGCGGCCGATGCGGTCAAGACCGCGCGCCGCCAGGTACAGGAACTGGTTGGCGCATCCTTCGATTCCGAGATTGTCTTTACCTCGGGTGGCACCGAGTCGGACAACACCGCAATTCTTTCCGCCCTCGAAACCCAAACCGGCCGCGACGAAGTCGTCACCTCGATGGTGGAGCATCCGGCGGTGCTGGCGCTTTGTGAGTTTCTACAGAAGCGCCGCGGCGTGAAAGTCCACCATCTGCCCGTCGATCTGCGCGGCCGTCTCGACATGCATGCCTACCGCCAGGCTCTGGGCTGCCGAACCGCCGTAGTCTCCTTGATGTGGGCCAATAACGAGACCGGGACCATTTTCCCGGTCGCGCAATTGGCATCCATGGCGCATGAAGCCGGCGCGCTCTTCCATACCGACGCCGTCCAGGCGGCCGGCAAACTCGCTATGAATCTCCAGGACACGGCTATCGACATGGCCTCGCTTTCCGCCCACAAGTTCCACGGCCCCAAAGGCATCGGCGCGCTCTATGTGCGCAAGGGAGTGCGCCTCGCTCCCCTGCTACGGGGCGGACGCCAGGAGCGTGGCCGCCGCGCCGGTACGGAGAATGTCCCCGCTATTGCAGGCTTCGGCAAAGCGGCGGAACTGGCGGCAGCGGCGCTCGACGAACTCCCCCGAATCGGCGCGCTGCGAGACCGTTTGCAACAGGGGCTGCTGGCCCGCGTCCCGGCCGCCACCGTAATCGGGGACGTGGAAAACCGCGTTCCAAATACTCTCAATATCGCGTTCAAATTTCTGGAGTCGGAGGCCATCCTGCTCCTGCTGGACAGGCGGAACATCGCCGCCTCCTCAGGATCCGCCTGCGCCGCGGGATCCATGGAACCTTCGCACGTGTTGCGCGCCATGAAGGTTCCGTATACCGAGGCCCACGGCGCCGTTCGCTTCTCCTTTTCACGCGAAAACACCGCCGGGGATGTCGACCGCGTGCTGGCGGCAATGCCGCCCATCATCGAAAAGCTGCGCAACCTCTCACCGCCGCGAAGCGGCGACGACGTCGCGGACCCGGTACTCAAATCGAGCTACGTGTAACGAGGCCAAACCATGTTCAACACGAATCCTCTTCCCGTCTTCATTAACGATTCGACGCTGCGCGATGGCGAGCAGACTCCGGGCGTAGTCTTCACCCCGGCGGAAAAGCTTGCGATCGCGCTGGCTCTCGAGCAGGCAGGTGTCGATGAAATTGAAGCCGGCATCCCGGCCATGGGCGAGCAGGAAATCGAATCCATCGCCGCCGTCGGCCAGACCCTGCGAACCGCCGTCCCCATCGCCTGGGGACGCATGACCAAGTCCGATGTCGATGCCTCCGTCCGGACCGGTCTCACTCGCGTGAATCTGTCGGTCCCCGTTTCCGATTGCCAGATTCGCGCCAAGTTCAATACCGGCCGCGCCGACGTGCTCGAGCGCATCCGCAAGATTGTGCCCTACGCGCTCGGCTGCGGATTGCAGGTCGCCGTGGGCGGCGAAGATTCCAGCCGCGCCGACCTGGATTTCGTCCGCGAAGTGATTCTGACCGCTGAAGAAGCCGGCGCCCATCGCTTTCGATTTGCCGACACGCTGGGAGTGCTCGACCCATTCGGCACTTACGCCATCTTCCGCCGCTTGTGGGCCGATACCGACATGGAACTGGAGTTCCACGGCCACGACGACCTCGGCCTGGCAACCGCCAACACTCTGGCCGCCGTGCATGGCGGGGCTACTCATGCCAGCGTCTGCGTGCTCGGCCTGGGAGAGCGTGCCGGCAATGCGGCCCTGGAAGAAGTGGTTGCCGGCCTGGCTCATCTGTCGGACCTGAAGACCGGCATCGATCTCGCGCGCCTGCCCGCCCTCGCCGATGTGGTCGCGGCTGCCGCCGGGCGGCCCATCCCTCCCGGCAAATCGATCGTCGGCAGTGCGGCGTTTACCCACGAATCCGGCATTCATGTACATGGGCTATTGAAGGATCCCCGGACTTATGAAGGCATCTCCCCCAGTTGTTTTGGGCGCCAGCGCCAGTTCGTGCTCGGTAAGCACTCCGGCACGGCCGCGGTAGTCGACGCCCTGCATACCCTCGGTCTGGCGGCCGACGAGCAGCGCACCCGGTTAGTCCTCGCGCAGGTGCGCGACCACGCGTCGAGAACCAAGCGGACCGTAAGCACCAACGAACTGCTGGATTTTTACGCCAACGTCAGCGTGGCGGGCCGCTGCGAATCGATGAGCCGTTCGATATAAGAGAGGGGCCGGAAATGACCGTATGGAACCAGTTGAAAAACCTGTCGGCAGCCGAAGAGTTCTTCGACCTGCTGAACGTCGCCTACGATCCGGCCGTGTTGAACGTGGCGCGCTTGCACATCCTCAAAAGAATGGGCCAATACCTGCGCCAGGATGCGCTCGCGGAGTCCGATGACGATACCGCGCGCGGCCTCTGCAGGGCGCATCTGGAGCGCGCCTATGCCGACTTCGTCAAATCGTCGCCGCTCAACGAACGGGTGTTCAAGGTGCTTAAAGACGCCGTCAATCCACCCTCCGCTCCCCTGGTGCCCGTTTCATCGCTGACCGGGACCAGATCCTCATGAAAATGCCGCGGAATTGGAGAAGCGGTAGTAACACGCTCTGGTAACCTAACATGGAGATGGACTTACCCACTTACCAGCTTCCGTGGCGCACGAACTTGCGCGTGCCGCGTCGAGTCTCTACCCGACGCCTCTGCGTCCTGGGGAAGCGGCAGCCGTCGACCCAGCCCGCGCCGTCCCTACGTCTCTGGCTTGCCTTTTCGATTCTGGCGGCACTGTTGGCTCCCTCCGGCAACGCACAGACCATGCACCAGGAGCACCACCCGCCCCAATCCGCCGAGGAGTACGCCCGCGTTCTCGAAGACCCAGCCCGCGACGAGTGGCAAAAGCCGCACGAAGTCATGATGGCGTTGCAGTTGAAATCCACCGACGTGGTGGCCGATATCGGCGCGGGCACCGGCTACTTCGCGCGCCGTTTTGCCATGCACGCGGCAAAGGTATTCGCCATCGATATCGATCCCAAGCTGCTCGAAATCGCGGCCAAAGGCGCCCCGCCCAATCTGATCGCGCTGGTCTCGAAGCCCGACGATCCGTTGCTCGCGCCCGCGTCCGTGGACCTGATCTTCTTCTGCGACGTGCTGCATCATATCCAGGACCGGCTTGCCTATTACCGTCGCATGACCCCGGCGCTCAAAATTGGCGGCAGAGTGGTGGTGGTGGACTTCTACAAACGCCCCCTTCCCATCGGACCTCCGCCGGAAATGAAACTCGACGACGAAGCGCTGACAGCGGAATTCAAGCAAGCCGGCTTCCTCCTGCTGCGAAAAGAAACCTTCCTCCCGTATCAATATTTCCTTGAGTTTGGCCGAGCGCCAGACCACCGGCAGCGATGATCCTCTCCTGAGGTAAGACACCGTGCGACCCAATGTCACTGCGCTTTGGGCGAACTGAGTGAGCTCAGATTCCCCCTACCTGCCGTTCCCCTCCCAGTCTTCGGCCAGCGCCGCCAGGAATTCCGCCGACGGCGGCTGCAGATAGAAATGTCCTCCCTCGAAGCGGCGCAGCCGGAAGGGCCCCGTGGTTTGCTCCCGCCATGCCGAAAGGTGCGCCTCGCCGACGTTGGCGTCGGCCGCGCCGCCGTAGGCGCAAATGGCGCAGTCGAGCGGCGCTTCCTCGGAATAGACATAGCGGCGATAGAGGCCGGTATCGGCCCGCAGCGCCGGCAACAGTACAGCCCGCGTCGCGCCGTTTTCCCATAGTCCGGGCGGCGTGCCTTCCAGCCGGCCCAACTCGGCCAGCAATTGTTCGTCGGTCGGATCCGGCGGCGGCACGTGGCCGCGGCGGAACTGCGGCGCCCGCGCCCCGGATGCGATCAGCACTCGTGGTTGAGTCAGTCCCCGCCGGCGCAGTTCCCGCGCCAATTCAAAACCCACCGCCGCGCCCATGCTGTGGCCGAAAAACCCGAAGGGCTGGTCGAGATAGCCCGCCAGCGCATCGGCCAGCGCCGTCACCAGAGCCGGCATGCGTCCGATAGGCGCTTCGATCTGCCGCGATTCCCTGCCCGGCAGCCGCACCGGACAGATCGTCCTGGCCCCACTCCAACCGCTCGCCCAGGCCGCAAATCCCGACGCGCCGCCCCCTGCGTGCGGGAAACAAAACAGCCTCGGCCCGTCCACCCGCTCGATGCCCGGGAACCACGCCGCCGCCGGAGCCTGCCTGCGCAGCCGCAACGCCAGCAACTGCCGCTTCTCCACCGAAAGCGCCGCGGCAGTGGTGGTGGAGCGGACGCTCCCGGTCGCGCGCTTCGGTTCCGCCAGCACTTGCTCCAGGATCCTCTCAAACGGCCCCACGCTGATGCTGCCCGCATAGGCCAAAGCCGCCGCCCGCGAATCGCGCGCGATCCGGCTCCAATGCGCCTGGTCCGTTAATAAATGCCGCAGTGTCTCCCGCCACGGCGCGATGTCCTGCGGCGGAACCTGCGCCACCGGCACCATCCGGTCGTCCAACTCGGCCGCGTATTTTTCGATGGGCGTCACCGGCAGCAAATAAGGAACGCCCAGTTTGGCTTCCTCCAGGCCGCCTACCGCGCTGGCCATCACCGGCACCCCCCTCGCCATGGCTTCCAGTACCATCCGCGACCGCGCCTCCGCCCACAACGAAGGCACCAGCAATACCCGCGTGCGTTCCAGCAGGCGGTTGATGTCGTCCACCGGATCGAGCACCGCGATGTTCGGCCGCCGCGCCAGCGCCGCCCGGTCCTCCCGCGTGGTTCCCCACGTCGGCACCGCCGCAAACGCCGTTTCCGGCATGCTATCCGCCAGCCCCAGCAGAATGGCGATTCCCTTCACCGCGCACGGATTCACCAGCGTGACGAACTCGCCGTCGAAGCGACCCAGGTCGGGCCAAACCTCCGATTCGAGCAGCGATATCGGCACGTGTACCGCGTCCATGCCGCCGTACCGGCGCGTGTAGCCGGCCACGTACTCGCTCACGCACACCACCCGGTCCGCCTGGCGGACGCGAGCCGACTTGGCCTCGCTCGGAAAGGCGCAATCCGGGCCGAACGGCACAGCCACCGTGGCCCGCACCAGGTACACCACGCGGGCCCCCGGATCGTCCAGCGCCGCGCCCAGCAGAAGCTGCGCCGGGTCGTCGGTCGAGGTCAAAATCACGTCGGGATGAAACGCGGCCGCCGCGCCGGCGAAATGCGCCCGCGAATTACCCTCCGTGACCACGCTCACCTCGACCCCGCGCCGTTCGAACTCCACCAGCCCGCCGGCCGCCGTTCGCGCTTCGACCGCGCGCCCCGCCAGTTCCGCCAGGTACGCCTCCCGCTGGCGCACCCCGAAACCCGCGATGCGCGCCACCGCCCGGCACACGTGTCCGCGAGCCGCCAGCGCCTCCATCAGCAGCCGGTTGGATTTGTCCCCACCGCCATGAGCCGGAAAATAGAGCGAATTCTGTGCCAGCAGGATGCGCAACAGGAGCCCCCACCCTCATGGTAATCGAGCCATGGCGGTGGGACAGACGATCGTTTTTTTGTCGTCTGTCAGGCTGTTACGACCTGACGAGGCCCGACAGACCACAAACAACGATAGTCTGTCCCACCTTCTCGGCGCCGACGTGCCGGCCTACCGCGGCTCGACCGGCGCCGGCATGTCCGCCTTGCTGAAGCGCGGCACCATCTCTCCCCGGTTGGCCACGTACCATACTGCCGCCGCAATCTCCGCCGACGCTTTCTTCACATCGTCGGGAACGATCCTCTCGTAGGTGTCGAGATTGGTATGGTGCGTCAGCGTATTGTATTCGATGGGGTCCTGCGACATGCCCACCCCGGGCAACCCGGCGTTATTGAACGAGGTGCTGTCGGTGCCCCCGGTCTGGCGGCTCGCGGTGCTGGCGGCGCCGAACAACCCCCAATCTTCAAACTGGGCGAAGAGCGGGCGCAGCACCGCCGCCGCATCCCTGGGTCCGAAAACGCTGCCGCCGCGCAGCCGGCCGGTGCCGGTGTCCACATTGAAATAACAATCCAGTTTGGACCACTCCGGCTTGGGGTCTTCGGCCGTGCCGAAATGCTGTTTCACGTACGCCAGCGACCCCAGCAACCCCTCCTCTTCGCCCGACCACAGCGCGATCCGGATGGTGCGCCGCGGCTTCAATTCCAGCGTCTGAATCAGCCGCACGGCCTCCAGCATGATCGAGGAACCGATGCCGTTGTCGGTAGCGCCCGTGGCCGAGTGCCAGCTATCCAGGTGCCCGCCCAGCATGACTACTTCATCGGCCTTGTCCGTGCCCGGAATCTCGGCCACGGCATTGTAGCTGGTCTTACCGTCCGGATAGGTGTGGTTCAGGATGTTGAACTCGAGTTTCACATCGTCGCCATCGGCCAGCAGGCGTTCGATGCGCCCGTAATCGTCGTTGCGCACAATCACCGTGGGCACACACTTGGCGACGTCGTAAAAGCGGTTCTGCTGCGCCACGATGATGCCGTCGGCCCGCGCCGCGTCGTTTACCCGCGCGATGGCGCCGCCTTCGAGCAGCATGGTGTCGACCCGGTCGCTCACTTGAGCGGCCGTCAGCCGGTTGGGATCCTGCGGGCCGCCGCGCCCGCGCCCGCCGAATGCGCCCCGCCCGCCGTCGCCGTGCTCGGGATCGTACATCGCTTTCACCAGGTCGTCCGGCCGGCGCTTCTGCGGCGCCTCGAAGCTGACCGGAATCGCCGTCTGCTTGCCCACCAGCACGATCTTGCCGCCCACCTTGTCCTTCGTCGCCGCAATCCACGCATCCATTTCTTCCCTGGTCGGTCCCTGGTGCGTCGGCCCGAAACCGCGCCCGCCGCGTCCGGCATTCGCATCGGCGCTCGGCTCCACCGGCGGTCCCTGGGGTGGATCGATCCGGATCGCCGAAGCCGTCACCGTGCCTTTAGTCGACGGCGTCCAGGCCAGAACTTCGAATTTCAGATTCTGATGCACCGGCGCCACGATGAACCCGCTGGCGCGTTCGTTCGACCATCCGTCCCGGCCGAAGTCCCAAGCTTCCTGGTGCGCGTTTTTCATCCCCCACCGGGTGGTTTCGGCAATCACCCACTTCACCGCCGCCTCGTGATTGGGCGTCCCGGTCACGCGCGGCCCGTACCGGTCCGTCAGCATGTGCAGGGTATGCATGATCTCGGAATGTTCCATCTCTTCAGCGCGCATCCGCGCCACGGTCGCGGTGTCTACGCTGTCCGCGCCGGTCTGGCCCACAAGAATCCAGGAGACTGCCAACAGGAGAAGTGCTTTTTTCATATTGGTATAGGATAGCCCAAACAGTGGGCCGGACGCCCCTCTCGACGCTTCCCCGGACCGCGTGAACCGCCGAGACGAATCTCCGAACTCCCGATCTCGCTCCATTTTCTCCCGGGGCGCCTGCCCCCGACTGACTAATTCTCGGTGGGCCGCTCCACGTGATCGATCACCAGTGTTTCGCCCGGGCCTTTGCCCGGCTCGAGCTTCAGCCCGAGCTTGGCCTGCAAAACTTCAAAAATCGACGGCGCCTCCGAGGCGGCCGGTGGCTCGGGCGCGCCGGGATCGCTCGAAGGGCCGCTTCTTGGCGCGTACTCGAAGTCGATCTGGAAGTCATATCGCCCTGATGCGAGTCCCGTCTTATCGATAACCGGGCGCCCCACCATCCGGGAGAGAGGAACGCCCGAAAACTGTTCCATCGTGACCCCTTGCGACGTCAGGGTCGCGGTTAGCCCTCTAAGTTGAAACCTCGGCCCGCAGTAATTAGGGAGGGGCTGGCCGGGCGTCGCGATTGGTGCCGGTATGTGGTTCGCATCGATGGGGACACAGCTTCCTTCCTTGGTTGCTTCCAGCTTAGGTCCGTTCTTTGCCAGAGTCAGGAAATACACCGGAACTTCTTTGGGTTCCCGATGGACCCTCAGTTTGAATCGATCTTCCAGAAGCGCCCGCAGCATCGGCCCGGCCATCCGGGGAAACGGCGCATTGCCTTCGGCCTTCGCCGCAACGTCGTTAGGGGTCGGACCTTACCCAGCCGGGGCCGCCGGTGATATCGGGGATCCTCGTACCGACCGTCACGCCGTCCGCGAAAACGCCATAGGCGGCCATCATGAGACCCAGCAGCGTCTCGGCGAGAACGGGATTAAGAATTTCACCGATGCCGCCAGCCAAACCCAATAGCGCGCCGCCGCGCGGTTGTTCCGGAGCGCCAACGTCAGCAGCCACGCCACAGCGATGCAGAGAGTAGATTGCCAGAGGTGATTCGCCAAAGGCGACAGGTCTGGGGCAGTCACCGCGGTGGCTCCTTTCGCGAGGTTTTTCGCAGAGCCTTCTCGGCCTCTTTCAGGTCATCCAGCGTAATCTCGCCCGCTTCGATCAGATGCGTCATCACCAGTTTGCCCCGGCCCCCAATTAATGCCAGCAATTCGTCGATCAGCCGCCGCTGCGCGTCGTTGCGGGATATCGCGGCCTCGAAAATATTGGCGTTGCTGATCCGCTTCACGCAGCGGAGGACCTTTTTCCGTTCCAGGCGATAGACCGTCGTCTGTACCGTGGCTTGGAGTCCGGCGTGGCGCACGCACTCGTGCGTGCCGTGTCGAGACTCTCTCGACACCCGCTCGTGCATGGTACGCCGAGCGTCGGCAAAAGTGCCGACGCGGCACGCACGAGTGCGTGCGCCACGTCGGAATGGAATCGTCGCCGTTCATCGACCGGCCTGGGGATTCGCCCGGCTGCACGCCGGCTGGCGCGCTATCGAATCCAGGCGTTCGCGGCCAGCACGATGGCCAGGCCCACGAACGAGGCCAGGACTTTCATCGCCGTCCAGGAACGCAGGGTTTGCGGGACCGTCATCCCGAAGTACTGGTTTACCAGCCAGAAACCGGAGTCGTTGACGTGCGAAAAGCCGGAGCCGCCGCAAGCCAGCGCGAGCATGATGGCGTCCGGGCTATAGCCGGGGAGTCCCTTGACGATGGGCGCCACGATCCCCGCCGCGGTAATGATCGCCACCGTGGCCGACCCTTGCGCGATGCGCATCGCCATGGCGATGAGAAACACCACCAGCAGGGGCGAAATCGAACTTGTTGCCAGCAACTTGCCCGCCACCGCGCCCACTCCGGAATCGACGATCACCTGCTTGAACGCCCCGCCCGCGCCCATGATCACCAGCAGCGACCCCATCGGCGCCAGCGACTCGGTGGCCATCCGCGCCGCGCGTTCCAGGGTCAGCCCGCGGCGTATGCCGAAATAGTACAGCGCCAGCAGGGTGGCAATCGTCAGGGCCGTGAACGGGTGTCCCAGAAACACCGCTACGCCGCGAAACGGCACCGGGTGCATACCGACCACCGTGGCGCTGAAGATCAATAGGACCGGCAGCAGGAGCAACAGCACCACCATGGCTACCGCCGGCGGTTTGGCCTCGCTCTCGGAGGTCTCGGCGGCTTCCACCGCGGCCGGCAAGGGCACGTACATCCGCTTGGCGATCCAGCCGCCATAGACGATACCCGAAATCACCGCCAGCGGAATCGAAAGCGCGATGCCGTAAAGGATGGCGCGCCCCAGGTCGGCGCCCAGCAGTTGGGCCGCGGCCGCCGGCGCCGGATGCGGTGGCACCAGGGAATGCGTGATGGTCAGCGCGCCCGCCATGGGCAAACCGTAAAACAGCAGCGAACGCTTGGTTTCCCGCGTGAGGTTGAACACCAGCGGCGCCATGATGACGAACCCTACCTCGAAAAAGATCGGCAGCCCCACCAGCAGCGCCGCCACCAGCATGGCCCAGGCCGCCCGCTCCTTGCCGAACTTCTCCAGCAGCCAATCCGCCAGGGCGCGGCCTCCGCCCGAATATTCCAGGTAGCGGCCGATCATCGCTCCCAGTCCGACCACCACGGCCACGAAGCCCAACGCGTCGCCGAAGCCGAACTGAATCGATTTCAGCAATTTATCCGGCGGCATCCCCGCCGCCACGCCCAGCGCCATGCTCGAAATCAGCAGCGCCAGAAACGCGTGCAGCTTCAGAAGCAGAATCAGGGCCAGCAGCAGTCCGATGGAGAGGACCGTGACCAGAATAAGCGAGGCGCTATGCGCGGGCATGAAGCGGCTATTGTAGCGCCAGGCCGCCGCGCGTCTGCTATATTTGGCTCAAGGAGCGCGGCCCGGCTCGGCGGGCGCGATGAATTTTCATGGCTGCAGGTGCACTTGTCAGCATTCAGGAATACTTGACCTCGGTTTTCCGACCGGACTGTGACTATGTGGATGGCGTCGTCGAGGAGCGGAACTTGGGAGAACGCGATCATTCAGAGCTGCAAATTGCCGTTGCTGCCTATCTATATGCCCGCCGTAAGGAATGGGGCATCCACGTGTATCCGGAACAGCGTGTCCAGGTGTCCGCAGCCAGATTTCGCGTGCCGGACGTCTGCGTGGTCGCCGGGGCGAGACCGGAGGAGCAGATTTTTCGAACCCCGCCCTTCATCTGCATCGAGATCCTTTCGCCGGACGACCGAATAGCGAGGGTGCAGCAGCGCATTGACGACTATATCACCTTCGGCGTTCCCAATATCTGGCTCCTGAATCCCGAGAACCACAAAGCATACCGCTGCACAGTGGAGGGCATGCTGGAAGTCAAGGAACTCCGCACCGCCAATCCCGAAATCGTAGTGCCGCTCGATGCCCTGTTCGAGTAGGGGCTTCCTGCCACGCGGAAATCCTTCGTGGCTTGCACGCGTCTGCTATATTTGGCTCAAGGAGTGCGGCCCGAATTTGGCGGGCACAACGATTCCCATGGCGACCGGATCCCTCACCAGTATTCAGGAATACTTGACCACGGTCTTCCGACCGGACTGCGACTACGTGGATGGCATCATCGAGGAGCGAAACTTGGGAGAATGGGATCACGCAAAATTGCAAGGCGCTGTCTCCGCCTATTTATACGCGCGCCGCAAGCAATGGGGTATCCATGTGGGCGTGGAGTTGCGCGTCCAGGTGTCGGCCACGAGATTTCGCGTGCCGGACATCTGCGTAATCGCCGGGCAGGAGCCGGCGGAGCAGATTCTTCGAACCCCTCCCTTTATCTGCATCGAGATACTTTCGCCGGAGGATCGAATGGCGAGGGTGCGGGAACGCGTCAATGACTACATCGCTTTCGGCGTCCCCTACATCTGGATTCTGAATCCCAAGAGCCGCGAAGCGCTCCGCTGCACTCGGGAGGGCATGTTGGAAGTCACCGAACTACGCACCGCCGATCCCGAAATCGTGGTGCCGCTCGACGCCCTCTTCGAGTAGTGGGACAGGCCTCCTGGCCTGTCATCTTTTACTCCCCGTTGAGCAGCCTCCCCACATGCGCCGCCGCCGCGCTGGCCAGGCCGCTCAACGTGTAACCGCCTTCCAGAATGCTGACCAGCCGTCCGCCGGCATATTTATCGGCCATCGCCATGGCGGCGCCGGTGAGATCGGCAAAATCGCCGTCGGTCAAAGTGAACCGCCCCAGCAGGTCGCCTTCGCGCGAATCGAATCCGGCCGAGATCAGCACCAGTTCGGGCCGGAACTTCTTCATCTCCTCCGGTAGCGGACCCTCCACAGGTCCCAGAATCTCGGCCCGGCCGCTTCCGGCCGGCAGCGGGAAATTCAGCGTAGTTCCCCGTCCCGCGCCGGCGCCGGTTTCGTCCGCCCGCCCCGTGCCCGGATAGAGCGGCCATTGGTGGGTGCTGCAGAAGAAGACGTCTCCGTCGCTGTAGAAAATGTCCTGGGTCCCATTGCCGTGATGCACGTCCCAATCGAGAATCAGCACCCGCTCGATCCCATGCCGGCGCTGCGCGTGCCGCGCCGCGAGAGCGATGTTGTTGTAGATGCAAAAGCCCATGCCGCGGCTCCTGCCGGCATGATGCCCCGGCGGGCGCACGGCGCAGAAGGCATTTCCGATCTCTCCGGCGCACACCGCGTCCACCGCGTTCAGCACCCCGCCCACGGCCGCGGCCGCCACCCGCTCCGATTCGCACGTCACTTCCGTATCGCCCGTGCTCAGGTAGCTCGCCCCGCTCTCTACGTCGCGGCGCACCACCGCCAGGTATTCGCGGCTGTGGCAGAGCAACAGCTCGTCGTCACTGGCGGCCCGTGCCGGAATCGGCTCCAGGCGCGAAAGCAGCCCGGCGGCCCGCAACCCTTCCATGACGGCGTCGAAGCGCTCCGGCCGCTCGGGATGCTCCCGGCCTTCCAGGTGCCGGCGAAACAGCGGGTCGGCCAAAAGGCCGGTAGTCTTCGCTCGGGGCAAGCTTGTATTTTACACGCCGCGGCGATTGCCCCACAGTTCCACGTGCAGGCGCGGGCTGAAACGCAGGTTCTCGCGTTTGCAGATCTCGGCCAGCCACACCCCGCGCTCGCGCAGCACGGCCGGGTCGGTGCCCTCCGGCATCAGCAGCACGCGCGACCGGTCGGCACCCAGGCCCTCCACCAGCAACCGGACTTCCTCCAGGTCGCTGGGGCGCGCGATCACAAATTTCAGTTGATACTGGTAGCGGCCCATCAGCTCCCGCAGCCGCTCGGGTTGAATGCGCGTGCGGTTGTGCCGCGCCGCGAAAGCGTGATCGGGCGCCGAGTTGGATAATTTGGGGCTGATGCTCATCAGGTCGCAGGCCACCGGTTGAAACACGGTTCCGGCGGTCTCGATGGTGATGTGCAGTCCGGCCGCGCGCAGCCGTTCGGTGAGCGGTACTATCTCCGGCGCGATCATGGGCTCGCCCCCGGTCACCACCACGTGCCGGGCGGGATGCGCGGCTACTTCCTCGACGATCCGGTCCAGGCTGAAGTCGTCCCCCTCCGCCTTCCAGGAAGTGTAGGGCGTATCGCACCATCCGCAGCGCAGATTGCAGCCGCTGGTGCGCACGAATACCGAGGGTACGCCCACCAGCACGCCTTCTCCCTGCAACGAATAGAACAGCTCAGCGATCTTCAATGCCCGCCTCTTCGAATCCCTTGCGCCGCAGCAGGCAGGCGTCGCAGGCGCCGCAGGGCTCGCCCGCCGCGCCTGGATCGTAGCAACTGTGGGTGAGCGCAAACGGCACCGCGAGCGATTGCGCCAGCTTCACAATTCCGGCTTTGGTCAGCTCGATGAGCGGGGCATGAATGCGGACCCGCGTGCGCCCTTCCACGCCGGCCTTGGTGGCCAGATTGGCCATGCGCTGGTAGGCTTCGATGTACTCCGGACGGCAATCCGGATAACCCGAATAATCCAGTGCGTTCACGCCGATAAAAATGTCCGAAGCTTCCAGCACTTCCGCCCAGGCCAGGGCGAAAGAAAGAAAGATGGTGTTGCGCGCGGGCACGTAGGTAATCGGAATGCCGGCGCCCATTTCCGCCGCCGAGCGCGCCTTCGGCACAGCGATGGAATCGGTCAGCGCCGAGCCGCCAAACGCATCCAAACCGATTTTCGCGACCATGTGCCGGGCAGCCCCGAAATGCGCCGCCACGCGCGCCGCCGCATCCAGCTCGTACCGGTGCCGCTGCCCGTAATCGAAGGAAAGCGCGTAGCAGGCGTAGCCGTCACGGGTGGCGAGCGCCAGGCAGGTGGTCGAGTCCAGTCCGCCGCTCAGCAGGCACACGGCTGGTTTAAAGGGGGTAAGCATCACGTTGATCTTCTACCATTATCGCGGCAGCGGAAATGGTTGCCAAGCGCGCGCCGGGACAGCGGCGCTTAACCGATTTGGGGGAGTTCGTTCCCGGCGAAATCCCCAGATCGGTTAAGCACTCCCGGGAGAGCGGCGAAGATTCCGTCGGGTAGGAATTACTCGGGCCGGTGCACGGGAGGCGGCCCCTCGCCGCGCCGCCTCCCGTTCGTGGGTTTCCTTACGGTCTACCGGTGAGGCTGTGAGCCTTGGTCGCCTCCGGTTCCCGCAGGGTCTTTGCCCATTCATCAGCCCGCTTCAGAGCTTCCTCCTTTGCGATGCCGTAGCGTTCCTGAATGATCCCGACAAACTTATCGCGATTTCCCGCGATCCGCTCGAAGTCGTCATCGGTCAGCTTACCCCAGTGCTCCCGCACGGAGCCGCGTACCTGCATCCACTTACCTGCGACTTGGTCCCAATTCATGTTCGTTTCTCCTTTGTATAACCTACTGTTCTTGATCGAGCAAGAACCTACTTACAAGAGACAACTCCTCTTATAAGAGACCGCAACATCCGAGGGGGCTCGCACAGAGGTAAGTGCGTGCCCGTGCGGATGCGAAAACGAAGAGCCGGCCTAAACGCGGCCCGCCAGCACCAGAATCAGCAGTATCAGCGCGACCAGACCGAGCCCTCCACTCGGGTAGTAGCCCCATCCCCGGCTGTATGGCCAAGCCGGAACAACCGCAAATAGCAACACCAGCAGGATCAACAGCAGCAACATAATACCGGTTCACCTCCTTCAATCGATTTGTAAATGCCGGACCGTTGTACGATTCGTATCTGCGCCGGTCCCCTCAAGAACGCCAGGATGTATAATTTGCAAGCTCAGAGAGTGCCGGGGACCCGCGGACGCCGCAGCGGCCTGTCGGTCTTCGCGAAGTCCGCACTGGCCTCGGTCGAGGACGAGATATCCCCGGCTCCGGTCGCCTTCATGAGTTCCTTAGCCCGGCGCGTCCAGTCCGCATTATCGCAATGGACGGACGCCAGGATGCCGCGTTCTCTCACGCGGCCCTCGTACCGCTTGGCTTCGTACTCCGGCATGCCCAAACCCACCAAACAGCCGATCACTCCGCCTACTGTGCCGGCGGCGCCTACGCCGGCGAGGGTAGCTAGGATCGGGCCCGCCGCCAGAACGGGAGCAAGGCCCGGAATGGCCAGAGTCCCGAGGCTGACAAGCAAGCCGAGCAAGCCGCCAATGACTCCTCCGGCCGCCACGCCAGCAGCGGTGCCTTCGGGCCCCTTGGTGTGCTTTTCGTGACCGAAATCCTTGGTCCCCAGGTTGTTCGGCAGCAACACCGAGATATCCTCGCTCCGGAAGCCAGCCTCAATCATTTTATCGACAGCATAGATGACATCGGACTGGTCGCCAAAAATACCGTAGACTGCAGTGTTCTTTCCCGCCATATCGGCCCTCCGGTATTGTCAGTGCACGAACTGGACCAAATTACCGGTGCGCTTCCTCGTTATGTATTCTCCAATCCGAGTGGCCGGTGCGTTCCCACTCAATCGACGCGGGTGCTTAACCCAGGGTTAAGGTTACGGGGTGCCAGGCTACAATCCCCGGTACATCGCCGACTCCGCCAGCGTCCGCCGAAAGTACTCCGGCGTGTAGGGATCCTTCGGCAAAGCGTGTAAATGCCGGTGCGCGGCCAGCAATCTTCCCTTGTCCGCCGCCATCCGGCTCGCATCGTCCAGGTCCGCGAAGTACAATGGGTACTCTTTACCCAGATACTCCTCCACGCACGGCAGCCGGTTGATTAATACTGGCGTGTCGCGAACGATGCACTCGATCACCGTGTTGTTGCAGACGCTGTCGAACAGATCGAGAAACACCAGGTTCTCCGAGAGTAAGCGGTCGAAACCGGCGGCATCCAGGTACGGCAGGTGCTCCACTCCACCGCGGGCAACTCCGGCGAGCCCTAACTCGAACCTCTCGCGTTCCATCACCCTGCGGAATTCCGCCTGCCGGGACGCGCCCACCGGGTTGAGGATCGCCCGTTCCAAACCAGGCGTCGAAAGCTGGTAGATGGAGTGCAATCGCCTGAGCCACCACCCCACCTGCACGATTTTCGGACGGGGGTTCTCCCGGTAACGCTCCCATTGGAACTTGAGCGCTGGAATCTCGGTGGGATGAACCAGGGAGATGACGGGGACGCCGGTTCGTTCCCGCAGCCAGTCCGCCATCCAGTTCGCCAGCGTAATCAGCCCCCGGCAGTGACCAATACTCTGGCGCCACTCGGGCAATTCCATCATGACTTGCGGCGCCGAGTAGTATTCGTGCCATCGCGGAATGTTCGGCGGGTTGTGCAGGAATCCGATCCATGGTTCCCGATAGGGGATGGTCGCCGCCGCCCGCGCCTGCTCCAGATCCCAGCCGAAATTGCGCTCCACGAACGAGTCCACCAAAATGCCATCCGCCGCGCAAATGGGCGCCAGCGCCTCCAGGGCATAGCGCCAGCCCGAGCGGTGCTCTTCGCGCGTCACCGGTGTATCGATTCTGAGCTTGGCCGGGTATCGCACGCCGCTTACCGGTAATTCAGCCGCACAACCAAGAGAATCGGCGGCGCTTGGGGACGCGTAAGACGCAGCGTCAGGACGTGTTCGCCTGCTCCCACCGGCCCGATCGGGGGCGTAACCACGGCCTGGCCAGGGACAATGTGCGTGTCGGCCAGCGCCATCGGCACCATCCCTAGAGGAAGGCCTCCGGCCACGCTGATCTCACCCTCCAATGTCGACTCCAACCGCAATTCGATGGTGTCGCCCTCGCGCAATTCCCCAGGCTCGATCGGTTCGAACGCGCCTGGATCGACAGAGTCGCCGTCCCTTCGCCGCAACACCGCCCATCGCAGCGGACTCGCCACCGAAGCCCCTGCCGACGACACGATCGGCCCCCGCGCCGGTCGAAAATTGTTGCCGGCCGCTCCGCTCTGTAAGGCCTGCGCCACCGGGCTGCGAGTCGCCAGGGTGCCGGTCGCCGCCGTGACTTCCACGCTGGTCGGCTGTGCCTCGGTCGGGGGCGCGGCTGGCGCTGGAGCTAACGACCCCATCCCGGAAGGGCTTGGCGCCACTGGCTGGGCCGTGCCCGTGCCAGGCGAACTTTGCCGAACCGGAGCGGACTTGGCCGGCAAACGCCGCACCGGCGCCACTGGCTTCGCGGCGGGCGCGGAAGCTGGATCATTTCCCACGGCAAGGGGCGCCGCCAGCGGCCTTATCGCAGCCACTTCCCTAACCGCATGACGCGGGCGCGGATGCCACGCCCAATAACCCGCGAAAACGCCTATCGATAACGCCGCCGCGGCAGCCAAAGCCCGCGCCGGCACGGACCACCACCACCACCGCCGCCGATCGAGCGCCGCCAGCAGGCGCGCCCGCGCCGCCGGGTCGCTCAGCGCGTCGCGCAGGGCTTCTTCCCGCGCCAGCGCATCGAAAAGCCCCTGGTCCTGGAGCGCCGCCTGGAACAGCGCCTGCCGCTCTTCCGGTGTCAGCGTGCCGGTTGCGTACCCGCCCACCAGCTTCTTGAAATCGCCCGGAATCACCGCTTCCCTTCCCCTGGGCGCTCCCAATCCCCGCCCATCAGACGCAGCAACCGCTGGCGGCAACGATGGTCCCAGGTGTAAACCGTGTTGATCGCGCCCGCACCCAACCGGCGCTGGATCTGGGCAAACGTCAACCCTTCCAGCTTCAACCCGAGCAACTGGCGGCAGCGCTCCGGCAACTGCCCCACGGCCCGCTCCAGCCGTTCCAGCATTTCCTTCCGTTCCAGCAATTCGGCCGGGCCGGGCCCCACGTCCGGCAATGGAATGTCGGTAATCGAAACGGAATGGTACTCGCCCCGCCGCGCGGACTTGCGCCGCAGACTCATCAGCTTGAATCGGACAATCTTCAGTGCCAGCGGCAGCAGTTCTTCCGGGCTCTCGAGGTGCGCGTACTTTTCATGCAGCAGCATGAGCACCTCCTGGGCTACATCTTCGGCGGCTTCCCTCGATCCATGAGATGCCGCGAACGCCGTAATCCTTTCACGAAGCCGGGCGAGAATCTCGTCGCGCTGCACGGTTTTGAAAACCCGTGCCAATCATAACATCGCCACCCTGGCCGGCTAGGCCTCCTTGTACATGTACTTGATGGCCGGCTTGTAGAGCAGAATATTGGGAGAGCCCTCCCGGTTCACCTTCAGGCAGCAGCGGTCGTACCACTCGATCACGCCATGCAGGGTCTCTCCATCGCACAGCACGAACACCATGGGAGTCTTGGCCTGCATCTGTTTCACGTAATAGAAATTTTCCGCGTTGGTATGGTCCGGTGGGACCGGCTTCTTCTGTTGCGGCGGCGCCGCCCTGCGGGGAGGTGCGATTTGCTCTTTGATCTCGTTCAGAGACGGACGAATGAGCTTGCGATTGACAGCTTCCACGGGATGCCATCCTTTAATATGACGAAAAATTAGCCGTCAGCTTCGGGTCCGAGCGGGCGGTTTCAGTTGGGTTTTCCGACTTGACCCATGAATAACACAATGGGTTGGCCGTCGCAACGCCCCGTTGGAATAGAGCCCGTTAAAATCGTGTGCTCCGTACGACAAACTCCGTTTGTTTCCAAGCTGGAAGTCCGCATCGGGGCCTGGAGGCTCAGGGTGGGGCAGGCGGTTCCGCCTGCCAAGCCCGCCCTTACTCCGGCCAGGCGTCGATACCCGCCGCCCGCCAGGCTTCCCGCAGCGCGCCTTCGGCCGGCGAATGCCGCGGCGCGACCGACCGGTTTGGCGCCTCCAGTTCCACCAGCGTGCGGAAACGTTCCAACACCCGCCGGCTTTCGAATACGCCGCCGATGTGCGCCACTTCCACCACGTCGCCCGGTTTCCACAACTGGCCGCGCACCGCCCCGGCAAGTGTCGCCAGATCCTGCGCCGCCCCGTTCAGGATGGCCGCCGCCACGGCGTCGCCCGCCGCCGCCGCTTCGTCAACCAGCGGGGCCAGCCGCGCCGCGCGCGCCCGCGGCCATTCCTCGGTATACAACTTATGCAGCAATTGATTGGCGCTGCGCGACCCGGTCGCCTCCAGCAGCATCGGAACCAGCGCCGTCGCCGGCCCCCAGCCCTCCTCCATTCGGAGCGCCGCGCGCACGGCCTGGCGGGCAATATCGAAGGCCGCGCCTTCATCGCCAATCACGTGCCCCCAGCCGCCGGCCCGCGCCGTCCGCCCCCTTTCGTCCCGCCCCAGCGCGAACGAGCCGGTGCCGGCGTTCACCACGATCCCCTGCCCGTTCGATGTCGCACCCGCCAGCGCGACGACCATGTCCGTGGTCACCACCAGTTTCCGCACCCGCAGCAGTTGTGCCAGGATAGCCTCTTTGTCGTCCGGCCCCCCGCTCATCCCGCAGCACGCCGCCTCGAACTCCACCGCGCCCGGATCCAGTCCGGCCTGCGCGCAGGCCCACCGAACGCTGTCCGATATGGCTCGCTCCAGCTTGGCGCGTCCTTCGCCCGCCGCCGCGTGGTTGCACGGACCGGCCTCGCCGTGTCCCAGCACCCGCCCGGTTTCGTCGCCGACCAGCGCGGCCGTTCCCGATTGTCCTCCGTCGATCCCTAAAAACAATTTCATGGTAATTTGTACAGCCGCGCTCCGTCGGCCCGTCCCACCTCTTCGGTTCCCCACGAGGCTCGATGCAGCCGGTAATCGGCCGCCCCCGGTTCATCGTCGAATACCACCAGGTAATCCACTCCGCGCCGGTGCGCCTCTTCCGCCGCCGCCCGCCGCAGCCCCAGCGGAGGCGCCACGGTGCCGATTTCCGGCGCCCCGCCCAGTCGCCGCCACTGGCCCCGCGCGTCCAGCCCTTCCAGTTTCAGCCGAATCCCCCATTGGTCCGGCGCCGTCTCCACCCGTACCGAATCGGCTGTCTCCAGCCCGCCGAAATCTACCGCCGCGTACATCCCCGGATGAATTGCCTCGCCCGTGCGCCAGAACGTCACCGGCGAATTGTCGAAAGCCGCCTGAATCGTCCACGGATCGGGATTGGCCGTCAGCCGCCATCCGGGCCGCCGCGGCAACTCGCTGCCGCCGTCGAAAACCCGCAGCTCATGGATGCTCCAGAGGTCGTCGCCCGAGGCCGTTTCGACCACCCGGATTCCACTCAACCTCGCCTCCGGAAAGCGAAACGCCAGCCGCCACGTCGGCTGATACTCGGTGAAAGCCTCGGCGTTGCCGGTCCGCAGAATCACCCCTGTAATCGAGCTCGCCGCCGATTCGTACTCCACCAGAATCCGCCGCGAAGTGTACGCCTCGGAAAACCCACGGTAGGTGAACACGGTCGCCCCCGGTTCGGTCGCGGCTTCGATCAATCGGTCCAGCCGATATCCGACCAGCCGCGACTCTTTGTAGTATTCCGCGTATCTCTGTGGCCGGATCCGCAGCGCTTCCTTCCAGGGGATTCTCGGCGCGAGCCGCCAGGCTTCCGCGCGCGCATACCGCGGTACCACCGCCGGCCATGAAATCGCCGCGTGAATCAGCGCTATTGCAACCGCCAGCCCCGGAAAGCTCGACAGCACCATGGCCAGCGCCAGTGCCACAAACGGCAGCGGTGGAATCAAGAACCGCGTCCCGATATTGCTGAAGTAGTTCGCCCCGAATACGACCGCCGCCAGCAGCAGTTGCCGCCCGGCCGGCTTCCGCGCCGCCAGCAGCGCCAGCGGCACCAGCAGAAATACCGGACCCAGCAGCCCCGCCAGCAGCCCGTGAGTCGTCACCTGCATCGGAATCTGCCACAGGCTGGTCAGCTCATAGTGGGTGAAATATTTTCGATAATCTTCTTCAAATGAAATAGTTACATATGGATTTGGAAAGTATCGATTCAAGAAAGGGGATAAGGGGTTAGCTACCCAAAGGTAGTTCTTCACCATCCAGGGAAAGATGAGCGCGCCGGCCGGAGCGCCCACCACCGCCAAGTCCTTCCACCGCCGGCTCTTCCACCAGACGAATCCCAGCGCATAAACCACGCCCGTCCAGGCGGTGTACTTTGCGGCGAAGCCGAACCCCGCCAACAGACCGATTGCCAGAAGCAGCCGCCGGTTCTTGTCGCGATCCCATAACTGCAAACAATAGAACAACGTAAATGCTATAGCTGCAACCGCTACATCAATATAAGCGCTGGTCCCGTCAATGCCCACCACCGGGCTCGCGAAGAGCAGCAAAGCACCGCACACTGCCGGCCGGAAAAACCCCACTCGCCGCCCGTAACAAACCATCATCCAGGCGAGCGCGATCAGAAAGGTGAAATGCACCAGTGCCGCCGCCGAATGCTTCCCGAACGCAAACGCGAACAGGAACAGCATCTCGATTCCCTGCGACAAGTTAGCGTAGATATCCCAAGTAATTACTTGAAATCCGTGCTGGTGCAAATACCGGTTCACCAACCCGAGGTGATAGCCCGATCCATCCGGGCTGACTTCCGGCGCCATGGCGTTCAAGAGATAAAGTAGGAAGTACGCGCCAAATGTCACAAGAAATATATATTTGGCTACGCGCCCGAATTCCGCCGCCGGCTCTTCCTCGCTAAGCGTTCCCCGCTCCCGCCACAATCCCGCCAGGCCGCAGGCTCCGACCGTCAGGAACGCCGCCGGATACGCTAGCCGCAACGCGCAAAGCACAAACACCGTTATGCTGAGTAGCGCCGCCCCGGTCACGAACCGGACGGCATACTCCCGGCACGCCTTTCCCAGCACCAGCCCACCCAACCCTGTCGCCGCCGCCGCAGTCAGCGCCGCACCGAAAAGAATCGCCAAGACTTCCACGGGATCAGACCATCCCCTGCATGGATCTGTCAGGCATCAGGTGGACGCCATCCTTGAGTTATGTGGAGCTGGCTCTCAGCCCGATGCAGCATAAATCGTGGGGCAGCCAATTCTGGCTGCAGCCGGCTTTTAGCCGGCATTCGCCAAGTGCGAAGGCTCGTTTCCGGCGCGAAAAGCCGCCTGAAAGGCGGTTGCGGGCAAGATTGCCCGCCCCACCGGACCTTATGCATGCGCTCGGGGCCTGGAAAAGTCACTCCGCAAACCCCGCGCGCGTCAGTACAAATCCCAGCTTCTCCCCACCATCTCGCCGCGCCGTTTTGTCCGGCGTCATCGCCACGATATTGATGGCGCTACGCCGCAACAATTCTTCCGCCACCGCGTGATGGTAGGAATAAGACCCCGCGTGCTCGCAGCGCAGCCGGTCCACCTCGCGCCCGTTCACCGCAATCCCGATCGTGATCGGTCCCGTGGCCGCAAACGTCTGCTCCGGGAGCGTCAGGTCCATGACGAATTCGAGCGGTCCGGAGTTCGGCAGATAGAAGCGCAGCACGGGCCGGTCGTACGACCACCGCCAGCTCCCCTCGCTCGCCGTCCGAAAGCCTCCCACGATATAGGCGTCCGCCCGCGGGTCTGCCATCGCCACCATCGCCCCTAGTCCCGCTCCGGAAGCGTCCGAAAATCCGGCTGCCTGCGCCGGCGGCGCATACACCGTGGGCAAACGGCTGCAGCCGGCCGCAGTCAGGGCGATCAACGCGGCCATCAGTCGTATTGTGTGGAAGCCGAACACGAACCCCGATTGTACATGGTGCCACAAGGCTTTAGCCCGTGTTCAAGCTGTTAACCGATCTGGGGATTTGACAGCTCAGGCGCGGCAACCGCTCCCTCACGGTCGCGGCTCGGTAACTGACTGAAAACACACGGCGCCCGTTAACCGAGCCGCGACCGTGAGGGAGCGGTTGCCGGGAACGGACTTGCCAAGATCGGTTAAGCGCCCCTGTGTTCACACCGCAAAGCCCTCGCCTACCGGTAAATCAGGTACCGCTCCCTGACCTTCAGAAAATCCTCCATGGCTCCCTGCAGTCCCTGCTGAATCGCCCGCGGATCGTCACCCGCCTTCAACCGCCGAATCGCCTCGTCGCTCCCGATCAGCCGCGCACCCGCCCCCAGGTCAATCTTCCCGGGATATAGTTTTTCCAGTGCCGCCGCCAGTTCCAGCCCCAGCCGCGTCGAGTCGAGCGCCTCCCGGTTGACGATCTGAAACCGCACCCCCTCCACCCGCACGCCTTGGAAGTTCGATTCCGCCGGCTTGAAACTGGTGGGATACACGCGCACGCCCGGAATCCCCCGCTGGTTCAGGTACGCAGCCAGCTCCCGCCCGCCGATGAAATCCGCCCCCACCTGCTCGAACGGCGCATCCGTGCCCCTGCCCACCGAAAGGTTCTTCGAGTATTCCAGCAGCGCCAATCCCGGATACAGCATGGCCGCGTTCAGGCTGCGCATATTCGGCGACGGATCCACCCACGGCTGGCCGGTGGCATCGAACCAGTCCCCGCGCTGCCAGTGCTCCATCGGAATCACCGTCAACTTCGCGCCCAGCTTCCCTTCGCCATTGAACAACCGCGCCAGCTCGCCCATCGTCATTCCGTGCCGCACCGGCAAACCGGCGAAGTAGCCCACGAAAGAACGATTCGCGCTGTCGAGCGGCGGCCCTTCCACGTGCATGCCCGTGAGCGGGTTCGGCCGGTCCAGCACGTAGAACGAAATCCCGGCCTTGGCCGCCGCCTCCAGCGCGTAGGCCATAGTGGTTTCGTAGGTGTAAAAGCGCGCGCCCACGTCCGCGATATCGAACACCAGCGCGTCGATTCCCTGCAGCATTTCCGGCGTCGGCCGCTGGGTGGCGCCGTAGAGGCTGTAAATCTTCAACCCGCTCGCCGCGTCCACCGAATCCGCCAACCCTTCCCGGTCTTCCTTGCCCGCGAATCCGTGCTCGGGCGAAAACAATGCCGTCAGCCGCACCCCGGCCTCGCGCATCACGTCGATATTCCTCCGCCCGCGCGCATCCACCCCGGTCTGGTTGGTGACGAGGCCCACGCGCTTGCCCTCGAGCGCCGCGAAGTGCGCGGCCTCCAGCGCGTCCAGCCCGGTCTCGGTCGCGCCCGCGTGTTCCACCTCGCGGCGCATACCCGCCGATGGCCCGGCCATGGTTTCCTCGTACCCGGTCAGTATCACCCCCTGCGTGCGAGTCCCCACCGCCGCCGCCACGATCGTCGCCACCTTGGCGCGCAATGACGTGATGGCCGGGCGCTGCGCCGGGTGTACGCTATTCGCCAGCAGAATCACGAGCGTCTTCGTCGATGGATCGATCCAGATCGACGTGCCCGTAAACCCCGTGTGCCCGTACGAGCCGATCGGAAACAACTCGCCCCGGTTGCCCGAGTACGGCGAATCCATATCCCACCCCAACCCGCGCAGGATCGGCTGATCCGGCGGACTCTGCGGCTCGGTGAATTTCTCCACCGTGAGCGGGCTCGCGATGCGCACCCCATCGAGCGTCCCCTGGTTCAGCATCATTTGCGCGAACCGCGCCAGGTCGTCGGCCGTGGAGAATACCCCGGCGTGTCCCGCAATGCCGCCCATGTTGCGCGCCGTCGGGTCGTGTACCACCCCCCGCAACGGCGCGCCGTCCTTTATGGGCCAGCGCTCGGTCGGCGCAATCCGCGGCCGCAGCGAAGCCGGCGGCTGGAACATCGTCTCCTTCATCCCCAGCGGCCGGAACACGTTGTCGCGCGCATAATCCGCCAGAGTCTGCCCGCTCAGCCGGTGTACCAGTTCCCCCAGCAGAATGAAGTTGATGTCGCTATAGACGAAGCGCACCCCCGGCGGCCCGGCGGGAGGGTCGGTACATGCAAGCTGAATGCCGGTGTCGTAACCCGACCAGGGATTCGCCAGCGGCACGTCCGGCCGCAGCCCCGAAAAATGCGTGAACAGGTTGCGCAGCGTGATGTCGCTCTTGCCGCCCTGAAATTCCGGGATGTACGCCGTCACGCGGTCGTTCAGCCGGAACCGCCCCTCCTCGAACAGCTTCATCAGCGAGGTCGTGGTGGCGACAACTTTGGTCAGCGATGCCAGGTCGAAAATCGTGTCCACCGTCATCGCTTCCGCCGACGGCACCAGCGCCCGCTTGCCGTAAGCCTTGCGGTAAACCACGTTCCCGTCGTGCCCCACCAGCAGCACCGCCCCCGGCATGCGCCCCTGCTCGATCGCTTCGTCGATTACCCGGTCAACCGCCGGCCCCGCGCTAAACTCCTGCGCCCATGCCGCGCCGGAAACCAATGCCGCGCCCAACCCCACCGCCCACCAGAATGTTCTCATCACCGTTCATTCTAATCGCAGGGCCGGTGGCGCGGGATTCGCACATGAGCGTCAAAATAAGGCCGTCGGCACAAACGACCCCGCCTGCGCGCAATCCAGTCTCGGGCTATGGTGCGGTCGCGAGTTCGCAAAGCGCCGTACGGGGCCAGTGCCCGGATAGGCCGAACTTTCGAGCCGAAACTGGGCGATGAAGGCCCTGCTGGTTGGAGGCGGGGCAGTCAAGCGAACGAAATGAGGTTAATATATCCGAAATGGGCCCACCGGATGTATTCTGGAGGTGGTCCCCCAAGCCGAGCGTGAAATCGCGTCTTCGTGGATGCCCTCCGGAACGCCATCTGCTTACGGGGAGCAGGAGGAGCTATGAGCAATATCTCAAAGCGGACACTGTTCTGGGCACCGCGGTTGCTATCCATCCTATTCATCACTTTTATCGGCATGTTCGCGTTGGATGTTTTCGGCGCGAATCTTGGCTTCTGGAATACCCTCCTGGCGTTGACTATTCATCTGGTTCCATCATTGGTGCTGATCGGTGCCCTGGCAGTGGCATGGCGCTGGGAGTGGATCGGCGCCGTCATTTACACGGCCGCCGGCATGCTGTATGTGGTCATGCTCCTGCCGCGCAGGTTGCCGCCGCCCTCGATCAAGCTGCTGTGGATTGCGATGATTGCGTTGCCGGCATTCGTGATCGGGGCGCTGTTTTTAGCGAATTGGCTGAAACACGACCAGCTTCGCGCCATGAGATAGCGGTCAGGCATGACCGCCCCCCGCACAGATCCGTACGAGCGTTGCTCACGCATACGGCTCCTACCTTGGATGTGTGGCGTCGAAGCGAACACCTGGAAAACGCCGGACGACGTCGCAAGTTCTCAATCCGTGCACAGGGTGGGGCGGTCCGTGGGGCAGACCTGGGCAGACCATCGTTTTTGGTGGTCTGCCACCGTGTCGTTCAGGTCGCCGGCAATCTCGTGCTGGTAAGAGGCTGAATAGGAGGACGAGCGAGCATGTTCGCGTGGGTGGTGTAGGGTAAACCACGAAAAACGATGGTCTACCCCACAGGTTCTGCCGGCGGTCGTAATGGGACCGAAGGGCTCAACTCATTTTACTTGTCTGCTCGAAATGCCGGAGCGACTTCAGGAGCTCCGGGAGTCGTCTCGACACTTCTTCCGGGCCGCAACACAGTGTCGGAGGCAAGCGTCGGCAGGACTGCCCGCGCCACGGCACGGCCTGTTTCAGCCTCGCAGCCGTTGGCCGCGGGCAAGGTAACGGGGAGCGCAATACCGGTCGCCGCGCATCGGCGCGGTGGGCCCGGTCAGGTCGCCGTAGGGGTCGTCGAACTGGTTCATCAGTTGGTACAGGCGGGCGCGCATATCGTCCACGTACGGCCGCCTCTCGCCGCTCGATACCAGGTTCCGCATCTCCTCGGGATCCTCCGCCAGGTCGTAACACTCGTCGATGTCGAAGCCGTTGAACACGTACTTGAAGCGATCGGTGATGGCGATCCTCTGCGTGTAGAGAAACTCTCCACCGTAGTAAGCGCACAAGATATGATCGGGCCAGGCTGCCGCCCGCGGGTTCTCGAATAGGGGCTGTAAGGCACAGCCATCCCGGTACGGCATGGGGTTGGCGCCGGCCGCGGCCACGTAGGTGTAGGCGAGGTCGTGCGTTTGCACCAGGCGGTCCGTTTTCGTACCTGGCGCGATGCGGCCGGGCCAGCTTGCGATCAGAGGAACGCGGTAGGTCTCCTCGTACGGGATCCACCCCTTGATCCACATCCGGTGCGCTCCCACCATGTCGCCGTGGTCGGTGGTGGCTACCACCAGCGTGTTGTCTTCCTGGCCGGATTCCTTAAGGGCGTCCAGCACGCGGCCGATCTGCGCATCCACCTGCTCGGTATAGGCATAGTAGTGGGCGCGGCCGGCGCGGTAGTCGTCTTCGGTAATGTTTCCCCAGGTCTCCGATTCGCGCCGGTGCAGACCGGGTTTGCCGGTGAAGGTGTCCTCGAAACTTTTCGGCACGCGAATTGCTGCGGCATCGTACCGGTCCAGGTATTTCTTGATCGGCATATACGGATCGTGCGGTGCTACGAACTGCACTTCCAGGTGCCATGGCCGGCCGCCGCGCGCGAAACGCCGCAGCATCCGCAGCGCGCACTCGGCCCGGTACCATTCCGGCGTCGCCTCCTCCGGTCCTTCGCGGTAGCCCCACATCGCAAACGGCTCGGAACCGGGCCAGCGCATGTTGCGGACGGTCGTCGAATTGAGGGGCCCGCGCACCCGCTCGACCCCGTCCGGGTTGTTGTCCAGCGCCTCAATGAGCCGCGGATCGCAGCCCTCCAGGTCCGCTACCTCCTGGAATCCGAAATCGAGCGGCGTGCGCACGTAGGAGGCGTGCCACTTGCCCACGTACCCCAGCCGATACCCCGCGTCCCGCAGCCGGTTCGAATACAGCACCACCCCGGCGTTCATGTCGCGATGGACCGACGGCGTCGAATGGACCTGGTTATACACCCCGTTGTGCCAGTGATACGCGCCCGACAGAATCATCGCCCGCGCCGGGCAACACACCGCCGAGGGGGTGTAGGAGCGTTCGAACAGCATGCCCGATTCCGCCAGGCGGTTAAGGTTCGGCGTGCGGCATTCCGACCGGGACGCAATGGTACCCCACTGCTGCTGGTCCGTCATGATGTGCAGGATGTTCGGCCGCGAGGCGGCGCCGCCGGCATGGTGGGCAAAGGCGCCGCCGGCCAGGGCTCCCGTCAGCAGGCTTCTGCGATCGATAGGAAGAGGCATACGATTCCCCTTGGGCGTCGCAGCCCGATCCATTCTACCTCGCTCTCCGGACGGGAATGCGATTAGAGCTGCGGTCTAAAGCTGCCGCCGGTTTCGGCCGATAAGCACGGTAGATGTGGTTGTCAACCCGGATTGCGTGGCTCGCCGGCCTGTTGTGGCTGTGTCCTTTCCTGGCGCGGGGACAATACTGGTCGTTCCAAATGTATGGGAGCGAGCAAGGCTTGACGAATCCCACCGTCCTCGCTTTGCACCAGGATCGGGAAGGGTTTCTTTGGGCTAGCACCGAGGGCGGGCTTTTTCGCTACGATGGAGACCGTTTTCGGCCCTTCGGCGCGAGTTTGGCCGCCAAGAAGGCCAACAGCACCTCCATTTACAGTTCGGCCGACGGCACACTCTGGACGGGATCGAGCGCCGGACTGTTCCGCTGGAACGGAGAGTCCTTGGTTCCGGTTACCGGTTTTGAGGACTCCGCTCTATTGAGCGGCGAAGCGATCGGCGGCGATGCCACCAACCTGTACGTGGCTTCGCCATCGGGGCTTCGCTCGATGCCTCTTGACGGCCGCGGGAAGCCGCGCCTGGTTTCACCCAAGCCGTCCTATAGCGTGCTGGTGACACGCGACCAAACGGTTTGGTACGGTTGCGGGCTGGCGCTGTGCTCGCTTGGTCGGGATGGTGAACGGGAATGGAGCGGAGGCAGCGGGGTGACGGGCGGACCCTGGCAAAGCATTGCGGAGGATACGGCCGGGCGCCTATGGATTCGGTCCGCCGTAAAAGTGCTGGTGCGGGATGCGCCCGGAGCGCCATTTCATGAGGCGCCGAGGCTCGACAAGTTGCGGTCGACCCACGGGTCCCCACTTGTGCCCACCCGCCGCGGGGAGATGCTGATTCCGAACGACGCCGGGCTGGCGATTTGCGACGGCGGCGATTGCCGAAATTACGGTGCGGAAAGCGGCCTACGCCACGCGGAAGCGCTCACTGCCATTGAGGACCGCGAAGGCTCGCTTTGGATCGGTTACAGTGGCCACGGAGTGGCACGCTGGCTCGGACGCGAGCAATGGCAGAGCTTCGCCGAGGGCGAGGGGCTTTCGAACCCTTCCGTATGGCGCATCGTACGCGACGCCACCGGCGAACTGTGGATCGGCACCACCCGCGGGCTGTTTGAGGGCTCCAAGGTTAGCGGCCGCTGGCGCTTTCAGCCGGTGGACGCCGTCGGCGACTTATCGGTCTATGCATTGGCGGTGGAAACCGACGGCTCGCTGTGGGTGGGGACCTTTCAAAAAGAAGCGGAGGGGCTGGTACGATATTATCCCCGGACCGGCCGGCGGCTGGTTTACCGGCCGGCCCGGCCCACGGCGGAATTCTCGATCAATGGGATCGACCGCGACGGCGAGGGCACGATTTGGGTGGCGACGCCACACGGCGTCATGCGGCTGCGGCCGGGCGCAAGCCAGCTCGAGCCGGTGCCCCTGCCGGTGGCTGGCGCGAACATCTCCGAGGTCAGAGCCAATGGGCAAGGCCTGTTCGTCGCCTGCAATCGGGGGCTCTACATCCAGCAGGGATCGGTGCACCGTCTGGTCACGGTGGCCGATGGGCTTAAAGACAATTCGGTCCAGTCCGTCACGATCGGTCCGGATGGGGCGCTGTGGATCGCCTACTTTTCGTCGGTGGGCATCACGCGTGTCGAAATGGACGGCGGCAAGGTGCGGCTGCGGCACTTGACGAGCGGGGATGGACTGCCGAGCGACGTCGTCTACTTCCAGTTCTTCGACGCACGCGGCCGGCACTGGATCGGCACCGACAGCGGCGTCGCCGTGCTAGAGGGCGACCGCTGGACACGCTACGATACCTCCGACGGTTTCGTCTGGAACGACTGCAACGCGCACGCGTATCTGGCGGAAGCCGACGGCACCTTCTGGGCAGGAACCAGCGCCGGCCTGGCCCGGTTTTCCCCGGCGGTGCCGCCGAAAACCGTGCTGCCGGAGACGCTGATCACCTCGGTGCTTCGCAACGATCAGCCGGTCCGGAGCACGGATTTCGATTCCTCGACGCATTCTGTGACGCTGCGATTCACCATGCTGCAGTACCGGAGGCGGACGGTGAACTTTCGCTACCGAATCGGAACCGGATCGGACCCATGGATGCAAACGCAAACCCGCGAGGTCCGGTTCGCCGAACTGCCGGCGGGGTTGCATCGCTTCGAGGTCGAGGGCGAAGCCGAGCCGGGAGTATGGACTCGCTCCGCGGTGCTGCAGTTTCGAATTCGTCCGCCCTGGTTTCGCACCTGGCAGTGGGAGGCCGGTGAGTGCCTCGCGCTGGCCGGGCTATTCCGGCGGTGGTGGCGGCAGAGGGAGACTCGTCAACGCAGGGTTCAAGCGGCGCTCGAAGCGGCGGTAGCGGAACGGACCAGGGATTTGACCGAAGCCATGGAGCGGGCCGAGCAGGCGAACCGCGCGAAGGGAGAGTTTCTGGCCAACATGAGCCACGAGATTCGCACTCCGATGAACGGCGTGGTTGGCATGACGGGCCTGCTGCTCGACACCCAACTGACACCGCCGCAACGGGAATTTGCCGAGACGGTTCGCCTGTCGGGTGAAAACCTGCTCGGCATCATCGACGAAATATTGGATTACTCCAAGATCGAGGCCGGCAAGGTGAAGACCGAAGCGTATCCATTCGACCTGTGCGAGGCGGTCGAAGCGGTCGACGATCTGCTGGCGTCCAGGGCCGAGGATAAGGGGATCGACCTGATCCTGTCCTATCCGGTTCGGGCGCCGCGTAGATTCATCGGAGATGCGGCGCACATTCGGCAGGTGCTGACCAATCTTGTCGGCAATGCCATCAAGTTCACCTCGCACGGACATGTCCTGATTTCCGTGGCGCAGACGGGCCGGGAAAGCGGCATCGTCCAGGTGCGCATCTCCGTGCGGGACACAGGGGTAGGGATTCCCCAGGAAAAGATCGGATTGCTATTCAGGAAGTTCAGCCAGGTCGACGGATCGACGACGCGGAAATACGGCGGCACGGGGCTGGGCCTGGCCATCAGCCGAGAACTGGTGAATCTCATGGGCGGATCGATCGGAGTCGATAGCCGTCCGGGTGAAGGATCGGTTTTCTGGTTTGAATTGCCGCTGCGGCTCGACGAGGTATACGCACATGGCACTATGGCTCCGGCATCTCAAATTGGCGGTCTGCGGGGTTTGCTTGTGAGCGGCAGCGAAGTCCGCCGGCGCGTGCTCGAAGAACAGCTCGCCGGTTGGGGAATGCGCCACGACACCGTAGCCGGCAACGAGCCGGCGCTGCAATCGATGCGGGCAGCCGAAGCGGCTGGCGATCCCTATCGATTCGTGCTTCTCGACTGTCCGATAGGGCAAGGCGACGGGATTCGAATCGCGCGGACGATTCAAGCCGAACCGCGGCTGAGCGATTGCGCCATTATTATGTTGAGCTCGATCGGGCAGTACCAGGAGATCAGCCAGATACAGGGCGGCGTCATCGACGTGTGTCTGAGCAAACCGGTCCGCCAGTCGCAACTGCTCGAGGCCCTGACGGGTGTCTGGGCCAGGCGACAGGGAAGAGAGCCTTTGACCAGCCGCGGAGCCGAATCGAAGGCGGCGGATTCAAGACGCTCGATGAGCGGGCAGTTCGCCGCGTGTGCCAGCCGGATCCTGGTGGCGGAAGACAATCCCGTCAATCAGAAAGTCGTCTGCCGGTTGCTGGAACGTCTCGGTCTGGAGGCCGACGTAGCGACCAACGGCCGGGAGGCTGTGGAGATGTGCGCGCTGGCGCCTTACGGGTTGGTCCTGATGGACTGCCAGATGCCCGAGATGGATGGTTACGAAGCCACCCGCCAAATCCGGAGGCGCGAAGGCTCGGCGCCGCCGGTTGCGGTGGTTGCGATCACGGCCGACGCCATGGCGGGGACTCGCGAAAAGTGCCAGGAAGCGGGGATGAACGGCTACATTACCAAGCCCGTGAATCTGAACGAGCTGCGCGAGGCGCTGACCCGATGGCTGCCGCAAAAGCAAGCCAGCCCGCTCTAGGGAACTCCGAGTCTCGAGACGGCACAGAAGAGTGCGTGCGCCGTGTTCGCGATCGACCGGTGAGGTACGCGTCTTACGGTTTTTCGCGCACTTGAAAGGAAAAGACATCCGGCCGGCTATAGTGGCCGGCTACATCCAGGTCGAACTTCCCCCGAGGGATGTCGTCGAGGTCGATATCGGCGAAGATGAGGCCCTCGCCGGAAAGAGGGCCGGCAACGACTTCTCCCATGGGAGAAACCACCAGGCTCCGGCCGTCGATGGTGCCGCCGGCCTCCCGCAAGTCGTCTGGCCAATCCTGTTTGGTCAGGTACTGGCAAGCGCTGAGGACAAAGCAGCGGCCTTCGTAGGCAATGTGCCGCATACTGGCCCGCCAGATTTCCCGGGCGTCCACGGTAGGCGCGCACCAGAGTTGTACGCCCTGCTGGTAAAGGTGCTGGCGGTACAGCGGCATATAGTTTTCCCAGCAGATCGCCGTGCCGATGCGGCCGATCCCGGTTTGGGAGACCTCGATGGTCGAGCCGTCTCCCAACCCCCAAAGGAGACGCTCACTACCGGTCGGCATCAACTTCCGATGTTTGGAAACGAGCCCGCCATCCGGGGAGAAGAGCAGGCTGGAACAATAGAGCGTGCCGCCGGACCGCTCCACCACGCCGATGACGAGGTGCAGATTGAGCTCGGCGGCCCAACCGGCCAGCAAATCGGTTTCGATGCCGGGGCAGACGATCGAAGCCTTCGCGTAGCGCAGGAACAACTCGCGCCCTTCCGGCGTGCGATTACCCACGGTAGCCCCAAAGGCGAGCGCTTTCGGATAGCCCCCGAGGAGGGCCTCCGGAAACACAACCAGGCGGGCGCCATCCGAACAAGCAGCACGGGCGAGACGCTCGACGCGGAGAAGGGTGGCCGGAGTGTCGAATAGGACGGAGCCGGTTTGGGCGACAGCAACTCTCATGGGGACCCATTCACGTTATCACCGCGGCGGCGCGTCCCGCTGCCCGGCCAACTTCGAATCACTCCACTTGAGGATTCTCCGGCTGGGTCTCATCCAGAATCACGATCTCGACGCGCCGGTTCGATGCCCGGCCATCGCTGGTGTCGTTGGGAGCCGCCGGGCGATAGGGACCGTAGCTTGCCACCGAGAGACGCGACTCCGGAACGGCGTAGCGGCCGGCCAACAGCGCCAGGATTTTCCGGCTGCGCGCCATCGAAAGCTCCCAGTTGTTGCCGAAACGGCGATTGTGGATGGGAACCGTGTCGGCATGGCCGATGAGGCGCACCCGATTGGGGATATCGCGGAGCACATCGGCAATTCGCGCGATGGTGGGTAGAGCCCGGGGACTGACGGAGTCGTCGCCGGAGGAGAAGAGAACTACCTGCGGCATGCTGATGACTAGGCCCCGCGCTTCGAGCTTCGGTTCCAGGCCGCGCCTTCTGAGAAGTTCCTGGGCCCGAACCAGGTTGGCGCGGCCGCGGTCCGGTTCCGGCGGCGCCGGGGAACTTGGAGCGGGAGCCACGGCGCGCACGGGCGGAACCTCGAGACTCCTGGCGGCTCCAACCATGAAGAAGATCAGAAGAATGGTCAGCACATCCACGTAGCTGACCATCCATCGGTCGCGTTGATTGGGCGGGCTTTCGAGATATTTCGGCTTCATACTGGCGCGGGTCAGGAGGCGGATTCGAGGACCGGGAGAGAGCGGTCCCGGACCGGTGCGGCATTGAGGAAGGATTCCAGGCGCTGGCGGACGAGCATCGGATGCATCCCGTCAAACAGGCACAGAGTGCCTTCGGCCATCAACTCCTGAAGATCGAATATTTCGGCGGCGCGGGCGCGAAGGCGGTGCGCCGCCGGCAGCAGCACCAGGTTTGCCAGCGCCAGGCCGTATATGGTCGAAGTGAAAGCGGCTCCGACGCCGGAGGCAATCGCGGCCAGGCTGGAGAATTGGCGGAGGACGTCGATGAGGCCGACCACGGTGCCCATCACACCGATGGTGGGAGCGAATCCTCCGGCGACTTCGAGCACTTTGGCGGCGGTTTCGGTTTGTCTCTCACAGAGCCGGATGCGGTTCTCGAGGGCGGACTGCAACAGGGTGCGATCCTTGGCGTCCATGGCAAAGAGCAGGGCGTCCCGGAGGAAGCTGTGGCTCACCCGGTCGATGGCCGGCTCGATGGCGAGCATGCCCTTAATCCGGACGGCTCTGGCGTACCAGACAATTTCTTCGATCAGCGCTTCCCGGTGGGGCGAAGCTTCCGTCGAAAACAGACCGAGCGTGCGCCGTAAGGCATAAAGCAGCGCGGGGAGCGGAGTAGTGATCAGCATGACCCCGAAAGTTCCGCCTACCACGATCAGAGCCCCGGTGGGTTGAAAAAAGTAATGCGCGCCGACGCCGGTGACGGCGATGCCGGCCACCAGGGCAACGGTGGCGACGACAATGCCGGCGAGGAGCCCGGCGTCGAGACCACCCCGGCTTAGGCGGGCGGGCGGCGGTTGCCTGAATTCCCGGAGGTTTTGAGTGGTGGTGCTCTGAGGGGCGGCGGCCATAGAGTTCCTGGAATGCAACTCGGTAGCCGTGTGGGGCCGATAGTCTTTTCAGAAGGATAGAAGCAGGCAGGAGTGTCGGCGTCTTGACGGCGAGGGATAATCGTCAGAAGTTTGACGCCGCCAATTGCGGGGCGGACCACATAAGACGATAGATGGTCTGCCCCACCGGCGTAGCAAGGTATGATCGGGGGATATGACTCGTTTTCCGGTTCTGGGACTGGCTACCGTACTTGCCGCGCAATCGCTGGCGGCGGGCACCACCGTACTGTTCGATCCGGCGACCCCTTCGACGGGGCCGTTCCCGACCGACTATCTGACCACCCCCGATCCCATGCAGCACACCGGCAAGCGGCTCAACCTGCCGCTGCCGCCGTGCGCTACCGCATACACCTCGTGCCAGGAAACCGGCCTGCTCGAACAACTGGACGGCTTCAGCGTGCGGGCAAGGCTGAACGTCAGCTTTTCCGGACCGATCAATACGGCGACGGCGGCGGCGGGAATTTATTTCGTGGCGCTGAACAACCTGACCGCCGAAGAGCCCGGCATCCACCAGGTGGGGCAGGTAATCACAATCGACCAGGCGGTGTGGGACCCCACCACCAACACGCTTTACGCCAAGCCGTATTCGGCGCTCGACCAGCACCGCCAATACGCCATCGTGGTGACGGACGCGGTTCAGGATACGGCCGGCAACGCGGTGGCGGCGGCGCCGGCATTCCAGGCCTGCCTGGTAGGGATGACGGCGTATTGCGGCGCACTGGCCGGGAGCCTAAGCACCATCGCGCCCACGCTGGGCACGCAACACCTGGTGGCGGCGGCGGTGTTTACCACTATGAGCGCCACCATCTGGCTGGAGCACGCGCGGCAGGTGGTGAACGCGGTCGCGCCCCAGGCGACGGTGCTCCCGAACGGCGTCTTCCCGGTTCCCAATCTGGCCGAGATCACCCTGAACGAACAGACCGGGACCAACCCGCTAGCGTTCTCGAGCCTTTCGCTGCCGCTGAACAATACGCTGCTGGCCGGGCTGGGAACGCTGGCCATCGGCTATTACCTTTCGCCGAACTTCTTGGGAGCCGATGCGTCGATCGCGCCCGTGCCTTCGGGGCCGGACCTGAATATTCCGGCCGACAACAACATCGTCTACTTCAACGCACTGCTGCCTTCGACGCCGAAGCCGGCCGCGGGTTACCCGGTGGTGATTTTCGGGCACGGGTTCGGAGACAGCCGCTGGGGAGGGCCGACGGCGGTGGCACCCACGTTGGCGCGGGCGGGTTTCGCGGTGATCGCCATCGACGCGGTGGGGCACGGCTTCGGCAACCTCAGCACGGTGACGATGGTGGATAACCAGGGCAACAGCACGACCCTCACCGCCGGCGGGCGCGGGGTGGATTTGAACGGCGACGGCACCATCGATTCCGAAGAAGGCTGCGTGCTGATCACGCCGATTTCCTACGGCATGCGCGATTGCTTCCGCCAGACGGTGGTGGATCTGATGCAACTGGTGCGGGTGATTCAGCAGGGGCTGGACGTGGACGGCGACGGAACCGCGGACCTGGACGCTGGGCATATTTATTACGGCGGCCAATCGCTGGGCTCCATGTACGGCACCATATTTACAGCGCTGGAACCGGCGGTGCGCGCGGCGGCGCTCAACGTGGGCGGCGCCAGCACGGTGGATATTGCGCGCTGGAGCCCGTCGTATACCAGCTTCATCGACGACGTGCTGGGCCTGCGCAGCCCGCCGCTGCTGAACGCGGGGACTACGTTCAATCAGGATTATGTGCTGCCGGGGCAGCCGGTACTGACGGTGACGGTGAACGGGGCGATGGCGATTCAGGACGTGCTGGAAAACATAGAATGGCTGGGGATCGAGGGCGACGAGATCGCGTTTGCGCCGCACCTGCAGGTTTCGCCGCTCCCCGGCATGGTGGCGCGGCCGGTGCTGGTGCAGTTCGCGCGCGCCGATATGACCGTGATCAACCCGGCCAATAGCGCCTTGATTCGGGCCGGCAATTTGATGGGCAGCACGTGGGAATATCGCCACGACATCGCCCTCGGCCTGGATCCGAGTTTGCCGCAGAACCCGCACCCGTTCCTGGTCCTGTTTGTGAGCCTGGGCGGGAGCACGATTCAGTTGCCAGGGCTAGACGCGCTAGCGATCAGCCTGGACGCACAGGGCCAGATCGCCGGATTTCTGGGCGCCGACGGAGGGTCGATTCCGAATCCGAACAACCTGTCCGCGCTGCTGTTCGGCACTAATCTATTTCAGATGCCGACGGTATTGCCCTGGGATTTCGGGTTCTGAGCCGGCGCGCAACCGCTCCCTTGCGGTCGCGGCCCGGTAAGGGCATCAAACCGAGCCGCGACCGCCAGGGAACGGTTGCACGCGTACGCGATCGTAATTGCGAAGGCTCGTGCCAAGTGGCGCCAGGGGCCTATCCGGGAGGTCGGCACGCGTCCGTGATCTGCTGGATCAGGCGGTAAACTCCCGTCGACGGATTGCCCCCGACGGTGTCGCGCGTCGCATGCCAGTTATCAAGTTGAATGGCTCGTTCGATCGCAGCATCCCGAAGCGGCATCAGAGTATCGCAAGGCGGGACCTTCTGGTAGCCGGGCATATGTTCGCCGCATTGGTGCTGCACTTTGTGCCGCTCGATGTGCGCGGTTTGATCCTTAAAATGGAGTAGAAACCACAGCTCAAAACAGGGATTGGAGACGGCGATCTCAATTGCGTTCGCCCGCGCCTGCTCTTTCGCTTCGGCCAGGAACGGGTGCGCATCGACGTCAAAGACGCACCGGACGTGGTCGTATCGGAGGTTCTCGTCTTTTCGGGCGTCGCGTTCCGATCCCTTTTTCAGTTGGACGGCCCGCTCGACCACAGTCTTGGGGACGCCAGCCGGAACAATCTCCAGTTCGATGATGCCCCGCTCTCTGTGGCGGATGTCTTTGAAGTAGGTCGGTTCGGTCACTTCGCCTTCGCAGACAATCAGGAAGCGCGCGCGAGGCTCCCGGAAGCTCTTGCGGCGACGGAGGCTATCTCTGTTCTTCACCCCCGTCTCTGAGGAAGGTATCGGGATTGAGGAACGGAATCGCGCCGTACCGCCCCTGCAGGTAACCGGTAGCAAGGTTCTCTTGCTTCCTTGGCTTGAAGTCTGTTAGGGGATAGAGTTGGCTGGCGCCGTCCTGCCGCTTCTCGGTGAACCAGATTTCGTCGCGCCGGAGCACGCCCGCGCCGAGCAGGTTGGTGTCGTGAGTGTTGAAGATGAGCTGGGCGCCGTCGGGATTGCTGGCAGTTTCGCTGAACTGCCGAATCACCTCGATGGCAAGAAGCGGATGTAAGCTTTCGTCCAACTCATCCACGAAAACGATTCCGCCATCCTTGAGGGCCTGAAGCACCGGGTGAAGCAGGCACAAGAAGGCAATAGTGCCCTTAGACTCCTGAGCTTCGTCAAAAGGCAGAGTCGACTCGCCTATCCGATGTAAGAACTGGACTTCTCTCTCCGGCTCAAATGCCAAGTTATTGGCGGCTTGCATGAAGGGCGACTTTGTTAGCGCAGTCGCGTCCACCTTCCGGACGCTCAAGTCGTTGATGCCCATATCCGCCACCGAGAGCATTCGGCCTAACCTCGCTCGTAGATCCGGGTCCTCGTATAGTGCTTTCGCGTGCGCGTCAGTCACTGATCGCTGCTCCGTCATGTACGATAGAGAGCTGGAAAACCAAAGGTAGCTTGGCAATAGCGCCTTGTGGTTATTCTGCGCGGCAGCCGACAAAAACAAGCTGTTCGGACGAGTCAGGCGCTCAATTGTGCGATTCTCGCCTTGTAACTTGGTGCTAAATGAGATCGGCTTGTTCCGCTCCCGCTTAAACCAGGTCTGTTTCTTGCCGGATGGGTAGGCGTACATCCATTCGTCAACAACTGCTTCAGGGCTGAGCGAGAACCCATACTGATAACGGACGCCTCCTAATAGAAAATCCGCTGAAAACGTGCTCGGCGTATTCGACTGGCCGGCAAAGGGCTCAAGCCGAATGGGCTTGTCGGGTTCCCAGCGGGCGTGCGAATCCCTGACGACGCTTGCCATGGATCGCATTGCCAGGACGACGTTCGTTTTGCCGGAGGCGTTCGCACCATAGATGGCGGCAACCGGCAGCACGCCCTCGCCGGTGCCGGGCGGATGGCGTACAGTGTCAGCCCCATCCTTAAATGGGCCGGCGATCATGGAAAGCTCCTGCTGGTCCCGGAATGAGCGAAAATTTGAGAACCGAAATCGCAGCAGCATAATCAGCTTAAACATTAATTATAGTGGCAAAACTGCATAGAACTCGCACGAATCGCAGAAAAAATACACCATGAATAGATTTATAGTGGGGCAGCCAATTCTGGCTGCAGCCGGCTTTCAGCCGGCTCTCGCCCGGCAGGAAGACCCGCCACACCGCGAAAAGAGCCGCCTTAAAGGCGGCTGCGGGCAAAACCGCCCGCCCCACGACTTATGCAGACCGGCGATAGGGGCGTTTCACGAAGGACGCGGCCACTGGCCAATCCGGGCTATATCGAAGCCCGGGAGCGCGAACCTATACTGGTTACTGGAATAGGAAAGCTGTGACCAATCGTGGCTGCGTCTTATCGGCGGTGCTGGCGACGGCGGTGTGGGTGTCGACTGCCTGGGGGCTCGATCCGCACAAGGGACTGACGCAGTATTCGCGGACGAGCTGGACGCAGGAGCAGGGGCTGCCGCAAGACACGGTGCGGGCCATCGCGCAGACCGCCGACGGGTACCTATGGATCGGCACCGACGACGGCCTGGCGCGGTTCGATGGCTACGAGTTTGCGACCTTCAACAGCGCCAGGGGCGATTTGCCTTCCAACTCCATCACCGCGCTGGCGGCGGCGCCGGACGGTTCCCTGTGGATCGGCACGCCGGATGGGCTGGTGCTGTACCGCGACAAGCGGTTTCGCACGTACACCGCGCGGGACGGGTTGGTGGACAACGCCGTCAATAGTCTGATGGTCGATTCCGGCGGCAGGCTTTGGGTGGTGGCGGGCGTGGCGCTGAGCCGCTTCGAAGACGGGCATTTTACCAACTATGTTCCCTGCAGCCAGTTTCCGGTGACCTCGGTGCGGGCGGTGATGGAAGACCGGGAGCACCGGATATGGGTGGCCGGCTTTAGCGGCGTGGGGCGCCTCGAAGGCGGCAGATACGTTGCCGTGATCACCGCCGCGGAATTGAAGGGCGAGATTGTAAGCGACATGACCGGAGATGCGAGCGGGAACCTGTGGCTGGCGGGCTCTATGGGTGTGATGTTGCGATCGGCCACGGGCGAAATCCGGCTCTACGACCAGCGGGACGGGCTGCCGGACCTGCCGGTGCGGGCGCTGTGGCTCGACCGCGGCGGGAATCTCTGGGCCGGCACCAATGGCGGCCTGGGGCGATTTCAATCGGGGCGTTTCGCTTCGCCACACTCCGGGGCCGGAGCCGAGCACGATTCGGTACGCGCTCTGTTCGAAGACCGTGAAGGCGATTTATGGGTGGGACATGGAAACGGGCTGATCCGTTATCGCGACGATCTTTTCAGTTCTTACGGCACCACCGAGGGACTGCCCAGCAACAATCCCAACACGGTATTTCAGGACCATGCCGGCCGGATCTGGGTGGGTTTTCACGATGCGGGCCTGCTGTTGTTTCAAGGGGCCGACGGCGCGGCGGCCGAAGGCGGGCCGGATCTTGTGGCTCGGAACTCAAGGCTCTACACTACCGGCGACGGCCTGCCGAGCAACGAAGTCTATTCCATCCGGGAGACGCGCTCCGGGGATCTGCTGGTAGCGATGCGGCGCGGTATGGCGCGGCTGGAGGGCTCGCGGTTTGTGGTTTTCGCGCCGCCCGATCCGTTGGGACGAAGCACGGTTTTCGATACGCTGGAGGATTCGGCGGGCCGGATCTGGCTGGCGTCGCCGCTGGGGCTGGGAGAATTGCGGGACGGAAAGCTGATCCTGTCGATTGAAGCCGAGCCGCAATTGGCGAGCGCGGTGGTGACCCTTTGCGAAGGCAGGGGCGGCAGCCTGTGGGCGGGCACGTTCGGCAAAGGGCTGTGGTGGATCAATGGGGCCGAACGCCGGCTTTTCACGGTGTCGGACGGGCTGGCCAGCAACTCGATTCATGCGCTTTACCAGGACCGCGATGGAACCCTGTGGATCGCCACTTTCGGAGGCGGGCTGAGCGCTTTTCGCGACGGGCGATTCTACCGCTTCACGCAGCACGATGGATTGTTGAGCGATAACCTGGCGGGCATCGCGGACGATGGCGAATCGTTGTGGCTGGCCACCACGCGCGGCATCAGCCGCGTGGCCAAGGCGCAGCTTTGGGATTTCGCCATGGGCAAACGGCCCAAGCTGGAGCCGCTGAACTACGGTTTGGACGACGGTTTGCGCAGCGCGCAATGCGCGCCGGGGTACCCGGTGGGCGATAGCGCGCGGTTGATGCGGGACGGGCGGTTATGGTTCACCACCAGCCGGGGGCTGGCGGTCTACGATCCGCGTTCCCGCCGGCAGGCCCCGACAGCCCCCGCGGTACACCTGGTGGACGCGACCGCCGGAGGCCAGCCTCTCGATCTGTCGCGCCAGCCGAACCTTCCGCCGTCAAGTTCGCGCCTGCAATTCCGCTACACGGCGATTCATTTGAGCGCTCCGGAGCGGGTGGAGTATTCCTACAAGCTGGAAGGGCTGGAGCCGGAATGGGTGAGCGCGGGGGCGCGCCGGCTGATCAACTACAACAGCCTGAATCATGGGAGTTACCGGTTCGTGGTGCGGGCGCGGATTCCGGGCGGTCCGGCCAGCGAGCAAGCGTTCGCTTTCGTGCTGCTGCCGTATTTCTACGAAACGGTGTGGTTCCGTCTGCTGATCTTGGTATTGCTGCTGGCGGCGGCGTGGGCGGTCTACCAGATGCGGCTGCGGCAGATCCGCTACCGGTTCGGGCTGGTGCTGGACGAGCGGGCGCGGCTGGCGCGGGAGATTCACGACACGCTGGCGCAGGGTTTCGTGGGGATCTCCTCGCAGCTTGACGCGGTGGCCATGTGCATGCCGGACGAGAAGAGCACGGCGCGCCAGCACCTGGACATGGCGCGTCGCATGGCGCGGCACTCGCTGACCGAAGCGCGGCGCTCGGTGATGGACCTGCGGGCTTCGGTGCTGGAGGGGCAGGATCTTTCGGCGGCGCTGGAATCCGGGGCGCGGATGTGGACGGCGGGCTCGCCGCTGAAGGTCAGCGTGGAGGTCTCCGGCCCGCAGGATCCGCTGCCGCAGGAGATGGAGCAACACTTGCTCCGCATCGCGCAGGAGGCGGTGACAAACGTGTTGAAGCACGCGGCGGCCAGCCGCATCGGAATCAAGCTCGATATGGAGGAAAAGAAGCTGCGGCTGCGAATTGTGGACAACGGGGCGGGTTTCGAGGAGCGGGACGTGTTTTCCTCCCACGGCGGCCACTTCGGCCTGCTGGGGATGCGGGAGCGGGCACAACGCTTGGGGGGTGAGCTGCACCTGGCCAGCCGGCCGGGATCGGGAACCGAAGTGGAGGTCGAGGTGCCGCTGCCATGAGTACGGCTAACGGAAAGATGCGAGTTCTGGTGGGGGAAGACCACCTGGTGGCACGGGTGGGAGTTTCGACTATTGTCAACATGCAGCCGGACATGACGGTGGTGGCGGAAGCCGCCAATGGGCAACAGGCGGTGGAACTGTTCCGCAAGCACGTGCCGGACGTGGCACTGCTCGATCTGCGCATGCCGGTGATGGGCGGAGTGGAAGCGGCCAATATAATCCGGGCCGAGTTTCCCCAGGCGCGCATGGTGGCGTTGACCACCTATGGCGGCGACGAAGATATCCGGCGGGCGCTGGCGGCCGGGTTTCAAGCCTACCTCACCAAGGACGTGCTGCACGATGAGTTACTCAAGGCGATCCGGGCGGTGATGGCCGGGCAGTCGTACCTGCCGGCCGCGGTGGCGGCAGCTTTGGCGGCGCAGATGCCGCGTCCGGACCTGAGCACGCGCGAAATCCAGGTGCTGGAGCTGATCGTGCAGGGCATGGCCAACAAGCAGATCGCCTATGCGCTGAGCATCGCCGAACACACCGTCAAGAACCACGTGAAGAACATTCTGAGTAAGCTGGGCGTGCAGGATCGGACGCAGGCGGCCACGGCCGCGATTCAGCGGGGGATCATACATTTGTAAATAGGATGCTGTCCCCTTCAGCCCGAATTCGCATCCACCTGGCAGCTTCGCAGATCCCAACTTTCAGGATCGTTCTGTATTGGAAACGGTGTGCGATTTCGGGATCATTTTGTATTGGACAATTCTGCGCTCCGCGGGCGACCTACGCTACAATTGAGGATAGAGAAGTAGAAGGCCATGACGATTCCCGCTACGTACGAGGACGGCGTCTTTAAGCCGCTGGAAGATGTAAAACTCGCCGAAGGCACGAGAGTCGAAGTGCATGTCCGTGCGGAAGACGCACCAAAGCGGCCAAAGTCCGTTCGCGAATTTGCAGCGTTCGGGATGTGGGCCAACCGTGACGACATCCCAGATGGCGTGACGTACGAGGACCGCATCCGCCGGCCACGCTACTGAAACTGCGTGATCCGATGGCGTACCTCCTTGACACCAACATCATGGTGGACCTCACGCGGGGAAGCGCCAAAGCCGCCGACTACCTGGACAGCCTTGGTGGTGCCTGCCTACTCTCTTCCATCACGGCGCTCGAATTGATCGCCGCGACTGCCCTCGAAGAGGGCCTCACGCTCGCAACCAGGAATCGCAAACACTTTCGGATGATTCGCGATTTGAAGCTGGAGGTCCCCGAGTACTGAGGTTTGCCTGGTTCGTCCCGCCACCTGCGTCGAATCGAGAACGCATCGCCTCAATTAACCATGGTCGTGTCGTTTGGCGCTGCCGCAAGCCAGAACGGGGTGACGGTGTCGGTCCAATAGCGACCCCTGGGGCCGTACGGGCCAGATGGTCTGTCCCACAATTGCTAGAATCTGGGTTTACGAGGTGCTGCTCATGCGTAGAATTGCCAAGTGTCTGATTGCCTTGTCGCTGGCGGGCGCGCTGGACGCGGCGGTGAAGCTGCCGTCGCTGATTTCCGATCACATGGTGCTGGTCTCCGGCGTGCCGGTGCGCATCTGGGGCACGGCCGACGCGGGCGAAGCGGTGCGCGTGGAACTGGAGGGGCAGACGGCGGCCGCGGCGGCGGATGGCAGCGGCAAATGGGCGGTATGGCTGAAACCGCTGACCGTGGCCGGGCCGCTGGAGATGACCGTCGCGGGATCGAATACGGTGGTCGTGCGCGACGTGCTGGTGGGCGAAGTGTGGCTGGGCTCGGGGCAGTCGAACATGGAGTTTCCGCTCAGGCGCGCCATGCGGCACGAGGAAGAAATCGCTCATGCCGGTTATCCGATGATCCGTCTGTTTCAGGTGAAGAAAACGGTAGCGGAGCAGCCGGCCGACGACGTGACGGGCCAGTGGGAGGTCTCGACACCGGAGAGCGCGGAGCATTTCTCCGCCGTGGAGTATTTCTTCGGTCGCCATCTGCAGGAGACGTTGCATGTTCCGGTGGGGCTGATCGAATCCGATTGGGGCGGCACGCCGGCGCAATCCTGGACCAGCCGGGAAGCGCTGGAAGCCGACCCGGCGCTGAAGTTCCTCTTCGACGACTGGACCAGGATTCTGGCCGATTATCCCGCCGCTAAAGCGCGCTACGACCAGCAGTTGGCCGCCTGGAACGAGGGCGCGGCCAAAGCCAAGGCGGAGGGAACAACCGCTCCGGCGCGGCCGGGAGAGCCGCAGGGGCCGGGTCATCCATATACGCCGGCGGGCTTGTATAACGCCATGATTGCGCCGCTGACGCCGTACGCGATTCGCGGGGCGATCTGGTATCAGGGCGAGTCCAACGCCAACCAGGAGCATGCGTATCGCTATCGCAAGCTGTTCGCGGACATGATCGAGGACTGGCGCAACCGCTGGGGCGAGGGCGATTTTCCGTTTCTGTTCGTGCAACTGGCAAACTTCAAGAGCAACATCTCTTGGCCGGTGCTGCGCGAATCGCAAACCGAAACGCTGCGCCTGGCGAAGACCGGCATGGCGGTGGCCATCGACGTGGGGGAATCGAACGACATTCATCCCACCAATAAGCAGGCGGTGGGGCTGCGGCTGGCATTGGCGGCGTTGCACGTGGCTTACAGCAAAGACGGCGAATACTCCGGGCCCTTGTACCGCGCGGCTACCGCCGAAGGCGATTCGCTACGGGTGTGGTTTACGCATGCCGGCGGTCTGGGCGCAAGAGGGGGCGAGGCGTTGACTGGGTTCACAGTGGCGGGAAGCGATGGAAGCTTCGTCCCGGCGGACGCCCGCATCGAGGGCGAGACGGTGGTGGTTTCCAGCACGCGGATGAAGACACCGATAGCCGTGCGTTATGCCTGGGAAGACGACCCGGCGTGCAACCTGATGAATGGCGCCGGGCTACCGGCCAGCCCATTCCGCTCCGACGAGCCGCACTACGGACAATAGCGGCGCGCGACAGACCACGGGCCGGGTGCTTCGCGGCCCGCAGTTAGGCGTTGGCGGCGGCTTTGGCGTCACGCACGGCGGCCCACCGCTTCTTGGTGGCGGCGATGATGGCTTTCCGGCCGGCGGCACTCAGGCGTCGCGTCTTCGGCTCCTTGACTGTGGCCGTTCCCTTGCGGGTCGCGGCCCAGCGCTTGCGTTGCGCGGCGGCGATTCGCTCTCTGGCCTCCACGCTAAGCGCTCTCTTGCCTGTCTTGGGCGTTGCCGCCGTCTTTTCGGGTGAAACGGATGTTCCACTCCGCAACGCTCGCAGTTCCGCGATCTTCGCTTCGATCTGTGCCTTTTGATATTCAAAGCCCTGGATGGCGGCATCTATAATCTCAGGGTTCACCGGTAGTTTGGGCATTTGCAAGTTTTCCTTCTTCTTATATTGACACGAGAGACATGCATAAGTAAAAAGAGGTACTTGTCTGTCTCGTACTGGCAAGCACGGGCCGCCACGGCCGTTAGTCAGTTCGGCGCGTCCGATATCGAGCGCCATCACTCGGCAAACCCGCGGCCCTTCGGTAACAAGCGAGGGTGTCGCGCCGGCACTTCCGCCGGCGCCCGCCGAGCATGGCGAACCAGGGTCAAGGAGAGACTCCGAACTCCTGTTGTAGTGGGGTTCGGGCTGAGCCATGATTTGCTGGTCCAGGGTGGGGCAGACGCTCGTATGTCCCACCGGTTTCCGGCTTCGATTTCACCTCAGTTGTGTCAGGCAATCTGCCTTACTACCCGGTTTCGCAATTACGATCGCGTACTCTCGATACGTGTGTGCAATCTGAGTACTTAGTACCAGGAAAACACAAGGGCCACATCGGGAGTTTGGAGACTCCGAACCTCCTGAGGTCACCCCGGCATTTTGAGCGGCCAAGGGAAAATGACCCGACCCAGAGGTGGAACAGGCGATCGTTTTTTGTCGTCTGTCAGGCTGTTAGGGCCTGGAGAGCGCCCGACAGACCACGAAAAACGATGGTCTGTCCTACCCTCTCGCCGCCGAAACTGGCTCAACCCAAATTTCAGGACCTCGGGAGTCCGGAGACTCGACGCGACATTTGGAGCTGGAAGACTTGGTTCGGGATGCAACACACCCATGGGCTGGCGGGAAGCGTGCGGAAACGCACTCAGCGCCGGCGACAGCGCGCCGCGGCTCGCGGCCGGCCATCGAAACGGGCAACCATCCGGGCTACGATGTAAAGATGCGACTGACCAAGCTCACAGTAACGATCGCGCTGGGGTGCGCGCTGCTTCCCGGTGCGGATGAAAAAGACACGCGAAAAGGCGATGAACGGCTCGCCGACGCGGCCAGCCTGTTTTCGGAGATCATGGCTACGCCCGATCGTTCCATCCCGCAGGGCCTGCTTGACAAGTCCGAGTGCGTGGTCCTGGTTCCGGGCCTGAAAAAAGGCGCGTTCGTGTTCGGCGGAAAGTACGGCAAGGGCTTCGCCGTCTGCCGCAGACGGGATGCGGACGGATGGGGACCGCCGGCGGCGATACGAATCGAAGGCGGCAGCTTCGGATTGCAAATCGGGTTTTCGTCCTCCGACGTGGTGCTGCTGGTAATGAACGAGCGGGGCATGAAAAGGCTGGAGCAGGATCACTTCACCATCGGCGGCGAGGCGACGGCCGCGGCCGGTCCGGTCGGCCGGGACGCTACCGCGCAGACGGACGTGCTCATGATGGCGGAAATTCTATCTTGGTCGCGCTCGCGCGGAGCATTCGCGGGCGTATCGCTGGACGGTTCCACGCTGCGCACCGATCTGGACGAGAATACGGCACTGTACGGCAAGCGTTGGACGACCGGCCAGATTCTGCAGAGCGGCGCGCCCATTCCGCCGGCGGCCCAGCACCTGCTGGACCTGTTGGGGAAGTTCTCCCCGCGAAGAACGAAGTAGACGGCGCCCCGGCTTCCGCTCAAGTGCGGTGAAAAATTCAATATTAGCCGCCGATGAACATCGATGAACGCAGATAAAACCTTTGTTTCTTTTATCGGTGTTTATCGGTGTTCATCGGTGGCTAGATTTCTTCACAGCTCCTCAGTTTGCGCGGCGGACGAGATCGGCGGGATCGAGCCTGGCCGCGCGCCAGGCGGCCGGCAGCGCAGCCAGAGTGACGCTGGCCAGAATCGACCCGGAGGAGGCCAGGCACGCGGGCCACGGGAATCGTTCAAAACCGGGCTGCCAGGCGCGCAGCAACGCGGACAACCAGAAAGTGGCGGGGAGACTGAGCAACCACCCCACCCCGGCGATGCGCCATGCGGCGGCCAAGACAAGGCCGAGGATGCCGGCAGGAGTCTCGCCGAGGGCCATGCGAATGCCGAGCGCGGTTTGGGATTCGGTGACCCAGGCTCCGACGCCGGCGGCCAATCCGGCGGAGGCCACAGCCAGAGCGAGTGTGGAGAAACCTGCCAGCAGCCAGAGAACGGCGCGGCGCGATTCCAGGCCGCGCTCCACGTCGGGCGCCAGCGGGCGCGGGGTGACGCGCTCCAGGCGCGGATCTTCGCTCCAAACCGCCTGCCGAAATTGGGAGGCGAGGCTCGACGCACCGAGCGGAGTGCGAACGAAATAGAGAAAGCCTTCCATGGGCACTTGCAGGGAGGAGAGATAGATGGCCGGCTCCGGGGCGCGGTCGATCCCAAGGTTGCGGGCATCGGCCACTTCGCCGGCGACCGTCACTTCCGGCCAGGGCCGCATGTGGCCGTTCCAGAAGCCCACCCGCAGGCGGGCGCCCACACCGGAACCGTAGCGCTCGACGAACTTGCGGTTGACCAAAGCCACATAAGGCTGGCCCAGGCGATCGAGAGAGGTGAATCCCCTGCCCCGAACGACGGCGATGCCGAGCAGGCCTAACAGCGCTGGGCTGGCCACTCCCACCACGGCGCGCGGCCGCTGGGCCAGCGGCAGGTTTTCGTTGGTGCGCTCGAAGCGGGCGCGGCGGCCAAAGGGGATTCCGGCGCCGCCGGCAGCTTCGGTTACGCCGGGGATGGCTGCCAGGCGCGCGATGGCGCGGCGATGAAAATCGATCATGCTTGTATCCGTGTCGTAGCGGGCTTCGGGAAGGCCGATGCCGGCGACCACGATCTGGCCGGTGCGGAAGCCGGGGCCGGCCCGGAGAATTCCGCGCAGCTCGACAAATACCATCACACCGGCGCTGAGCAAGGTCGCCGCGAGAGCCACTTGGGCAGTCAGCAAAACGGCGCGGCCGCGCACGGCGGCGGGCGAAGAAGCGGCGCCGCGGCGAAGCAGAGACTCAGTCGCGGCCTCACGCAACAGCCACAGCGGCGCCAGCGATGCCGACACGGCGGCGGCCAGCGCCGTCACACTGGCAAATGCAGCCATCGGCGGGCCGATTCCCAATGGGCTGATTCCGCGGTACGCGCCGAGTGGATCGGCCAGAGCCGGAATGTGCCGCGCGAGCGAAAGTGCCAGCGCGGCAAGCGACAGCCCCGCCAACCCGGCCGCCAGGCCCAACCATAGACCGCGCGCCGCGTATTCGGCTGCCAGGCGCGGACGGCTGGCGCCCAAGCTCAAACGGATGGCGGATTCCCGAAGCCGGCGCGCCGCGGCCGCCAATAGGATACCCGCCGCGTTGACGGCGGCCAGCACCAGCCCAAGCCCAGCCGCCAGGCTCAGCAATAGCAGCGGGCGCGCGCTGTCGCCCAGAAAGCCGCGCTGCAAGCTCACCAGCTCGAACCGGGTTCCGCATAGGGCTTCCCATTCGGCGCGGGCCGTGGCGCGGGAAACGCCCGGCCCCAGACGCGCTACTCCGCCCAAGGTGCGAACGGAGCGGTCGCAGCAATAGTCGCCGCGATCTAGCGGGATATAGAGATCGGGGGTTTCGCCGTCCATGGGGAAGCGGAAACCCAGCGGTAGAACGCCGGCGACACGATAGGCGACATCGTTCAGAGAAAATGTCTGGCCGACGGCATCGGGCCTCCCCGCGAAGCGTTTGCGCCAAAACGCATCGCTCAGCAAGGCTACGCGATTCGAGCCAGCCATCTCATCGGATGCGCGAAAGCCGGCGCCCAGCCGCGGCGCCACGCCGAGCGCCCGGAAAAAACCGTGGGTCACCATGCCGGAAATCACCACTTCCACCGGCGCGCTGCTGGAATCGGTGAAGCCCCAAGTGCGCTTGCCGAAGGCGCCGATGGCGGATGTGGTGCGCGCGTGGCCCTCGATATCGATCGTATCGCCCCAGGAAACACCGGGCTCGAGTTCCACCAGCCGCTCGGCATTGGGATATGGCAGTGGCCGCAACAGCAGCGCGTCGAGCAGCGTGTACATGGCGGTGGAAACCGCCACGCCCAAGCTGAGAGTGAAGAGGCAGGCGAACGCCGCGGCCGGAGTTCGCAGCAGGCTGCGCAGGGCGGCGATCAACTCGTTACTCCAGCTATTTGAGAGTTCATTTCTGTTTGGTACGATTAGAGCGAACTAATTAATTATTTCAAAGATTTTGCGCTGAGGGTATCGCCCGTGCAAAACACCAAAAACAAGCTCGTTCAGAACGTGGTTTCCGCCTTGACCGCGCGTACTCAGCTCGGCCAAATCCTGGAGCGGGCGTCCGAAAAGGACGAACGCTTCATGGTGGATCGCCGCGGCAAACCCAGCGTTATCATCATGGGCGTGCGCGACTACATCAGGAACATCGCTCCCACGCCTGCCGCCTACCGGGCCATTCGCGAAGAGGCCAGGAGGAACGGCAACAGCTCGTGGAGTGTGCGCGACATCGATCGCGAAATTGCCGCCAGTCGAGGCCAACGTAGAAAGAGTCGTAAGCAGTCCGTCGCATGATCCGGGTGGTGATCGACACCAACGTGGTGGTGTCGGCCAGCCTCAGGGACGAAGGCCTGCCTGCGGCCATCCTGGATCTCGCCGCCAATAAGAGAATTCTGATGTGCGTTTCTGAGGCGGTCCTTGCGGAATACAAGGACGTCCTGAACCGTCCCCGCCTGAAGCTTACCCCAAAGCGCATCGCGCGGTCTCTGGCCGTCGTTCGAAAGACCAGCCTGCGGGTCAAGCCCACCCGGACGCTCACCGTCGTTGAAGACGACGAGCCGGACAACCGTTTGCTGGAGTGCGCACAGGCCGCCGGCGCCGACTACCTCGTGACCGGCAACATCAGACACTTTCCCAAGGCCTTCGGCCCAACCGCCATCGTCACGCCGAAACAGTTCATCGATTCGATCTTTCCCCTCCTCGCACGGCTCCGCAAGCCATAGACCGGGCCGACCCACGAGGAACAGAAGTCAGAGCTCTTGTTTCGGCATACCCGGACGTCCGAGATCTGGGAGGACGACGACAAGACCCCGTAGATTGCATCGACGGCCTCTGGCGCGATGTGTTTGCGCCGCCCGAAGGCTGTAGCGATCAGCCCCGCCGTACGCTCAATCCAGCAAATCCACTCGCTCTGGCTATGGTCTAGCTCAGGGCGATAGCCAATCACTACGTTATGCTTCGTCCCGGCGATCTCTAGGTTGAAAAACCAACCAAAGTCTTCCTGCCCCGGCTCGCCAACCGTTTGGTAGCCTCGGGCACGTAGCTCGCCATCATCCACCGGGCAACATCGTCTCCGAAGCAGCAATCGTTAATAAAGTATTCCTTCGGCGTGGGTGTGTTGAAGGCGGCGCTTTTGAAGACCACGCAGTTCGCACCGGGGGCCCTCATTCACCTTCTCCTTTTCACGAACCCTCGCCTTACGCCGCCTGTGCCGCGTGCACCGGCGAAAGCCAGCCGTGACGGTCGGGCGTGTCGCCGTGGACGATGGCGAAAAACGCTTTCTGCAATTTTTCGGTGACCGGCCCGCGGCGCCCGGCGCCGATGACGATCTTGTCGACCGACCGGATGGGAGTGATTTCGGCGGCCGTGCCGGAAAAGAAGACTTCGTCGGCGATATACAACGACTCGCGCGGCACCAGTGTCTCGACCAGCGGAATCTCCAGCTCGCGGGCGAGAGTCAGAACCGTATCGCGAGTGATCCCCGGCAGCGCGCTGGAACCGATCGGCGGCGTGCTGATGCGGCCGTCGCGCACTACATAGATGTTCTCGCCCGAGCCTTCGCTGACGTAGCCGCCGGTATCGAGGGCGATGCCTTCGCTATAACCGTTGGCCAGGGCTTCCATCTTGATAAGCTGCGAATTCATGTAATTGGCGCCGGCCTTGGCCAGCGCGGGCAGCGTGTTGGGAGCGATGCGGGTCCAGCTTGAGACACACACGTCCACCCCGCTGGCCAACGCTTCCTCACCGAGATACTTGCCCCAGCTCCAGCACGCGATATAGGTGTCGATGGGGTTGTGCGTCGGATTTACGCCCACCTCGCCATAGCCGCGCAACGCCACGGGGCGAATATAGCAGGCGTCCATGCGATTGACGCGTACGGTTTCGAGAATGGCTTCGGCCATTTCCTCGCGGGTGTAGCCGAGCTCTTCCATGCGGTAAATCTTGGCGGAATCGAACATGCGGCGGACGTGCTCCCTCAGCCGGAAAACGGCCGGACCGGCGGGCGTCGCGTAGCAACGGATGCCCTCAAACACCGAGCTGCCATAGTGCACCACATGGGACAATACGTGGATCCTGGCGTCCTCCCAGCGGATGAAACGGCCGTTGTGCCAGATCTTTTCGGTGGGCGTCAACATGGTTCGATTATAGCGTGGCCTCCGGCGGCCCGCGCTCTCTCTTTATCTGCCCGATCCGAGGCGCACCACGGTGAACTCACCACCGCGTGCGATGGCCGCGTCCGGCGCGATTCCCGGTGCCATCGAACCGGCCAGCAAGTCGAGTAAGCGGCGGTCGCTCCATTGTGATACCTCCCGCGACAACAGCACCGCGCTATTTTCAAGCCGGCCTTCGGCGGCGCGCGTAACGATCATCGCTGAGATTCCTGCGACCCTGAGATATCGATTCCATAAAGTCCGGCGGCTGTCACCCGCTTCATGCTGCGATAATTCTCCAAACTCCTCGTCCTCGACCACCCGCTCGGTTTCGAAGTTCGTCACTCGAATATGCCGGACCCGTTTGACTCTCAGGGCCACCACTCCGCCTGAAGCCACGCCAATCACCAAGGGTGATTCCGAGGCAGAAAGAGGTTTGCCACCCCGCTCCGTTACCACCCACACACGGTTATCGAGAGACTGGGGCAGGAACGCAGAAAGCGGCAGAGTGACGATTTCGTCGCCGTATATTCCTACAAGATATCTCGATATGTCGTCTTCCGGTACCTGCCCCCAACCCGCCGTCTCGAGCAGCGTGGCGAGAAGGATTCCGGCCATTTCCCCTGAAGCGCCTTGGCCGTTGACCGCCAAGTCGTGCGGCAAGAAACCGTCCAGGGTGAGGTTGATGTATCGGTTAGGGTTCGGACCGGGATAGTTGATCTCTACCGATGGCGCCGCGGTGGACTGTGCCAGGAGAGCCGACACCCATAAGGCAGATGCGGCTAACGGCATTGCGAGTTGCATGGCCGGCATTATTATAGCCTCGCCGGAGGAATCCGTGGGTCTGTCTAGGGATTCGATCGGGTGGATCCGGATACTGTAGACATTCTACTGAATGTTGTGTAGACTGACTATATCATGCCGGGCCGGCCATCGCGTCCTGAACTCCTGCAAGGTACCCTCGATCTCCTCATCCTTCGCACCCTGCTACCCGGGCGGAACCACGGACACGCCATCGCCAGACACATCCGGCGAACTTCGGAGGATCTCCTGCAAGTGGAAAGCGGCTCGCTATACCCGGCGCTGCATCGTTTGGAGGCGAAAGGCTGGATCGACGCCTCCTGGGATCTTTCCGAAATGGGCAAACGCGCTCGTTACTATCGCCTCACGCCGGCGGGCCGCAAACATCTGGCCGCCGAACGGTCGAAATGGGAGGCGCTTGCACGCGCCATCGGGCTGGTTTTGAACCCCGCGGAACAGGAGGGACAATGAAATCGTTCTTTCGCAAGTTGACCTGGCTGGCGCGACGGCCCATCAAAGAGGCCGATCTCCAGGAGGAGCTGCAGTTCCACCTCGAAGAAGAGGCCGAGTCGCAAATCGCCCTGGGACGATCGGCCGCCGATGCGCGCCTCGCCGCCCGCCGCGATCTGGGCAACCTCACCCGCGTGCAGGAAGAGACGCGCGCGGCGTGGGGCTGGACGCTGCTGGAGCATCTGCTGCAGGACATCCGCTACGCCCTGCGCACCATGGCCGCCAACAAGGCCTTCAGCGCGCTCGCCGTTCTCTCGCTGGCTTTGGGCATCGGCGCCAATACCGCCATTTTCAGCTTTATGGACGCCATCCTGCTGCGGTCGCTGCCGGTGGCGCATCCGGAACGGCTGGTGACCTTGAGTTGGCGTACCAACGAAAACGAAAGTCACGGCTTAAATCGCCACGATGACAGCTTCCTCGAACCCAAAGAGGGCTTCGGCGGAAGCGTCTTCTCCTATCCGGCGATGGAGATGTTCGCCAGCAATGACGCCATCTTCTCCAGCGTTTTCGGATATCAAAGCGCGGGCGAGCTTCACTTGCGGGTCGGCAACCAGGCCCAGATAGCCAGCACCGAATACGTCACCGGCAATTATTTCCAAGGCCTCGGCATTCCACCGGCCGCCGGGCGGCTCATCACGGCCGATGACGATCGCGCCGGCGCGGCATCGGTCGCCGTCATCGGCTTTGCCCTAAGCCAGCGGCGTTTCGGATCGCCCGCCGGCGCCGTCCATCAATCGATCCTGATCGACGGTCTCCCCTTCACGGTAATCGGGGTCGCGCCACCGGAGTTTTTCGGCGCCGATCCGGGTGCGCATCCCGACATCTATATTCCGGCTCACGCCTTCCTGCTTCTGCATAGCGATGGTTCCCATACCGCTGGCGTCTGGTTTACGAACCCGGACATTGAGTGGGTGATCGGCTTGGCGCGCCTGCGGCCCGGCGTCGATATCGCACAGGCGCAAGCTGCGCTGAGCCCGCAATTTTCGGAATGGATGCGCACCGTAAACAGAGCGCGCAACCGGGCCGACCTTCCGCGGCTGGTGGTGCGCGACGGTAGCGGCGGCCTTTCTGGCGTGCGCCTGCGGTACTCCAAGCCGCTGATGATCCTGCTCACGCTGGTGGCGTTGATTCTCGCACTCGCCTGCGCCAATATCGCCAACCTCCAACTGGCGCGCGCTACCGCTCGCCGCCGCGAGATCGCCGTGCGCCTCAGCATCGGCGCCGGACGAGCGCGTGTCATCCGTCAACTGCTGACCGAGAGTGTGATGCTGGCGTCCATCGGCGGACTGCTGGGAATCGCGTTCGCCGTGTGGGGAATTCGCTTTCTGACGTTGCTGCTGTCCGCCGGCAGTGAGAATTTCACGCTGCGCGCCGAAGTGAACTGGCACGTGCTGGCGGTGGTGGCGGCGCTTTCGATGGTCACGGGCATTCTGTTCGGCCTGTCGCCGGCGCTCGAATCCACGCGAGTCGATCCGATGCCCGCGCTCAAGGGATCGCGCACCGCAGCCACGCGCTCGCACGGCGCGCGGCGCCTGACGCTAAGCCGGGCACTGATGGTGGCGCAAATCGCCATCAGCCTGGTGATTCTGGTGGCCGCGGGATTGTTCGTTCGCACCCTGGCGAGCCTGGAATCGATCGATCTCGGATTCAATCGCGAAAGCGTGCTCACCTTCAAGCTCAATGCCCGCCGGGCTGGCCATAGCGATCCTGAGATCGGCACGTTCTATCGCAATCTTCAAGCGCGTTTCGCTTCCATTCCGGGCGTGCGAAGCGCCAGCTTTTCCGATCTTGCGCTGGTGGGGGGAAGAATGATGACGGGTGTGAGCGTAAACGGCGCCACGCTCAAAACCGCCCTGATGGTATCGGTCGGCTCAGGGTTTTTCACGACGATGGAAACGCCGATTTTGGTGGGCCGCGAAATCGAGCCGCGCCATCTGGCGAGCTCGCACCTGGTGGCCGTGGTCAACCGGGTATTCGCTCAGAAAAACTTAGGCGACCGCAATCCGCTCGGCCGGATCCTAACGGCTCCGGATGACTGCGCGACGTGCGCCTTCGAAATCGTGGGCGTGTCCGGCAATGCGCTGGTGGGCCGCGACGTCCGGGAGAAGCCCGGTCCCACGGTGTTCGTTCCGTACACCGCGAACCTATGGGGTCCGATGCAGGCCATGATCTATGAACTGCGCACGGCCGGCAATCCGCTGGGCTACGTTCGGACTGTGCGCGAGCTGATTCACGAAGCCGACCCGCGCCTGCCGGTTTCCGAAATTCAGACGCAGAGCGCGTTGATCGACGCTACCATCAACCGCGAGGTGGTATTCGCGCGCTTGTCTACCGGCTTCGCGCTGCTGGCGCTGGCGATCGCCTGCGTGGGACTCTATGGCGCCATGTCCTACCACGTCGCCCGCCGCACGGGCGAAATCGGGATTCGCATGGCGCTGGGCGCACCGCGCAGCCGTGTGGTGTGGATGGTGTTGCGCGAAGTGCTGCTGCTCGCCGCCGCGGGTCTCGTCATCGGCATCCCCGCTGCCTTGTTTGCGGCCAAGTTGCTGAAATCGTTTCTCTACGAGGCTCAGCCCAACGATCCAATCTCGCTGACGGTGGCCGCGGTGTCTCTAGTTGTTGCCGCAACGCTGGCGGGCTACCTGCCCGCGCGCAAAGCCTCGCGCATCGACCCGACGGTGGCTCTGCGCTGCGAGTAGCGGCGGGACGTTTTTCGCGGGCTACCGGCCCCACGCCCTAACAGCCTGACAGGCTCGACAAGAGCGATCGTCAATCCCACCGCCCTACTTCGGCTCGATCCCCAGCGTCTTCATCTTGCGGTACAGGTTGCTGCGCTCCAGGCCCAGCAGTTCCGCCGTGCGGGTCACGTTGCCGCTGGTTTCTTCCAGCTTCTTGAGGATGTATTCCCGCTCGGCCGCTTCGCGCACGTCCTGCAGGCTGCCCACCCGCTCGCCGGCGCGGTCCTGCGGCCTGCGCGGCGTCTGCAGCGGAACGTGGCGCGCATCCACCCGCACCTGCGGATTCATGATCACGATGCGCTCGATCAGGTTCTTGAGCTCCCGCACGTTGCCGGGCCAGTTATATCCCACCAACACCTCCAGAGCCTCCGGCGTCAGCTCCTTGGGCTTGCGGCCGTAGGCGCTGGTGAATTCACGCAGGAAGTGCTCGGCCAGGAGCGGAATGTCCTCGCGCCGGTCGCGCAGCGGCGGCACGAAAAACGGAATCACGTTCAGCCGGTAGAACAGGTCCTCGCGAAAGTTGCCCCGGTCGATTTCTTCCTCCAGCAGTTTGTTGGTGGACGCCACCACGCGCGCGTCCACCTGCATCGATTCCACCGCGCCCACCGGTTCGAAGCGCTGTTCCTCCAGCGCGCGCAGCACTTTGGCCTGGGTGCGCAGGCTCATGTCGCCCACTTCGTCCAGAAACAAGGTGCCGCCGTCGGCCTTCTCGAACTTGCCGGCCTTGGCTTCCGGCGCACCCGCCAGAAACCCGCGCGCATGGCCGAACAGCTCGTTCTCGATCAGCTCCTCCGGTATGGCGGCGCAGTTGACTTCCACGAACGCCTGACCCGCCCGCGGGCTGGAGGCGTGGATGGCGTGCGCCACCAGTTCCTTCCCCGTGCCGCTCTCGCCGTAAATCAGTACCCGGCCGTTGGTGCCCGCCATCAACGCCAACTGTTGCCGCAGCGCCTTCATGGGCACGCTGTCGCCGATGATGTGATAGCGCGTGTGGGCGTCCTGCTTCAGACGGCGGTTTTCGAGCGACAGCCGGCGATGGTCCAGCGCGTTCTTCACCACCAGCATGACCTTTTCGATCGAGAGCGGCTTCTCCAGAAAATCGAAGGCCCCCAGTTTGGTCGCGCGCACCGCCGCCTCGATGCTGCCGTGGCCGGAAATCACCACCACCAGGGGACGCTCGTCGAAGGGCATCTCCTGAATCCGCTCCAGCACCTCCATGCCGTCCATGCCCGGCAGCCAGATATCCAGCAGCACCAGCTCGAAACCGCCTTCGGCCAGCGCCGCCAGGCACGCCTCGCCATCTTCCACCGATTGAGCCGTGTAGCCTTCGTCTTCGAGCACGCCGCCCAGGGACTGGCGTATCCCAGGCTCGTCGTCCACAATCAGAATGCGCTGCGGCTTCTGCTTGGGCGCGCTCATGCCTTCACCGGCGCCGGTCGCGCCGCCTCCCCGCTCTCCATCTCCACCAGCGCCGGAATCTCTATGGTGAAACGCGCTCCCACCGGCTGGTTGTCCTCCACCCGGATGTGGCCGCGATGCTCCGCCACAATGTGGCTGACAATCGCTAATCCGAGGCCCGTGCCCCGGTTCTTGGTCGAAAAATAGGGCAGAAAAAGTTTCTCCTTGTCGTCCGCGCTGACCCCACTGCCGGAATCGGCCACCACCAGTTCCACCGTCTCCGCCACGCCCGGCTGGGTGGCAATGTACAACCGCTTCACCAGCGAATCCTGCATCGCCTCGGCGGCGTTATCCACCAGGTTTACCACCGCCCGGATAAACTGCTCGCGATCCAGGTTCACCGGCGCCAGCCCGGGCGCATAACTAGTGCGGATGGCCACGTCCTCGAGCCGCCCTTCGAACACGGTCAGGGCTTCCCGCACCACCGCGTTTAGGTCGGCCCGCACCGGCTGGGCCGAGGGAAAACGGGCAAAACGCGCGAATTCGTCCACCAGCGTCTTCACCGATTCCACCGATTTCGAAATCGTCTGCGCGCACTCCCGCAGAATCCCCGAGGACGGCTGGGCCAGCTCCAACCGGTCCACCTGGCGCCCGATGCGCTCGGCCGAAAGCGCGATGGGCGTCAACGGGTTCTTGATTTCGTGAGCCACCCGCCGCGCCACTTCGTGCCAGGCCGCCGCCTTCTGCGCCCGCAGCAGCTCGCTGGTGTCTTCCAGCACCACCACGTATCCGCTAGTCGCCTTTTCCTCGATCGCCGCTACCGTCACCGACAACTGCAGGTTGCGGCCGGCCGTGCGCAGTTCCAGTTGCCGCGAGGAAGGCCCCGTCCGCCGCGCCCGCTTCATGAGGTAGCGGATCTCGGCCGTGTCCTCGCGCGTAAACAGGTCCTCCAGCCGCGTGGCCCGCTCTACCTGCTCCGCCGGAAAGATGCGCCCCAGGGCGCGGTTCACCCGCTGAATCGAGCCGTCGGCCGCCACCGAAAGCACGCCGGTGGGAATGCTCTCCAGAATCGCCTCGGTGAAGCGCCGCCGCCGGTCCAGTTCGCGGCCGTTGGCCTCCAGTTCCTGCGTCATCCGGTTGAATGCCCGCACCAGGGAACCCAGCTCGTCGGCCGCCCGCACTTCCACCCGGTGCGCCAGGTTGCCGCTGCGCACCTGGCTGGCGCCCTCCAGTAACGCCGTGATTGGGATACTGATCTGCTTGGCCACGAACAGCGCGATCCAGATGGCCACAAACAGAACGAATAATGTAATCAAGGACATGAGCAGCAGGTAAAACTGGCGGATCTCTTTCCAGCTATCCCACCTCTGCTGCCAGTCCCGCGCCCATTCCCCGATCATGCGCATGTGCGCCGCCTGGTCGCCCGGAATCTTGGCCGCGACCTTGACGTGCCCCGTCTCCCGCCGCCCGTCCAGCACCGGATAGGATTTCACCACCAGGCGATCGTCGGGCGCGCGCGGACGATCGGAACCGAACGAATCGAGTGGAACCGTGCCCGCCACCCCGTATACCGCCGCCGATTGCAGCTCGTACTCCACCGAAAACCGCTCCAGAAACCCCGGCGCCGCAACACCCGTAGCCAGCAACTGCCGCACTTCCGGCTGCGCCGCCAGTAGCGCCGCCTGCGCCGCCGTCTCGTCGCCCATCTCCTTGTCCAATGTCTTGGCGATACCCTTGAAAACCTCCAGCTCGTTGCTATGCGGCTCGCGAAACCAGGTGGTCAGATTGCGATTTAGAACCTGATAGTTAAACAGCACCAGAAAGAACACCGGTACCGTACTCAGGGTTAGCGCTCCCACCACCAGCTTGGTCTTGAGATGAGAACCTTCGCGATGGCTCTGCCGTTCTACGTAAAGCTTGACGAACTCCCGGAAGACGATCCACCCCAGTACCACCATCAGCAGGAAGATCAACGTGTAGACCGCCCAGAAGATCAACGTCTGGTTGGGTGTGTGCGGACGGAGCTGGCCCGGATTGAACGAGCCTTCCCACACCACTACGAGCACCGAAAGTACCAGTAAGACCTTGGCGAAACCGTAGGCCAGACGTTTTTTCATGGCGAACTCTTACAACATTATTATACGGGCCCTCAGCACAATCCCTCGCTTCCGGCCGTTCTAAAGTCTCCCGGCTAAACCCCCGCCGTTTTTTCTCGTGCAGGACTATAGCTCTGGCGGCCTTCAACCGATATGGAGTGCAGACAACATTTTCGGAAGGATCTATGAAAGCATTCCCAATCGTAGTGACAGTTCTATTCTGCTTTAACCTGACGGTGTACGGGCAGGGCGATCTCAAGAAATTGTCCAAGTCTGAGGCGCTGGCCTATCTCACGTCGAAGCCTGCACCCGACTATCCGCCGATTGCCCGGCAACTGAAAATTGAAGGAGTGGTGGAAATGGAAGCGGTCATCGCGGAAGACGGTTCCGTCGAGCAGGTCAACATTGTCAGCGGAAACCCGGTCCTGACCAAGGCCGCAACCGCGGCAGTGAAGAAATGGAAGTTTACCCCGGTAAAAGCCGAAGGCAAACCAGTCAAGGCACTGGCGCCGGTGAGTTTGTCCTTTAAGATGTGACGTTTTTTGAGTTTAGAGGATATCCATGAGCCTGACACGTAAATTATTGATTGGTTTCGGTGTAATGTTGGGACTGTCCTTGCTGAGCGTAGGCAGTGCGGTCCTGATCGTTCATGAGCTGAACGCCGATCTGAAACACGCCGCCGACGGCGTGGCGCGGAATCAGTACCTGGCCGGCAAGGTAGCCACTGCGGCCTCGGAGATGACCAGCCTGGGGCGGGCTACCGCCCTTTCGGCGGTACTCGGCGACCAAAGCCGCGCGAATCAGAATCTGTCCGAATTTCAAACCCAGGACCAGGCGCTCCGCGCGGCCCTGGGCGAACTGGAAAAAACGGCTGAGACGTCCGAGGCGACTTCCCTGATCCGTTCCGTCATGCAACAGGCGTCGGCGGTCGAAGAAGCCCAACAAGAGCTCAGCCAGACGGTGGCTCGCCAGCAGTTGGACGTCGCGCTGCAGATCTTCAACCAGAAAGTACAACCGCAACTGGAAGACATCGGCCGCCAGGCCGCGTCGCTGGTGGAGCGTCAAAGCGCCGAACTGGCCTCCACTTCGGCAGATGCCGCTTCCAGATCCACCCGCGCCACCCTGGGCACCATGGCTCTCGCGTTACTAATCGTCGCCGTGGGCGGCGGCGTGCTTTGGATCGTTCGCAAAGCCAATGCGGACCTGCGCGGCTTCGCCAGCAACATCGCCGAATCCGCGGACCACGTTTCCCATGCCTCTAAACAGGTTTCCGCTTCCAGCCAGTCGCTGGCTCAAGGTGCCTCCGAGCAAGCTGCGTCGCTCCAGGAAACCTCCGCATCCACGGAGGAGATCGCCTCCATCACTCGCAAGAACGCCGATCATACCAAACAGGTTGCCGACCTCATGCAACAGTCCGAACAAGCCGGTACCGAGGTGAACCACACTCTCGACCGCACGATGGAAAAAATGCAGGAAATCGACGCGTCCAGCAATAAGATCGCCCGCATTATCAAAGTGATCGACGAAATTGCCTTCCAAACCAATATCCTGGCGCTCAATGCGGCAGTCGAAGCGGCCCGCGCCGGCGAAGCCGGCCTGGGATTTGCCGTGGTGGCGGACGAAGTCCGCAACCTCGCCCAGCGGTGCGCCCAGGCTGCCAAAGATACCGCCGGGCTGATCGAGGAGTCCATCGCCACCTCTCACGATGGCAATGAACGTCTGAATCAAATGGCCGGGGCCGTTCGCCATATGACGGAAAGCTCCAGCCAAGTCAAAGTACTCGTGGACGAAGTCAATGTCGGGAGCCAGGAACAGGCCCACGGTATGGAACAGATCGCCCGCGCCGTCACCCAGATGGAACAGGTTACCCAACGAACCGCCGCCTCCGCCGAAGAGGGCGCGTCCGCCGGAACCGAGCTGAACGGATACGCGACCACGCTCCAGAAGCTGGTCCGCGAGATGCGGGAAATGGTTGGGTCCGAATAGCGGACCCAACCGCCTCTTACTGTTCCTTTACGGAACCGACCGAAATCGTATCGCCGGTCAAAGTGCCGCTGATGGTCACCTTCTTACCGGCCTCCGGAACCACTTTGTCCTGTTCGGTAATCTTGTAAATCGTGCCGTCGTCGGTCACCAGCACCGCCTTGGCCCCACGCTTGATACAGCTTTGCGCGCACCCTACGTTGCCCCGCATCGCCTTCTTAGCGGCACAACTGTCGTCGATAATGTACCCGGAATAGTCGGCAGCCAGCGCCGAAAACGCCATTCCCGAAACGAGCCCCGCGGCAATCATTAGCTTCTTCATTTCACAGCCAGCCTTTCCCTTCCCGGATTGTACCTGTCCGCTGGTATGTTACGCTACCTGCCGCGCCGCCTCATTGTACTTAATAAAACAAGTACTTGCGCCATTGGGCATCGCCCTTGCCCAACATGCGCATCAGGTGCCGGCTGGTGTGCAGACTGAACGGCCGCGGCAGCCGCAGCAGTTTCATCCCCGCTTCTTCCGGAGTCCGATTGCCTTTCCTGTTATTGCAGGGATTGCAGCACGCCACCAGGTTCTCCCACGCCGACTCTCCCGCCCGTGACCGCGGAATCACGTGATCCAGCGTCAACTCCCCGCTGGGCATCGTGCGATGACAATATTGGCACGTGTACCGGTCGCGCATCAGAATGTTCTTTCGCGACAAGGCCCGCGTCTGGTGTGGAATTCGGCGATACTCCAGCAACCGGATCACCGAAGGCAGCCGGATCGCCGCCCGCGAGGAGTGAATCGATTGCACCGATTCCTCTTCCGCCGACGCCACTCCCTTCAGCACCAGCACCAACGCGCGCCGCACCGCGCAGATATTGATCGGTTCATAGCTGGCATTGAGCACCAGTACAGGTTGCTGCAGTCGATCACTGGCCATATCCGGCAGGTCCCTCTCCTGTCGCCGCGCGCGAGTTCGGCGCCATTTGCCATGGCCGGTCCGCCCGCGCCACCGTTATCACCGACACACGCAACGCACCGGCCCGTTTCAGCGCCAGCGCGCACGCAGCCGCCGTCGATCCCGTGGTCAAAACGTCGTCCACCAGGAGGACGCTTTGTCCGGCCACATCCGCCGCGACCGAGAACGAGCCCGTCTTGACGTTGTGCCGTCGCGCCGCCAACGTGAGCCCGGCCTGGGCCTTTGAAGCCCGCGGCCGCCGCAAAGCCTTCGCTACCGGAATCCCGGTTCTTCGCGAAACCTCCCGCGCCAGCAGTTCGCACTGGTTGAAGCCGCGCCGCCAACGCCGCCGCCAGTGCAGCGGCACCGGCACGATGGCGTCGAACCGCACTTCCCGCGGCAATGTCCGCAACAGATAGTCCGCCAGCGGCCCTTCCAGGCTGCGCACCTTCCTGTATTTGAACAGGTGAATCAGGCGGCGCAATACACCCCCGTAGACGCCATAGCAGTACGCCGCGTCAAAACCGCGAAGGCCGTTGCGGCATAACGCGCAACGGCCTTCTTCATCCAGCGGAAATCGATTTTGAAACGGCGTCCCGCAGGCGCGACAGAAGTATTCCGCCTCCATCGGCCCCGGCTCGCTCAAGCAGGACCGGCAAACCGGAATCCGCGAAACCTCCTCAACAGGCTGCTCGCAAATCCTGCACGCAGTGGGGAAAAAAAGCGAAAAAACAGCCCCAAACGCCTCCCGTGCTGCCAGGATGCCGACGTCCAGGATTGAGGCTCGTCCGCTACTCGAGAAGATCCACCCCCAAGTAAGATAATAGTATATCGCAATCCCCCGGTGTTTTATTTGCTGTGGAGTAGCCCGTTTCCGCGACCTTTTCCGTGAGTCGCTGCGCGAAGTACAATGTTTCTGGAATCGCTTATTGGAGCGCTTATGCAGTCGAGGATCATGTACATCGAGTTCAAGGGGGACGGCATTAGCGGCCCTGCGCGCATTGGCCGCGTGACATCTTCCCGGAGCGGTCAGTCCGTGTATCACGTGTATTATCAGGGTCGCCGCTTTGGAAAGCTCGGTGGGCAAGGCTTCAAAGCGAACGACTTCGATGCGGCCACCGGCGAACAGTATTGGATCTCGGGATGCAAGAGGCGCGGCGGCGATCGGCTTTATCCTGGCCTGATTGAGATCGACCCGGATGTGCTCGACGAATACTGGGATGAGATCCGTAAGCTCCCAGAACGAAAGGGCCAGAACGTGATTCGTTGCAAGGGAAAATATGGCGGCGAGTAGCTGTCCACCGGCCCGCGCCGCAGCCCTGCGCGGCCACAACCAGTCGTTCGCCGACAATTAACCGGTGGCGGGCGCCACAGATGTCGTCCGAACGCACGCGTATCCGGTCGCCACCAAGCCAGCTCCCCATTTCCGGTCACCCTCGTGGATCGCTTCTCCCTCCCGCCAGGATGGTAAAGTAATGAAAGAGCCGCTTTCAGATCGGATTGGCGGAGATGCCCGCCGCCAACGCCGGCATACCAACCTATGAGCAGTCCCCTGGTATTGAATCATTTGCGCGCCCTGGAGGCGGAGAGCATCCACATCCTCCGCGAGGTGACGGCGGAGTTTCAGCGCCCCGTCATGCTTTATTCCATCGGCAAGGATTCTTCCGTGATGGTGCGCCTGGCGCAAAAGGCTTTTTATCCCGGCAAGATTCCCTTCCCGCTGCTGCACGTCGACACAACCTATAAATTCCGCGAAATGGTCGAGTTCCGCGATCGCTTTTGCGCCGCCATCGGGGCTCGCCTCATCGTTCACACCAACCGCGAGGCCGTCGCCCAGGGCGCCAGCCCGTTCCGCCTCGGCACCGAAAAGTGCTGCGGCCTGCTCAAAACCCGTGCCCTGCTCGACGCCCTGGCCGATGGTGGTTACGATGCCGCCTTCGGTGGCGCCCGCCGCGATGAGGAAAAATCCCGCGCCAAGGAACGCGTCTATTCCTTCCGCGATTCCTTCGGCCAGTGGGACCCCAAGAATCAGCGCCCCGAGCTCTGGAACCTCTTCAACAGCCACACTGACAAGGGCGAGAGCATCCGCGTCTTCCCCCTTTCCAATTGGACCGAAATGGACGTCTGGCAGTACATTCACCTGGAAAATATCCCCATCGTGCCCCTCTACTTCGCCCGCCCGCGCCGCATGGTGGTGCGCGGCGATTCGCTCATCCCGGTGGAGCACGAAATTCCCTTGCTCCCTGGCGAGGAGCCCGAAATCGTCATGTGCCGCATGCGCTCCCTCGGTTGCACGCCCTGCACCGGAGCCATCCGCTCTCAGGCCGACACGTTGCCCAAGATCATCCAGGAGATGATGCTTTTCCGCCGCTCCGAGCGGGAAAATCGCGTCATCGATCACGATCGCGAAGGCTCCATGGAATTGAAGAAGCGCGAAGGGTATTTCTGATGGACACGCCCGCGCCCTTATGGGATTGGCGCCCGGCCGCCGTCTCCCAAACCCCCGGCGCCACCCCTTCGCCCGACCGCGAGGCGGCCCTCGAAAGCTTCCTTCACCAGGAGCGGGACAAAGAGCTGCTGCGCTTCTCCACCGCCGGCAGCGTCGACGATGGCAAAAGCACCCTAATCGGCCGGCTCCTGTTCGATTCCAAGGGCGTCTACGAAGATCAACTGGCGTCGATCGCCCAGGCGCGCTCCAGCCAGACCGCGGGCGGCGTGGATTTCGCCCTCCTCACCGACGGCCTTCGCGCCGAACGCGAGCAGGGCATCACCATCGATGTCGCCTACCGCTATTTCGAAACCCCCCGGCGCAAGTTCATCATCGCCGATACGCCCGGGCACGAGCAGTACACCCGCAACATGGCCACCGGCGCTTCCACCGCCAATCTGGCCATCGTGCTGGTCGACGCCCGCAACGGCGTGCTGCCGCAGTCCCGCCGCCACGCTTTCATTGCGTCCCTGCTCGGCATTCCCCACATCGTGGCCGCGGTCAACAAAATGGATCTGGTCGATTGGCGCCAGGACGTCTTCGAGGCCATCCGCCAGGAGTTCACCCGCTTCGCCGCTCCACTGGGCCTTCACGACCTGATCTTCATTCCCATCTCCGCCCTGCTCGGCGATAACGTGGTCTTGAGAAGCACCCGCATGCCATGGTTCCACGGCGAGAGCCTTCTCAGCCACCTGGAAACCGCCCCTATCGCCGCCGACCGCAATCTCGCCGAAATGCGCTTCCCCGTGCAGTGCGTCATCCGCCCCGACCAGAATTTCCGCGGTTACGCCGGCCAGGTGGCCTCGGGCATTCTCACCCCCGGCGAAACCGTCATGGTGCTGCCTTCCGGACGCACTTCGCGCATCAAATCCATCGCCACCTACGATGGCGACCTGCCCTGCGCCTTCGCTCCGCTCTCGGTCGCCGTCTGCCTCGACGACGAGCTCGATATCAGCCGCGGCGACATGCTGGTCGATCCGGCCTGCCCGCCCCTCCTCACCCGTACCCTCGATGCCCGCCTGGTCTGGATGAGCCACACGCCGCTCGATCTCAAACGCGATTACCTCATCAAGCACACCACCCAGGAGGTTCGGGTCCGGGTGCGTGCCATCCGCTACCGCTTCGACGTAAATACGCTTGCCCAGGAGCCCGCCACCGAACTGCGGCTCAACGAAATCGGCGCCGTCGTCGTCGAAACCCGCAAGCCCCTGTTTGTCGATCCCTACCGCCGCAATCGCGTCACCGGCGCGTTCATCCTCATCGATCCCCTCTCGAATGAAACCATCGCCGCCGGAATGATCTCGGACCCGCGCACCCGCCACCCCGGACGCACCGCTACCGGCGACCCCTCGGCACCCGTCACCGCCGCCGAACGCGCCGAGCGCCACGGCCACACCGCCGCCCTCGTCTGGATGGCCGCCGGCTGGGATGCCGCCAGCCGTCTGGAGCGCGCTCTGTTCGAGCGCGGCGCCATAACCCAGGTGCTGGATGCCGCCGCCGCCGGCGAGCACCTCGCTCCCATTGCCGCCGCCGCCCTCACCGCCGGCCAGATCGTCATCGTCGCCGCCGAAGGTAAGGCTTCCTTGCCCCTCCAATCCGCCGCCCGCGACCTCGCCGGCCCCGACCGCTTCCTCGAATTGCCCGCCGCCCAACCGGACGACGCGTACCTCGATGAGCTGGAGCGCCGCGGCATTCTCGCCAGCGAATTCTAGCCCATGTCCGCCATCGGGCCCTCGGCTGCCGCCACACTTTGGAGCTTCGCCGACGCGACTGGGACTGGACCATGTCGAGTGCCACGAGGTCTTCTGCCGCGATAGCGGCTTAGTTCAAGCGCGGTTATCGACAGTCTTTCCCGCCTTCGACGCCGCGTCTGTGGAAATTTCCATAATAGATCGTGATACGATACAAATGTGAGCAAAGCGGGCGATCTGACTCCCGGCCAGTATCGCGATCTGGCCGAGTTCCGCAGGCAGATCCGGCGGTTCCTCCATTTCAGCGAAGCTACCGCGAAGGAACACGGCATTGAGGCGCGGCAACATCAACTGCTGCTTGCCGTGCACGGCCTGCCGGAGGGCGCCAACCCGACGATCCGGGAGATTGCCTCGAGATTGTTCATTCAGCACCACAGCGCCGTGGAACTGGTAAACCGCCTCGAGCTTGCGGGCGCGATCGTGCGGCGCCCCGGAGCCCGGGATAGGCGCGAAGTTTGGGTTCGGCTGACGCCGGCCGGCCGCGCTATCCTTCGCAAACTCGCACTGGCGCATCGCACCGAGCTCGAGCGGTCTGGCCCCGAATTGGCGCAGTCGCTGAATTCGGTGCTGCGGCACAGCCGGAGGGCAATGGCGTCATGAGCAACCGCCCCAGCGAACATTCGCGGGTATTGGGCGATTTTACGACTACGGCGCGCGCGGTCCCTCTTTCGGTGGCGGCGATCGGTATCGGCATCTTGAGCACGTTCGTCGCGTGGGCGTTGCTGCGGCTGATTGCTTTCTTTACCAACGTTTTTTACTACGGACGCGCCAGCACGGTGTTCGTTTCTCCCGCGGCCAACCACCTCGGCTGGTTCGCGGTGCTCATCCCCGTGGCGGGCGGTCTCGTCATCGGTTTCATGGCGCGATACGGTTCAGAACGTATTCGCGGTCACGGCATTCCTGAAGCGCTCGAATCGATTCTAATCAACGGAAGCAAAGTGCCGCCGCGGCTGGCGGTGCTGAAACCCATTTCCGCCGCGATCTCGATTGGATCGGGCGGCCCTTTCGGCGCCGAGGGTCCGATCATCATGACGGGCGGCGCGATGGGAAGCGTCATCGCACAGCTCTTTCGACTGACGGCGGCCGAACGAAAAACGCTGCTGGTCGCCGGTGCGGCCGCTGGGATGTCCGCCACATTCGCGACACCCATCGCGGCCGCGCTGCTGGCGGTTGAGTTGTTACTGTTCGAATGGAAGCCGCGGAGCGCGATTCCGGTGGCTCTGGCGAGTGCGACCGCCGGCGCGGCGCGACGGTACATTCTCGGCCTGGGCCCGCTCTTTCCGGTGCCGCACCACGCCATCTTCATCGGTCCGCTGGGGCTTCTGGGATGTGTCCTCGCCGGCCTGCTGGCAGGCGGCCTCTCCGCGCTCCTCACCATTGGTGTCTACGCCGCCGAAGACGCGTTCCTGAAGCTGCCGATCCACTGGATGTGGTGGCCCGCGATCGGCGGCCTGGCGGTCGGATTGGGGGGCATGGTCTTCCCGCAGGCGCTGGGCGTTGGGTATGACACCATCCAGGTTCTGTTACAAGGCGATGTGCCGCGCGCCGTGATCGCCGGCGTGCTACTGGTCAAATCGGCCATCTGGGTGATCTCGTTGGGTTCGGGCACTTCCGGCGGAGTGCTGGCGCCTCTGCTGATGATGGGGGCGGCGCTGGGGGGCGTGGAGGCGATCTTCTTGCCCAACGAAGGCGCTGGATTCTGGCCCCTGGTCAGCATGGGAGCGATCCTGGGCGGGACCATGAGGGCGCCGTTCACGGCGATTCTCTTTGCGTTCGAACTGACTTATGACGTGAATGTGCTGCTTCCCTTGCTGGTGGCTGCCATGCTGGCGCACGGCACCACGGTGCTGCTGCTGAAACGGTCCATACTAACGGAAAAGGTCGCGCGACGGGGGTTCCACCTGACGCGCGAATATGCCACCGATCCGCTCGAGGTTCTGTTCGTGCGGGAGGCGATGCGAACGAAGCTCGTGGCGCTTCCGGCCGAGGCGACCATCGACGATCTGCGGCACGTCCTGATTCGCGCGCCGGCACAGCGCGGGCAGCATCTCTATCCCGTGGTGGATCGGGAGAAGCGCGTGAAGGGGGTGGTTACGCGCAAACAGTTGCGCAAATTGACCGAATGGCCGGCGGCGGAAGCGTCTCTTGCCGACGTGCTGAGAGAACCCGTCGTGGCTTATCCCGATGAGCCGCTGCGCGCCGCCGTTATGCGTATGGCTGAGACTGGTCTCACCAGGTTTCCAGTGGTCGACCGCGATAACCGGCAACTGTCCGGGATGATTTCGCTCGACGATCTCCTGCTCGCCAGAGTCCGAAACCTGCACGAAGAACGGCAGCGCGAACGAGTGCTGCGACTGCGCCTTCCATTTGGAGGCCGCGCCAGGGCCACCCGGGATTAGGGGCCTCGGGTTCGAACGGCGGCATCCGCCGATGGGTTCGCTACAATAGGCTCCGTGGCAGAATCGCGCGCGGACTATCGGCGGACGCTGGCGAAGGTCGCCATCTTCTCCGGCCTGACGGATGCGGAGCTGGACTTCCTGGCCGAACGCGCCGTGCCGCGCCAGTTCGCTCCCGGAGAAATGGTCTTCGGCGAGGGAGAACCGTGCGCGGGGTTGTACGTCGTGGAGCGCGGAAACATCCGCATCTTCAAGAGTTCGGCCGCCGGCCGCGAGCAGGTGCTCAGCATTGACGGTCCGGGCAGCTCCGTCGCTGAGGTGCCGGTTTTCGATGGTGGCAACTATCCGGCTTCGGGAGCCGCCGTGGATCGCGCCACGCTGCTATTTGTCGGGAAGCAGGATTTCCAGGCTCTCTGTTTGGCGCACCCCGAAGTCGCCCTCAAGGTGCTTCGGGTGGTCGGCGCGCGCCTGCGGCGGCTGGTGGGGATTATCGAAGAGCTTTCGTTCACCACCGTGCGCCATCGTCTGGCGTCCTTTCTGTTACATCTTGCTCAGCGCGAAGCAACGGCCGCGGCGGCGGGCGTTGAGTTCTCGCTGCCTGGCACTAACCAGGAGCTGGCCTCGCAACTTGGGACCGTCCGCGAGCTGGTTTCTCGCAATCTCTCCCGCTTGCAGGCGGAAGGACTTCTCAAGCTGGAAGGCCGCCGCGCCGTGATCCCCGATCTAAAGGCTTTCGAAGCGGAACTCGATCCGGCTTAAGAAACTGCGCCGGTCGCTTGATTGCCAGAATCTGCGTTCTCTGTGACAAAAGTCATAGGCGCGCACCGCCCGTCCGGCTTACGCTTGTCACATCGAGGAGAAAAACAATGAGCGTTACGGCGGAAAAGACGGTAGGCGAGCTTGCGCTGGAGAACCCAGCCGCAACCCGCGTGTTTGAAAAGCTGGGCATCGATTATTGCTGCGGCGGTGGTCANNAACTGGCAAGCTGAGCCTCTTTCCGAGCTGCTCGCGCATATCCGGAGCACGCACCACGTTTATACGCGCGAGGAAATCGCCCGCCTCGGCCCGCTGTTCGACAAAGTGTGCTCGGTTCACGGCGGGAATCATCCCGAATTGTTGCGCCTGCGCGAGATCTTCGCCAGCCTCGCCGAAGAACTGACTACCCACCTGATGAAGGAGGAGATGGTTCTCTTCCCGTACATTCTTCGCATGGAAGAGGCTGCGGTGGCAAAGGAACCCGCGCTGCCGCCTCCCTTCGGCAGCGTGCGCAATCCGGTCGCGATGATGAGGAACGAGCACGACGGGGCCGGCAACGCGCTACGCAGCATGCGCCAGATCAGCGACGGATATGCCGCGCCGCCCGACGCCTGCGTCAGCTTCCGGACGCTTTACCAGGCACTGGCAGCTTTCGAAGCCGACCTGCATCAGCACATCCATCTCGAAAACAACGTCCTCTTCCCGCGGGCGATCGAGATGGAGCGGGAGCACTGAGTGCGCCCCTGCCGCCGACGCATTTTAGGAGCGCTGTTCCAAGAAAGGAACCCGGCATGAACTACAAGAAGCTGTGGATCGCTCTGGGCATGGTACTGATCGTCTCGTTCGCCGTGTTGGGCGGGGTGGGGATTAAGATCCTCACGAGTGCGCCGCCCATTCCGGCGCAGGTTCTGGTCGCTGGACGCACGGCCCTATTCGACGGTGCCACCATTCAGAACGGACAGGGCGTCTGGCAATCGATCGGCGGCCAGGAGGTTGGCACCATCTGGGGTCACGGATCGTACGTGGCGCCCGATTGGTCGGCCGACTGGCTGCATCGCGAATGCATGTTCCTCCTCGACCGCTGGGCGCAGGCAGCGGGCGCCGCGAATTACGCGGCCCTCGGCGGGGAACAACGGGCGGCCCTTCAGGCGCGGCTTCAATCGCTGATGCGGACCAATACCTACGACCCGGCGACGCGCACCATTACCCTCGATCCCATTCGCGCCGAGGCCTTTGAGGATCTGGCGCGCTACTACGCCGATGTGTTTTCAAACGGCCGCGGCGAGTACGCCATCCCGCGCGGCGCAATGAGCGATCCCGCCAAGCTGCGGCAGATGAGCGCGTTCTTCTGGTGGACGGCCTGGGCGGCCTCGACCAACCGGCCGGGATCGGACGTCACTTACACACAGAACTGGCCGCATGAACCGCTGATCGCAAACCAGCCGACCAGCGGGACCGTCGTCTGGAGTATCGCCAGTTTCGTTCTGCTGCTCGCCGGCGTGGGCGGCATGGTCTGGTACTTCGGTTCGCAGCCGCGGATGGTGGCCGAAGAGCTCCTCCCTGAGAGCGATCCGCTGCTCGGCTTCCGTCCCACGCCGTCACAGCGAGCCACCGTGAAGTACTTCTTCGTCGTAGCCGCGTTGTGGGTAGTGCAAGTCGGGCTGGGCGCCATTGTGGCACACTACGGGGTCGAAGGGTCCGGTCTGTACGGAATTCCGCTGGATCGCATCCTGCCCTATAGCGTGGCACGAACATGGCACCTGCAGCTCGGCCTGTTCTGGATTGCGACGTCCTGGCTGGCAACGGGACTCTACGTCGCTCCGGCCGTCAGCGGCGCGGAGCCCAAGGGACAACGGCTGGGCGTCAATTTGTTATTTGCCGCGCTGATTCTCGTAGTAGTGGGATCGCTGGCCGGCGAGTGGATGAGCATCCAGCACAAACTCGGCAACCTCTGGTTCTGGTTCGGCACCCAAGGTTACGAGTATGTGGACCTGGGCCGGTTCTGGCAAATCCTACTATTCATCGGCCTGACCTTCTGGCTGTGGTTGATGTGGCGCGCGCTCAAGCCGGCGATTGCCCGGCGCGACCAAAACCATTCGCTGCTCCTGATGTTTCTGCTATCGAGCGTAGCCATCCCGCTGTTTTATGCCGCCGGCCTGATGTACGGCGAACGGAGCAATCTGGTCACCGCGGAGTACTGGCGCTGGTGGGTCGTGCATCTTTGGGTGGAAGGTTTCTTCGAGGTCTTTGCCACCGTAGTGATCGCGTTCCTACTGACGCGGCTGAAGCTGCTCTCGGTGGTCACGGCTACCCGGGCCGTCCTGTTCTCTACGGTGGTCTTCCTCTCCGGCGGGATCATCGGCACTTTCCATCATTTGTACTTTGCCGGAACGCCCAACGTCGTATTGGGATTGGGAGCGGTTTTCAGCGCCATGGAAGTCGTCCCCCTGGTGCTGATCGGTTTCGAGGCGTGGGAGAACATCCGGCTGGCCCGCTCGCGCCAGCAAAAAATCTGGGTGGCCGCCTATAAGTGGCCCATCTACTTCTTCGTCGCGGTGGCGTTCTGGAACTTCGTGGGCGCCGGGCTCTTCGGCTTCCTCATCAATCCGCCCATCGCGCTCTATTACATGCAAGGGTTGAACACGACCCCGGTGCACGCCCATACCGCATTGTTCGGAGTCTACGGCATGCTTGGCCTTGGCCTGATGCTGTTCTGTCTGCGGGCTCTTCGTCCGGGCAGGGCGTGGAAGAACGGCCCCCTGTCGTTCGCCTTCTGGGCCATCAATATCGGCCTCGCGCTTATGGTGCTACTCAGCATATTGCCCATCGGCCTGGCGCAGACGTGGGCTTCGGTGGAGTATGGCACCTGGTACGCGCGCTCGGCCGAGTTTCTGCATAGCGGTCACTTGAACCAACTGCGCTGGATGAGGATGATCGGCGATAGCATTTTCGCCGTGGGTGCGCTGGTGCTTGGCTGGTTTATTCTCGGCCTGGTGACCGGCCACTCGTATCGACAGACCGGTCACGTTGCCGAAGGCGAATGGGAAGTGCGGGAAGCTGGGACCCCGCGCAGGTAGTGACACCCATGGCTGCCACTGCCGCACCGCCGCCGATCAGGATCCGCAAGAAGCTGGTGAAGCGTGCCGCTAAGGACCGCTCGCAAACGTTGCGCCGGGCTTTTCAGCTTGTCTTCCTCGCGCTCAATGTCTGGGTCGGCATCGAGTTCTATGTATTCGTGCGCTATTATGAAACCGGCGGACGCTCCGCGTACGCCGTTCGTCCACCCGGTGTCGAAGGGTGGCTGCCGATCGCCTCTCTGATGAACCTCAAGGTCCTGCTGCTGTCCGGCAGCGTGCCGGCACTCCACCCCGCCGGTATGTTCCTGCTGATTGCTTTTCTGGCTGCATCGTGGCTCTTCCGCAAGGGCTTCTGCGGCTGGCTGTGCCCGGCGGGAACCGTCTCCGAGTACTTGTGGCGTCTGGGACGCCTCACTTTCGGCCGCAATTTCCACTTGCCGCGGGCTGCCGATATCGCTCTCCGCGGCGTGAAATACATCCTGCTGGGCCTGTTTGTTTACGCGGTCGGCTCGATGCCGGTCGCCGCGATTCGCGCCTTTCTCCTTGGCCCCTATGGCGTGGTCGACGATGTGAAGATGCTCAACTTCTTCCGCTTCCTGGGCCTGACCGGCTGCATCGTCACCGCTATCCTGGTAATCGCGTCCGTCTTCGTTCAAAACTTCTGGTGTCGCTATCTTTGCCCCTACGGCGCGCTGATGGGCCTCGCCGCGTTGGCCAGCCCCTTGCGCATCCGCCGCGATCCCGGCCTGTGCATCGATTGCGCGAAATGCGCCAAAGCCTGCCCCTCAGCGTTGCCGGTAAGCCGGCTGATCGCGATCCGTTCCGCCGAATGCACCGGTTGCCTGGAGTGCGTTGCCGTTTGCCCCGCGGCAGGCGCCCTGTGCTTGTCGGCCCCCCGCGCGAGACGAGTGCCGGCATGGGCGGTGGCCGCCGGAATCGCCGGGTTATTCCTGGGCGTTTACGGATACGCCCGTCTCTCTGGTCATTGGCACACCAATCTTCCCAGCAGCACATACTTCGATCTGATCCCACATGCCAACGAATTCACGCACCTTTGATCCATTCGGGAGTCTCGAAGGAGGTAATCGTCAATGAGTATCGGCGTGGCACGGCAGGCGGGCTGGTCATGCGCCACCGCCCGGTAGTTCTACCGGCCTTCGAAGTTGAGTGTGATCCGCACTTCGTTTTGCACGGCCTGGCCGTTGAGCAAAGTCGGACGGTAAACCCACTGCATCACCGCATCGCTAGCCGCTTTCACCAGCAGCGGGTGGCCTTTGACGACTTTCACGCTCTTCACCCTGCCATCGATTCCCACCGTGGCGGTCAAAACCACTTCGCCTTTGGCGCCCATTTGACGAGCGATCTGGGGGTACTCGGGGGCTTTCTTATAAACCACCATGGCTTCCCGGATCTGTCCGCCGGTCGAGCTTGAACTGGCCTCGGGAGACGCCGCCGGAGAATCGGGATGGGGCGCCGTCGAAGAAGCCGCGAAAGGCGCGGGAGCCGCGGCGCTGAAGCCGGCGCCGGGAATGCCGGCGGCGGGGGCATCCGGGACATCGGACTCGCGGGCCGGACGCAGCCGGGTCACCAAAGAGGAAGCGTCGAATTTCTTGGCCGGAGTAGATGGAACGGTGGCTTGCGGCTCGGGAATCGACGGATCGGTCGGACTGGAAGCGGCCGGGCTGGCGGTCGCTGGCACTGCCGAGGCGCCCGGCGCCGGGATGGTCGCGGCGGCTGGCGCCACCGGTTTCTGCGCGGCGGGCGGATTGGCGGCGTCCATGGGCGACGGCCGCGTGCGCAGCACACGCACCGATTCGGTGGTGGTCTTGGTCTGATCCCGCTCCGTCAACTCCATCCGGAAGCTGGTATCGGCGCTGATGGGCGAATAGACGATGCTGCCGCTGCTCAACTGGCCGGGATCCATGCTGTAATTCTCCTGGCGATCGCCGTCGTTGATCGTCAGCACGGCGTGGGTGGCGTTGCGGATCGCTTCCGAGTCCCGATTCCAGGTCAGCAACAGGTCCGACCCGGTGCGTTCCACCCGCAGGATCTGGGTCGAACCGCTCTGCGGCACCGATGGCCGGCGCGAATGAGTCAGGAAGCCGGGATAGACGAACAAGGCGACTCCCAGCACGACGGCGCCCGCGGCGGAGAGCACGAACGGGAGCGGTCCACGCGAGGCGGCAGGCTCGGTTTCGGCCAGGAACGTGATCGAAGGCTTGGCGGCGGGTACGGTTTCGGCGGGCTTGGCTGGCTCGGGCTCCGGTTTCGGGGCGACGCTTTCGGCGAGCGTGGCCGGCTGGGTCTTGGCCTCGACCGGGGGGATTTCCAGTTGGGCCGCGGGCTTGGCTTCGGCGGGTTTTGGCGGGACGATCCTGGCGTCCGGCGTTTTGCTCTCGGCCGGCTTGCTCTCGGCCGGCTTGGCCGAAACGGGCGCGGGAGGCTCCGGCTTGGCCTGCGGCTCCGGACTGGCGGGGACCGCCGTCGGCACGGCAAATTCCCGCCGCGTCGCGATGGGCACGATTTGGGCGCGCGCGGCCGGCTTCGGCACCGGCGCCAGGGCGGCTGCCGGAGGCGGCGTGGGCGCGGCCATGCGCGGCGTTTCCAGAATCTTGGCGGATTCCGCGAGCTGCGCGGAACGGAAGGGAAACTCCAGGTAACTGGCGTCGGCCTGCATGCGGCCGTCTTCCCAGATGAAGATCCCGCCCACGCTGGCCTTGGTGGCGAACGGGCGGACCAGCAGCACGATGTCGCTCGGACGGGCGAAGCGAGTCTCGATAAAAGCCAGATCGTCGGCGTCGAGCGAGATCCCTTTACGGGTGTGGCCGCGGAAGAATCCCACCACGGCCGTGCCGCTCGCCACGTGTTGCTCGATGGCGCGTTCGAAGCGCCCCTGGTCGGCGTCGGAGAGGCGGTAGAGCGGCCCGCGGCTGTAGTCGCACGGGATGGTTTCGTAGTCGTCGACCGACACGAGCGCCGGCACGCCGGCCACGGCGCCCGGACCGATGTGCCCCAACAGCAGCCCGCCGGTTTCCGAGCCCCGCGAAGTCAGCGAGCGGAAGTTCTCCACGATCTCTCGTTCCAAACGGTCGATCAGATCCAAAGCCAGGCTGACTGCAAGCGGTTTGCCGGCGACCTGCCAAAGATAAGACAGCGAATTGCCGGCTTCCGGCTTCTCGCGGCGCGCAGTTGACTCAACCATGAATAACCTCCGGCGGTGCCTGAAGAGGCTCCGTCTCAGGCACGATTTTAACGGAAAAATACGAATGAAAACCTCAAAAATAATTTGAGTTAACCAAATTCAGCACTCTTTCCGTAAAGGTACGGCTAAGTCTATAACAAACTGCGCGCTCTGATGTTAACTATAGTTAGCAGTTCGCTACTCCCGGCATTTATCCTAGTAATTCAATTGCCATCTGTTTATAATTAGGGCGGAAATGAGCGCTCGCACCTGCCAACTATGCGGTAAGCCTCTGAGCCGGATTTGGGTCGGCGCGGGCGGCGACTTCTGTTCCCGGGAGCACCGCAACCAATACCAATTGCGGCAGGGCATGGACCGTTTGCTCGAAGCCAGCCAGGTGGCCAACCTGATGCGGCGGCGGGAAACTCCGAAACCGATTCTGGCGAGCTCGATCGAGAGCGCCCAGCCTTTGGTCCAACGCGGCTTTTTCGAACTCAAGCCGGTCAGTTCGTCGCGCAAGCGGGAACGCGTGTGGCCGCGGGTGCAGCCGGCCGGCGGTCCGCGGCGGAAGCCCGGCTCCGAGCGCTTCCTGCGCACGGTTCTCGCCCAAACGGGCTCGCGCCGGGGCGCGGTAGCCGAAGCCAGGCTGGCGGGGCTCGATTCCGCCCATTGGGGGCTTGACCGCGGACCCCGATTACGCCAGGCGCCGGGATGGCCGGCGGCTGTGGCTCTTGAGAGCGCTCCGGCAGCGTCGATTCCGTTCGGCGCGTCGGGCAGCGTGCCGCGGCACCGCCGCTGCGGCCTGTGGCCGCAGCGGCAACGGGCGCCCCTCTTGCCGGCATTCGAAACCGGAGAGGCAGGTGCGGCCGGAATCGGCGCCCTGCCCCGGCCGGGCACTTTCGCTCCGAACCAAGCGGCCGTCCAACGCGCCGGACGGCAGGTTTCGGTGGAGGCCCGCTTCCGCGCCGGCACGGCCCGGTTGCGGGGATTCACGGCAGAGCGTCCGGCGGCCGCCATGATCTGGCCGCGAGAACTGCGGAACGGATTCCCGGCCGGCGTTTCGCCGCCCTCCGCCGTGCGCCTGTCCGAGAGCCGTTTGCCGCCGGGCGCGGCGTGCTTGCCTTCACCGCCCGGCCCGGACGGCGTACACGGATTTGTCTGGCCGGAATTTATCGTCTCCCGCGACGCCCAGCGGGACTCGCGGATGGACGGCCGCGCCGCCGCCATGGTCTGGCGTCTGGCCGAGTGCGAAGCGCTGCCGCCGCCGCTCGATTTGTGCCCCTTGGCGCGCCCCTGCTGGCAAGCGGGTCTGCGGCGCGTGCCGCTGCTGGCTCCCCTGGCGCCGCACGGCGTGCCGCAGCTTTCCCTGGTTCCCATCGAGCCCCAGGAAGTGGCCTTCGACTATTCCCCCATCCGCCTGGAAGTGGCCGCCGCCGCTCCCAGCACCACCGAAGCGCCCCCGCGGGTGGCGGCGCGCGCCAGCCTGCGTCTGGAAGAGAATTTCGACGCCGGGCTGGATAACTGGGTGGGCGATCTGTCGGAATGGAAAGTGGACGCCGCCGGCGCACACACCGGAGCGCTGGCTCTATTCGTGCCCTCGATCGAGCTGATCGACTACGATTTCGAGTTTCTGGCGCGCATGGAAGCTCGCAGCCTCACCTGGGTTTTCCGCGCCGAGGAAATCACCGATTATCACGCCGCGTCCCTGGCCATCGGTCCCGACGGCAGTCTGACCTTCGATCGCTGGAGCGTCGCCGGGGGCGTCGCCGGCGCCCGCTTTACCAAACCGCTCGGTATCCGCGCGCAGCCGCAGCCACCGCAGGCCAAGTCCAGGAAGGCGCCGCCCCGCAAAGCCGTCACCGTCACCACCCGCGTCAACGGCAACCGTTTTTCGGTTTCGCTCGACGGCGAGCCCGTCGATCAATGGACCGACAATCGTCTGACGATCGGCGGGATCGGCTTCGCGAGCGCGCCGGAAGACCGCGCCCGCATCTACTGGGTCCACATCGCTTCGCTGGAAATCGAAGCCAAGGAGAATCATCGAGCATGAGCAGCACAGCCATCCGCCCCAAATCGAAACCCGCCCTGGTTTCGAATAGTTCCGAAACGCCTCTGGCCCTGAAGAGCGTGACCCCTGTCCAGGCGGGAGCGGCTTTTCTGGCCCGTGCCGTGTCCCTCCACCTGGCTGGCAAACGCGACGAGGCGCTGCAACAACTGCAGCGCGCCATTCAATCGGGAGAAGCTTCCCCGGAAATCCACCGGGCGATGGGGCACATTCTCTTCGAGCAGGGCAAGCACGAGGAAGCGGCGGCCGCCTACCGCGTCCTCACCCAGCTCAAACCGCAATATGCCACCGGCTGGTTCAACCTGGCCGTATGCCTGGAGCGGACCGGGAATTGGGACGACGCCAGCGAAGCCTTTCATCGCGCTTCCACGCTCGATCCCAACCACCTGGATTCGCACCTCGGGGTGGGTGTGTGCCATCTGCGCCTGGAAGATCCCAAATCGGCCCTGTTCTCCTTCGAGCACTGCCTGGAGATCAAGCCCGACCACGAAGAGGCGCTCTTCGGCAAGGCGGCCGCGCTGCAGTCGCTGGGACATCCCGACGAAGCGGCGGAGATTTACCAGCGCATCCTCGAAGGCAATCCCGATTCGGAGGAGTCGCTGGCCAACCTGACCCTGATCGGCATGGCCAAGGAAGACTTCGACATGGTGCGCGAATATTCCGAGCGCCTGCTGGAACTGCGGCCGGATTCCACCGTGGCGCTGGAAGGCTTGGCGGCCTGGGCCTGCGCCGCCGAAGAGCACGCGTTGACCGCCAAGTTCTGCACCCTGCTGGTTTCGGCCGTTCCGGGCCACTTCGAGGGCTGGTTCAACCTGGCGCTGGCTCACCAGAAGTCGGGCCGCTGGCAGCAAGCCTTGGAATCCTACCAGGAGGCTCTGAAACTTCGGCCCCAGTCGGCTGAAGCGCTCACCAACCAGGGCATCGTCTGCGAACAGATGGGCAAGACGCAGGAGGCGCGCGACAGCTATGAGCGCGCCATCGCGGCCAACCCGGAAGCCCTGGCTCCGCTATGGAATATCGCCCTGCTGCTCGAGCACGGCGACCACCTGGAAGACGCCGAGCGCTGCTACCGCCAGCTTCTCGAAAAGGCTCCCAAGGAAGAAGAAGCCCGCTTCCGCATGGGTTATCTCCGGCTGAAACGCGAAGATTTCCGGGGCGCCGCCGAAGCTTTCGAAGGCTGCCTCAAGTACCGCCCGCAGTGGCCCGAGGCGCAGGCCAACCTCGCCTTGGCCTATAGCGGCCTGGGCGAGCGGGAATACGCCGAGCGGCTGTACGAGAAGATGCTCGAAGCCGATCCCAAAAACCTGGACGCCCTGCGCGGCATGGCCGCTCTGGCCATCCACGCCGCCGAGTTCGACACGGCGCTGGAGTTTCACGTGCGCCTGATCGATTTGGGCGAGCGCGCGCCGGAAATCCTCTACAACGCCGGCCTGATGTACGAAAAGATCGGCCAGTACGACAAAGCCATTCGTCTCTACCGCGAAGCTCTGGCGCAACAACCCGACATGTCGGAAGCGCTGCTCAACCTGGGCCGCATCCTGGAATCCAACGGCAAGGCCGAAGAGGCGCGCAATTGCTGGAGCAAAGCGCTCGAACTCGAACCGGCCCTGGCCCAAGGTTACTTCGGCCCCGCCATCGACTAGCTGCCCGGCAGACCGGGGAGGATCGGGCCGCCGGGCTGAGGCCGAGAACCCAGCCGAGGGTCAGGTAAACGCTACGGCGTCAGGCAGGTACTATCCGATCCGCCTGACATTGCAATACTGGCCACCATGAGACGCCTCGGGTAGCTACCATGCTATCGTCTTGTCGTGGCGCATGAACCGGGAATCTACGTAGAAATTCTTATCCGTGCGGGCGTGGATGAAATTTGGCGACGCACCCAAGTTCCCGATCTGCACCAACGGTGGGATCTGCGCTTTACGACCATCCACTACCTCCCTAGAGACTCAGAAGCTGAGCCGCAGAAATTCCTCTATTCCACCCGCATTGGTTTTGGTCTGAAAATCGACGGCGAAGGAGAAAGTACTGGAACCCGCGAGGACGTCACAGGGGTTAGGACGTCGGCACTGGCGTTCTGGTCTTCGGACCCGAAATCGCTTATTCAAGAGGGTTCCGGATACTGGCAATACCACCCAGCCCCGTCTGGAAGTCGATTCTTGACTTGGTACGATTATCGGACGCGCTTTGGACCTGCAGGCCGGTCGCTCGACCGGTTCCTGTTCCGGCCGCTCATGGGCTGGGCCACAGCATGGAGCTTTGACCGCCTGCGCCTGTGGATCGAGCGGGGGATACCGCCTGAAATCAGTATGCGTATGGCCCTGATCCATGCCTTCGCACGATTGGGGATTGCCTTCACGTGGATGTGGCAGGGACTTGTGCCGAAGCTGATTTTTCCGAGTATTGACGAGAAGACAATGGTTTCGGCGGCGGGATTGCCGCTCACTCTATTGCCGGCAATCGGTGCGTTCGAATTGGCATTCGCCGCCGTGGCACTCTGTCTCTGGCGGTGGCGCCCATTTTTTCTCCTAAACTCGTTCTTGATGATTGGCGCTCTCATTTCTGTCGGCCTTCAATCGCCCTCGTACCTTGTAGCCGCCTTCAATCCGGTTACACTCAACGTCGGGATGATTCTACTCTCAGCGATTGGATATTTTTCGGCGGCGGGGCTTCCCTCAGCCTCTCGTTGCCTTCGGCAAGGACTCAAACGAACCCCATGAAATCTATTTACGAACGTGCCATGGGATCTGACTTCACGCAGCTCCACCCTGAGATTCAGCGGCGATTTGGTTTCTCCAGCACCGACAATGTCGCTTCAATAGGCACCGGGGTGATGGAGGAGATTTGGCATGGACCACTGTACACGTTACCGTTTCTTTACGTGGGTTCGTGGCGCTCCATCATGTTCCCAGAGAGCGGGCGCAATGTACCTTTTCAGATTGTCAACTACGGTTACATAGATGCTCTAGGCCGCGAGACCGTGACATGGATACGGACGTTTCAAACGAAGCGGCCCAGGCGCTTTGACGCGTACATGATCTATAGCGAACAGCGGAAGCGAATCGTGGATTACCTCGGGACGCACGAGCACCTCGCTGTCGATATCGAGCTTAGTGCAGCGCCCAACGGCGGCCTTGCACTCCGGTCGGGTGCGCAGCGCTTCTACGAGGGGCAACTGGGGTTCTCTTTCCCGATGCTATTTTCAGGCGTTGCGGACGTTTGTGAGTGGTACGACGATGCGAATCGGTGCTTTCGGATCGAGGTCGTCGTGCAAAATCGAACCTGGGGGCGCTTGTTTGGCTACAAGGGACACTTCAATGTCGAGTGGCGCCCTCTTATCTCTGGTGTGCCCGAAACGTACTTGCCACGACGAACCGAGCGGCGAGAATAGCTGACTCCAACCCTGACGAAGGTTCGCCCTGTCCTTCCACTCGGGCCGAGATCCAGCCCTGTTGTTCGAGTCGATGCCGCGCAACGAATCCTGGCCGACCGCTCTGAAGACCTACGCCGGCCCGGATTCGCCCACGCTCGCCCCGGCATCGAACGGCGTCACCGGGTCGAGGAATGCCCAGCACACAATCCCCAGGGCTACCACCGCCGCGGAAACATAGAAGATGAAATTCCAGTTGTTGTTGGTCCAGGACAGCATGTAGCCGATCGACAGCGGCGAAAGCGCGCCGCCGATATTCCCGGTCATGTTCATGGCGCCGGATAGCGTGCCCGCGTACTTGCCGCCCACGTCCATAGTCGATGCCCACGCCTGCGACATGACCAACTCCAAAAAGAACGCCGCCACGCCGATCACCCATACCGCCAGCCTGGCGTCGGCGATGGTCGTGGAGAGAACCAGGAACACGCTGCCGCCGATGAATCCGATGTACGCCATCAGCCGGCGCGCCCGCGCAACCCCCATGGTGGGCGCCAGCCGTCCGGACAGGAAAACCGTGACCGGATCGCCCAGGCCGGCCAGGAACAGCGGCAGTGCGCTGAACAGCGCCGTCGACCCGTATGCCAGATGGCGCCCGTCGCGCAGGTAGCTGGGCAGCCACGTCATATAGAAGTACCACCCATAGGAATGGCAGAAGTACTGGATGCACAACATCCACACCGCGCGGGAGCGCAACGCCTGCCGCCAGGGCATGTCGCGGTGCCCGGAGGCCAGCTTGGAGCTTTCCTTCAGCAGCGCGCGTTCGGCGGCGTTGAGGCGCGGATTCTTCATCGGATCGTCGCGGTACCAGAGGAAAAATACGACCGCCCAGATCGCGCCCAATACGCCGAATATCTCGAAGGCGTGGCGCCATCCGACCGCCTGCATCACCAGCGCCACCACCGGAGGCGTCAGCGCCGCGCCCCAACGCGTGCTCAACCACAGGATGCCCTGCGCCCGCACGCGCTCCTTTTTGGGGAGCCAGGTGGCGAAGGCCCGGGTGACGTTGGGGAAGCAGCCCGCTTCGCCCGCGCCGAACAGCCCCCGCGTCACCGTTAGCGAAACGAATCCGGAGGCCCAGCCCGTGGCGGCCGTGAAAAACGACCACCACAGTACGATGCGGGTCAGCACCTTGCGCGGGCCGATCCAGTCTCCCAGGTATCCTCCGGGAATCTCCATCAGCGCATAGGCCCAGCCGAACGCCGCGAACACCCAGCCCAACTGGACCGCGGAGAGCCCCAGGTCGTGGCGGATGAAAGGGGCCGCGAAAGAGATCGAGACGCGGTCGATATAGGTGACCACCGCCAGTGTGACGGCGAAGACGATCACCCAATACCGGACCCGGGTGGGCCGTTCGACAACGGGCGGGGAGCTGGTTTGAGGGGGCATGTGCGGTTGGTTTAGCCGGAAACACACATGTACCGCGAATTCACTCCGGGTTGCAACCGGAGTTTCGCCTCCGGTTACCCGGCCCGCGACACCAACCGCGATCAGCTCGTTTTGGCGATCAGATCCTGAATCTTTTGCCGCTCTTCGGCCGTGGGGCTGTGTCGCAAGGCTTCCTGGGCTTCCTTGAGCGCGTGCGGCTTATCGCCCTTCTGCGCCAGCGCCATCGCCAGATGGTAGCGGTAGGTGGAAGCGTTGGGCTGCTTCTGCACCACGTCCGACAGGATATCCACCGCATTCTGGCTCATCTGCTTCTTGATGTAGATCCAGGACAGCGTGTCGGACACTTCGGCGTTATCCGGCAGCAACTGTTTGGCGCGGGAAGCGTAGGTCAGCGCCTGGTCCAGGTCGCCGCCGTGCTCGGCCATCAGATAGGCGTCGTTGTTGAGCGCCTGCCCATCGTCGGGGTGGATGCGCAGGGTGGCGTCGTATACCTGTTTGGCCTCCGTCCAACGCCCGGCCATATCCAGAATCACCGCCAGCGTGGTCAACACCATGGTGCTCTCCGGCGTTAATTCACGGGCCTTTTGGACACAGCTTAACGCGTTCTGCAAATCCCCCTTCTTGCGATACGCCTCTCCCAGGCGCATGTACACGTTGGAGCGTGCCTTGGACTTCGGATCCATGGAATCGAGCACGCTCTGAAAGACCGGAATGGCGACGTCGTATTTGCCGGCCTGCACGGCGGCGCTGCCCAGCAGCACTTTGATGTCGCTGCGCGTCGGTGCCTTGGCCGATTCGCTCTGGAGCAGGGCCACCGCTTCGTCGCCCTTGCCCTGAAGCATATAAACCTGGATGATGCTGACCAGGCTGCGCGTGTCGCCCGGGTTTAACTGGTAGGAGTGGCGGAAGGTATCCATCGCCTCGGGAAGTTTTTTCTCCTGCACGTCGAGCTCGCCAAGCTCCAGCAGCACGTCCGGAGAGCTCGGGTAAAGTTTGAGCATGTTTTGCAGCAGCGCGCGCGCCTCCGCGGACTTCTGCTGGCCGATCAACGCTCCCGCCTGAATCAGCCGCGCCACCAGGCTGTTCCGGTCGACCGCCAGAATCTGTCCGGCCGTTTTCATGGCACTGTCCCACTCGCCGCGCGCAATCTCGATCTGCGCCAGCTTGGTGCGCGCCAAAACGTAATCGGGACGGATTTCGACGGCCTTTTCGAGCTGCTGGCGAGCCTGTTCGATCTCGCCTCGCAGCAGGTGTGCCCGCGCCAGGTTATAGTGCGCCACCGGGTTCTGCGGCGCCTGGCTCACCACCGCCTGTAACTGCTCCAGCGCTTTATTCACTTCGCCGCTATCGAGCATCATCGAAGCCTGCAACCCCTTGGCGTAATCGTCGTTCGGGTTAGCCGCCAGAATCTGGTTGTTGATTTCGACCGCTTCGGTCTTCTTCCCCTCCACCAGCAACACTTCGATGATCCGTTTCCGGTATTCCGCCTTACGCTTGGAATCGACGGCCATGCCTTCCCGATATTCCTTCTCCGCTTTGGCGAGCTCGTGCTTCCGGTAGTAGAAATCGCCTACCACCAGGTAAGCGTTCGGAAAATCGGCGGCGTGCCCCTTGATCTGGTTCAGCACGCCGATCATGTTGTCCTGCTGATTCAAGCTCGAGTAAAACCCCGCCAGTTGCGTCAGGAACCGGAACTGCTTGGGGTTATTCTGATAGGCCAGTTTGAGCGTCTTTTCGGCGTCCGGAATCTGGTTCTGCAAAATCTGTATCTTGGTCAGCTCCTCGTAGGCGATCTGGTACGTCTTGTCCTCGCCGATGACGTCCCAGTAATACTTCTCCGCTTCCGGCAGCTTATTCTCCGCCCACATCACCCGAGCCATCTGCATCTGCAGTTCTTTCTGTTTCGGGCGGATGGCGGCGGCCTTCAGATACTCCTCTTCGGCTTGCGCCACCAGCTTGTGGCCCTGGTCGGCGTTGGCCGAGCTGAAGGCGATGAATGCCTGCCTGAAGTTGTAATCGCCGCTGAGCCGGCGTCCATCGAAAGAATTCGGGTCCCGGGTCAACAGATCGTGGATATAGACCTGGACCTCCTGCATGAAGATCTTGTCCTTGGAGGCCTCGGCAATATAGATTTCCGAGAGCTTCACCACCGCGTCCCAATGGTCCGGGTCGCTTTTCGGCAACAGCTCCACCGCCTTGCGCAGCTCCGAAACCATGCCCGCCAACTGGCCCTCTTTCAGATAAGTAAGGGCCAGTTTGTAGTGGGCCGGGCCGTAGCGTTGGTCCTTCTGCAGGGCGTCCTTGTACATGATCGCGGCTTCCTTGTACTTGCCGCGCTCGAAGTAGACGTTACCCCTGTCTAAGTAGCGCTTCTTAACGAAGTTGGGATCGCGGCTGCAGGATGCCAGACCCAAAACCGATATCAAAACGATAGAAAGCCACCGCATGTTACGCTCCCCGGATGTCCTTTACCAATTTAAGCCAAGTTGCCCGCCGGGCGCCATCGCCATGTTCGTCGCGGTGGGTCTTGTGAGTACTAGTATAGTCTCAGTCAGTCGACATACACCACCGCTACATTGGCCCCGGTGGTCGGCGTGCTCACCCCGCCGACACGCAGCGTCACCGGCAGCGCGTTGCCGTTGTAGTGGTTGCCGGGAATGGTGCAATTAATCTGATAGACACCCATCGTGCCCGGCTGTAAACCGCTCCAATTCACGATCACCGCCGTATTGCTGATCAGCGGGTTGCCGAAGTAAAGCGCCACCGCCGCGGTCACCGCCAGGGGGCTCGAAGGCGATGGGCTCCCGGCGGTCGCCTTCCCCCCGGTGGTAACCCCTAAGCCGGTGGCGTAGATCACCAGCGGCTCGTCGCGCGTGGCCGGATTCGCCTGGTCCACCCTCTCTCCGCCGTGCACGTGGTAGATCGCCGGCCCGCCGGAATCCACGAAGATCGCCGGCGCGTACTTGGATACCGTGACGCTCACCGACGAAGACGCTGCCTGGTTGGCGGTGGACCGCACCACCAGCGAATAGCTGCCCGCCGCCAGGGTGAACGGGACCTGGGCGTTGATCTGTCCCGAAGCCGTCGCGACCAGCGGCAGCGGCGTGTTGCTCAGCGTCACGCAACTGCCCCCCAGGATGGTGGGCAGTGGAGTCGATCCGGCCGTGGCGCTGGCGGCCAGGTTCTGCCCGAGGATCGAAACCAACCCTCCCGGCGCAATCCCCGTCCGGAGATTGGCGGTATTCACCACCCCCCCGGGGCTCACGCTGGGGGTTGCCGAGCGCGCCGCGCCGGTCAGCGGAATCACGCTCAGCCCGGTAGCCGTCAGCATGTAAACCGTGTTGGAGGTGGAATCGAGCGCCATGGTGCGGCCGCTGATGTTGGTCCGTCCGGTGGAGGTCACCGTGGCCAGCGGTCCCTCGAGTGCATTCGCCGAGGATGTGGTGTTGAACGACGACGCATCCACCATCTCGATCAGGCCGGCATCGCTCGGCACCGCCGTGGCCGAAGCGCGCACCGGCATGCTGAACCGCAGAAAGGCCGTTGCCGTGGCTGCCGCAACCGCCGCCACCGGCCGCGAAGTGGAGCTCGATGTCGGCCCGGTGGGTCCCCCGGGGAAGCCTGGCCCCGTTGTGATTACGGGTGTCGTGGTGGTGGAAGTGGCCGAACTGTCGATCAGCGTTAACGACGAATTCAGCAGGTTGGGCCCGGCCACGTAATACTGCCCCGCCGGCCCGGCCGCCACCGCGCCGAAATAACCGAGCAGGGAAGGGACCACCGTCTGCGTCTCGACAAAATCGTCCGCCGCGGCGCTGTACAGGTATCCCGTGCCGCTGCCGCCCAGTACGAATACCGAGCTGTTGTCGCCGGTCGAAACCATGCTCACCGGCAAAGTCAGCGTCGTGGTGGTGCCGAAAATCAGCGGATTGAGCGTGCGCGGCACCAGGTTGCCGCCCGAGATGTACCACAACGTCCCGGTGGTGGATGCCGCCCCGGCCGTCGTCGTATTGGCCAGCAGAACCTGCGGCCCCTGCTGGCTGGAGGCCACCACCGTGGGCGTAACAATGGCTGCCGTCGAGTCGAACGAAAACGGCGGCGGGTAAATCAGGCCGGTCACGGTCTGTGTATTCAGGTTGACCACCGATAGCGTCTCGCCGCCGCTGTTGGCTACGTACAGCGTGTTGGTGTCGTCCCCGTAAGCCATCGATTTCGGCAATTGGCCCACCGCGATGGGCGTCAGCAATTGCTTGCCCAGGGTATCGTACACCTCGATGCGATTCAGTCCCGGATTGGCGATATAAAGAAGATGGCGCCCAGGGTCGGCCACCAGGTCGGTCAGGCCGGTCGTGGAGGCGCCGATGTCGATCGGCACCAGGTTTCCCGCCGCCTCCGAGTTCCGGTTGTTCTGGTACACCCGCACGTTGGGAATAATGTTGACCGCTTCCTGGGATTGAATCAGGATCTGGTCGGGAGCCACCGTGCCTGGCGTGTTGGCGTTGGTGCTGTTGAACGTCGCCGCCACGGACCCTCCGTCGGGGGTGGAGTTCGCCTTGACCGCGACGGAAGTGGTGGCCGTCGCCAGCAGCGCCGCCGTAATGGTCATGCGCGTTCCCCCACCGCCATTCGTCACCGCGATCATGGTGCTGTTCTGCGCGCTGTAAACGCCGCACTGGTCGTGTACCACCAGCGCCACGTTCGAGCTCGGCACCGCCACCGGTGCGGTCGTCGTCAGCGTGCTCAACGGCAGCTTGATAAAGCCGGATTGCGAAACCGCCCAGATCGTCCCGCCGTCGGAGCTGATCGCCATTTTGCCGCTCAGGTTCTCCGGCAGCATCAATCCCATGGTGACCAGCAGGCTGGCGGGCGCGTTCACCAGCAATTGGGAATAGTTCGACTGCGGCGCCGGGCTCAGGTTGGGAAGAATGTTGTATGCCGTGTAGAGCTTGGTGCCGTCGGGCGAAAATACCGCCCCGCCTTCGTTGGTCTGGGTCACGAAGTTCGCCGTGCCGACGAAGGTGAAAGGCGTATTGGTCGTGTTCTGCTGCCCCAGCACCGCCAGCGTGCCGGCATCGAACAGCACTGCCCCGGAGAGGAACTTCGAGCCGTCCGCGGCCACCGCCAGCACGTTCGAAGCCGAAGTTTGCGTCAGCGTGCGCGCGCGCAGTACCGTCGCCGATGCCACGTCGTAGACAAACACCGTCCGCACCGTGGTGGAAGACTTGTGAACTCCCACGATGGTCTTGCCGTCCGGTGTCGCCACCAGCCGCGCCGCCCCGGCCAGAGGCTCCATGTTGCTGGGCGCCGGGAAGGTCGGTGTGGTGGGAGCCGTGGGGGCTACCGCCACCGCCCTCAGCGGATTGGTATTGGGTGCGGCGTTCGGATCGTAAATCGCCAGCACCGCTTTGCCCGTCCCGCCGATGGTCGAGATCAGCACCTTGTCGTCGTAGCCCACCGCCACCGCTTCCGGATTCGAACCGAGCGAGATGGTATTGACGTTGGTCATTTTCGTCAGGTCGATCACGTCCACCGCCGATGCCCCGTAGCACGCCACGTACAGGTACTTCGCGTCCGGCGACATGGCCATGGCCAGCGGCTCGGCGTCGACCGCGATCCTGGGCGCGCCCAAAGCCGGGCTGGCCGGATTGGTGGTGGTGGTGTAGATCTCCACCAGCGGAGGCGATGCCGTCGTATTCAGCACGTAGAGCCGGGATCGGGTTTCGTCCAGCACCAGATCGCCCAGCGGCGCCGTGTGCGGCGTGACCGTGCCGAACGTCGCCGCCAGCAGCGGTAAAGTATTAAAAATGCTAAGAAAACAGGCCCAAAGTCCCCGCATGTGGTCCCACTATAACGTACCTTGGCGCAATCGTAAATCCCGCGAGTTCCGCGCGGCCTTTTCGTGGAGCGGCTTCTCACTCTGCCACGCCGGCGCTCGTTCCGGCGCCTTTCTCGCATAGCCTGCCGTGCCCCCGCGAACGCGAAGATGGCCGCGCCTTTTGGTCGCCTCTACGCTGCCTTGTGTACACGTACGCGGATTCCGGACGTTTTGCGAACGAATCGCGCCGGCCTCCGCTGGCATGTCGCGCCGCATTCTTCCTCTTGCGCCGGCCTTTCGTCTTCCGTAGCGCCGGCGATCTTTGTCGCCGGTGTCTTTGGTAAGCGGCAATCCTGCCCCGTGGAACAGCCTGCCGTTTGTTTTTTCACAGCCCCTCAAGGCCGCCGCCGATACGCACATCTGCAAGCAGGATGCCGCACCCTGTGGCCCACCCGATTTCTCAGTTGAAACCTCTCTCAGTCACAACCCCTGCAAGAAAATCTCCGCCCATCCCTTCAACCACTTACAGCCCTCGCCTTCTCCTTAGCCCCCCACCCGCATCGTACAGTATAGTCGGGGACTGCTCCACGGAACTTCCCGTGGAGCGGACTCTCAGTCTGCCACGCCGGGACTCCTCCCGGCGCCCGTCTCGCATCGGCTGTTACCGAACGCGGGAACGGCCCGCGCCTGCGGGTAGCGGGGCTGGCTGCTGGACTTGGCTCGACAACATTCCACCACCTCGGGAGTTATAACCATGGCCTACGAACCGTCATCTGCCTCTTCCAAGGCTCCATCTTCGCCATCGGCGTCGGCCAGCCCACCCATAACACCTCCGGCAACCCCCAGGTCGACGTCGCCCTCGCCCAAGCCCGCGTCT
>PLRS01000073.1:0-5373 GCA_003164035.1 Bryobacterales bacterium | reverse complement strand
AGGTCGCCCTCCTCACCCAACTCGCTGCTAGTAAAGGGGAAACCTACGACATCGCGCGCGACTACCCGCGTCAGGCCCTCCCTCCGCAATTTGATTTTTCAATCCCCGAAATCGCCCGCCTCGCCACCCACCTGACCCGCCTCGCCGAAGCCAAAAAGCTGCTCCAAGCCTCCCAAAGGCCCCTCCGTAAGGCCGCCTAAGTCGTTTTTTTTGGAGCGGAACCTCTCGTCTGCTCACTGTCCCTGGGTCGCGCCCTAGCCTGACGCGAGAGCTCTACCCAACTGGAGCGCACACCCCTCCGCCGACATTTTTTCACCCGCTTTTGAGATCATGTTTATGATATCCATGTCCGATCCACAAACTCTGTTGCAACTCATCCAGGTGGCTCCCGCCGAAGCCGCGGCGATCGTTCTCCCGGAAGCCGGCATTCGTGTCACCTACAATTCTCTGCGGGAACACGTCACGGCCGTGGCGGATTCGCTGGCGGCGCTAGGCATCGCGCGCGGGGACCGCATCGCGACCTATCTTCCCAACGGTTTACCGGCCATCGTCGGCTTTCTGGCAGCCTCGGTGGCGGGAACCGCCGCGCCGCTCAATCCCGGCTATCGCGAGGATGAAGTCGCCTTCTATCTGGAAGATACTTCGGCCAAGGTTCTGCTTTGCCCGCCCGATGGCGCCGCGGGCGCGCGCAAAGCGGCCGCCGCTCGCGGCGTGCCCGTGTTTTCCCTCGAAATGGATTCCGCCGGAGCGGTTCGCATTGCCGGCGCCCCGAATGGCAAAATGGCTTCCGCTCCTTCCCCTGACGACGTCGCCCTGGTGCTGCACACCAGCGGCAGCACCGGCCGCCCCAAGCGCGTGCCCATCCTGCATCGCAACATGGCCGCTTCCACGCACAACATCATGGCCCATTACCAGCTTTCCCCGGCCGATGTCTCGCTCTGCGCCATGCCGCTGTTCCACGTGCATGGGCTGGTGGCTTCCACTCTTTCCACGCTGCTCTCCGGCGGCACCGTGGTGGTGCCGGGCAAGTTCAATCCCCTCTCGTTCTGGCGCACCGTACGCGATACCGGCACCACCTGGTACTCCGCCGTCCCCACCATCCACAACCTGTTGCTGACGCGAGCCGGAGGCGAGCGGCCCGCCGGCGCCGAAGGCCTGCGCTTCATCCGCTCCTGCAGTGCTTCCTTGCCCCCGGAAATGATGGAGCGGATGGAGCGCGTCTTCGGCGTGCCCGTGCTCGAAGCCTATGGCATGACGGAGGCTTCCCACCAGATGGCCTCGAACCCGGTGCCGCCCGGCGAGCGGAAGCCGGGCTCGGTCGGCCCCGGCACCGGCATGCGCATCGGCATCATGGACGAACCTGGCGCGCTCCTGCCAACCGGCCAGCGCGGCGAAGTGGTGATCCAAGGCCCCAGCGTGGTCTCCGGCTACGAGAATAATCCCGAGGCCAATGCCAAGTCCTACACCAACGGCTGGTTTCGCACCGGCGATCAGGGTTTCCTCGATGGCGATGGCTATCTGACCCTCACCGGCCGCCTCAAGGAGCTGATCAATCGCGGCGGCGAGAAAATCGGCCCGCGCGAAATCGACGAAGTTCTGCTCAGCCACCCGGCCGTGGCCGAAGCGGCGGCCTTCGGCGTGCCCCACCCCACCTGGGGCGAAGAAGTCGCGGCGGCCGTGGTGCTCAAGCCCGGCGAATCCACCGGCGAATCCGCCATCCTGGCTTATTGCAAAGACCGGCTGGCGGAGTTCAAGCGTCCCAAGAAAATCTACATTGTTCGCGCCATTCCCCGCACCTCTACCGGCAAGATTCAACGCGGCGCGGTGGCCAAGGCGCTGGCGGGGGCGTAACCATGCGGTTTCTGATCGCCGGTGCCGGCGCCATCGGCGGCTATGTGGGGGCGTGTCTCGCTCGTGCCGGCGAGGACGTCACTCTGTTTGCTCGCGGTCCGCACCTGCGCGCCATCGAGCAGCGCGGCCTCGCTATCCTCAGCGCCGAAGGCGATTTCCACGTGCACCCGCGAGTCACCGGCGACCTGGCCGATGCCGGTCCCGCGGACGTCGTCGTTCTAGGTGTCAAAGCGCATTCCCTCACCCAGCTCGTGCCGCGCCTCGCGCCTCTCATCGGCGCCGACACCACCGTGGTGAGCACGCAGAATGGCATCCCCTGGTGGTATTTCCTGGTGGACGAGAGCCGGCTTCCGGGGCTTCACTTGGAGCGCGTCGATCCCGGAGGCGTCATCGCCGCCGCCATCGATCCGGCGCGCGTGGTCGGCTCCATCGTCTATTTCGCGACCCAGATCGTGGCGCCCGGCGTCATCCGCCACGATGAAGGCAACCGAATTTCGCTGGGCGAGCCGGATGGCAGCCGTTCGCCCCGCTGCCGGGCCATCGCCGAGGCTCTCATCCGGGCCGGCTTGCGCTGCCCGGTGACCACCCGCATCCGCCACGAAATCTGGGTGAAGCTGCTGGGCAACGTGGCCTTCAACCCCATCAGCGCCCTGACCCGCGCCACCCTGGCCGGCATGGCCCGCGACGCCGGCGTGCGCGACATCGTTCGGTGTATCATGGCCGAAGTAGAAGCGGTCGCGACAAGCTTGGGAGTGGAGATTCCGATTTCGATCGAACAGAGGATAGCCGGAGCCGAAAAGGTGGGCGAGCACAAAACCTCCATGCTGCAGGATCTGGAGGCGGGCCGCCCGCTGGAGCTCGAAGCCGTGGTGGGCGCGGTCGCCGAATTGGGGGAGCGGCTCGGGATCGCCATGCCGCACACGCGCACGGTGTACGCCTGCGCCAGGCTTCTGGAGGCGGCGCGCGCGCCAAGGAGTACGACAGTATGAATCGTTGGATCCGCCTGGGCGCGGCCATGATCGTGATGATCCTGATCGGCAACCTGCAATATAGCTGGACTCTGTTTGTCAAACCGATCGTCGCCGCCACCGGCTGGACGCTCGCCGAAGTGCAGTGGGGCTTCACCTTCTTCATTGCCCTGGGCACCTGGGCGATGCCGCTTTCCGGCTGGCTGATCGACCGGCTGGGACCGCGCGTCTTCATCGGCGTTGCCGGCTGGCTGTGCGGCGCCGGCTGGGCCGCCATGGGTTTCGCCCACAGTCTCACCACGTTCTACGCCTTCTATTCCATGGCCGGCTTCGGCGTCGCCTTCGCCTACTGCGGCTCCCTGGCCATCGCCTTGAAATGGTTCCCGGACAAACGCGGTTTGGCGGTGGGGCTGATCGTGGCCGGCTACGGCTCCGGCGCGGCGCTCTTCAATCCCGTCTTCGCCCACTTAATCCGTACCGCCGGTTACCGGGCCACGCTTCTGGAAACCGGAATGGCGCAAGGCCTCCTGATTCTGATGGCGTGCGCCTGCCTGCAAAATCCGCCGAAGGGAGCGGTATTCGCGGCGCCGCCCGCCAGGCCGCGCGTGCGGCGTCACTTGGAGGAATTCACCGGCTGGGAGATGCTCCGCACGCCGCAGTTTTACGTCCTGTATTTCATGATGCTGATGATGGGCATTGGCGGCCTGATGGCCACCGCGCAAGTCGCCCCGGTAGCCGCCAGCTACGGCGTTGGCGCCACCGGACTCGCCATCGCGCTTTCGCTGAATCCTCTGGCCAACGGCGGCGGCCGCGTCTTCTGGGGTTGGGTTTCCGACCACCTTGGCCGCGAGCGCACCATGTTCGGCGCCTTCCTTCTGCAGGCCGTTTTTCTGATGAGCGTAGCCACCGTCGGTCGTTGGGGCGCGCGTTGGTTCGTGCCGGCCGTGGCGCTGGTCTTCTTCACCTGGGGCGAGTTGTACGTTCTGTTTCCCGCCGTGCTGGCCGACATGTTCGGCGCCCGCCACGCCGCCGCCAATTACAGCATTCTTTACAGCACCAAAGGCGTGGCGTCGATTCTGGCCGGCGGCCTGGCGGCCGGCCTCTTCGAGAGAACCGGCACGTGGGACTACGCCTTTTACGGCAGCGCCGCCCTGGCCCTCGCCTCCGCGCTAACCGCCATCGCCCTGCTGAAAATGCCCGCTCCCCAAAAGCGCCACGCCGCGGCTGAAGCCGTCGCGAGCCGGGCGAGGGCCGCGCATGCTGCGGATGGGGCCTGAAGCGGCTTCGCCCGACACTCGAACGGCTGCGAGGGTGATAGGCGCAACTCGAACCTACAACCCTTCGGTTAACAGCCCCGGAATTCTGCTTTCAGGCGCTCGACGACCGGTTGCTACGCTGAGTGATCGACTGCGATATGTTGCTGTTTTTGCAGTGCTTAGCGTGATCCTCTTTGGTGCGTCGTGACCGTTGGGGCCGAGCGGCAGTATGAGGGATTACTACCTAGTTTTGGACAGTGTGGGCAAAGAAATGGGCAAAGTGAGATCGTCCGGGCCGGGGCGGCAAGTGGCCGAGCTGTTTCCGGCTCCAGGGTTGGCGAGAACGCCCTCTTGAACGGGTGGAGATGTAGACGACAATGGAAGGGAGCCGAGCCCGATGACGGAACCTCTCGCTCCCGACAGCTACGCCCAATTTCTCGCCGACCTCAAGAGCCGGATTCAGACCGCGCAGCTCCATGCATCGCTGGCAGTCAACCGGGAACTGGTCCTGCTGTACTGGCAGATCGGCCGCGATATCCTCGACCGGCAGGAACGGGAAAGCTGGGGAGCCAAAGTGATCGACCGCCTGGCGGTCGACCTCAAGCGAGCCTTCCCCGATATCAAGGGATTTTCGCCGCGCAACCTGAAATACATGCGGGCGTTCGCCGAAGCGTGGCCGGACGAGGCATTTGTGCAAGCGGTGCTTGCACAAATCACCTGGTACCACAACCTCGCCATTCTCGAAAAGCTCGCGGCCGCAGAGGATCGGATTTGGTACGCCAAGGCGACCATTCAGCATGGATGGAGCCGCAACGTGCTCGTTCACCAGATCGAAGCCGGGCGTCGGCATCGGCAGGGGAAGGCCGTTGCGAACTTCGACCGCACGCTTCCCCTTCTACAATCCGACTTGGCGCAAGACATCACCAAAGATCCCTACAACTTCGATTTTCTCATGCTCGGCGATGATGCCCACGAGCGTGATCTTGAGCGCGGGTTGCTCGATCACCTCCGCCAATTCCTCCTCGAACTGGGCGTCGGGTTCGCGTTTGTGGGAAGCCAGTACCGGCTTACCGTTGGCAACGAGGAATTCTACATCGATCTACTCTTCTATCACCTGAAGCTCCGCGCATACGTAGTCGTCGATCTGAAAATGAAAGCGTTCGAACCGGAGTTCGCCGGCAAGATGAACTTCTATCTGTCGGCCGTCAACGCCCTGTTGCGCCATCCGGACGAACACAGCCCAGCATCGGCATCATCCTTAGCAAAACCAGGGAACGGTTCGTCGCCGAATACGCGCT
>PLRS01000108.1 GCA_003164035.1 Bryobacterales bacterium | reverse complement strand
TCGCCGAGGCCAAAAAGCTCCTCCAAGCCTCCCAAAGGCCCCTCCGGAAGGCCGCCTAAGGCCGCCGGATCGAAAAAAAGTCACTCGTTAAGGCCGCCGTGGAGCGCACTCTGCCCTAAGTGTGCCCCCGCGACGATTCTGCCGTGGGGCAGACCATCGTTTTTTGTGGTCTGTCGTCTCAGGGCCTTGCGGCCCGCGCAAGCTCATGAAAATTGTGGAGCGGACCCTCGGTCTGCCACGCCGGGACTCGTCCCGGCGCTTTTTTCGACCCTGCCCCGCAATTGGTCGCTTTCCAGGAGCAGGCATTTTCGCCTGCTAAGTGCCCATCAAGAAATAACTGCGCCACTTCGGCGTGGCGGCACGCACTCGTGCGAGAGGCTACGACATTTCCGGCTTCCCATCTAATGGAATCCCCCACTTCCGCCGATAGTTTGTGCTTAGCGCTGCTGGAGCGCAAACACGATGTCCTCGGTCGAATTGTTTACCAGAGCCGCACGGAACCACGCCGCGCGCCTGACGCGGGCGCTCGAGCCGGTAGGGCCGCGGTTGGAACGCGAGTTCGGCAAATGGTTGCGTGCGCGCGGCTACGACCCAGCCCAGCGCCAGGCTCTGATGGGTATCACGCCGCTGGGGGCGGCCCGCGCCGGGGGGCTCGCCCGCTTCGTGGAACAGGTGGAGCACCACGGGAGGAGTCTGGCCCGTTGGAATCTACCGCCGCCAGAGGCAACCGAAGCCCTCGCCGAATTCGGGCGGTTACTGGCCGAAGCTCTGGATGGCCGGTTCGCCCCGTCGCGCGAGCAGATTCATCTGGCTACCGTACTGGCGCTAACCCGCGCCTATTACCAGGTGCGGGAGGCTGAAACCCAGGCCCTGTTTGCCATCTATCGGGCCGACGCCGAATCTTCGGATACGCTCCAGTTCCTGCACCGCCTGGCCGGAATTCTGACCCGTGCTTTCGGCGCGCGGGCGGGCCGCATGCTGGCCCTTGACCGGCCCCCTACCGGAAAGCTGGCCCGCCCATGGACCGTCGCCGGCGGCCCGCGGCAAAAATCGGCCGCCGCGCTCATCGCCGACCCTTCCATGCGCGGCAAGTTCGCCGGCTATTGGTCTTACCCGCTTGCCCAGCGCCACGTTCTGCAACTGGCCTTCGCCGCCCAACGCCGTTGGATGCCGCGCGAATCGAGCCTGCTCGAAGCCGCGTCAAAGCGCGTGGCCGAGGTACTGGACCGTCGCCGCCTGGAGACGGAATTGCGCCAGGCGGTGGCGCTCGGCCGGCAGGCTGAGGAAAAAGAACGCTGCCGCATCGGCCGCGAACTGCACGATCAGGCCGCCCAGTCCTTGCTGGCGCTGCGGCTGGAGTTGGAGTTGATCGAACGCGAGCTGTCCGGGGCGGTGCGCCGCCGCCTGCGCCGTGCGCGCGGCATCGCCGAACGCGCCACCGCCGACTTGCGGCGAACCATCGCCGCCTTGAGCCCGGCCGTGCTGGAGCGTTTGGGGTTGGCCGCGGCATTACGGCAATTGGCCGCCAGCTTTGGACGTGCCCACCCGGCCAAACCGCAACTGCGGATTTCAGGCCACGCGGATGGCTTGTCTCCGGCCTTTCAGGAATTGGTCTACCGGGTTGCCCAGGAGTGTCTCCATAACGTGGCCAGGCATTCTGGGGCCACGCATGTAAGACTTTTGCTGGTTATTGCCGATAAGAGAATCAGACTGCGGATTGCGGACGACGGAACCGGCTTTGCGGTGGAAGAGGCTTCCAAGCCAATGTCGTTCGGGCTGGCCGGTATGAAAGACCGGGCGGCGCTACTCGATGCCGCGCTCACGGTGAAAAGCGTGCCCGGCCGGGGCACGGTCGTAACGCTCGACTGGCCGCAAAAGCCGGCTCGGGCAGTAGCCACGGTACTTAGCAAGGTCATGGTAGGGAGCAATGTCCAGAATTCGAGTACTACTCACTGACGATCACACGATGTTCCGGCAGGGCCTGCGTACACTGCTCGGCTCGGAACCGGATATTGAAGTGGCCGGCGAAGCCGCCAACGCCTCCGAGGCTGTGACCCTGGCCGCGAGCCTCAAACCCGATGTGGTGCTGATGGATATCGGCATGAGCGGCATGAGCAGCTTTGAAGCCACGCGTTTGATCCGCAAGGATCGTCCCGACACGCGCGTGGTCTTCCTTTCCATGTACGACGACGAGGAGTACCTGGCGGAGTGCGTGGAACTGGGAGCCAACGGCTACATTTTGAAGGATAGCCCCGCCGACCAACTCGTTACCGCCATTCGCGAGGTGCACCGCGGCGGCAGTTGCCTCAGCCCCCGCCTGTTGTCCCGCCTGGTCGACGACTTTCGGACCCAGGGCCACGACTCGGTCCGGCAACCGCGCTTCGCCACTCTCACCAAGCGCGAGAAGGAAATCCTCAAACTGCTCGCCGAGGGGAAATCCGTCAAGGAAATCGCCTGCGACTTCGAGTTAAGTGTGAAGACCGTGGAGGCCCACAAGTTCAACCTGATGCGCAAACTCGATATTCACAATAAAGCCCAACTGGTGCAGTATGCCATCCAGAAGAAGATCATCCGGCTGTCCTCGCCGGTGTTGAACTGACGGCGAAACCGAGCCGGCGCAAAGCGAAACACGCGCTTGGCCGGTTGCGAAACGGGTTTCCAGCATTTTGTTCGCCATCCGCGCTAAACTTGAAAGATCGCAAGTCGGCACCGAAGACAGCTTTGCGATTACATCCCAAATGGCAACTGCGACGACCACGCGCGTTCAAGAATTCCGCGACCGGCTGGCCAGCCGTGTGCTGGTGGCCGACGGAGCGATGGGCACCATGCTCTATTCGCGCGGAGTTTTTATCAACCGTTGCTTTGACGAGCTGAACCTTTCCGCGCCGGACCTGGTGCGTCAGATCCACACCGAATATGTCAAAGCCGGCGCGGAGATTCTGGAAACCAATACCTTTGGCGCCAATCGAAACCGGCTGGCGGCATTCGGGGTGGCGGAAAAGCTGGCCGATATCAACCGCGCCGGAGTGCGCCTGGCGCGCGAGGCGTCGCATGGCGGCGCCTTTGTAGCCGGCGCCATCGGTCCGTTGGGCGTACGCATTGAACCCCTCGGGCCAACCTCGTTCGCCGAAGCGCGCCAGGCCTTTCGGGAACAGGCTGGCGCCTTGCTCGATGCCGGCGTCGATTTGCTGATTCTGGAAACCTTTGGCAATCTCGACGAGCTGCGCGAAGCGGTTTTCGCGGCGCGGGAGGCTGCCGGGCCGGATCTCGCCATCGTCGCCCAGGTCACCATCGACGATTTCGGCCACCTGCCGGGCGGCGCCGACACGGAAAGCTTCACCCGCACCATGGATTCCTGGCCGGTCGACGTCATCGGGTTGAACTGTTCGGTGGGTCCGAAAGCAACGCTCGAAACCATTGAGCGCATGCTCGGCTTCACCCAGAAGCCCCTCAGCGCCATGCCCAATGCCGGCTTGCCGATGCGCGTCGAAGGCCGCAATATTTATCTTTCCTCGCCGGAATATATGGCGCAGTACGCCCGCCGCATGCTGTGGGCGGGGGTGCGTATCGTGGGTGGCTGCTGCGGCACCACTCCCGAGCACATCAAGCTGATCCGTTCCGAGGCTCGTTCCCTGCAGCCCGGGCACCAGCGGTTGGCGGTGACGGTGGACGAGTCCGAAACCCGCTCGCAGTCGTTGCCGCCGGTTCCCATGGAGGGGAAATCCAAGCTGGGCGCGAAGCTGGCCGAGCGAAAATTCGTCGCCTTTGTGGAAATCCTGCCGCCGCGCGGGGTGGATGCTTCGCGCGAGATCGCCGGAGCGCGGCTCTGCGCCGAGCACGGCATCGACGCCATCAACGTGCCGGACGGCCCGCGCGCCAGCGCCCGCATGTCCGCGCAGGCCGCCTGCCAGCTCATTCAGCAGCACGCCGGCATCGAGGCGGTGAATCACTTCTGCTGCCGCGACCGCAACATCCTCGGAATCCAGTCCGAGCTGATCGGCGCGCACAGCATGGGCATCCGCAACCTGATCTGCATTACCGGCGATCCGCCCCGCATGGGCGCCTATCCCGACGCTACGGCGGTTTTCGATGTGGACGCCATCGGGCTGGTGAACATCGTCCGTAACCTCAACCACGGTCTGGATATCGGGGGCAATCCCATCGGTTCGGAAACGGCCCTGCTGATCGGCGTGGGCGCCAATCCGGGCGCGATGAATATGGACGAGGAAATCCGCCGTTTCGACTGGAAAGTCGAAGCCGGCGCCGAATACGTTGTCACCCAGCCCGTCTTCGACCTCAAGCTCTTGGAAGCGTTCTTGAAGCGCATCGCTCATGTCAAGATACCGGTGGTGTGCGGTGTCTGGCCGCTCACCAGTTACCGGAACGCCGAGTTCATGGTGAACGAGCTGCGCGTTCCCGTACCCGAAGAATTCATGGAGCGCATGCGCCGCGTCGACAACGCCGAGATGTCGCGCCAGGAAGGTGTCGCGATTGCCCGGGAAATGGTCGAGCGCATCCGCCCGCTGGTGGCCGGCGTGCAGCTCAGCGCGCCTTTCGGCCGCTACCAGATGGCGCTCGACGTCGCCGAGGCGATCGGGCCCCGCTAACAACTTCACCCATGGCTACCGACCTCGTCGAAATCGACCTCGAAAAACCGCAAGCGGACGTGCTCGACCGCGCCGCCGCCGCCGTGCGCCGCGGCCGGGTGGTGGCGATCCCCACCGATTCGTTGTATTCGCTGGTTGCGGACCCGTTCAATTTGCGCGCCGTGGCCCAGGTATTTGAAGCCAAAGGCCGTGAATCGCAGCGCTCCCTGCCGATTCTGGTGCGCGACACGCTGATGGCGGAGGAATACGCCGGCCAGTTGAACAACCGGTTTTTCCTGCTGGCGCGCCGTTTCTGGCCCGGCCCGCTCACCATCATCGTGCCGGCTTCGGCCAAGGTGCCGCTCAAAGTCACCGGCAACACCGGTCGGCTCGCCTTGCGTCAGTCGCGTTCCGCCGTCGCCGACCAGTTGCTGGGTGTGCTGAATCAACCCCTGGTCGCCACCAGCGCGAATATCTCCGGCCGCCCCACCTGCCGCAGCGGCATCGAAGTGTTCGGCACCATGGACGGACGCGTCGACCTGGTGCTCGATGGCGGGTCCTGCCTCTCGGAGGGCGCCACCACGGTCGATATCACCGAGCCCTACTGGAAGATCATCCGCGAAGGATCGGTTCCGGAAAAAGAAATCGCCGAATGCCTTCGCTCCTAGCGATATGAAGTACCTGCTGGTGATGCTGGGCGGAGGTTTCGGTTCGTTGGCGCGTTACCTGGCCGGCACTGCCATCATGTCCCGCTACGGCGGCCGCTTCCCCTTCGCGACGCTGGCCGTCAACGTCACCGGCTGCTTCCTGATCGGCTTGCTGATGACCTACTTTACCGAACGGCTGCCCCCCTCCACCTACTGGCGCCCGCTGCTGGTGGTCGGCTTTCTGGGCGGCTACACCACTTTTTCGAGTTTCGAGTGGGAAACCTACTCGGCCGCGCGGGATGGAGGTTTCTGGCTGGCCCTGCTCAACATAGCCGGCAGTGTGACCCTGGGATACACCGCGGTTTGGCTGGGCGCCGCCCTCGCGCGCCGATAACGACAGCCCGACTCGATACCGACCTTCGCCGCTAGACACCAAATCGTCATAGATCGAACCGCCGTGGGCGCGGTGTGATGCCGCGCACGTGCCTGAATTCCTTAACGAATTAGTCATGCCATTGTCACATGCCGCACGTACCCTGACTAGAGGTCAAAAACAAAACAATGTGGGGTTCCTTAACGGGCAGGGTTGGTGTTCTTGTCGTCGGCGTATGGCTCTGCGCCGCTGGATTGAGCCAACTTCAGGCACAACAGAGCGGAACGATTTCGGGGACGGTGTTGGACCAGGCGGGAAAGCCGATCCAAGACGCCGTGGTGGAGTTGAGGAGCGAGTCCACCGGGACCTCTCGCAACTTGATTAGCGACGCGGAAGGAAAGTTCCTGGCCGCGGATCTTGCCGCCGGGAGCTACTCGATTCGAGTCTCTGCGCCCGGCTTTGCCTTGGCCACGCGCTCCGGCGGACAGCTCACCGCCGGCGCAACCCTGGACATTCCTGTCACCATGTCGGTGGAGTCCGTGTCGACCTCGGTTACGGTCAACGAGACCATATCGCTGGCGGCTGTTACGGCGCCCTCGGGCAACACGCTCGAGGCGGTATCGGCCAAAACCGAAGTCAGTTCGGAATTCATCAAGGACTTCATGTCGCCGCTGGCGGACTACGCCGAATACGTGAATTATGCGCCTGGCACGTTCAGCCTCAATCCCAACGGGATCGGGCTCGGCCAGGGCAAGACGTTCTTCCGCGGCTTCCAGGACGGGCAATACACCATGACGTTCGATGGCATTCCGTTCGAAGATACCAACACGCCGACGCACCATTCCTGGGCCAACTTCCCTAGTGGCTGGACCGACGCCGTCGATTTCGACCGCAGCTCCGGCCTCTCCTCGAACTTCGGCCCCACCAACTTCGGCGGATCGATCAACCTGAAGTCGCCGCAACTGTTTCCCGACCCCGACATTCTCGGTACCATCACCTACGGCTCCTGGAATACGCGCATGCTGTCGCTCGATGGCGACAGCGGGTTCTTTGGACCCGGCAGCCGTAACAGCTTCCTGTGGGACATCCAGCAACTGCTGTCCGACGGGTATCAAACCTATAACCGGCAGAAGCGAGTGGCGGGATACGGCAAATACCAATACCGGGTCTCCGACCGCAGCTCGCTCACCTTGTACGGCGGCCTGGTTGATATTTGGACCAATACTCCGAATACCACCAACCCCACCCGCGCGCAGGTCGCGCAGTTCGGCGATAACTTCCTGCTGGACGGCACCCCCTTTCTTTCGACCGGTACGCCCGACCCCTATTACTACGGTTACAACACCTATCACGTGCAGACCGATTTCGAATACGCCGCCTACACCGCCGATCTGGGGGGCGGATGGAAATTCGACACGAAACTGTACACGACGCGCTACTGGAACAAACAGTTCTACCAGAATGGAGCCACCGTCAACATCACCTCCAGCAAACCAAGCGGCGTCGACAAGCTCAACGGATACCGGCATGCCGGCGACACAGCGATCTTGAGTAAGGAATCCAAGTGGGGCGTATTCCGCACGGGCCTCTGGTATGACTGGGCCTACACGGACCGTTATCAGGTCCCGTCGAACATCCTGACTCAACTCGACACGCCGCTGGGCAACTTCCACGAGCATTTCATCACTCAGTCCACCCAGCCGTTTGCCGAATTCGAATGGCACGCGGCGCCGAGACTGGTGGTCACTGTGGGCGTAAAGGACGCAAATTACGAAATGACGCTCAATCAGTACCAGGACAATGGGAAGATTGTGGGTTGTCTCGGCGGAGTCGCGGGCGCCGACCCGCACACCGGTGCTCCCATCTGCGTCGGCGGCCCCGCCTTTGTCACTCACTCGATCGATTACAACAATTGGTTGCCGAATGTCGCGTCCCGTTACTACCTCAAGAGCAGTTGGTCGGTTTATGCGCAGTGGGCCGAAGGCAGTATTATTCCACCGAGCGCCGTCTTCGATGTTCCCAACGCGCAGGTTCTGGTTCCGCCTAAGCCGACCCTGGCGAAGACCTATCAGATCGGCTCCGTGATCAAGCATCGCCGCTGGACTCTGGACGCCGATGCCTACTACGTCCACTTCCAGAACGGGTATGATAGCTATAGCAACCAAGCAACCGACAACGAATCCGTCTTTGTCGCCACCGGGCCCACTAATACCAAGGGTATCGAAGCCGAGAGCAACATCATAATCGGATACGGGCTCTCGCTGTACGTCAACGGCACATTGGGGTCGGCAAAATATCAGACAGGCCCGAACTTTCCCAACGGCGGCCTCTGGGTAGCCGACACTCCCAAGAACGTCGAGACCGTCAGCCTGCTGTGGCGCCACAAGGATTGGGATCTCGGACTGGTAGACAAGCGAGTCGGTACGCTCTACAACGACAACGCTACGCTCAACTACCTCATCAACGGAGCGATGATCCCCTTCCCGGTGGATCAGGCCATTACGATCAATCCTTTCAACGTGGTCAACGTATTCGCGAATTACACGGTCAAGAGTGGGTCCTGGCTGCGCGGGAGTAAGATTGGCCTGGCGGTCAATAATCTCGCCAATAGCCACAACATTGTTGGAATCACGCCCGGCGTCGCCCCGACGCTGTCCGCGCCTTTCGTGCCGAATCCCGGCGATCAACTGAACCTGTTGCCCGGCCGCAGCGTCATGGTGACGTTCACCGCCGGCTTCGCGCCTCGGCGATAATCCAAGAAGGTGATCCGCCCGCCCTGCTTTCCTTACCCGGCGCTGGCCCCCACCAGCGCTTCCAGCTTCCGCGATCCGGACCGGAGCGCCTCGGCTTGCGCGGTCATCTGTTCCCCCGAAGCGGCGCTTTCTTCGGCGCCGGCCGCCGTTTGCTGGGTGGTTTGCCCGAGCTGGGTGACCGCCTTGGCGATCTGTGCAATGCCGCGCGAATGCTCGTCGGTGGCGGTTCGTACCTGGTCGACCAGGCTTTTTACCTCTTTGGATCGCGTCACGATGAGCCGCACCAGATCGCTGAGCTTCTCGAGCTTCACGCCGCCGTCTCGCGAGCGGACGATCGACTGTTCGATCATCCCCTCGGTGTCTTTCGCCGCCTGTCCGCAGCGTCCGGCGAGGTTGCGCACTTCCTCGGCCACCACCGCAAATCCCATGCCGGCCTCGCCGGCTCGCGCTGCTTCTACCGCCGCGTTCAAGGCGAGAATGTTGGTCTGAAAAGCGATCTCGTCGATGACCTTGATAATCTTCGAGATCCCACTACTCGACTCGGAGATCAATGCCATCGAGGAGATCATTTCCTGCAACGTTGCGGTTCCCGCTTGGGTTGCCTGGTCCACCTCCGACATCAATTGGGCCGCCGTCCGGGTGCGCTCCTGGCTCTGCCGGGTAATCGCCGTGACCTCTTCGGCCGCCGCCGAGGTTTCCTCGAGCGATGCCGCCTGTTCGGATGCCGCCTGTGCGAGCGATTGTGCCTGGGAGCCAATCTGGGCGGAGGTGCCGGCGACCTGGTCGGCGCTTTGGCGAAGGTTCCCGGCAAGCTCCGTCAACCCCCAGCCCATGCGCCGGATAATCACGATGACGACGACGCCGGCGCCTGCGGTAGCCGCCCCGAATGCGATCTGCAGCACGTAGGCCCGCGAGGCAGCGGCGTGAGTGTCCGCAACCGCTTTTGCCATGGTCTTGTTTTGAAGCTCAGTGAGAATGGCCGCGCATTTATCCAAGGACTCGCCCGTGGATCGTACTTCGCCGTTCCGCAATTCTGACAAGGCCTCGGTATCGCCCGCGGCAGCCAATCGAAACATCTCCTGGCGCAGCCGCTGCCAGCCCGGTAGCAGCCCTTCGAGATCCTTCAGCGCACTCCGCTCAGCCATGGTCCCAAGCAGGGGCCGGAGCTCATCGGCGATCCGTTGAATCTGCGCCGCGGAAGTTTCGAACGTCTGTTCGGCCCTGTCCAGATCCGCGGGCCGTTTTTCGAGTACACCGAGCGACACTCCACGCGAAGCGAAGCGCGCCTGATAGGACGCGGTTCGGATGCTCTCGGCGAGCGCAAGCGCCTTGGAAGTTCGGCTGACCGTTTCATCCAGCGTTCGACCGAGGCCGCTCACCGCCCAGAGCGCGAGAAAGCTGGATACCAGGGCAATGGCCAGCATGATCACAATGCTGTAGGTGACTTTGGCTGTGATCGTCCGGCCACGCCTCCCGGTCTGGCTTGAATTCACCAGCCGTTCCTTTCCGTTTCTCGCAGTACAATCCCGGGTGGTCCAAGCGCGGCTCGAGAGTGCTTCCGCGACAGCGTTCCACTAAGAGTGTTTATCGGCCGGGCGGGCCCTTTTCTTTAAAGCTACGTACACACTTTAATAAGTACGCTAACGTATTTCCGGGCAACTGCTCCCTGACAGTCGCGGCTCGGAAACGCGCGTAACCGAGATGGAGGCCGCGACCGTCAGGGAGAACTGTCCGGCATCACGGAGAGAAGCGATAGCCCACGCCGCGCACGGTGTGGATGTGGCGGGGGTTTTGGGGATTGTCTTCCAGCTTCTGGCGCAGCCAGGCGATGTGCACATCCAGGGTTCGGCTGGACACGCCGGGCTGATATTCCCATACCCCCTCCAGCAATTCCTCGCGCGAGACGACCTTGCCGCGCCGGTCGATCAGGTAGCGGAGCAAGTCCAATTCCTTGGCGGCGAGGTTGATGGGCGAGCCGTCCTTCAGCACCTCGGCGCGGCCGAAGTGAATGTGGATACGGCCGAAATCGTACTCGACGACCTGGGGCGGTTTTTCCTTCTTGACGCGGCGCAACAGGGCTTCGACGCGCGCCAGCAGTTCAGGAGGCTCGAAAGGCTTAGTGAGGTAATCGTCGGCGCCGAGGCGCAAGCCCACCACCCGATCGGTAAGCTGGGACCTGGCGGTCAGCATCAGGATGGCTACGTCTTTGCCGTGTTGGCGCAATTGACGGCACACCTCAAAACCGCTCATTTTCGGCAGCATGACATCCAGCACGATCAGGTCGAAGCGCCCGCTGGCGGCACGCTCCAGGCCCTGGGCGCCGTCGGGGGCGGTATCGACGACATAGCCTTCGCCGGTGAGGAGGTCGGAAAGCGTGAGAGCCACATCGGGTTCGTCTTCGACCAGCAGAATACGCAAGTTCACCGGTGGGCTCCGGCGGGCGCCACGGGGAGGCGGAGAATGAACTCGGCGCCTTTCATGGGCTCGCTCTTCACGTGAATGCTGCCTCCGTGGGCCTCGACGATTCTCTCGACCAGACTGAGGCCGAGGCCGGTGCCCTGGATCTGGCTGGCGAAAGCGCTCCGGCCGCGGAAAAACGGCTCGAAGATGCGTGCCTGCTCGTCCTTGGGAACGCCCGGACCGCGGTCGGCCACGCGGATCTCCACCACCTGGCCCTTACGCCAGGCGTTTCTGGCGGCGGATACGCCGATCCACGGCTCCTCGCGGGCGCCGTACTTGGCGGCGTTGCCGATCAGGTTTTCGAGCACCTGCTTGAGGGCCAGCGGATCGCCTAACACGGTGGGCAGCCCCGGTTCGATCCTGGTTTCGATGCTGCACTGCGCCACCGCGGCGACGGCCTTGGAGGCCTCGACCGCGTCGAGGATCACGCCCTCGACCGAGAGCGGCTCGCGTTCCTGAATCGCGCGGCCGGCCTCGGCGCCGGCGAACTGCAGAATCTGTTCCACCAACTCTTTCAAACGGCCGCTTTTTTGCTGAATCAACTGGCCGTAGCGCTCCACCTGGGCGGGGTTCTGGGCCACTTTTCCGCGCAGATTGTAAGCCGCCGTATGGATGGCGGTAAGGGGCGTGCGCAGCTCGTGGGAAACGCCGGCCACGAAGTCCATCTGCAGTTCGGCCAGACGCTGCGCCCGGCGGGTGTAGTTGGCCAGGGCGGCCACGGTGAGGAGCAACAGCAGGAGGATGCAAGCAGTGACCGCCAGGTTGCGGCGCCGGATGCTCTCCACCACGGCTTCGAGCGACCCGGCGCGATGGCGCACGTACATTTGCCAGCGTCCGATCCAAGGCATCGGCTCCGGGCCACCGCCTCCCATGCGCGCGGCCTGGGGATCGAAAAGGCGCACCGAGGCATCCGCGGTTTGGACAAAACTCTTCCCCAGATTGGCGTCGGATCGATAGATTACGGCTGGCGGAGTCGTGCGGGTGAGCACCTCCACCTGGTAATCCAGTTCGCCGCCGGATTCGAGGTGACGCTGCACCATTTCGGGCAGGACTTGACCGGCGAGGGTGGATTGGTCGAGATCGAAGATCATCCAGGCGCCCTCGGGACGCGGGAAAGAACCGCGAAACACCGGGGCTTGGCGCGGACGAAAGAGCGGGATTTCGAAGGCAGTTCCTTCTCCTTCCGGCCGGGGCCCCTGGTCGTGCCCAGGGGCGCCGCGGTTCCGCCGCGGATCGGGGGAAATCATGCCCAGAACCAGATCGCGGATGGCAGCCCACTGCGGCGGCCAATCGATGGTGGAAAACGAGCCGGTGGCGGGATCGAAAGCCCGCAACGCGACCCCCTCGCGGAGCGGTTCGGCAAAGGCGATGCGGCGGAACAGGGCGCCATCGCGGGCCGTGGTTTTCCAGGGCGCATAACGGGCGGCAAAGTCCCGCTCGGTAGCCGGCGCGCTCGACAGGTCGGCTGGCGTCAGCACCCGGCAGGCGGCGCCGATCTCGGCGTTAAAGCCCTGGCTCAGACGGTTCAGGTTGGTTTGTAGCCCGTTCCTCAGGTCTTTGCGCGTGGCCACGCTCAAATCGCCGATCGATCGATACTGGAGCGCGCCCAAAATGGCGCAAAGCACAAACAACGCGCACACGAATAGCCAGGAGAGTGCGGTCTGCCGCCTGTTCTTGGTCCACGCCATGATCGCCGGTGCCGTCTTCTTTATCGGCAGCCCCACTCCTTTACGTTACGCCCGCGCGCGGCCGAACTGGCGCCCGGCGCGGTAAAGAAAGGTTAATTCCGGCGCCCAGCACGGCTCCCGGCCTTCGGCGCGGGTGCGCTGGGCGTAGCCGCCGGCACGGCCGAAAGCTACCACATTTCAGGGGACGATTTTACTTGACCACCTTGACGGGAACCGAGCGTCTCTCCGCGGCTCCCTCTTTCAGGTCCAGGGAGAGCTTGAGCGGGACCTTCTTGCTGTTGCACGTCACGGGAAACTCCAGGTTCGGCAATTTCCCGTCGCCGGCGGGAGCGAGCACCAAGGCCACCTGCTTGGGCTGAGTTTGCAATTCCTTGATTGTCATGCCCGACAGCTTGATATCCGCCTTGGCGAGCCCCTCGAAGCTTGCCGTGCCGCGATCTTGAGTCCGCAGGGTCAAACGGAGGATCCACTGCCCGTCCGCCTTCGCCCAGACGGCATCCGCCCGAATGCAGCCGCGCAGGAGGAACTGGTCGGGATGTTCGCAGCATTCCGGGGGCGGAGGGGGTGGCGGATCGACGACCATCGGCCGATCCGGCTGCTGGGCGTGTGCACCGGATGCCAGTAATATTCCCGTCCCGACCGTAGTTGTAGCCGCCCGCATCAGACTCTCCAGGTGAGCGAGGGTACGCTCCCGGACCGTGCGGGCGTCGGCGGGCGGCTCAACCAGCCGGTTGGATACTTTCTTCTCTTCCATAGTGATTCCCTCCAATCGTTGTTCGTATGGCGCTTTGGATGTCGCGCTCCAGGACTGCGGCCGCGGCGTCAATATGGCGCTCGGTTGCCCGCAGCCTGCCCGCGAGTGCTACGGCGAAGTCCATCTCATCGCGACGTTCTCCGTCGTTATGTACGAAGGCGACGATCTCCCGCATAGCCCGCACGGAATCGTGAGTCAGCAGGGCGGTTAGTCGTTTCGCCTCGGCGCGCCAGGACTCGCGAAAGGCGGCCGGATGGAAGTGTGCCGCGACCTCCACGGAAAAGCGCGTCTGCATGAGCCGGTGGGGAGCTGCCTCCTCGGAGAAGTTGCGCGTGTAGAAACATTTCATGGCGATTTCAAAGATCTTCTGCACCGAGGCATCGGCGATCCGATAATCCCAAGCCAGGTAGTCTCCCGTGCAGCGTCCCTCGGCTTGCAATTGCGCCAGCAGCGGTGTGCCGGCGTAGAGTTCGACGCGGCAGAAGTTGTTGGGCACCCCCGCGTACCGCTCCATAAAGGAGAGATTGGTTTCGACGTCGGCGACCGTCGTCGACGGATCGAAAATCAGCAGATTGAAGCAAGCCGAGACGCCGGAGCGGTCGAGCAGTTCGAGGGCGCGATGGTTCTCGCCACCGTCGACGCCGCGCCGGAGGATGCGCAAGCCTGAGTCGGAAGCGGTTTCGATACCCACGTAAATCCGGATCAGCCCGAGGCGTTGCCGCATCGCCGTAACGATGTCCGGATTCAAATCGTTGGGCCTCGCCTTGACGATGGTGGCGAAGTTGCGGACACCGCGCTCCTCCAGCCTGTCGGCCAGCGACCTGATACGGCGAAGGGTTTGCGCCCGGCCCGGCAGGAAGAAATTGTCGTCATGGAAGACGAAGAGATCGATGCCCCGCTCGTGATGAAGCTGCGACATTTCGTCGGCCACGTCCGCCACGGGCCGGAGACGGAATCGCTTGCCCGGCATGGTCTCCTCGTGCCACGCTGAAATGCAACAGAAGGCGCAGTGACCATAGCAGCCGCGGCTGCCCACCAGCGGAGCCACGCGGTGGCCGAGGCATTCGGCAGGCGCGCCGCGGCGGTCGGGCCACGGGAGTCGCTCCAGATCCGGAGGCGCCGGCAGATCGGTCAGGCGAGTATTTCCGTGGGCGTCCCTGTAAGCTAGGCCGCGGATGGAAGCCAAATCGGTCCCTGCGAAGACACCAGTCGCCAGGCTCACCAGTGTGTGCTCCGCTTCGTGCCGGCAGATCGAATCGACTTCCGCGAAGTCTCGCAGAATCTCGCGGCATGCGAATGTACCGAAGTGGCCTCCCGCGCTGATGTGACCGGTATAGCCCCGCTGTCGCAACGCCACGGCGAGGGCCAGAAAATCTTTCGCCCGCCGCTGAAAAGCGAGGGACAGACCCACAAGCGCGGGCTGTTCGCCGGATTCGAGTAGCTCCGCGACCACACGCGGGAGATCGTCCGGGCGGTTGAAGGGCACGATGGTGGAGTGGAACCCCGCCGCGGTCAACGACGATGCCAGGTAGCGCAGGCTGAGATTCTCTTCGAGTTCGGGACCCACCAGCGCGATTATGGACATTAGGATGTGAATATCCTGTATCGGCCTGAATTATAGCGAAATCTTCTCCCTGGGGACCGACTTCCGCCAGAACTGCCAGGCTGCCGTGCTGAAGTCGCATTTAGTCAGACACCGGGGACCCCAGCCTGGTTCCAGGCGGTAAGACTCCCCTTGGGACGGCGGCGATTGGACACTGGAGTCAGCCAGCGCTCCGGGCAACTCCGCGCTTACGGGCCATGGCGGTCGAACTCGATCACGTCTACGTCTCCGAACGGGCCCAGGCGCTCGATGCGCCAGCCGCGCAATTCGGGCTGGATGCGGAACCAGGCGGTCCAGAATTGGACGGTGTGGGCTCCGTAAAGGAAGAACCGGCCGGAGTTGGCGAGCGTACCGGAGGTGAGCCGGGTGGCGTAGGATTCCGCTTCGGACGAATCCTCGTAGGGGAAAGGATAGGTAGTGCCGCGGACGGGATAGTAGAGCAGGTGCGAATAGAGGAAGCTCCCGAGCGGATAGCCGGGGCGCCAGACGGGAGGGAGGGCCTCGATAAACGGACTCGGGCAGAGCACGGGCGTTTCGGGACGCTCGATTCGGCTGTTGAGGATCTGGGCGGCGGTGCGCCAGCCGGATTTGTGGTGGGCCGGCCAGAGTTGGGTCCAATGTCCGGGCAGCAGCAGGACGGCAATCCCCAGGGCGAGAGCGCAGGAATTCCAGAACCGGGGAGGGATAAAAATCGCGGCTGCCTGGGTGGCCATCAGGGCAACCCCGGGCAGAGCCAGCGAGAGATAGCGTTCCAGAAAGACGCTGTCGCCCATCGCGTGGGAATAAACGAACAGGCACAAGGGCTGGCACAACCACCATCCGGCAATCAGCAGCAGCGCACTACCGGCCGGAGCGCTCCGTACTTTGGGCCAATCGAACCAGCGCGCCGCCAGTGCGGCGCCCGCAATAAACGCCAGGATAAACGCGGGTTTGAGAGCTTCGGAAAGATCGGAGGCCTGGGGAAGGGCGGCCACCACGTGGCGCCCGGCCTGCCGCTGTAGAGCCAGCGCCTGGGCCAGCACGGGAATCAGGCTCCCGGCCACCACGGTGGCTACGACGCCGGCCTGAAGGGCGAACCGGGGCGCCACCTGCCCCCGCCAAAGACGAAACGCGGCATAGAGAAAAAACAAAAGATACGCCGGCCAGAAGATCAAGTGGACGCGCCAGAGCAGGGCGGCGGCGGCGGCGAAGGCGAGCGCATGCCCCCAGCGGCCGCGGTCGAGCCAACGAATCAGGCACCAGATCCCCGCCGCCGCCACCAGGGTGCCGAGGGCATAAGGCCGCGCATCCGCCGCCTGATAGCTGAAATCGTGCAGCGCGAGGCAGGCGAAGACCGCGAACCAGGCCGCCTGGCGGTGGATGAGGCGCGCCGCGATACGGGCGATGAAGCCGAGCGCGGCGAGCATTGCCAGCACGGAAGGAACGCGGTAGACCAGCTCGGAGGAGCCGAACCAACGCTCAAAAAGAGCGGGCAGGGCGTAGTAGAGAGATGCCGGCACTTGCGGGGCCACCCTCAGGGTGGGGTCCGCCGCGCCGTGCCTCACCACGAACGCGGTGGCCATTTCGTCTACCCAGAAACTCGACCCGAGGGGCATCAGCCACAGGCGAACGATCGATACCGCCGCCAAAGCGAGCAACAGGCGGGTGGGGGCGATACCGCGCCACCAGGGGGTGCGGCTATCGGCTTCATGGGCGCTAACAATAGGTCCCGGCCAGACCGAAGTGCTTTGCATGGTCTAATTAATAATTCTAGCCGCGCTCGAAGGAGTTCCGCCCTACGGACGATTCTGCCGGTCCTCGCGTGGCGGCGGTCCGCCGGGTCCGCCGCCGAAGCCGGTGCGCGCGGCCGAATCGTATTTCTTCTTCTGGTCGTCGCTGAGAGTGGCATACAATTGGGCGTCGGCTTTACTCTCGATGGCCAGCAACTGGCCGCTGAGAGAACCGGCTTTGGCGGCGAGCGCTTCGATCCGCTCGGTATCGTTACTCTCGATGGCCTCGGTCAGGGCCCGCTGGTTGGTGCCCATCTCGGTGCGGGCCGCGGCGGCGGCGGTTTGGGCTTTCCGGTAGATGGCGGTGGCGTTGGTCCTCTGGGTGTCGCTCAGGTTGAGGCGCGACAGCAGCGAATCGACGCGCATCTGGGCCGGTTCGCCGCGCGGACCGCCGGAATTCCCCATGCCCGGTCCGTCGCCGGGCGGAGGTCCGGGCATGCCTTGCGATTGCATGTCCTGGTCCCCGGCGGGTCCCGCAACACCGATGCCCTGTGCCAAAGCGGCCGATGCGAACGCTCCAGCGGCGATCCAGACTGCGGCGATTCGTTTCATGATGACAGGTGTTCTCCTTCTTACACTTGAAATAACGGCTCGCGAGACCTGCTGGTTGACGTTGTCTGTGTTAAGGTTTATCAAAACTGCGCCGCGCATTTCCGTGCGCCAGCTTACAGAACGTAGCTGCCTCGCCCGGCAACCGTACGAAGCGCCACTCCATTCATCATAACGTGCTGATTTTCTTCGCCCGGCCCGGACGGTGGGCGGTTGTCGAGCCGCGGCTGATGCGCAGACAAGGCGGACTGGCGGGGCTGAAGGCTAGTCGGGGTCAGGCGCGGCAAGCCATCAATATCCGCAGCGGCCCCCAGCGTGTTCTGCGCGCCGAAATGGCCTTTGGAAAGGGGCAGGATGGCCGCGCCAATGCCTCTATTACTGTCCGGATTGGCCTTGGCCAACTGCCGCGAGAGGGCTTGGGCTTCCGCCGCCGCACTTTCGACCGTCACCCCGGGCTTGAGCCGGGCGACGCCGAACAGCAGGCGGGCCTTGCGCTCGCCCAGCATCCACTCCGGCATGGCATTGAGCTCGGACGCCATCGTCACGGGCACCCACAGGTCAAACGAGAGGCCCGCCAGAGAACCGTGAAACTGGGCGGGCACGATGCCGACGATCGTGAGTTGCCGGCGGAGCAGCAAAGGAATATGACGGATGGTCGCGGCTGGGGCTCGGAGCATATTAAGCAGCCGAGTGCAGGACGCAAGAAACGATGGTCTACCCTCGGTCGCAGCCTGCTTTTCCACGGCTCGAAGTCGGGTACTTAGTTCCCTGGGGGGGTAAAATCCAGGCGGGCTCCCAGCAAAAAAACTGGGGCCGGACAGGAGTCCGGCCCCAGCGGAAGGTGAAGATACAAACTTCAGAATGCGTACTTGAGCGCGAACTGGATCTGACGCATGGCGCTCAGTGTCGAGGTAATGGTGCCGAATGTCGACGGCGCCCCATAGCCCGGCTGGCCGTTCGCGGCCGAGCTGCCATTCCAGCTCAAGCTGCCGGGAGTGGAGAGTAACACATGGTTGGGAGCGTTGAACATTTCCATGCGGAACTCCAGCATGTGTCCTTCGTGGATCGGGAAGTGCTTGATGATGGAAACGTCTTCATTCCCCATCCAGGGGCCCCTCAGCTCGTTGCGCGAGCAGTTTCCAAACGTGGCCGCCGAGGGGTTGATGAATGCCGCCGGGTTCCACCAGCCGTGCTCGTTGTGGTTGGGCAGAACCGGATTTGCGCCGACGGCACAATTGAGCCGATTGGCGGTGGTGATGAAATTGGTGCCGCCCGAATCCCATGCCGAGGTATCGAGCACGGCACCGCTTTGCAACGTGGTGATGGTGCTGATCTGCCAGTTTCCGACCACCTGGTTTACGACCCCTCCATGGTTGAGGAATTTCTGACCTTTACCGAAGGGCAGCGTGTACATGATGGATGTGACGAAACGCCGCGGAATATTGAAATCCGAGGGACCGTATTCGCACGTATTGGGGCAGAGCGAATTCTCCGGCGAGAAGTCGTTATTGGTGCCGCGGATGGCGCTGGTGTCGTCCAGGGACTTGGACCAGGTGAAGGCGAACAAGGTCGTCAGGTTGGTTCCGAAACGCTGCGTCAACTTGGCGCTGACGCCATTGTAATTCCCATTGGCGTCGGCGGTCACCCACTGGATTCCCGAAGCCCCCCATTCCGGATAGGGCAAACGTTGAACTGTCGGTAAGCTGGCGCTGAGAATCCCCTGATTCTGATTCAGCAGGTAGTCCAGGTGATGGCTTGCCGAGCCAGTGTAATCGATTTCCGCGGTGGTGGATTTACCGATCGTGCGCTGCACGTTCATGATCCACTGATGGCTGTAACTGGTCGGCAGGTGGGAGTTCGCGCCCCAAACCAGGCCGATCGGAATTTGCGCCGGAAGCTGTGCTGTGTTGATGAAATTCGTATAGGTCCAGGTAGGAACTCCATAGGTGGTAGACGTCACTTGGCCGGTTCGGCCTCCCATGCCGCGTTCCATATCGAAGATGGAGTTCTTGCTTTCCTGCGAGTAGAAGATGCCGTAACCGGTGCGGATCGACCATTTTTCCGAGGGGCTCCAGGCGATTCCGAGCCGTGGCGCGAGGTTCGCGTAATCGGTGTTGATCAGCCGGGCGTTCGGGGTGTCCGACCGTTCGGTTTGCAGCGGAGGAGTGATGGCGGGAAGTGCTCCAATGCCGGGAGTTTGCCAATAGGGCAAGTACTGGAAGCTGAGGCCGTCGTAAAAACTCCCGGTTCCGGTGCGGACGTAAATCGGGTGCTTCGTCAAATCCGGCACATCCGCCTGATTGGGAAGGGACTCGTTGAGTTCGACGTTCGGCTCGCGGCCGGATGTGTCGAGCAGGGGTTGCTCCACTTCCCACCGGAAACCTAAGCTAATGGTCAGGTGCGGCTTCACCCTCCAGGTGTCGTCGATGTAAGTCGCCCATTCGTTATTGGTGAACTTGTCCGATGCCAGCGCGACGGCGATAATGCCGTCATAGGAATCGCCCAACATGAAGTCCGCGCCGGTATAGCCGCCGGACTGCGCGCCGGTTCCGGGCGTCATGGAGTTGGTGAACTGGCTGTCGTAATAGAACTGGCCGCGGGGGAATTCGTTTCCGATCTGCGGAAACTCGTTATACCGGTACTCTCCACCGAAGCGCAGCGAGTGCTTCCCGATGACCCAGGAGAAGTTGTCCACCCACTCGTAATACTTGTCGTTGATCTGGAACGGGCTGCTGGTCGGATTGCCGAAGGTGGTCAGGTTGTTGGCGGCAAAGTCGATGTTGGGTATGCCGTAGGAATTCGGATCGGTAACTTTCACCGGCATGTTGAGTTCCGCATCCACATTCGTTTTGCCCGCCAACTGCTGGGTGATATTGTTGAACAGCGAATTGTAGCCGAACCGCGCCTCGTTCACCTTGGTAGCGGAAAACGTCCGGACGTTGGAAAGTTCCCACTGGCTGGCCCGGGTGATCAGTTGTTCCCCGTCGTCCAGGCCCATGGTGGGAGCGGTGGAAATGGTGGTTTCGTAGTTCCAACTGTAGCGGCCGAACCACTGCGATTTCGAGCTCTCGTTAAAATCGATGCGCTGGGTGAAATCCTGCTTGTTGACCGGAATCGATACATCGTATTGATAGTTCTGGTAAGGCAGAACCTGCCCGGCCTGATTAGGCTGATTCGGCAACGGCATCCACCCCTGTTCCAGAATGATGGAATCCGCGCTGAGGCGGCTGGTGGGAATCTGGTTGCCGGGGAATGGTGAAGCGAGGACGTTGGGGTAATTCCCGGTGCGCGAGTTGGGGTCCGCCAGAGCCGTGGGGACTTGGGAAAAGTCGCCCGCGCGCATCGGCGCCGTCAGGACGGTGCCCAGTCCAAAGGTGGTCGTGCGGGAGATGTACTCCTCGAAGTTCGTCATGAAGAACAGCCGGTTCTTTCCGTTGAACAGCTTCGGAATCCGAACCGGCCCTCCCAGCGTAAAGCCGTATTGATTCTGGCGGTAGGGCTTTCTGCCCGGAGAGGGGTTGGACGCGCTACGGGTGGCCGAGGTGAAGTCGTAAGCCCTGGCGTCGAGAAGGTCGTTGCGCAGGAACTCCCAGGCGGAGCCGTGGTATTGATTCGTGCCCGGTTTAGTGGAGACGTTGAGCTGTCCGGCTTCCCGGCCGAATTCCGCCGGGTAAACTCCGGATTGAACCTTAAATTCCTGGAGAGCGTCGACCGACGGCTGCAGGATGTAGGAGTTGAAGTCGATGTCGGTGTTGGTGATACCGTCCAGAGTGAAGTTTTCCCATGTCGCGCGCGCGCCCGACATGGCCATCGTCAAAGCGCCGCGCGAGCCGCCCTCGCGGCCACTGGCCTGCGCGGCGGGAGTGAATCCGTAGGTCACGTTGGGACTCAGCGCGACCAGTTGCCAGAAGTTGCGGCCGTTCAAGGGCAGATCTTCAATCCGCTGTTCCTCGATCACGGTGCCGACCGTGGCGTTTTCGGTCGTCAGAGCCGCTGCGTTAGCGGCCACTTCGACCGTTTGCGTGGACTGTCCCACGGCAAGCGTGAAATCGATCCGCGGCGCCGCCTGAACCTCGAGCACGATGCCCGCCTTCACGATGGTGTCGAAGCCCGCCGACACGACCTTCACATCGTACGTTCCAGGCACCAGATCGGGGAAACTGTAAAGTCCCGAGGCATTGGTGGTGGACACGCGCGACGTGCTGGTGCCGGTGTTGGTCACCGTAACGGTCGCGTTTGGAATCAACGCGCCGCTCGGATCCCGAACTTCACCACCGATTTCACCAAAAGTTTGGGCGAACGCTATACCAAGCGTCAAACCCAGCAAACCAATTGCTAGCACTACCGTTCGCATAGAGGATCCCTCTACCAGGAGGAAGCGAAATAAGGTGACAAGAGCCTGGCCCGGTGTCACCCGTGGCGAACAGCAGCGTCAACGCGCTGAATTCGCATGCGACAACCTCGCTCAATCTACTCCAAAGGCCCCAAACAACGTATATCAGCAGTAGAATATGTGAATTCCTGCTTGGAGTCAAGGATATCCCGATGCACTCACCCATCAGCGGGCTGGGCATCGGGCTCGAATATCAGGCGGAGCGGGAAGCGCTTCGTGTACGTGGTGGGTCACGTGACGCCGCAACAAATGCGGCAAGTGGCGCGCGCCGCCAGGGCGGGGAAGGTTGCGGGCAGCCTGAAGAAGGCGCGGTTTGGCCTGATGAGGCTTCCGTGCCTGGCATGCTGGACGTGTCGGCGGACGAAGGGGCCATCGAGAAGACCCTGGGTGCCGCCGCGGTCCCGATCGACCTGGAGGCCGTGCTCGAAGCCGCCCGGGCAGCACCTCCGGGCGGGGCAGCCGAGGCCGCCCAGTCTCCAAGATCTCTCCAACAAAAAAACCGGGACGTCAGTCCCGGTTCTTCAACCCAAAATCAATAAGCTACGGGAGAAAACTGGAACCCAGTTCGGGGTTTTGCGCCCAGGAACTTTGCGGGCTCCCCGCAAAAAAAAACTGGGGCCGGATGGGAATCCGGCCCCAGCGGAAGGTGATGCTACAACCGTTAGAACAAGTACTTGAGCGCGAACTGAATCTGACGCATTCCGCCGGTTCCAGAGGGGTTCACTGTCCCGGTAATGGTACCGAACGTCGATACCGGCGCCACACCCGAGCCGCCACCCCAGCCTAGATCGCCAGGAGCGGCCAGCAGCACATGGTTGGGAGCGTTGAACATTTCCATGCGGAACTCAAGCGTATGGCCTTCGTGGATCGGGAAATGCTTGATGATCGAAATATCTTCGTTCCCCAGCCACGGTCCCCTCAGGCTGTTGCGGGAGCAGTTCCCGAATGTAGCGATGAGAGGATTTGAAAACGCGGCTGAGTTATACCAGGCGTTCTGGTTGTTACCGGGCAGGACCGGGTTTACGCCGGGAACGCAGTTCAGCCGGTTGGCGACCGTTACAAAACCGGTTTGCCCGGAATCCCATGCGGACGTATCGACTGAGCTGCCGCTTTGCATCGTGGTAATGGTGCTGATCTGCCAGTTCCCGACCACTTGGTTAACAACTCCGCCGTGGTTGAGGAAATGCTGGCCTTTACCAAAGGGCAGCGTGTAGAGAATGGATGTGACGAAACGCTGCGGCACGTTGAAATCCGACGGGCCGTATTCGCACGTATTCGGGCAGAGCGAATTCTCGGGCGAGAAGTCGTTATTGTTGCTGCCGCGGATGTTGCTGGTGTCGTCCAGGGACCTGGACCACGTGTAAGCAAACAAGGTCGTCAGGTTGTTCCCGAAACGCTGGGTCACTTTGGCGCTGAGGCCGTTGTAATTCCCATTGCTGTCGGCATTCACCCACTGGATTCCCGAAGATCCCCATTCCGGATAGGGCAAACGTTGAACTGTCGGCAAGCTGGCGTTGAGAATTCCCTGATTCTGATTGATCAGGTGGTCCAGGTCGTGGCTCGCCGAGCCGGTGTAATCCAGTTCCACGGTGGTCGCTTTGCCGAGCGTGCGCTGCACGTTCGCAATCCACTGGTGGCTGTAGCTGGTGGGCAGGTGCGAGTTCGCGCCCCAGGTAAGACCGATAGGAATCTGCGCCGGAAGCGTTGCCGTATTGATGAAATTCGTGTAGGTCCAGGTGGGAACCCCATAAGTGGTCTGCGTGGTTTGCCCGGTTCGGCCGCCTAGTCCGCGATTCATATCGAAGATGGAGTTCTTGCTTTCGTTCGAGTAGAAGATGCCGTAACCGACGCGGATCGACCATTTGTCCGACGGGCTCCAGGCAATCCCGATCCGTGGTGCGAAGTTCTTGTAATTGGTGTTGATCAGGCGGGCATTCGGGGTGTCCGACCTTTCGGTTTGCAGCGGCGGAGTGATCGCGGGAAGCGCCCCAATGCCGGGAGTCTCCCAATAGGGCATGTACTGGAAGTTGAGGCCGTCGTAGAAACTGCCGTGCCCGGTGCGGACATAAATCGGGTGTTTAGTTAAGTCCGGCACGTCCGCCTCGTTGGGAAGCGGCTCGTTGAGTTCGACGTTCGGCTCGTTGCCGGAGGTGTCGAGCAAGGGCTGCTCCACTTCCCACCGGAAACCCATGCTGATGGTCAGGTGCGGCTTCACCCTCCAGGTGTCGTCGATGTAAGTCGCCCATTCGCTGTCGGTGAACTTGGCCGATGCCAGCGCCACGGCGATGATGCCGTCATAAGAATCGCCCAACATGAAGTCGGCGCCGGTGTAGCCGCCGCCCTGCACGCCGGTGCCCGGCGTCATGGTATTGGTGAACTGGCTGTCGAAATAGAACTGGCCGCGGGGGAATTCGTTTCCAACCTGCGGAAACTCGTTATAGCGGTACTCCCCACCGAAGCGTAGCGAGTGCTTCCCGATCACCCAGGAAAAATTGTCAACCCATTCGTAATACTTGTCGTTGATCTGGAACGGGCTGCTGGTCGGGTTGCCGAAGCTGGTCAGGTTGTTGGCGGCAAAGTCGATGTTGGGTATGCCATAGGAATTCGGATCCGTGACCTTCACAGGCATGTTCAGTTCCGTATCCACATTCTCCTTGCCGGCCAACTGTTGGGTGATGTTGTTGAACAGCGAATTGTAGCCGAACCGCGCCTCGTTTACCTTTGTGGCCGAAATGGTGCGGACGTTGGAGAGTTCCCACTGGGCGGCCCGGGTCTGCAGCACTTCGCCGTCGTCCAGGCCTAGCGTTGGAGCCGTGGAAATAGTGGACTCGTTGTTCCAACTATAGCGGCCGAACCACTGCGAGTTGGAGCTCTCGTTCAAATCGATGCGCTGCGTGAAATCATATTTGTTGACGGGAATCTTTACGTCGAACTGATAGTTGCGGTAAGGCAGAACCTGCCCAACCCCATTAGCCTGATTCGGCAACGGCATCCACTTGTTTTCCAGAATGATGGAATCCGCGCTGAGCATGCTGGTGGGAATTTGGTTGCCGGGGAACGGCGAAGCCAGCACGTTGGGGTAGGTCCCGGTGCGCGAGTTGGGGTTCGCCAGAGCTGTGGGGACTTGGGAAAAGTCGCCGCCTCGCATCGCCGCCGTCAGAACCGTACCCAGCGTTGAAGTGGTGGTGCGGGAGTTGAATTCTTCGAAGTTCGTCATGAAGAACAACCGGTTCTTGCCGTTGAACAGTTTCGGAATTCGAACCGGCCCTCCCAGCGTAAATCCATATTGATTTTGGCGGTAGGGCTTTCTCCCCGGCTCAGAGTTGGTCGGGTCGTGTTGGGCGGACGCGAAGTCGTAAGCCCTGGCGTCGAGAAGGTCGTTGCGCAGGAACTCCCAGGCGGACCCGTGGTATTGATTGGTGCCCGGTTTAGTGGAGACGTTGAGCTGTGCCGCCTCCCGGCCGAACTCGGCCGGGTAAACACCGGATTGAACCTTGAATTCCTGGAGAGCGTCGACCGACGGCTGCAGGATGTAAGAGTTGAAATCGATATCGGTGTTGGTGATACCGTCCAGCGTGTAGTTTTCCCACGTGGAACGCGCACCCGACATAGCCATGGTGAGAGAACCGCGCGAACCGCCCAAGCGGCCACTGGTCTGCGCGGGCTGGGTGAACCCGTAGGTCACGTTGGGACTCAGCGCGACGAGTTGAAAAAAGCTACGGCCGTTCAGGGGCAGATCTTCAATCCGCTTTTCCTCGATCACGGTGCCGACCGTGGCGTCTTCAGTGGCCAGCGCCGCGGCATTAGCGGCCACTTCGACCGTTTGCGTGGACTGTCCCACGGCAAGCGTGAAATCGACCCGCGGCGCCGCCTGTACCTCGAGCACAATGCCCGCCTTCACGATGGTGTCGAAGCCCGACGACGCCACTTTAACGTCGTACGTTCCAGGCACCAGATCGGGGAAACTGTAAAACCCCGCGGCGTTGGTGGTGGCCACGCGCGAAGCACTTGTCGCCGTGTTGATAACGGTAACGGTCGCGTTTGGAATCAAGGCGCCGCTAGGGTCCCGGACTTCACCACCGATTTCACCAAAAGTTTGGGCGGACGCGATACCAAGCGTCAAACCCAGCAAACACACTACTAGCACTACCGTTCGCATAGAGGATCCCTCTACCAGGAGGAAGCGAAAAAGATGACAATGGCCTGGCCCTGTGTCACCTGTTGCGGACAGCAGCG
>PLRS01000041.1 GCA_003164035.1 Bryobacterales bacterium | reverse complement strand
GACGAGCTCCAGCAGCAGCGCCAGGCAGCCCTCCAGCGCGTCGCCGAAGAGGTCTCCCTCCTCACCCAACTCGCGGAAAGCAAAGGAGAAACCTGCGACATCGCGCGCGACTACCCGCGCCAGGCCTTCCCCCCGCAATTTGATTTTTCAATCCCGGAAATCGCCCGCCTGGCCACCCACCTGACCCGCCTCGCCGAAGCCAAAAAGCTGCTCCAAGCCTCCCAAAGGCCCCTCCGTAAGGCCGCCTAAGGCTTCCGGACCCCAAAAACGCATTCGTTAAGGGCGCCGTGGAGCGGACTCTGCCCTAAGTGTGCCCGTGGGGCAGACCATCGTTTTTCGTGGTCTGCCCCGCACTTGGCCGCCGAGTGGGACAGGCCTCCCGGCCTGTCGTAGCCGCGAAGCGGCTCTTCCAGCCAGTGACAGGCCCGGAGCCCTGTCCCACCGAATCCTTCACCGTAATTCCGAACGCAAGCACCTAGACAGCCTGCGCCACGGATCGGGAAAACTGGCGGCCCGCTGAGAACGCTTGCAGCGCGCCCCTCACCCCCGTATGATGTTGGCTATGACCGAACGTCTCAGCCGGCGCGACTTTGCCCGCACCGGCGCCGCGGCCACGCTTGCCGCTCTGCTGCCGCAGGGAATCTTTGGCGATTCCGCTGCCAAGAGGAAAGCCGTCATCCACGCCGATAGCGAAATCGGTACGGTACGGCCGGAGTTCCATGGCCATTTTGCCGAGCACCTGGGCTCGTGCGTGTATGGCGGCATTTGGGTGGGGCCCAAGTCGCCTATCCCCAATATCGACGGCTTTCGCCAGGACGCCGTCACTTACCTGAAAGAGCTGGGCGTCCCCGTGCTGCGCTGGCCGGGCGGTTGCTTTGCCGACGACTATCACTGGCGCGACGGCATTGGGCCGGCCGAAAAGCGCCCCAAGCGAGTGAATATCCACTGGGGCGGCTACGTGGAGGACAACAGCTTCGGCACCCATGAGTTCGTGGCTTTTTGCCGGCTGATCGGCGCCGAGCCGTATTTCGCCGCTAACGTGGGCACCGGCCAGCCGCGCGAAATGCGCGATTGGATGGAATATTGCAATCAACCCTCCGCCAGCGCGCTCGCCGACGAGCGTGCCGCCAACGGCTCGCCTTCGCCCTTCGCCGTGAAGTATTGGGGCGTCGGCAACGAACTATGGGGATGCGGCGGCCAGTTTCGCCCCGAAGCCGCCGCCGCCGAGTTCCGCCGCTACGCCGTCTTCGCGCCCACCTTCGGCGGCACTCGCCCCTACCTGGTGGGCTGCGGCCCCAGCGGCAACGATACCCGCTGGACCCATGGGTTCCTGGAAACTCTGGCCGGCGGACGCATGCCGGACGGCTACTCCATGCACTTCTACGAACGCGGCGCCCTGCCGCCGGAGAAGTTCACCGACGGGGCCATGGCCACCCAGTTCAACATCTTCCCGCGCGTGGAGCAGGCCATCGTGCAGCAGCGAGCCCTCCTCGATGGCTACGATCCGCAACGCCGCATCGGCCTGATTCTGGACGAATGGGGCGTCTGGGACCGCATCCCGCGCGAAGACGAGCAGCAACGCGGCCGCCTCTGGCAGCAATCCACCATGCGTAGCGCCGTGGCCGCCGCCTTAGGCTTGAACCTGTTCAATCGCCAGGCCGACAAGCTCTACATGTGCAACATCGCCCAGATGGTCAACGTGCTCCAATCCGTGCTCGTTACCGATGGCCCGGAGGGCCCCCGAAGCGTGCGCACCACCACCTACTACGCTTATCTGCTGTTCAAGGGGCATCGCGCCAAGACCGCGTTGAAGGTGGAGACCGACGGGCCCAAGCCGGCCGACTTCAATCCCGCCCCCGGACAGCCGGAGCCGCCGCCCGACCTGTCGCTGTCGGCATCGCGCCAGGGCGCAGAAATGGTCGTCAGCCTGGTGAATCCGCGCCCCGACGCTTCGATGGATGTGGAATGTGCCCTGCGCGGCGCTTCCGCCCGGCGCGGTACGGCCCAAATCCTCCACGATAGCGACCGGAACGCCGCCAACGGCTTCGACCATCCCGACCGCGTTACCATCCAGCCGCACCAGGTTGCCGTGGATGGCGCCGGCGCCACGTTCCGCATCACGCTGCCGGCGCTCTCAGTCGCGACGGTCAATTTGGAGTTGAGCTGAGTAGGGCACCTGCTTTGGTGGCGCAGGCGGTTCCGCCTGCGATTTGTGATCTTTCACAGATCCTCACGGTTACATTTTGGCTACTACCGTGCGGCGGTTCTGATATCGTAGACGCGGATTACGTCGCTGGTGATATCGGTGGCGTTTTCGGCGTACAGCAGAGGCGCCCGCGAGGTGCTCACGTCGAAGACCATGGCATATCCGCTGGCGCTGGACACTTCCACGATCACCGCGACCATCTTCTTGCCGATCTCGCGCAGCACTTTATTTTGCGCCTGCTCCAGGTCGCTGTCGTCCTGATCGGTTTCCACGTTGAACAGCACGGTTTTGTCGGCCAGGTCCTTGCTCAGCTTCTGGCGGTCGTCGTCGCTCAGAGTTTTGTCGTCGTCCAGCCGCTTTTGAATGGCGTCGATGGACTGTTTTTCCTGGTCCAGCTTGGCTTTCCGAGGGCCGAACTCTTCTTCCAACCGCTTTGCCGCCGCCTGGCCGTCGGCCGTGCCGATAATGGCGTCCTGAATATTCACCAGGGCAACTTTGGGCGGCGTCTTGGCGGCCGTCTGTCCCCAACCGCACACTCCGGCCGCAAGCATCGACAAAACGGGAAGAAACAGTTTCACGAAGGTCCTCTGAACGGGATGTTAACACGGCAGCGGACATTAACACATTCTCACGTAAGGGTATGTAAACTGATACACGAGATTCGGGCCGCGCGCATCTACCTAAGTGGACGGGCTTCAAGCTGGGCCCCTCCAAGGACGTGCCACATGATCCGTAATGCATGGAAGTCTTTACATCGGCCGGTTTTGGCGGTGGCCGCCGCCTGGTTCACGTTGGGAGCTTCTTTGCCCGTTCAGGCGCAGGAGCCCCAGGCCGCCGGTCCGCCGGCCGCTCCGGCCGTAAGGTTGGGCGCGGACCAGCTTGACGATCTGGTCGCTCCCATCGCGCTTTATCCGGATCCTTTGCTTACCCAGATCCTGGTGGCTTCCACCTATCCTCTGGAGGTGGTCGAAGCGCAGCAATGGCTCGGCGCGAATCGGAACTTGAGCGGAACGCAGCTCATGAACGCCGCCCGCCAGCAGAGTTGGGACCCGAGCGTTCAGGCCCTGGTTGCATTTCCGGACGTGCTGGCCCGGCTCAACCAGGACGTTCAATGGACCACGGCTCTAGGCAACGCCTTCCTGGCTCAACAATCCGACGTCATGAACGCCGTGCAGACCATGCGGGAGCGGGCTCAGGCCAACGGAAAACTGAATTCCACCCCGCAGCAGACCGTAACCACGGAAACCGAGAATGGACAATCCGCCATCGCCATTCAGCCAGCCGATCCGCAGATGATCTACCCGCCGGTCTACGACCCCATGGCGATCTGGGGACCGCCCGTGTGGGGTGCTTACCCGCCACTTTATTACCCGGCCTATGGTTTCGGATGGGGGCCCGGCATTAACATCGGCTTTTACTTCGGCGGCTGGGGCGGTTTTGGCCTGTTTGGCGGCTGGGGCTGGGGACCCTCCTGGTTCGGCCACGGCGTGTTCCTGAACGGCGCCTTTTTCAATCGCTACGGGTTCCGCTCGGGCTTCGGCGGATTCGGAGTAACCGCCTGGGCGCACGACCCCGGTCACCGGCTGGGCGTGGCTTACCCGAACGGGCAGCTCGCCGGACGGTTTGGAGCCGCTTCGATGTCTGCCAGAGCGAATGTGTCCAGAGGCTTTGAGGCGGGCCGGAGCATGCAGAGCTTCGGCGGCAGGAACTCCTTTGCCGGGTCGTACGCCGGCCGCAGTTCCTATGGCCAAGCCTATGGCGCCAACCGCGGCGCTTACCAATCCTCCCGGAACTATGGCGCGGAATCCGCAAGAAGCTACGGCGGCTCCGGCTACCAGAGCTTCCGCGGCAATTCGTTCCAGGGATCCTCGCGCAGCTACCAGTCGGCGCCGCGCGCTGCGGCCCCAAGCTACAGCCACGGATCTACGAGCGGCGGTTCGCGCAGTTACAGCAGCGGAGGCAGCCGCAGCTCCGGTGGCGGCGCGCGTAGTTCCGGTGGCGCCGGCCATAGCTTTGGCGGCGGCCATGGCGGCGGCCGGCGATAATGACCTCACGGAGTGGGAGAAGTTGCGCCAGTCGCTTCTCCCGCTCCGGCCCCAATGGGCTCCGTAAACCGAACCCTACGGCAATTCCCCCACCGATCCTCGCGCCTGTCCCCCGTTCCCACCACTTCGGCCTCGTGTTACTATTCCGTTTTCAAAACCGGAATCCATCATGAAAGTTTACGAAACCAAGGATCTGCGGAACGTCGGTGTGGTGGGCCACGGCGATTCCGGCAAGACCACGCTCACCGCCGGGTTGCTTTACACCGCGGGCGCGACGAACCGGTTGCTGCGCGTCGACGAGGGCAACACGGTCACCGATTTCGACGAGGAGGAGATTCAGCGCAAGATCACGATCTCAACCGCGGTGGCCCCGGCTGAGTGGAATAAGACCAAGGTAAACCTTCTAGATACTCCCGGTTACAACATATTTATTAACGATGCCCGCGCCGCCCTGACGGCGGCCGATTCGGCCCTGGTGGTGGTGGACGGGGTGGCTGGCGTGGAAGTGCAAACCGAGAAGGTCTGGGGGTTTGCGGTCGATTTCAAGCTGCCGCGAGCGGTCGTGATCAACAAGCTCGACCGCGAGCGCGCCGATTTCGAGCGCGCCCTGGCGAGCGTGCAGGAAACCTTCGGCCGCGCCGCCGTTCCGATTCAGATCCCTATCGGCAAGGAACGCGACTTCACCGGCGTGGTCGACGTCATCCGCATGAAGTCCTACACCTATTCTTCCGATGGCGACGGCAAAGGCAAGGAAGGCGACATTCCGGCGGGTTTGGCCGAAGCCGCCAAACAGGCCCACGAAGCCTTGGTCGAAATGGTGGCCGAAGGCAATGACGCGCTGATGGAGGAATTCTTCGACCAGGGGACCCTCCCGGTGGAGCATATTGTCGACGGCTTGAACCAGGCTGTCCGCGAATTGCGTCTTTTCCCGGTGCTGTGCGCTTCGGCGCTGCACAACATCGGCGCCGACCAGATATTGAATTTCATAGTGGAAGATCTTCCCGGTCCCACCGAGCGGGCGGGCGTTGCCGCCGTGGTGGATGGCAAGGAGGTCACGCGGCCGGTTTCTCCCGCCGGACCCTGTTCGCTGTTCGTTTTCAAAACCGCCGCCGATCCCTTTGCCGGCCGGATCACGTATTTCAAAGTGGTTACCGGGGTTCTGAAAAACGATGCGAACCTGTCCAACCTGAACCGCGGCTCGGCCGAACGCCTGGCTCATCTTTCCATCCCGATGGGAAAGACTTTGCAGCCGGTCACGGAGCTCAATGCCGGAGACATCGGCGCGGTGGCCAAGCTGAAGGACACGCTAACCGGCGACAGCCTGGCGGATAAGGGCTTCAACGTTCTCTACTCCCCGGTGAAGCTGCCGGAACCTTCCATTGCCTTCGCTATCGAAGCCAAGTCGCGCAACGATGAAGACCGCATGGGCAACGCCGTCCACCGCATCCTGGAGGAAGACCAATCGCTGCGTTTCTATCGCGATCCGCAGACGCGCGAATTCCTGCTGGCCGGCGCTGGCCAACAACATGTCGAAATCGTCGTCAGCCGGCTGAAGAGGCGCTACGGCGTGGATGTCACCTTGAAGGCTCCTAAGATCCCCTATCGCGAAACCATACGCGGTACGGCCGATGTGCAGGGCCGGCACAAGAAACAAACCGGCGGCCACGGCCAGTTCGGCGACTGCTGGATCCGCATGGAGCCGCTGCCGCGAGGCGCCAAGTTCGTCTTCGAAAACGAGATCTTCGGCGGATCGATTCCCAAGAACTACATTCCCGCGGTGGAAAAAGGCATCGTGGAAACCGCCGAAAAGGGATTCCTGGCCGGCTATCCGATGGTGGATTTCAAGGTGACCGTGTACGACGGATCCTACCACGACGTGGATTCCTCGGAACTGGCCTTCAAACTGGCGGCGCGGAAGGCTTTCAAGGCCGCGATGCTCGAAGCCAGGCCGGCCTTGCTGGAACCGATCATGAACGTCGAGATCCAGGCGCCGGTGGAATACGCCGGCGATCTGATGGGCGACCTCAACGGCCGCCGCGGCCGCATCTCCGGCATGGAAACCAGGGGCACCACCCAGTTTCTCCGAGCCCAGGTGCCGATGGCGGAAATGCTGAATTATCAGAACGATCTGACCGCCATGACGCAAGGCCGGGCTTCTTTTACGATGGAGTTCGACCATTACGACTTTGTGCCGCAATTACAGGCCGATAAGATTATTGCAGCCGCCAAAGCGGCCGGAGCAGGGCAGGAGGAGGAGGAAGACTGACCGCTGGCCGGTGCCAGTAACAGTAGAGAAATTAAGCAGATTTAGGCCACAAAATAGCGATGGGGCGCGGTGGTGCCGGAATTTAAGGGTTGCAACGGCAATGGCAGGTGTTGTACCCTTGGAAGGTTCGCGTCTCGCTTTGACGGTAAAAGTAGTTGTGTTTACTTAAGTTTGGAGCGATTAATGAACGCAGGTAAGCTAACGTTCGGGGGTTTTCTGTTTCCCCTGTTCTTTACCGCAGCCGCGATATGCGGCTATTCGCAGGCGCGTTATCATATCGGCATTCTGCCATCCGTTCCCTATGCCGAGCCCACGGCCAGCCTGGATCCCCCTCCTACAATTCCCTCCAGCTTTTCCGCCGAAGACGTACCGGTTTTCCTGTTGAGCAATGCCGTACTTGCCCAACGGAAAACCCTGGATGCCATCGCCGAGCGCGCCCAACGCGAGTTTGAAGCCGGCCGCCGGGCTTACCAGGCCAACGACATTCCCGGCGCGCGGCGGGCGTTCGATTCCGCTGTCGATTTGATGCTGGAAGCCTCCACTCTGGATTCAGTCGACGCGGTAGCTTTTGAACAGAAGCTGGAGGCTCTGGTGGACGCGATCCACAAATACGACCTGGAGGGTCTAGGCTCGTCCGCCGTCCTCGAAGACGACCGGTACGAAAAGGCGCCCCTCGAAGACATCCTGCAGATGACTTTCCCGGTCGACCCGAAGTTGAAGGACCGCGTGCGGGACGAAGTGACGGCTACCGAATCGCAATTGCCGCTCTCGGTGAACGACGCGGTGCTGGGTTACGTCAATTACTTCGCCAACCGCGGCCGGCGGACTCTGGTGGCGGGCATGGAGCGGGCGGGACGTTACAAAGAGATGATCGACCGGATTCTGGACGAGGAAGGCGTGCCGCGGGAGCTGATTCACCTGGCGCAGGCCGAATCCGGTTTTATGCCGCGCGTCATGTCCCGCGCCGCCGCCGGCGGCATGTGGCAGTTCCTGAAATGGCGTGGCCAGGAATACGGTCTGGCGCAGACCGCCTATACCGACGAACGCATGGATCCGGAGAAGGCCACGCGCGCCGCGGCTCACCACTTGCGCGATCTGTACAAAGAGTTTGGCGACTGGTACCTGGCGATCGCGGCATATAACTGCGGCCCGAATGTGGTGGAACGAGCCGTGGAGCGGACCGGCTACGCCGATTTTTGGGAGCTGCGAAGCCGCGGCGTATTGCCGGCGGAAACGACCAATTACGTGCCCATCATTCTGGCCATGACGATCATGGAAAAGAACGCGGCCGAGTATGGGCTCGATAGTTTGCAACCGGATCCCACGCTTGCCTACGACACCGTGCAGCTCTCGGCTCCGGCCAGCCTGGACCTGGTAGCCGATATCACCGACACACCCGCCGCCGAAATCGCCGCTCTCAACCCATCCCTCCTCCACAACGTCACCCCGCTGGGTTTCTCCCTGCACGTTCCCAAGGGCGGCGGTGCGGAACTGGCGGCCGCGATCGAGCGCGTCCCGGCCGAGCATCGCACCTCGTGGCGCATGCACAAAGTGCAGACGGGAGAAACACTGGCGGCCATCGGCAAGCGCTTCGGCATGACGGCGGAGGGCCTGGTATCGGCCAACCACTTCGCGGTCGCGGCAGCCGCCGAGGGCGATTGGGTGGTGATCCCCGCCGCGGCGCGTCCGCAACCCGCCGCGCATCGAACTTATCTTGCGGCCCGGCGGGGCGCCGTCCGGCCCGCGCCCCACGCCGCGTCTCGTCCGGCCACGCGTCCGGCCACGGTGGCTAAGCCCGCCGCTAAGAAACCGGTGATCGTGGCCCACGCGTCCGCGCGGTAAGTCCGCGCAAATTCCGACGGCCGCAAATCGCGATTCGCCGATCGCTCGAAGCCTGCGGTTTCCAATTCCTCGCTCGAAATCTTCGGTCTCTTTTTTTTTCGCTATTGCCCAACCCGCAAAAAGGGGTATTCTATCTGTGTCGCGCACCTATTACTGGAGGCCTGGTGAATGTTTGATCCGGATCGAAGGATTGCCAAAAGCGAGGATGAGATGGAGGATTTTCACGATTACGAAGACGAAGAGCAACAGGAACTAGATTCCAAGCTCGATGAATTTGAGGACGATGAGGACGACGAGGAAGAGATCGTGGAGGTAGTGATCGAGACCGTCGCGGGAGCGGCTCCCCCAGTTGCCGCCAAGGAAACGTCCACCGCGGAAGCCACGCCCGCGCCTCCCAAGAAGCCGGTGAAGAAGGCTGTCGCCAAGAAACCCGCGGCGAAAACAGCTGCAGCCAAGAAGGCTGCGGTGAAAGCACCGGCCAAGGCTGCCAAGAAGGCGGTAAAAGCTCCCGCTCCGGCCAAGAAGGCGGCGCCGGTGAAGAAGGCAGTCAAGAAGGCACCGCCACCGCCCGCGAAGGCGGCCAAGAAAGCTCCCGCTAAGAAGGCCCCCGCCAAGAAGGCCCCCGCCAAGAAAGCTCCGGCCAAGAAAGCTCCAGCCAAGAAGGGCGGCAAGAAGTAATCGGCTCATCGGGACGGACGGGGTTTACCGCTCCGTCCCGTGCCTCAGTTTTCCTCGGCCACCACTTTGCGGCAGCGGCGGAAGAGTTCCAGTAAGCCCTCGGCGTGCTCTTCCGGCGAGTGCGTGCCAGGCTTGCCGGAGAAGCCGGCGGAAGCTTGCGCGGCCCTGCCGTAGCCGGTTTGCAGGGTGATGAATTTCATCAGCTCCAGGGCCACTTCGTCCTTGCCGCCCTTCGAATGCGCGGAGCTATCGGGAGCGTCCTGTTTCGATTCCAAGTCAGCCATCCGGTTTCGATTCCTCCGTGTGATACAACTCTAGGTTACAGCATTTCCCCCGCAATGCCGATCAGCGCAGTCCGCCATGTCCGCAAGATGCGAGGAGGCGCCCAGGGCCAGCTTCTGGAAGCCGATGACGGTCATTGGTACGTCGTGAAGTTCCGCAATAACCCCCAACACCCGCGCGTGCTGATCAACGAACTCGTGGCCGCGGCCCTGTTGGACTACCTCAAAATCGCGGTTCCGCCCACCGCCCTGGTGCGGGTCGAACCGGAGTTCCTCCGCGCCAATCCCGAAATGCAGTTCACCATCGGAGGAAAGCCTGTCCCGGTGCAACCGGGCTGGCATTTCGGCTCGCGCTATCCCGGAGACCCGGCGCGCACCCCGGTATACGATTATCTTCCCGACGCGCTGCTCGATTCGGTCGCCAACCTGGCCGACTTTCGCGCCATCCTGGTGTTCGACCAATGGGTGTCGAATATCGACGGCCGGCAGAGCGTTTTCTATCGCGCCAGGGTGCGGCGGGAGAATTCCGGGCCAGGCTCGGCGGCCTTTATCGCCCGTATGATCGACCACGGTTTCGCCTTTAACGGCCCCAACTGGACCTTCATCGATTCACCCCATCAGGGCCTCTACCCGCGCCATTCGGTATACGCCTCGGTCCGCTCCGAAGAAGATTTCGAACCCTGGCTGGGCCAAGTCGTGCATTTCCCCGAGGAAGTCATCGACCGCGCCTGGAAGTCCATTCCGCCGAACTGGATCGAAGGCGAGGAAGCCGCCCTCGAAGAGCTGCTGGAACGCCTGTACGAGCGTCGCGCCGAGGTGCCCCGCCTGATCGAGTGCTGCCGCCAATCGCGATCCAATCCGTTCCCTAACTGGCGATAGCGGGCGGGCCGAGCTTGGCTGGCAACCTGTGGGGCAGGTTGGAAACCTGCGGACCGATTGTCAATCGGTCCAGCCGGGCGCCAGCCCGGCTGTTCCTTGCCGAGGCCGAAACAACTCAGCCCGCCGGCAGCGCCGGTTGCCAACCGGCGCGCAGCTTACCAAGCTGCCCCACAAAGACGGCTTATTTCCGGGGGATAGTGTAGAAGTCGTAGGTCTGCGTCCAGGTGAATTCGCCGCCCGGCTCGACCGATATTCCGAGATACGGCTCGACGGCGATTACCGAGCGGATTGACCACAGCCCCGCGCGCAGCATCGGGCGATCTGCCCTAATGCGCATGCCGGCGCCCTGTTTCCGATTTTCAATGGAAAAGTCGTAGTCCTTCGAGCTGTCGCCGAATCCCTGGATGCCAGCCGCGACCGTGTCCTTGTTCATGAGGGTCTTCAGGTAGACGATCTTGTTGCCGCGGATTTCGGCCAGCGCCTTATTTGGCGGCTTCGCGGACTGGATCTGGAACGGGAACGAAATCTGGAAATCGGGGCCGGTCGGCTGCCTGTCCAGGACCAGAAAGTTATGATTGTACACATCGGCTTCGATCTTCCGGCGGCCGGTATTCTTCAGGCTATGTTGGAGGGTCATCTCCGACTTGTCCTTCACCAGGCGGATGGTCTTGCGGTACCGATAGGCGTATCCCGCCGGCCCATTGAGCTCCTGTGTGAATTCGATCCAATCGGGGCCGTTGCGAACGCTCCACTTGCCGGGATCCACCACTTCGTATGCCTCGTAGTGGTCGTAGCCGGGTTCGGTGGGCTTACGCAGCGCTCCCACGCCGATCTTGACGAAAGTGCCGCCGGGTTTGGCCTCATCGTAACCCAAGGTGCTGCCGCCACTGGAAAACTCCTCGACGGGCCCGCTGATGGCGCTGGCAGCGCCAGCGACGATATCGGGGCCGTCGTAGATGAAGTCGTGAACCTTCGGGTCCATTCGCTGAAACCATGGCCCGTAGTAATTGTGGCCCTGGTACTCCAGGCTGGCGATGACGCCCGACCAATCGAAGCGCGTCCCGCGATAGTACCCGCGTTGAGCGTCAGGAAGGTAAACGACGGCGTGGATCGGGCCGTTCGAAATCTCGGCGCGGGGAAAGTCCGCCGCCAAGCTTCCCGCGGCCAGGCTGCATGCCAGCCCGGTCGCCGCTAAGGCATTTCCGTTCATATTCGCAACTCCCCTGTTAATGGCGGGTCTGATGGGCGGCGTCTTCCCAGCGGGCCAGAAGAAGATCGACAAAGCTGAGCCAGGCGCCCTCCGGACGTTCCAGTTGATGATAGAGCCCGGCGTAGTCGGGTTTCTTCAACCCCATGGCGGCGAAAGCCAGAAAGTACAGGCCGTCGCTATCGAAAGCAATGATCTGATCTTTCGACCAGCGTTTGGGGTCTTGAAAATACGGTGCCAGATAGCCGATCACGGTACCCAGCGAAGCGCCGTTGGGAGCGCGGACGCTCCACAAATCGACGCCCTGCACCTGGGCGATGCGGCACGTCATGACATAGGCTTCGGCGTTAAAAGCGGAGTAGGAGAGCGAGCGGGTGCGGCTTTCCTCGCGCGGGGCGCTGCCGTTGGTGCGGATCTGCCGGATGAGGATCTGATCGCGGTAATACTGGAAGATGGCGGTCTCGGCGGGTTTGTCCTCCAGGAATGAAGCCACGGCGGCAGCCTGCGCGGTCCACCATGAGGCGAGGTTGTTGCCGCTGGTCTTTTCGTCTTCGCCACGCTTGCTGGCGGTCAGCCAGTGCAGGTACTCCTCGAACCAGCGGTGAACGGCGGCCTGGTCTTTGGCATCCCAGGTTCCGGTCAGGGCCAGAAACTCCATGCCCTGCACGGCACGGATGAAAACCCGGCCGTCCAGTATGCCTCCGCGCGCTTCGGCCACGCCGCGAACGGACTGGGCGTATTCGAGGTTCGGGTTCATGCGGGTCTTGGGATTGACGAACCAGACGTTGATGACCATGGCGGCGCGTTTGGCGTAACGTGGGTCGTCGAGCAGATAGGCCGCCGTGCCCAGGCTGAATACCGCGTCGCACATGCTGTTCAAAGCGTTCTTATTGGCGAGGAAACGGTCCGGGTTGGTGTGTCCGTCGCGGCGGATGTAGGGTCCATTGGGGTCGTCCGGATTGGGCCACCAGTAAGGTGCCTGGCTGTAGTAATCGTGCGGGTCGATGTCGGCGCCCTGGGGCCGGTCGGGAGTGACGCTCCAAGGGCCTTCCTTGAGGCGTTTGTCGGCAGCGGTGCGCAAACGGCGGACCGGGTCGAGGGTCCAGGCCTCCTTGCGAATAATCGCGCTATGAATGGGCTCCGCCTCGTCCGCCAGAATCAGGGTCATGGGGACGTCCTTTGCGCCCAAACACAGCGGGACAAGGATAAGCAGAACGATTTTTCTCACTATTGCGCCTATTGTACCGAAATCGTGCGGCGGTCTCCGGCGTTTCGCTCCCACTCGGCGTTGAATTCACACCCCAGCAGCGCCAGCACGGCCATCAGGTACATCCACACCAGCAGCGCGATGCCGGCGCCGACCGAGCCATACATCACGTTATAGCGGGCGATGTGGCGCACATACCAGGCGAAGCCGGAAGTGGCCACCAGCCAGAGCGTGGTGGCCAGCACGGCGCCGGGCCACACGTAGCGCCAGTGCTGGCGGCGGTAGGGTCCGAAATAGTAAAGCAGCGCGGTGACCGTTACCGTGCTGAGGAACGCGACGGCATAGCGCGCCACGTGGCTGAGCCATTGCCAGAGCCATGCCAACGGGTTGAGCAACGGGTCTACGCGCATGAGGTTCAAAACCTGGCGCTCCACCAGGTTGCCGAATACGATCAGCAGGGTCGCGGCCACCCAAGGCACGGCAGCCAGCAGCACCAGGGCCATGGCCACCGCCGTGGCGTGCACGGCGCCGCGAGTGCGGGGGACGCGATAGGCGGCGTGGAAACCTTCCATCAGGCTCTGGATCACGCCCGACGCGGCCCACAGCGAGATCAGCGCAGCCACCACCAGCAGGCCGACGGGGCGTGCGCCGGTGGCGCGGAACTGCTGCACCACCAGGTCTTCGGTGCCGGGTGGAACCACCTGCGAAAGGGCCTTTTCAATGGCTTTCGAAACGAACTCGGCGCGGGTCTGCACCAGGATGGCCGCGGCCGAGGTCAGCACCGGGAAGAACGCCAGCAGCGCCGAATAAGCGGCGCCCTTGGAGATTCCCAGACAGTTGTCGTCAAAGGCCGAAAACAGGCTTCGGCGCAGCAGCCAGAAGAAATTGCGCGGGGTCAGGCGCACAGGCCCAGTATATCGAGCCGGAAGGCAGGCCTGCCCCGCACGCCCTCCAAACTCCAGGAAAAGCGCCGAGCCGCGCCATGTGGGCGGTAGCCGCGAGCAGTGCTCCATTACCCGGAAGGTACACCGGAAGATTGGCCCGCTGCCAGTTGTGGCCGCTGGCGCGCCAGGTATTCTTGGGCGTATCCATCCGCAGGGGCCCGCTGGGGCGGCCGGGAAAGGAATGCCAGCCCCATTGCGACTGGGTCGAGAGCGGCAGCTTATCCGCGTAGAGCTGGGGGAAGGTCTGCAGGCCGGTGGGGTCGGCGGTGAAGGCGAACTCGCCGTTGCCCACCGATAGAGGGGAGAACAGGTCGAAGCGAACACCAGATTACTACGGGCAGGTTCGGCAAAGCGGCCGGCGCTTGATTCGGGTAACGCCGGATAACGTTCCCATCGTTACGCCGAACTTTTGCTACACTGATGCTGGGTGAGGATAGTCCATAGGTCCATGTGCGCCCGTAGCTCAGCTGGATAGAGCGTTTGCCTCCGGAGCAAAAGGTCGGTGGTTCGAATCCACTCGGGCGTACCA
>PLRS01000101.1 GCA_003164035.1 Bryobacterales bacterium | reverse complement strand
TCGAGTCCAACACGCGTCCGGCCGGCGCCAGGAATTCGTCATTTTTTACTTTTTGGGCATCCCACTGGCGGTTAGTAACTTCAAAGACAGCTCCCAGAAGATTCGAAATTGTCTCATCGGGGCCGAAGACACGGAAATTACTGTGATCCTGATTCAGCTTAGTCACGTCACGCAGGAAGTTGCCGAGCACGAGCGTGTCCTGAGCGTCCACGGCGCCGGGTGATGGCACACTTACGGCGTGGGCGTGGAAGTCCGGCATGCGCAAGTCCCGCAGCAGAACGCCGCCATTGGCGTGCGGATTGGCGCCCATCCGCCGGTTGCCCTTCGGCGCCAGTTCGGCCAATTCCGGCATGAGACGGCCATTNNAAGGTGCCCTCGATTTGCAGGCCATCGATCACTTTCGGTCCTGTCCAGCCCTTAGGCGATCTCAGGACGATCATGGGCCAGCGCGGCCGGGTAGTATCGTTGTTTTTTCGTGCGTTGCTTTGGATTTCGTGGATGCGCTCGATGGCATTGTCCAAGGTGGCGGCCATGAGCTGATGCATCGTCTCCGGGTCGTCGCCTTCCACAAAACAAGGCTCCCAGCCGCAACCGCGGAAGAACTGCTCCAGTTCCTCATGCTCGATGCGGGCCAGCACGGTCGGGTTGCTTATCTTGTAGCCGTTCAGGTGCAGGATCGGCAGTACGGCTCCGTCAGTGATGGGGTCGAGGAACTTGTTGGATTGCCATGCGGTGGCCAACGGCCCGGTTTCCGCTTCACCGTCGCCGACGACGCATGCGACGATCAGACCGGGATTATCGAATGCCGCCCCGAAGGCATGGCTGACGGAGTAACCTAATTCGCCGCCTTCGTGAATAGACCCCGGCGTGGTAGGCGCCACGTGGCTGGAAATACCACCGGGGAAGGAGAACTGCGTGAACAGCTTCTTGATCCCGGCCTCGTCTTGGGTGACGTTCGGATATACTTCGCTCCAGGTGCCTTCCAGGTAAACGTTGCCCACAATTGCCGGGCCGCCGTGACCGGGGCCGGCAATGTAGAACATGTCCAAGTCATACTTCTTGATGACCCGGTTNNGATAGTTGGCGGCACGCCAGTAGGAATTCACCTTGTGGAGCAGGTCCGGGGTGAGTGTGTTGGTTTTCATGGTTAGCTCCTTCTCGTTCACCGCCTCGGGTTTCTTATGGAGCTGTTCAGGGCTCTCTGTGTGTGTTTTCATGTTTCGCACCTTAAATCACAACGTTACTTTTCGAAGCCGCAATGCGTTGCCGATTACCGAGACGGAACTCAGGCTCATCGCGGCCCCTGCAATCATCGGGCTGAGCAGCAAGCCAACGAACGGATAAAGCACGCCCGCCGCCAAAGGAATACCCAGCGCATTGTAGAGAAAGGCGAAGAACAGGTTCTGCCGGATATTCCGCATAGTGGCCCGACTGAGGCGGAGGGCCTTGGCAATACCGCGGAGGTCTCCTCTCACGAGGGTGACGCCCGCGCTTTGCATGGCCACATCGGTACCGGTGCCCATGGCAATACCGACTTCCGCTTCGCTCAGGGCAGGCGCATCGTTAATGCCGTCACCGGCCATCGCAACATGTTGACCTTTGGCGCGCAGCATCTTGACATGGGCAACCTTTCCGGCGGGTTCGATCTCAGCTACCACCTCATCAAGACCGAGTTGTTTAGCGACGACATCGGCGGCGCGCCGGTTATCGCCGGTGAGCATGACGAGTTTCAACCCAAGCGCGTGGAGACCGCGGACGGCTTCGGGTGTGGTGGATTTGATCGGGTCGGCGACTGCGAGGATTCCGATCGGCTTGCCATCGATGGCGACAAACATCGTGGTCTTACCCTCTTCCTGAAGCTTCATGGCCGAGGCTTCCAGCGATTCCAAACCAGTGATTTTTTCGTCCCGCAGGAAATCCGGTTTGCCGATCATCACCTTGCGGCCAGCGATGGCACCGGAAACACCGCCCCCCGTCACCGAGCGGAAGCCTGTCACGACCTCAAGAACAACGCCTTGTTCCTTCGCGCCCCGCACAATCGCGGCGGCGAGTGGGTGTTCGCTGTTCTGCTCCAGCGAAGCGGCGAGACGCAGGAACTCCGTCTTGTCGAAACCACTGGTGGGCAGGACATCCATGAGCTTGGGCTTGCCCTCCGTGAGGGTGCCCGTCTTGTCCACGACCAGCGTAGTGACCTTCTCCAACCGTTCGAGCCCCTCGGCATTTTTCACGAGGATGCCTTCCTGCGCGCCGCGTCCGACGCCGACCATGATGGACATAGGAGTGGCCAGGCCAAGGGCGCACGGGCAGGCGATGATGAGCACCGCGACAGCGCAGACGATGGCGTGTGCCAGTCTTGGCTCTGGCCCAAACCACATCCACAGGACGAAGGTGAGCGCCGAAACAGCCAGTACCACCGGCACGAAGATACCCGCGACCTTGTCGGCGAGACCTTGAATGGGTGCGCGGCTACGCTGGGCCTCGGCGACCATATTCACGATCTGCCCGAGCAAGGTGTCGCTACCAATTCGCTCGGCGCGCATGACGAAACTGCCGGAGCCATTGACGGTGCCACCCGTCACCTTGTCGCCGACGGTCTTTTCCACCGGGAGCGGTTCGCCGGTGATCATGGACTCTTCTACGCTGGAGTGACCTTCGACCACCGCGCCATCGACGGGCACCCTGTCACCGGGAACCACGCGCAGCCAATCGCCGACTTTCACCTGGTCGAGCGGGACCTCATGATCGCCCTCCGGTGCGACCTGCCGCGCGGTGGCCGGCGCAAGGGTTAGCAACGCTTTGATGGCGCCGCCCGTGCGGCTGCGGGCTCTGAGTTCGAGCACCTGGCCGAGGAGCACCAGCACAACAATCACCGCCGCCGATTCAAAGTAGATGGGAACCTTTCCCCCGTGTTGCATCATGGAAGGGAATATGCCGGGCATGAGCATCGCGACGGCGCTAAAGACGAATGCCGCACCCACGCCGATGGAGACTAGCGTGAACATGTTCCAGTGACGCGTCGCGATGGAACGCCAGCCACGGTGCAATAACGGCCAGCCTGCCCATCCGACCACGAGTGTGGCGAGCGCAAATTGCACCCAGCGTGAAACGCTGCCATCTACCCAGGACTGCCTGGCCAGTGCCGGGATCAAGTGAGCCATCGCCAGGCCAAACACCGGCAACGCCAGCGCGGCGCCGATCCAAAAGCGCTTCGTCATGTTGCGCAGTTCGGCGTTCTCGTCGTCATCCGTACCCGTTGTCACCGTCTTCGGTTCCAGCGTCATGCCGCATTTGGGACACTCGCCGGGATGGTTCTGCTGGACCTCCGGGTGCATCGGGCAAGTGTAGACGGTACCGGCCGCAGAGGATTCCCGCTTCTTTCCGCGGGCAATGTGATCCCACCCCTTGTTGAGCAGGACACCGCCGATATCCAGAAATCGCGTCGTGATTGGCATCGCGCTTTTCATTTGGCCTCCGGTCTGCGAGCCAACTAGCGTGGATGCGTTTCCGTCATCGTTGCCATAGGATTCGAGCGGATTCCAAGGGAACCGCCACCCCAGGTCGCTGAGGTACCACTCGCGCCGTGTAGTCCCTGGCTGGACGTGTAGTGGGTACCGTCGCGCGATAGACGCACGGGCGGGATGCGTCAGGTTGCGGTCGCTCACACTTCATTTCCACCCGTACGGGATCGCTACCGCCGATTCCGTCCGCATAAAGCTCAACTCGCGCCGCATTCGGATCGAGATCGTTCAGAAAGACTTCGACTTCAAACACGTGGCGGCCCGCGCTGGTTTCGACCCGCAAGCCGCCGAAGCGCAGCGAGCCCCACGTCCGATCTAGCGCGTGCTGCCAGTCAACCACTTGCCTCCCCACCGCGCCCTTGTTCGCCGCGCGCTGACCGTAGACGGCCGCACCGGGGAGGTAGTGTTGCTCCGTGTATTCGCGCACCGCGCGGTCCGCGGAAAAGCGTGGAGTCAGGTTCGCCATGCTGTTCCGCATCCGCGCCACCCAAGCCGTGGGTATACCCTGCCCGTCGCGGGCATAAAACTCGGGGATCACTTCCCGTTCGAGCAGGTCGTAGAGCGCTTCGGCTTCGG
>PLRS01000025.1 GCA_003164035.1 Bryobacterales bacterium | reverse complement strand
GACAGTGCGAACACAGGTAGTAGGGCCGCGAGACTTCCACTCTGCCGACCGCCGTGAGAACGGGTTTAGAACGTAGCTCCTGGTAGCGAGCCGTATGGCCGCAAGAGCAAGGCACCGCCCGTTGCCCGGCAGGTGGAGCGGGGAACTGCAGCAATTCGGTCAACACCGCCGCGGCCGCTCGATGCATCGCCGTGCGCGCCACCATCTCACTGGCCTCCAGGTCCGGATGGCCTGTCTTGCGGCGACCCGTGAAGATGGCGCGCAATAGACGGGCTAATTCCTCCGCGACCTCCCGGTGGATCGCTGCGGCCGTTTTTTTTCCTGGGCGTTGATCTCTTCTTCCCCGACCGGCCGCAAACGGCAGATTCCGGCGTTTACCTCGACGAACTCATGGCTGAGCCGCTGGAAGTTTCGAAACTCCGCCACCTCGCGCTCGGCTTTGTGCTCGGCGGCGGGGTCGGGTAGCGATTCGGACACGGTTTTACCGTCGAGTTTATAGGTGAACCGCAGATTGGGACCGTGGACCGGCTGGCCGGGTTGATGGCAGCGACAACTGGGCTTACCGCAACGGCCGGAAGTGGCACTGATGGAACCGGGGCGAAGGTCGCCAAGCTGCGAGATCTGCTGAGCAATGGCAGCGCGGCGATGCTCCAATTCGGCAAGGGAGTTCAGCATGGACAAGGCCTCCTATTCCTAGCGTATCCTATACGCACGGACTTAGCCCGCTCAAAATGGGAAACTCCGTCGGCCTCACTTCTACGTCGCACACCCCGTCCCCACGCGCCGGCGCCAATTTCGTTGCTGCCACGCTATCATGGACGTAGAAAGCAATCCCACCGATGGCGTCAAAACCCGAACCGGAATTGAGTATCAATAGCTGGCTCCAGGACGAGCTGTATCGGCAGTATTTGAACGACCGCTCCACGGTCGACCAGAGCTGGAAAGACGTTTTCGAGGAATCTTCGCCGGCCCCCGCGCTCACTGCGCCGGTGCCGCTTGCCGCCCCCAGCCGGCCGCTCGCGCCCCCGCCGCCCCCTGCCGGCGGCCAGTTGCAGCTGCTCGGCGGCGTGGCCGCGAAGATCGCCGAAAATATGACCGCCTCCCTCGCCGTACCGCTGGCCACCTCCCAGCGCACCATTGCGGTCAAGGTGATGGACGAGAATCGCCGCATCATCAATCAGCATCGCGGCGTGATTCGCAAGAGCAAGGTTTCCTATACCCACCTGATCGGCTGGGCCATCGTCAAGGCGCTCGAAGAGGTGCCGGCGCTGAATCATGCCTATGCCGAGCGCGAGGGACGAGCCTACCGGGTGGCGCACCCGCGGGTGAACCTCGGCATCGCCGTGGACGTGGCGGGCAAGGATGGTAACCGCTCCTTGCTGGTGCCCAATATCAAGAACGCCGGCGGCCTCAACTTTGCCGAATACCTGGCCGCCTTCGACGGTATGGTGGCGCGCGCCCGCGCCGGCAAGCTGACCGCGGCGGATTTCGAGGGCACTACCCTTTCGCTCACCAATCCGGGCACCGTCGGCACCATGTCGTCCAATCCGCGCCTGATGCCGGGCCAGGGCGCCATTGTCGCCACCGGCGCCATCGGTTACCCGGCTGAATACCATGGCGCCGCCGAGGAAACCCGCGCCACCCTCGGCATCAGCAAAGTCATGACCCTGAGCTGCACCTACGACCACCGCGTGATTCAGGGCGCCGAGTCGGGAGCCTTTCTGGGGCAGGTGCAGGCCCTGCTGGACGGCAAGGACGGCTTCTACGAAGAGGTCTTCGACCATCTCCGCATGCCGCACCAGCCGGTCCACTGGGAAGTCGACCGCAAACCCATGCTGGCCGGCACCACCAGCGCCCGCACCGCCGAGATCGCCAAGGAAGCCGGCATCATGCAGATGATCAACGCCTATCGCGTGCGCGGCCATCTCATCGCCGACCTCGATCCGCTCGGGCACGAACCCAGTTATCATCCCGAGCTCGATCCGGAAACCTACGGCCTCACCATCTGGGACCTCGATCGCGAGTTCCTCACCGGCAGCCTGGGCGAAACCATCGGCGAAGGCGCCCCCAAGCCGGTGGCCACGCTGCGCGAGATCCTCGAAACCCTCCGACAGACCTATTGCGGCAAGATCGGGCCCGAATACATGAACATCCAGGTGCCCGAGCAGAAACGCTGGTTGCAACAGCGCATGGAGCACCAGGCCAATAACTGGCCGCTGGGGCGGGAAACTCGCCTGCGCATTCTGGCCAACCTGTTCGCGGCCGAGGAGTTCGAGCATTTTCTGCATTCCCGCTTCGTCGGTCAGAAGCGTTTTGCCCTGGAGGGCGGAGAAACCGCGCTCGCCATTCTGGAAGAAGTGCTGGAAAAAGCCTCCGGCGACAACGTCCACGAAATTGTCATCGGCCTGGCGCATCGCGGACGGCTGAATCTGCTGGCGAACGTGGTGGGCAAGGACGTCAAACAGATTTTTTCCGAGTTCGAGGGCGAAGTGGATCCCGCCAGCACGCAGGGCTCCGGCGACGTGAAGTACCACCTGGGTGCCTCCGGCGTCCGCAAGACGGCTGTCGGCCGGGACATCGTGGTGTCGGTCGCCCCCAACCCCAGCCACCTCGAAGCCGTCGACCCGGTGGTCGAAGGCATCGTGCGGCCCAAGCAGGACCGGCTGGGCGACCCTTCGCGCGCACGCGTGATCCCGGTGCTGGTGCATGGCGATGCCGCCTTCGCCGGTCAGGGCGTGGTGGCCGAAACCCTCAACCTCTCCCAGCTCGACGGCTATTCCACCGGCGGTACCGTTCACCTGGTCATCAACAACCAGATCGGTTTCACCACCCTGCCCGACGAATCGCGCTCCACTCCCTATTCGACCGACGTGGCCCGGGGCGTGCAGGCGCCGATTTTCCACGTCAACGGCGACGACCCGGAGGCCGCCGTCCGCGTCGCCCAGATCGCCTTCGATTATCGCCAGGCTTTCAAGAAAGACGTGGTGATCGATATGATCTGCTACCGGCGCCACGGCCACAATGAAGGCGACGATCCCAGCTACACGCAACCCATTCTGTACCGCAAGATCAAGGAGCACCCGCCGGTAGCCCAGCTCTATTCCGAGCGCCTGGTGAGCGAGGGCGTCGTCAGCGCCGAAGAGGCGGAAGCCTTGCGTCGGAGTTTCGCCCGGCGCCTCGCCGAAGCCTACGACCAGGCGGAGAAGAAGACCGAGCATTTCCAGTTGCAGGAACTGAGCGCGGTCCCGAGCGACGAGATCAGCAATTTCTGCCCGCGCACGGCCGTCAACCGCGCCGTCGTCGAGCGCGTCACCCGCGCCATGACGCAGTTCCCGGAGAGCTTCCACCTGCATCCCAAGCTGCGCGGCTTTGTGGAGAAGCGGCGGGAAGCCATCGCAAACGACGGGCCCATCGACTGGGCTTTCGGCGAGGCCCTGGCCTTCGGCACGCTGGCGCTGGAGGGTACGGCTGTTCGGCTGAGCGGGCAGGATTCCGGCCGCGGCACCTTCAGCCAGCGCCATCTGGCGTTTTACGATTCCGAAACCGGACATCGCTACGTGCCGCTGCAGCATATTTCGCCCGATCAGGCGCGTTTTGAGGTCTTCGACAGCTCGCTTAGCGAGTACGCCGTGCTGGGTTTCGAATTCGGCTACAGCGTCGCCGACCCCTTGTCGCTGGTCATCTGGGAGGCGCAGTTCGGCGATTTCGCCAACGGGGCGCAGATCATGATCGATCAGTTCATCTCCAGCGCCGAATCGAAGTGGGGCCAGCCGAGCGGCCTGGTCATGCTGCTGCCGCACGGCTATGAGGGCCAGGGGCCGGAGCACTCCAGCGCCCGCATCGAGCGTTATCTGACCCTCTGCGCGGAAAACAACCTGCAGGTCGCCAACTGCACCACCCCGGCCAATTATTTTCACCTGCTGCGCCGTCAGATGTACGGCGGTCCCGACCGACGGGGCGTCCGTAAGCCGTTGGTCGTATTCACGCCCAAGAGCCTGCTGCGCCACCCGCGGGCCACTTCGCGCGTACACGATTTCATCAGCGGCGGGTTCTCCGAAATTCTGGGCGACGATCCGGCCCAGGATGTTTCCCGCGTTTCCCGGGTGGTCTTCTGCTCCGGCAAGGTCTATTACGACCTGGCTGCCGCGCGCCAGGAACGCAAGGCCGATCACGTGGCCCTGGTGCGGGTGGAACAGTTGTATCCCTTCGCCACCGATCAGGCGCGCGACATCCTGGCCCGCTATGCCGGCACGGCGGAAGTAGCCTGGGCCCAGGAGGAGCCGCGCAACATGGGCCCGTGGCGGTTCATGCGCGAGTGCCTCCAACCGCTCCTCGATCCCACTCACCGCGAAATCCACTACGTGGGCCGGCCGGAGAGCGCTAGCCCGGCCACCGGCTCCGGCAAGCGCCACCAGCAGGAGCAGGCCGAAATCGCCAACGACGCCCTGGCTCCCGGACCCATCCTCGAAACCGGCAAGGTGCGGATCGTGGCCCGGCGGCAGAAATAGGCCGCGACAGGGGATCGCTATTTGACGTACGGCTGCCACTCCCAGCGACGATCCATCACCCGGTCACCGGTAAGCGCCGTGCAGCCTGCTCAGATCTCCCGAGCCGGTGCGGGCGAAACGGAGAATACCCTCGAACCGACGCATGGCCGTGGGTTGGTCCATGGCACGGACGTCGGCCTCGGCGTCATCGAGCCACTCGATGCTGTACGGCGGCATTACCGGGTGTCTTCCGGCGAGCGAGGGAAATCTCCAGGCTTAAGGCCGAACTCGGCTAGAACCTCCTCCATCGGGATCCCCCTGCCACCGCGTTGCGCAAACCAAGCCTGGCCGCCGTGAAAGCGCCTACGATCCTGCTCCGTCACGGGCTCATCGTCGGGAGGGGCCGCAGCCACAGCACGGGCCACGGGATCGAGCAGCATGAGTTCCAGAAAGCGGACGGCAGTGGCGAGCTGCGAATCCGGCAGCCGTTCGATGGGTTCGTGCGCGTGGTCTTTCTCCGTGGCTCCGTCCATAGCTCTTCTTTAGCTTAGCGAAGAAGCCGGGACGAGTCGAGACGGTGCCATTGAGAGCTTACTTCGCCCCCCGGAACCGTTCGTCGATCTCTACCTGGTAGCCGCTCGCCAGGCGGTTGGTCTCGTTCGCCATGCCCACCACCGCCATCAATTCCGCGAACATCGCGTCGCTCATGCCGGCCTTGCGCGCGCTGGCGGTGTGCGAGGCGATGCAATACGGGCACTGGTTGCTGGCGCTGACCGCGACATAGATCAGCTCCTTGGTGAGCGGGTCCAGCGCGCCAGGCGCCATGATCTGCTTCACGCTCTCCCAGGTCCGGCGCAGCGTTGCGGGATCGTTCGCCAGAGCCTTCCAGAAGTTGTTGATCCAGTCGGTTTGCCGCGTGGTCATGATGTCGTCATAGACCGCCCGCACTTCCGCGCTGGCCTCGGAGTATTCGACCAGGCCCAGGGTCGCCATGGTGTCCCTTTCTAAGGATGGCCCCCGGCAAAGGCTTTGGCTTGGCGTTCCTCCACTTCTTCGGGAGTGAGGTCGTCGGTTCGCGTCGCCAGCGCCCAGTTGACCCCGAACGGGTCGCGCACGTGGCCATAGCGGTCGCCCCAGAACTGGTCGGAGAGCGGCATGGTCACTTCGCACCCGGCCGCCACGGCTTGCTGCCAGGTGGCATCCACGTCGGGGACGTAGAGATGCATGTGGAACGGCATCCGCCCCGTGGCCAGCGGCGGCTGGCCGAATTCGGCGGCGAAGCCGTCGGAGAACATCAGCATGGAATCGCCGATGCGCACATGGGCGTGCATCAGCTTTCCGTTTGGCCCGGGCGAGCGGTCGATCTCGACGGCGCCGAACGCCCGCGTTAGAAAATCGATGTATCTGGCCGCGCCGTCCACAAACAAATGGGTGGTCACGGTGTGGAAGCCGGCTGGAATGGGGCTTGCGGATTTCGACATTCAGCCAGCATATCGCAATCGCCCGGGCAAGTGCCGGCTTTCGTGGGGCAGACCATCCTTCTTTGTGGTCTGCCCTGCACTCGGCAGTCGATATGGATTGAATGGCAGACCACAAAAGACGATGATCTGCCCCACGCCTCACACCTGTCAGGGCTAAGTGGCGAAATACTTCTTGACAGCCCCATGACTCCCACCGTAGAATTACCAGAATTAGCTAAAGTCAAATCGGCCCCCCGCGTCAGGGTGGAGCGCTCCCAACGTCTGGGACGGACTTATTCGTTCTCTGGGAGGGGTCAATGGGTTCTGTCTTCGAACGTTTCCATCGGTGCGCGGCCTCGATTGTAATCGGCCTCGTACCCATGATTTGTCTCACGGTACCTGTGGCGCCGGCGGCGGCGCAGGTCGCCTCCGGCACCATTGTCGGCCAGGTAACCGATGTGCAGCACGCGGTAATCGCGGGCTCTATCGTCAGGCTGGTCGATACCGCGACCAACGGCGTTCGGAGCGCCGCCACCAATGAGGCGGGACGCTACACCATCGTGGACGTGCCGCCCGGCTCCTACAACCTCACCGTTAGCAAGGACGGGTTTGCCGCCACTAAGCTGGTCGCCCAAAAAGTGGACGTAGGCGAAACTCTTACTCTGGATGTCACTCTCGAAACCGGAGCGGTTACCACCACCGTCGAAGTACAGGCGACCGCGGGCGCCGAGCTGCAGACGTTAAATGCAACCGTCGGCTCGACGATTACCAACGAATCTCTCCAGTTGATGCCCAACCTGGCCCGCGACGCCTCTTACCTCTCAGTCATGCAGGTGGGCGTGACGCCTACCGGCAACGTCGCCGGCGCGGGAACCGACCAGAATTCCTTCCAGCTCGACGGCGGTTATAACAGCGACGACATGGCGGGCAACAATACCGGTTATGTCCCCGGCAACGGCTACGTGGGCACGGGCTCCAGCGGCGGTACGCCCTCCGGCGTGATTCCCACGCCGATCGAAAGCATCGAGGAAATCAAAGTCGGCAGCAGCGGCCAGACCGCCGACTTCAACAGCGCCGGCGGCAGCCAGGTGCAGATGGTCACCAAGCGCGGCACCAACGCGTTCCACGGCGCCCTGTATGAGTTCTACTTCGGAAACGACGTCGGCGCGGCCAATCTCTGGAAGAACAATCATACCCCCGACGCGGCCGCCGGCCTCGCTTACACCCCCCTCCCCGCGACCCACCGCAACCGCTTTGGCGGCGCGCTCGGCGGCCCTTTGACACCCAAATTCTGGGGCGGCAAGACTTACTTCTTTGCCGACTATGAAGGCATGCGCTATCCCAATTCGGTTAGTTTCGAGCGCGCCGTGCCTACCCCGTTATTAAGGGATGGAATCGTACAACTCCCGAATACGGCCGGAGTAGTGACTGCCTACAACCTGAATCCTTACCCGGTCACCGTAAATGGCACCACCTACCAGCCGGCGACGTGCGGTACCGGTCTCTGCGACCCCCGCGGCATCGGTGTGAACTCCCTGGTTTCCCAGTTGTGGTCGAAGCTGCCGATGCCGAACGATCCGCAGTACATCGTCTCGGGAGCCTCCGACGGCATTAACGAGCAGGGTTATCTGGGGACTCTTGCCCTGCCGCAGACTTCGAACTTCTTTGTCGCCCGCATCGACCACGATTTCGGCGAAAAGTGGAAGTTCATGTCGAGTTATCGCTATTATTCGTATTCTCAGCAGACCAGCAACCAGACGACGCTCAGCCCGACCGGGCAGTACACCGCGACCGCTCCGCGGCCGCAGAAGCCGGACTACTTGATCGCCGGCATGACCACGTCGATCACCCCCACTCTTACCAACGACTTCCGCGCGAGTTACCTCCGCAACTACTGGCAGTGGTCGGATGCCGGCGGGCCCGCGAATCTGCCCGGTTTGGGCGGAGCGATCGAGCCAGGCGGGGAATCGGCGGCCACCAATGCGCTTCTCCCGACCAACATCAATTCACAGAGCACGCGGCAGCGTTTCTGGGACGGTCACGATCAGTTCTACAGCGACAACATGAGTCTGCTGCATGGCAATCACCTGTTCCAGTTCGGCGGATCGTACCTGCGCAACTTCGACTATCACGAACGCAACGACAACGGTGTCGGCATCGATACCTACCCGACCTATCAGCTTACGAACGGATCGGGTATTCCGGCTTCCGGATATCCCACGCCCGTCGGCTTGGCTTCCTCCCAGGCCACTACTTATGACCAGCTCTATTCCGAGCTGTTGGGGATCGTCGGTCAGTCGCAAGTCATGTACTCGCGCGCCGGACAGAACCTGACTTTGAATCCGGTTGGGACTCCCGGCTTCGACCAGAGCATCATCCCCACTTACGAGTTATATTTCTCCGACACCTGGCACATGAAACCGAACCTCACGCTAACCTACGGCTTAGCTTGGCAGCTTGCCATGCCGCCGTACGAAATTCACGGGAAACAGGTGATGCTCGTGAATTCGGCGGGAGAGCCGATCAATATGAGCGACTTCCTGGCGCAGCGTGAGAAGGCTGCGTTGTCGGGCCAGGGCTATGCCCCCGAAATCGGTTTTGGCACGGTGCAGAACGTCGGAGCCGGTGAGAAATATCCTTACAACCCGTTCTATGGCGCTTTCAGCCCGCGCGTTTCGCTGGCCTGGAGTCCGGGCGCCGACAGCGGATTTCTGGGCGCGTTGATTGGGCACCAGAAGACCGTGATCCGCGGGGGTTATTCCCGGATCTACGGCCGCACGAATGGCGTCGAGCTGGTTCTGGTGCCCCTGCTGGGGGCCGGAATTCTGCAGGCCGTGTCCTGTTACCCGGGCATGACTGGGAGTTGTGCCGGTGCGGGAACGCTCACCGCCGCCACCGCATTTCGCATCGGCACGGATGGAATGACGGCGCCGCTGCCGGCCGTTTCCCAGACCTTGGCGCAGCCTTACTTCCCGGGCGTCAACGGCAATGCGCAAGCGAGCGACGGATCGCTGCTCGATCCCAACTACAAGCCGAATCATTCCGACGAGGTCAATATCACGATTCAGCGCGCGTTCAGCACCAAGGCGCTGATCGAGTTTGGTTATATCGGCAAGAAGATCAGCGACATGTTCCAACAGATTAACATCGACGCGGTGCCGACGATGACGACCCTGAATGGACAGTCCTTTGCGAACGCTTACGCCGCCGTATTTACCCAGTACTGCGGACTTTCCTCGCCGACGTGCGCGGGCAACGGCGGCGCGGTTACTCCCCAGCCTTTCTTCGAGGCGGCCATGGGCGGCAGCAAATCCCCCTTCTGCGCCGGCTACGCGAGTTGCACGGCGGCGGTGGTCTCGAATTTCGGCGCCAGTATCAAAGCCACGCAAGTCTATACTCTCTGGCAGAACATGTCGTCGGCTAACGGGTGGACGCTGGGGCGAACCCTGCTCAGCTCGCCGTCGCTCGGTACCGGAATCAATGCGCAGACTACCGCGATGGAGCTGGACACGTCGCTGGGGTACGGCAATTACAACGCCGCGTTTGTCCGCTTCACTACCAAGGACTGGCACGGTTTGACCACAACTTCCAACTTTACCTACAGCAAGGGGCTGGGGACGGCAAGTGTTAACTCGTCGACCAGTTCCGCGACGGTTCCCGATCCGTGGAACCTAAACTTGGGGTACGGACCATGGTCGTACGACTTCAAGTATGTTTACAGTCTCCTGGTGCTCTATCAGCCTCCGGTTTTCAGAGGCTCGCACAGCCTCGCGGGCAAAATCCTGGGCGGCTGGTCGATTGCACCGATCTTTACCGCGCAGAGCGGGCAGCCGCTTCAAGTCAGCGTCGATACGGGCAGTAACACGAATGCGCAAGCCTTCGGAGAAGTGTACGGAAACAGCAATCAGGCCGACTATGAGAACGCAGTCGGGATTTCGGCTTACACTGGCGGAAACACGCTGCATTCGGGCGTGGCGTCGTCCGGCGGCGTCGCTACCAGCGGAACCTCCGGTCTCAATATTTTTGCGAACCCGGCCGCGATTTATGCTGAGTTCCGGCCGCCGGTCCTCGGGCTGGATAACAACATGAACGGCGCCGGTCCGATTCGCGGATTGCCAACCTGGAACCTGGACGCGTCGCTTTCCAAGGACTTCCGAGCCACCGAAAGGATCGCCGCCACCCTGAGCTTCCAGTTCCTGAATGTGCTGAACCACTTCCAGGCGGCCAACCCGAGCATGAATATCGATTCGCCGCAAACCTGGGGAGTAGTCACCGCGCAAGCCACCACCGCCAACGGAGCCCAGTCGCGCTCCATGGAGTTCGGGCTGCGTCTACGCTTCTAGTGGGAGACACCGTGGGGCAGACCATCGCTTTTCGTGGTCCGCCCTACATGGTTGTCTGACTTACACCGCGCCGGCGAGTTCGATAGTGTAGGCTTCGGTGGGTGGCAGCGACACGGCCACCGATTCCGGGATGCGGAGCGCGATGCCTTTGCCGCGCGCGGTCCACGTCAACTTCTGCCCGGTTCCCAGAAGCGTGGCGCTCATCTCCGCGCGCGGGGCCAGGTCGCCCAGCACCACCTCGCCGACGGGCTTGTGCGGCAGGATGGCGTACACGGTATTTCCCTTGGCGGTGAAGAACGCTTCCACGCGGGCGAAACCGGAGCGCGGCGTATCCACCAGGTCGCCGATCGGGTAGTCCGACATGAATTCTTTTTCTTCCAGCTTGGGCACTTGGCCGGCGCTCCATTGGCGCGAGCGCTTCCAAGGCCTGGTGCCGTAGATGGCCGCGCCGTTGGGCCGCAGCCAGTCGCCGATCTGGACCAGGCGCTCCTCCATGATGACGGGTATGCGGCCGTCGGCGGTGGGCCCGATATCGAGCAGCAGGTTGCCGCCGCGGCTGACGATATCGAGCAGCATCATCAGCAGATCGCGGCCTGTGTGGTAATCGGCCAGGGTTTCGGCGCGGTTGTAACCGTAGGAGAAGCCCATGCCGCGGCTCTCTTCCCACTGGTGCTCGCTTTGCGACATGCCCGAAGTATATTCGGTGGTGTAGTAGCCGCCGTGTTTGTGGCGGGTGTCTTTTCCCCAGCGATCGTCCACCACCACCAGTTCGCGCGCCGGCGACTCATTGAAGAGCCAGGCCAGCAGCTCGGCGGCGTGCCATTCGTCGCTCGAGATTTCCCATTCGCCGTCGGAAAAGATGATATCGGGGCGCACGTGGCTGACCACGTCCTTGAACTGCGGCGTCATGTGCTCGGCGACGTAGCGCGCGCGGTCGGTCAACCAGAGCGGGTTGTACCATTCGTAGAGCGAATAGTAGATGCCCATGTGGAGACCGCGGCGGCGCCCGGCCGCGGTCAGATCGGCCAGCACATCGCGGCGGGGGCCGATATCGACGGCGTTCCAGGGGCGCCCCCAGCTTCGGTTGGCTTCGGCGCTTTTCCACAAAGCGAAGCCCTCGTGATGCTTGGAGGTGAGCGCCACGTAGCGGGCTCCGGAGCGGGAGATGACGTCGGCCCAGTGGTCGGGATCGAACATTTCGGCGCGGAATAGCGGGGCGAAGTCCTTGTAGTCGAAATCGGCGCCGTAGACGCGTTGATGGAATTGCCAGGTATGGTAGCCGTCGTCGCCCGGCGCTTTAGCCTTTTTCCCTTCGGTCAGGGAGTGCCAATACCATTCGGCATACGGGGTTTCGCCCTTTACGTTGGGCGGGGCGTAAGAGGGCACGGCGTAAATCCCCCAGTGAATGAAGATGCCGAACTTGGATTCGGCGTACCAGGGCGGGCTGGGCCGCTGGTCCAGAGAATTCCAATCGGCGGAATAGCGGACTTGCGCGTTGGCGTAGCGGCTGGCCGCGAAAGCGAGCGGAACCGACGCGAGACTTTTGACGAATTCCCTTCTGGGCAGAGGCTTCATGGCATGGACGATTGTAGCGCTACGGCCAGGGGGATGCGCCGTGCAGAATGAAATGGGCGATTTGACGGACGGCGAAACGCCGAGCATGTTTGCCCTGCTACGCTCGAAAGAGATGAAGCTGCCCAATGGCGAGCGTGCCATTGTCGATGGTTGGAAGCTGCAAGAGTACTGCCTTAACCGCAGCATCCGCGCGGCCGAAACAAGGCACGGGTGTTTGCGTCAGTCGGAATCCGAGCCGATGTGGAAGTACTCAGGACAGCCCTGGTTGCGGCCGCCGGTAGCGCGGACGCGCAGTTAGGTGTTGCGAATCCGTACGGAAAGCGTTACATCGTCGACTTCGATCTGGTCTGCCAAGCCAGAACCGTGAAGGTCCGTAGCGCCTGGATCATTCGGATGGGAGAAGACTTGCCGCGGCTGACGAGTTGTTATGTACTATAAAGAGAAGGTTGTAAGGTTGTGATGACCGGCATCGAGACGCTTTCAGTGGTGGCGGTGCTCGAAGACCTGCCCGAAGAGGGATTGGTCCGAGGCCAGGTTGGCACCGTGGTAGAGAACTGGGCGCCCGGCGTCTGCGAGGTCGAGTTCTGCGATGACGACGGGAGGACCTACGCCCTGGCCGCACTGAAGGCAGAGCAACTGATGCGGTTACACCATGAGCCTGTCAATCGGGCCGCCTGATTGACGGACCCATCCCAATCATCTCTTGTCAGCCCGGACGCTATCGTACCGTTTCGGGCTGCCCGGCCACGCTATCATTGAAGTATGCGGGCGCGAGGGGAGATCTTACTGGTGCTTGCGGCAGCCGCATGGGCCCAAGACTCGCGCGAGCTGGTGCGGCGCTCGATCTCCCAGGACCAGCTCGACTGGGTGCGAATGCGGGACTACACTTGGCAGGCGCGCTCGGTGGAGCGGCACTTCAACTCCCAGGGCAAAGTGGAATCGACCAGGCGGGAAAGCTGGGAAACCTTGATTCTGGACGGGCAGCCGCATCGCCGCATGCTGGCGCGCGACGGCAAGCCGCTCAGCCCGGCCGAACAACAGTACGAGCAACGGAAGCTGGACGAGGCGGCCAGGAAACTGAGCGCCGAAACGCCGGCCGAAAAACGGCAACGCCTGGAGGAAGCCGAAAAGCGGCGGCAGCGCGAGTTCGCCTTCCTGTCGGAAATCCCGGATCTGTTCGATCTGCGGCTGGAGGGCGAATCCACGGTGGATGGGCGGCCGGTATGGGTGGTGTCCGGCGCGCCGCGGCCAGGCGCCGAACCGAAGAGCCGGGACGCTAAAGTGCTGCTGAAAGTGCGTGGCCGGATGTGGATCGATAAAGCCACTTACCAATGGGCCAAGGTGGAAGCGGAAACCACCAATACGATTTCCTGGGGGTTGTTCCTGGCGCGATTGAACCCGGGCGCCAAGCTGACGTTCGAACAGACCGAAGTGAACTCCGAGATCTGGCTTCCCAAGCGCCTCTTCATGACCGGCAGCGGCCGCCTGGGTCTCATCAAGCGACTGTCTCAGGACGAACAAATCGACTGGAGCGATTACCGGAAGTTCACGGTGGATTCCAAGGTAGTGACGGACCCGCCGGCGAGCCCCAGGAATTAAGCCCTCATGCGGACCACGCCGACCTTTCGCGCCGCACTGGCCGGCGCCATCGCCATCGTCGCCTGGGCGGCCGCTTACCCGGCGATTCGAGTGGGCTTGCGCGCTTATCCACCGGGAGAACTGGCTGCCCTGCGGTACCTGGTGGCCTCCGCGGTGTTCGCGGTCTGCTTCCCCTGGCACCGCCAGACGCTGCCGCGCGGGCGCGATCTGTTTCTGATTTCTTTAGCCGGCGCCATCGGTATCTCGGCGTACAATCTGTTGCTCAATACGGGCGAACTGACGGCCAGCGCCGGCGCGGCCAGCCTCATCATCAATTGCATGCCGGTGTTTGCCGCTCTGCTCTCGGTGCTGTTTTTGGGAGAGCGGCTCAGACCGGCCGGGTGGCTCGGCATCGCGACCAGCTTCGGCGGAATCTCGGTGATCGCGCTGTGCAGTCCCGAGGGGATACACTTCGGCTTCGGAGCCTTGCTCATCCTGGTTGCGGCGTTCTCGTCGGCGGTGATGGGGCTGATCCAGAAACCGCTGTTGGCGCGGTACAGTTCCACCGCCATCACCGCCTGCCTGATGTGGAGCGGCGCGCTGGTGCTCTCTCCCTTTCTGCCTTCGGCGTTGCGCATCGCGGCGCACGGGCCGGCGGGGCCGACGCTGGCGGCGGTTTTCCTCGGCCTGTTTCCTGCCGCCCTGGGCTACTTGATGTGGGCCCTGGTTCTGTCGCGATTGACTCTCTCCGAGACGGCGAGCATGCTCTATCTGATCCCGCTTGGGGCAATCGCGATTTCTTACTTCTGGATCGGCGAAGTCCCCACCGGGTCCAGTATCTGGGGCGGCGGGCTTGCCATCGCCGGCGTGGTGCTGCTGATGCAGTACGGCAGAGGCGCCGGCTCCGCTTCGAAAGTCGCCGCAGGCAACCGCTCCCTGACGGTTGCGGCTCGGACTCCCGACTGAGCGGCGAACGGACGAGGGAGCGGGCGATACGGTTACGGCCTTACGGGTACAGGCCGCGGATGCGGTTGGCGTCGGCCACCCGGCTGATGCCCAGCATGTTGGCGGCCAGGCGCATGCTGGCCTTGCGCTCCAGGTGAATCTTGAGCACGTCGTTAAAGGCGCGCGTCATCACCTTTTCCAACCGGGAATTGACGTCCTGCTCGTCCCAGAAGAGGTGGTTTTCATCCTGGACCCACTCGAAGTAGGAGACGGTCACGCCACCGGCGTTACAGAGAATATCCGGGATGAGGAAGACGCCCTTCCGGTCGAGGATGCGATCGGCTTCGGGGGTCACCGGGCCGTTGGCGGCTTCGGCGACGATGCGGGCCCCGACGGCGGAAGCGTTTTCCTCGGTGATGGCGTTTTCCAGAGCCGCCGGGATCAGGATCTCGCAATCCATGGCGAGCAACTCTTCGGGCGAGATGGTTTCGGCTTCGGGGAAGCCGCGCAAGCTGCCGGTCCGCTCCTTGTACTGGATGAGGGCGGGAATGTCCAAGCCATGGCGGTTGTAGATGGCGGCGGTGGAATCGGAGGCCGCGATAACCGGAGCTTCGGCGGTGTGCAACAGGTTGGCCGCCAGCGAGCCGGCGTTGCCGAACCCCTGCACCGCGACGCGGGCGCCTTTCACCGGGATATTGAGGTGCCGGCAGCTACTGAGCACGGTGTAATAACAACCCCTGCCGGTGGCCTCGTTTCGGCCCAGCGACCCGCCCAGGCTGATGGGCTTGCCCGTGACCACGCCCATCACCGGATAACCCATGTTCATGCTGAAGGTGTCCATGATCCACGCCATGATCTGCGGCGTGGTGTAGACGTCCGGGGCGGGGATGTCGCGTTCCGGGCCGATCATGGGCAGGATGGCGCTGGCGTAGCGGCGGGTGAGGCGCTCGAGCTCGCCCATGGACATTCGTTTGGGGTTGCAGGTGACGCCGCCTTTGGCGCCGCCAAAGGGGATGTTCACGACGGCGCACTTCCAGGTCATCCAGGTGGCCAAAGCCTTGACTTCATCCAGGGTGACGTTGGGATGGAAGCGGATGCCGCCCTTGGAGGGGCCGCGGCTGGTGCTGTGCTGTACGCGGTAGCCTTCAAAGCGGACGATGTTTCCGCCGTCCATGCGGACCGGCACACTCACCGAGAGTATGCGTTCGGGGTACTTGATCATGGCTCGAACATTTTCGTCGAGTTCGAGCGCGTCGGCCGCCAGGTCGAAATTCTCGAGGGCGGCTTCGTATGGGTTGATTACCGGTTTTTGGATCGCGGTTGTCGACATGGAAAACCTCGTTTCGGTTCAGATCGGACTGGGATACTGACTTTGCAATTGCAGACACATCGGCCAGCGTACATGGCTGGCCGAACTTGGCGGAAGCGGAAAGACAGGTGGGACAGACGATCGTTCTCTGTCGTCTGTCAAGCAGTTGGCCTCGCGCGGCGCTGACAGACCACGGAAGACGATGGTCTGTCCCACCTCTGAGTCTCCGCGCCTCATTGCGAATGGTACACATAGCTCATCGCGCGGTAGCGGGCCGCTCCCAGCGTGCGGAGACGCGCTTGATCCGTTCCATGGCTTCGAGGATGTTGGGGAGCGCGTTGGCGTAGCTGAAACGAATATAACCTTCCCCGTACTGGCCGAAGCATCCGCCATCCACGCCGGCCACACCGGCATCCTGAAGCAACAGATCCGCCAGTTCCTTGGAGGCCATGCCGGTTCCGGTAACGTTGGGAAAGGCATAGAAGGCGCCTTCGGGAACGGCGCAGCGGAAACCGGGGATCCGGTTCAGCTCGGCACAGATGGCGTCGCGGCGGCGGCGGAATTCGGCCACCATGACGGCCACCGAATCCTGGGGGCCGGTGAGAGCCGCGATGGCGGCGCGCTGGGTGAAGCTGGCGGTACAGGAATTCGAATTCACCATCAGTTTGGTGACGGCATCCACCAACCAGGCGGGCATGACTCCGTAGCCGATGCGCCAGCCGGTCATGGCATAGGTCTTGGAGAAACCATCCAGAATAATGGTTTTTTCCAGCATGCCGGGAAAGCTGGAGATGGAGACGGGCGGTTCGCCCGAGTAGACGATCCGGGAATAGATTTCGTCGCTCAGCACCATGACGTCGCGTTCGCGGAGCAGTTCGGCAATCCGGCCGATATCCGCCGCCGGGATCATTCCGCCGGTGGGATTCTGAGGGGAATTCAGAATCACGAGCTTGGTTCTTGGCGTGAGGCTATCGCGGAACAGGTCGAGGTCGAAGGAGAAGCCGCGTCTTTCCTCCAAGGGAACAGGCACGGGCCGGGCGCCGAGAAACCGGATCATGGATTCATAGATGGGGAAACCGGGATTGGGATAAATCACTTCATCGCCCGGCTCGACGAGCGCCAGCAAGGTGAAGAACATGATCGGCTTGCCGCCCGGCACCACGGAGACGTTGCGCGGCTCGACCGGAATGCCGCGGGTGCGTGAAACGGCGGCGGCGATCGCCTCCCGCAATTCGGGGAGCCCTGGGGTAGGTCCGTAGTGGGTCCAGCCTTCGTCGAGCGCCTTTTTGGCGGCTTCGACGATGTGCGCGGGGGTGGGAAAATCGGGCTCGCCGAGCTCCAAATGAATCACGCTTCGGCCTTGCGCTTCGAGTGCGCGCGCGCGCAGCAGGACGTCAAAGGCCGATTCGACGCCCAGTTGGCTCATGGATGCCGCGAGTCTCATCAATATCCGCCGATCCCTTCCGCGAGCGGCCCGCCTTCGGTGGAAAGCGGGCGCTCTCGCGTAACCTACTTTAAGACTCCACACTCCGTTTTACAATCCCCCGGGAGGGCCAGCGAGACGGAAGCGGGCGGGATTCGGAGTTTAGCGGAGCCCGATGCGAGAGGGACGCAACAAACTCCGCGAAGACACTTCACCTTTATGGCGCCAGATTGCCGGCGAGCGGGCCGCTACTCGAATCGCCGCAAACCTGAGAGGCCGCCGCCGAGCGGTGCCGCGCCGCGTTACTTCAGACTGGCAATGCCGGTCAAGGCGTTTACGTAAGCGGCGTAGCCGTTCTTTTGAGTTCCCCAGATCACCATCCAGACGGGTTGGGGGAACTTGGCGGAAGCTCCGAGCACGTAGGACGGTTTCAGATCCGGATGGCCCTTGGGCCAATCGCCGGCCAAATCCGAAGCGGCCTTAAACGCCGCATCGGAATCGATATGGAAATCGCTGTTCTGGAAGGGCATGCTGTCGCGGGTGGAGCCGCTCCAAGCCTCGGCGCCTCCGGCGGTGACGCCTTTGTGAACAGCCACGCCGTCATCGGCGGCGGCCCAAGTGAAGGTCCGGGCCTGGCGAAGGCTGGGGGAAACGAAAACGGCGGTCCACAGGGCGGCCTTCCCGTCCTCGTTCTTCACGGTGGAAATCGTCTTGCTAGCCAGAATCAACGGCTGGAGGTCGGTGGCCCAGGTGCGGGCGGGCTTATACATCGCATAAAAAGCGGTCTGGCCGGTGACCGGTTCGGGCGCTTTGGCCGCCTCCTTCTTGGCTTCCGCCGCTTTGGTATCTGCCGCCGTTGGCTCGGGAGCATTCGAACAAGCCGTCCAGGCGAGAACGGCAGCGACCATAGAAACAGTGATGAGAGTCTTCTTGTCCATAAACATCAACCCTATTCTACGCTCCTTTCGGTAGCCGATACATGGGGTTTTGATCGCCTGGTACGAATTTTCGGTGCATCCGGCGGGTCGAACTACTTAGCGGCGGACACCAGCATCCCACACGCCACCCAGTAGCTGGAGCGGGAGCACGGATGAGCGCGCACCACATTAAGGCAGGGATCTCGCGTCAGGCGAGGGCGCGACCGGGGGGCGCGCGCGGCCGAGAGGTTCCGCCCCACCAAAAACCGGGTCAGGCGGCTTTGCGGAGGGGCTTTAGGGAGGCTTGGAAAAGCTTTTTGGCTTCGGCCAGGCGGGTCAGGTGGGTGGCCAGGCGGGCGATTTCGGCGATTGAAAAATCAAATTGCGGAGGGAGGGCCTGGCGCGGGTAGTCGCGCTCGATGTCGTAGGTTTCTCCTTTACTTTCCGCGAGTTGGGTGAGGAGGGCGACTTCTTCGGCGGCGCGCTGGAGGGCGG
>PLRS01000094.1 GCA_003164035.1 Bryobacterales bacterium | reverse complement strand
GGTCTTCGATGGTGATGATTTTCTTATCCGGCAGGTTGATGCGCTTGAGCGCCGAATAGAGGGTGGTGGACTTGCCGCTGCCGGTGGGACCGGTGACCAGAAAAATCCCGTGGGGCAGCCCGGTGAAGTGCTCCATCATACGCAACAGGCGGTCGTCGAAGCCCAGGCTGTGCAGATCGTAAAAATCTCCGGCCGAACGGTCGAGCAGGCGCATCACCACGCTTTCGCCGTACAGGGTGGGCAAGCTCGAAACGCGCAAATCCACTTCGCGGCCCAGCAGCTTGAGCTTGATGCGGCCGTCCTGGGGCAGGCGCCGCTCGGCGATATTCAGCTTGGCCATCAGCTTGAGGCGGGAAATGATGGCGGCCTTGAGTTCCCGCGGCGGCGGTTCCTGTTCGAACAGCACCCCATCGACGCGAAAGCGGACCCGGAATTCCTTTTCAAACGGCTCGATGTGGATGTCGCTGGCGCGCTTCTCGATGGCGTCGCCGATCATGGCGTTGACCAGGCGGATGACCGGCGCTTCGCTGGCCATGTCGCGCAGGTGTTCGAGGTCGGCCAGGGCGTCTTCGTTTTCGCCTTCGGCGGCGGCGTGGCGGTCGGCCTCGCCGTAATGCTTGTCGACGGCGTCGAGGATCTCCTGTTCGGACGCCAGCGCGGAGCGGATCTCGAGCCCCGAAAAAGCGCGCACCGCGGCGATGGTTTCGAAGTCCAGCGGGTCGGCCATCGCCAGCGTGAGCACCGAACCCGACAAGGCCACCGGAAATGCCCGGCACTGGCGCAGAAACCGATCCGTGAGGCCTTCGATTTCGGGCGCGGCGGGAGGCGGCCCGTCGATCGAAATCAGCGGTACGTCCAACTGCTCGGCCAGCGCCGCCAGCACGTCTCGTTGGGCAATGAGACCCATATCGACCAGGATCTTGCCCAGCTTATCGCCGCGCTCGCGCTGCAGCTCGAGCGCCCGATCGAGCTCGTCGGGATCCAGTTTCTGGCGGGCGATGAGAATCTCACCCAGACGGCGGTAGGCCGGCCAGGCGGCGGCTGGCGAGGCGGCGGTCTCGGTCTGCGAAGTGGGTTGGGTGGGTGTCACGGTCGGTTGCCGGCTATCGTTGCTCTTCGATCTTGATGTCGCCCGCGAGCGCCGAGCGCAGATCCGCCTTGGCGACCAGCAACCCCGGCAAGCCGGACGTGTCTTCCCAAGGCAGATACAACAGGCGAAAAGCGACCACCACCTGTTGGTCGTCGGGGATCTGAATCAGGGCCTTGGCCGCGGTCTGGGCCATATCCTTAATCAATTGCTTCACTACCGGCATGCGGTCCGACTTGCGCTTGTGAACGGCAGCGATCTCCGCGGCGCTCATCGAGGGGTGAAACGGGTTGATGGAGGGCGTCACGATCAGGCTGACTTCAGTGGTAAAGACCGCGCCATAGCCATTGAGGTAGATGCCGCGGGTGCGCCCCAGCAGGTCGATGGGGTCGTTGATGTTGTATCCGGTCAGCTTGCGGTCGAAACCATTTTCGAGGGTGCTGAACGTCCCTAGCGCGATGGAGACGTTTCTGCCGGGATGTAGCACCGGCGACCCGCTCGAAACCGCGGAGACGGGTTTAACCGGCAACGCGGGCTGGGCATACGCGGGCGGAAACAGGCATGCCACCAGGCATACCAGTAACCCCCATCGAAGTGTCGGCATAGCGCGGCTCATTTGGATTCTCCCGCGGCATTGCTCTTAGGGAACTCATATCCAAGCGCCGCCACTTTGATTGCTCCGGCACGGCGCGTGTCCCTGTCGTATTCGGCCGCTACGTTCAGCAGGTCGAAGCGGGCCTTCTTCAATTCTTCGCGCAACTCGCGGGTTTCGGCAAGATGGGCGGATTCGGCCTGGTCTACCGCCTTGGCAGCCTCGACCGCCGCGGCCTGCCGGATGCGGCGGTCGAGTTCGGCGCCGGAGAAGGATTGGGCCGAAGCTTGGGTGGATTGCGGAGCGCGCAGGGTCACCACCGGTACGGGCGCCGGACGGGTGAAAGCGGAAATCAGGATGGCGCCGGAGAGCATGGCCGCGGCGGCAAATCCCAGCCGCGCCGAAGAGCCCCAGAACCCGCCCCACCACCGCCTGAGCGGCGAAGGCTCGAAAACCTGGTCGGAAACAAAGGCGATGCGCTGCGGGATTTCTTCTTCCCCCAGACTGCACAGAGCCGCCTCGGTCAACCGCAGCCGCTCCATCTCTTGCCGGCAGTTCGCGCAGTTCTTCAAATGCGCCTCCACCCGGCTGCCGTCGGTCTGGTTCAGTTCACGAAGAAAATACTCTTTCAAATCGAATGGCGAGCAACTCATGACACACCTCGTCGTAGCGGAGCCAGTTCGGCCTTCAGCAGGTCCAAGGCGGAATAGACGCGGCTCTTGACGGTCGAAACCGGACAACCCAGAATCTCCGCCATTTCCTCGAACTTGAATCCCTGGTAGATCTTCAGCGTTACGGCTTCGCGCTGTTCGGGCGAGAGCCGGCGCAACGCCGCCGTCACCGAAAGACTCAGCTCCATGGGAAACACCGACCGGCCGCCCACCGCGATTCCATCTTCGGCGCTTTCCGGAGGCAGGTCGTCGAGGGCGGTTTCCGGCCGCCGCTTGCGAAACATCGAATACGCCTCGTTGTGCGCGATGCGGTACATCCACGGGGCAAAGCGCGCCGGGTTTTCCAGCTTTCGCAGATTCTGGTAGGCCTTCAAGAACACATCCTGCGTCAAATCCAAAGCGTCTTCCCGGTTGCCGGTGAGGCGAAGAAGATAGTTATAAACGCGCTTCTCCCACCGGGACACGAGGAGATTGAACGCCTCCACGCCGCCCCGGGCAGCCTGGCGAATCAGGTCGCCATCCTCGACCGCCCGAAAGATCAACCTTTGGCTCCTGTCCACATGACGCACTACCGACGTAAAAAGTCTGTATCCCTAAGCGGGACCGGACCCATGGCCGGCCGGCTCAGGCGGAGGGGACTGTCCCGCATTCTCCAGTGTAGCGGGAATGTTTCAGGAGAATCGGACCGGCCTGGAAGCACTAATCTACCTGGTGAATTGTGTGTCTCCGAGCTATGCCTATGCCGGGATGGGGCTGCCAGTACGATGGCGGCGGTCGGCTCGGTTGGCGGCAATGCCGTGCGCGGTGGTTCTGGCAGCCTTCTGGCCGGGCGCCGCGGGGGCGCAAGCGCCATCCTATGCCGCGGCGGATTTTGTCAATGCTTCCAACTACACCACCGGCCCGTTCGCCCCCAATTCGGTGGTTAGCCTGTTCGGCACCAATCTGGCTTTCGGCACGGCGGCGGCAAACGGCGGCGCCCAGCTTCCCACTTCGCTGGCGAACATATCGGTGCAGGTGTCCAATGCGGCCGTCCCGCTTCTATACGTCTCGCCTGGGCAGGTCAATTTCTTGATTCCTTCCAGCCTGATCGACGGCACCATCACCGTCCAGGTGGAAAGACAAGGGCTGATAGGCCCCACGGTCACGTTGACGCTGGTGGACGCGGCGCCCGCGCCGTTCACCGATGCCCAGAATTTTGTCCTGGCCGAGGACTGGAATCGGAACTACGCCCTGGCGAACGCCGCCAACCCGGCCAGGCCGGGCGACACCGTCGTGTTGTATCTGACTGGATTGGGGCACACCCTGCCCAATCCCAATCCGGGAGAAGTGCCCGCCACGCCCGCGCCGCTTGCCAATCCGGCGGAGCTTTCGGTGCTGTTGAATGGCACCGCGGTGAATCCAACGTACATCCTCTACGCTGGGCTAACACCCGGTTTTGCCGGACTTTATCAGATTAATCTCATGCTCCCCATGAATACACCGGTCAATCCTGAGATTCGCATTTCGATGGCCGGTCAAACCAGTCCGGCCGGGGTCCTGCTGGCGGTCCAGCCGCTGCAACTGGATGCCCGTCCGGCGCGTAACCAATAAATGAGGTCTAAGTTGGAGAGGGTCGGCTTTGTGCTGCCTGTTACACTGATCTAGGAGTTGAAAATGTCGGTCAGGCCTTGGGTTTTTCTGATTTTCCTGGCGCGGCTGGCCGCCGCGCAGGATGTCGCGCCGGTGCCGCCGGCGGGGCCTCAAAGTGTGGAATTTACCATCGATTCGGGTACGCGGGTGCCGCTCAGCCTGATTAATTCGATCAGCACCAAGCATTCGGCGGTGGGTGACCGGCTGTACCTGGAAACCGCCTTTCCAGTGCTCGCCAATGGCCGGATCGTCATTCCGGTAGGAAGCTATGTGGCTGGCACGGTGACCCAGGTCATACGGCCGGGACGGGTAAAAGGCAAAGGCGAGATCTACGTGCGCTTCGATTCCCTGACCCTTCCCAACGGGGTGACGCGCGATTTCCATGCCCGCATGGGCGGGATGGACGCGACCTCGTCCGGCAAAGTGGATGAAAAGGAAGGCAAGGTCACCGGCGACGGCAACAAGGGCGGAGATGTCCGGACGGTGGCCGAGACTACCAGCGCCGGCACCTCGATCGGCGCCATCGCCGGATCTTCAACCGGCCATCTGGGCATGGGGATGGGAATCGGCGCGGGCGCCGGCGCCGCCGCCGGACTGGTCGGAGTTCTGGCCACGCGCGGTCCGGATACGATTCTGGCGCGCGGGAGCACCCTCGAAATGGTGCTGGACCGGGCGTTGGTTTTCCAGGCGGGCGAACTCGAATTCGGCGCCTACCAGCCGCCGCGCGGCATACCTGCCGCGCCACCGGCGGTCAACAAATCCTCGTCGCCCATCCGGCGGATTCCGCTCGAACCGTAGAACAGACCTCCAGGCCGGCAGTTCGCCTGTCGCGTTCGCTACCGGCTGCTCGGCGCGGCGCGCGTGTAAAAGTCAGCCAGATCCGCCTTCAATTGCTTTAGCGCATCCACGTTGAGGTAAATCATGTGCCCGGACGGGTAATAGCGGAATTCGATGTTCTGCCGCAGCTTTGGCGCCAGCTCCATGTGCGCCAAGTCGAATTCGGTGATGAAGAATGGCGTGGCCAGGTCGAACAGGCCGTTTACCGAAAGCACTTTCAGGCGAGGGTCTTTGCGCATGGCGTCGGCCAGGTCGCCGGCCACGTAGGCATCGCGCAGCGGCTGAGGCTGTCCGAACCCTCCGCCGCCTCCCGTGGCCGGAGGCCGGTGGCTGTGATCCCAGGCTTGATTGATGCCCGGGCCGCTCGGATAGTAAGTCTCCGCCGACGCGTACTTCAGTTCGCGGTCCAGGTAGTCGTGAAAAGCGGAGACGAAGGCACCGGTAATGCCGGTGCTCGATGGGTCGTAGCTGGGATTCTCGCCCGCGGCGTCGATATCGGTTCCTTCGAAGCGTGCGTCGTAGCGGCCCAGAATCAAGCCCTGGCCGCGCATCAGCTCCTTGCGGAAGCGAGTCGGACTCACTCTCAGATTCGCCTCCTTGACGAACTGCTCGCTGAGCCCCGTGTATCCGGCCACCTTGGCCGCTATCGCATCCGCCTGCGCCGGCGGCAGGTTGTGTCCTTGCGCCAGCGCTTCCGCGTAGGGGCCGCGGGCGAAGGCGCGCACTTCGTTCAGAAAAGCCGTCGGGTCCTTGCCTTTGTACGAGACCTTCTCGTAGTGCCAGGCGATCGCCGCGTAGGACGGCAGATTGCCGATGAAGACGGCGTCGCTGCCGGGGGCCATGGTGAAGTAGTTCAGGATGGTCGACATCAGAATCACGCCGTTGACCGACACGCCGCCGCTCTCGAGCGCATCCACCAGGGCCGCCGAACGGGTGGTGCCGTAGGATTCGCCATACAGAAACCTGGGCGAGTTCCAGCGGTGGTTCACGCCGATATAGCGCTGGATGAATTTGAGAAAAGCCTGCACGTCCTGATCCGTGCCGGCGAAGTCTCGGATGGTGGCTTTGCCGACCGCGCGGGAAAAGCCGGTGCCCGGCGCATCCACAAACACCAGGTCGCTCTTGTCGAGCAGGCTGTACTGGTTGGGCACGATCTGGTACGGCGCCGCGCCAGTAGCCTCCGGGCTCGATGTCTCAACGCGCACCGGACCGACCGAGCCCATGTGCAGCCACATGCTGGCCGAGCCCGGTCCGCCGTTATAAAGGAAGGTGAGCGGACGGGTGCGCAGATCGGTCACCCCGGTCTGCGTGTAGGCGACGTAGAAAATGCTCCCGTACGGTTTTTCGTCCGTACCGTCGATCAGCAGCGTGCCCGCGGTGGCGGCGTAACGGAGCGTCTTGCCGTCGAGCGTGAATTCATGGTCCGTGACCACGCTCGTTTCCGGCGGTACCGGCGTGGCCTCGGTCGTGGCCGCGGGCGCGGCCGGCGCGCCGGAACCGCGTTGCGCGAAAGCGCTGGGCGCGGCGGCCACAAGCGTTACCGCGCAGAGCAGGGATGGGAAGATGAAACGCCAACGATCATTTCGCATAAACCGCCATTCTCGCACAGTGGAAAATGCGGAGGGCCGCTGGTCACCCGAATAACTCAGCGTGGCTCCCGTGGCTCCAATTCTGCTTGCGTTCCAGATTCGTTTCTGGCAAACTGACCGCATATGTCGGTCGAGGGGAAGTACCGTGGCCGAGTCATTGCACCGGAAGACATCGCCTTTCCGCGCAACTTTATTGCCCAACATATTCGCAAACACGCCACCACAGGGCTTTTGACAATTGGACTTCTCGTCACGCTCGCAGCCAGCTTAGAGGCCGACGATAGGGCCTATATGCTGGGAACAGCGGCGCTGGGGGTTCAGAATCCGCTCGGGATCGTCGACCTCAACACGGGCGTGTTTACTTTGATCGGGAATATGGGATCCGGGGGATACGACGGCCTGGCTGTTGCGAACGGCGTTCTATACGCCGAACAGAACGGACTCCTTTATTCGGTCAACACGACCAACGCAAGTCTCACCCTCATCGGAGGCTTGACCGGCAACAATCTCGCCACTTTCGGCTCAACCACCACTGGACTGTACGGCTTGGGCTATGCGCCGGGTTCTAATCAGGTGGCTACTCTATTTTCAATAAATCCCGAGACGGGCGCCCTCACGGCGATTGGGCCGATCGGCGCCAACATCATACCCAACGGTCAAACCTACTATCAGAGGCTTTCCGTGGGTTCGAGTACGCTGTACATGGAATCCAGCTCCAATCTTTACCTCATCAACACGACCACCGGTGCGGCCACACAGGTAGGAACCACCGACAGTAACGACTATTTAAGCACCGTGCCGCTTTTCGAAAACGGCACGTATTACGCCGGCTCTGGTTCCGAAATTGGCACGATCAACATCACCACCGGCCAGATCACGCCCGGCTCCGCGCTGTCCGGAGGACCGGGGTCCCTGGTCGGTCTTGCGCCCGATCCTCTGCCCGCGGGCGCCCCGCCGGCCATGCTGACGGCCAATGCCTATATGCTCGGAACACAGGCGCAGGGGGTGGCGAATCCGTTCGGGGTCGTCGACCTCAACTCGGGCGCATTTACTTTGATCGGCAATATGGGATCCGGGGGATACGACGGCTTGGCTGTTGCCAACGGCGTTCTCTACACCGAACAAAACGGACTGCTCTATTCGGTCAACACGGCTAACGCCAATCTCACCCTCATCGGAGGAGTGACCGGCACCCCAAATCTCGCCACTTTCGGCTCAACCACCACTGGACTCTATGGCTTGACCGGTGCGGGCTCTTCCGAGGTGGCTACTCTAGTTTCGATCAATCCCCAGACGGGCGCCATCGCCACGATCGGGCCGATCGGCGCCAGCGTCATCCCCAACGGTCAAACTTACTATCAGAGGCTTTCGGTGGGTTCCAGCACGCTGTACATGGAATCCAGCTCCAATCTTTACACCATCAACACGGCAACCGGCGCGGCCACGCAGGTGGGAACCACCGACAGTAACGATTATTTATCCTCCGTGCTGCTTCTCGAATACGGCACCTATTATGTCGGCACTGGTTCCGGCATTGCGACGCTCAACGTTAGCACTGGCCAGATCTCGCCGCACTCCTCGATTTTCGGAGGACCGGGGTCTCCCGTCGGTCTTGCGCCCGATCCCCTGGTTACGCCCACCCCAGCGGTCACGCTGGTGGCGAACGCCGAGGGCGGCGTCGCGGCCATTGCGCCGAACACGTGGGTGGAGATCAAAGGCTCGAATCTCGGCCCGGCAGGCGATACACGAATCTGGGGGAACTCGGATTTCGTGGGTGGGCAATTGCCAACCAGTCTGGATGGGCTTAGCGTCACGGTCAACGGCGTGCCGGCCTACGTTTACTACATCAGCCCCACGCAGGTGAACATTCTCACGCCTCCGAACGCCATTTCGGGATCGGTGCCCGTGCAAGTCTCCGACAATGGAGTGATCGGCGCAAATTTCATGGTGCAGGCGCAGGCGGAATCTCCCTCGTTCTTCGTCTTCGGCGGCGGACCTTATATTGCGGCCACCCACGCCAACGGAAGTTACATCGGCTCCACCAGCCTGTATCCCGGTTTGACCACTCCCGCCCAGCCCGGCGAGACGATCATGCTGTACGCCAACGGTTTCGGACCCACGTCGACACCGGTGGTGAGCGGGTCCGTAACGCAGTCGGGAACGTTATCGCCAATGCCGGTGATCACCATCGGCGGCGTGGCCGCGACGGTAACCTTCGCCGGCCTGGTTTCTCCGGGCGAGTTTCAGTTCAACGTGGTAGTGCCGCCCTCGCTCGCCAATGGCGACCAGCCCACGATGGCAATGTACAACGGCTTGACGACGCAGGCGGGAACGCTAATCACGGTGCAGCAGTAGTGGCGCTTCATTTCCGGCCAAATCGGCAAACCGGAAGTTGGCCGTGTTCTTACAAGGTGCCGCCTACATCTGGGGAGCCCAGGGCGGGGGCTTTTCCCCCCACCACTGTATTGGGGCTCTAGCGCGCTTCGCCGCGCATGAGGGTTTCCATGATGTCCTCGGGAAGAGCTACGCCGAAGCGCACGGCTTCCCTTTCCGCATGCGTATCGCAGTAGGCGGTAATCGGCCCGCGGCCCGATCGGAACAGGAAGTGCGCGCGATTGTCGCAGTTTTGCCGGTCGCAGGAGATTACGGATTCGGTTACAACTTTCACTTCGATGTGCTGCCTTGGAGCTGCCATATCAGTTCTATTATCCCGCATTCGGGTGCTTAGCCGATCTGGGGATTTCTCAGCTTAGGCGCGGCAACCGCTCCCTGGCGGTCGCGGCTCGGTTACCAGTGCCGCGTGTTTTCAGTCACTTACCGAGCCGCGACTGCCAGGGAGCGGTTGCCCGGAACCGGATTTCCCAGATCGATTAAGCACCGTTCGAAATTGCGGCCTGCCGCCGTGACCGCGGACGCAGATAAGCCGTGTGTTTTCTTCATCGGTGTTCGTCGGCGGCTAAGTTTTTTCGCCGGTCACAGCCATATTCCCACTGAAAACGAAGGGCTTACCAGTATCCGCGCCTTGTCTCGGCCTTCTCCTGGTGACGGGGGAAGCCGTGTGCCCCGCGCCGAACCCAATCTCCGCTAAACCAGCTCCTCTACCGCCAGCGGCGTCGAGTACTGTTTTTCGATCCGCTCGCGGAAAGTCGGGCCGCCGTTATAGGCGCAGAAGGGATAGATACGGCCATCGGGGGCGGCATAGTGGATCACGCAGCGCTTCACCCGCTCCACGTCGTAATTGTAGTGATCCATGAAGTGCATGCCGGCCACCATCAGCGTCTTGAAGGTGAACCCGTCCTGTTCGGCCTTGCCCCGCCCGTACTCCTTGTCCATCAGGCCTTGCAGCGTTTGCAGGAACTTGTTGAAAGTGAGGCCTTCCGGCGCGCGGTCCTCGTGGAAGTGCTTGCGCAGCACGTTCCAGGCGTTGATCTTCGAGAACAGCTTGACGCGCTGCCTTTCGACCTTTCGCGACAGTGCGTCCATCTCGCATAGCATGGCGCCGATGTCGGCGAAGCGCGTCACCGGGACGGCTTCGCCCGAGCGCGAAACGAACAAGTAGGTGCCCAGCGAGCATTGCGGATGGCAGGAAAGATGGGTGGTCAGCTCACCGCGCAGGGCGCTCAGCAGCTTCGAAAAAGGCGTGACGCAGGCCAGCGGGAACCAGTCTTCGTACGGATCGCAAATCCCCGTCTGGCGCTCCACCGCGTGGGCAAAATCGGCCAGCGTAAAGCGCTTCGATTCCAGCTCCGCGCGCGCGATGCGGCCGGTAAAAGCTACCGGTTGGTAGCTGATCGCGCTCACCACGTCGATGTTCTCGATCGCCACGCGCAGAATATCGCCGACCTGGTGATCGTTCACGCCCTTAACGATGGTCGGCACGAAGCAGATCTTCATCCCCGCGTTGCGCACGTTTTCGATGGCGCGGAACTTCAGCTCGGCCAGCCTGCGGCCGCGGGTGCGCAGATAGACGTCATCGGTGACCCCGTCGAACTGCAGGTAAAGCGTGTGCAGACCGGCCTCTTTGGCCTGCTGGGCAAATTCCGGCTCGGCGAAGCGGATCCCGTTGGTGGCTACCTGGATGTGGGAAAAGCCCAGTTCCTTGGCCGCTCTGAGGGCCTCCAGAAACTGCGGATATACCGTCGGCTCGCCGCCCGAAAACTGCACGATGCGGCCCGACACCGGTTTTTCGTCGCGCAGGCTCTGCAGCATGCCGCGAACCTGGTCGAGCGAAGGCTCGTAGACGTATCCGGCCACATTGGCGTTGGCGAAGCAAACCGGGCAGGTCAAATTGCAGCGGTTGGTAAGATCCAGGTTAGCCAGCCCGCTATGGCTGGTATGCATGGAACACAGGCCGCAATCCTGGGGGCAGCGCTTGGCATCCACCACGATCGGGTTGGTAACGCCCCGGCCATCCCCGAAACTCCACTCTTCCATTTTGAGATACAGGCGGACATCCGAAGACAGAACGTCGCGGAAGGCGCCGTGCTCCGGGCAGCTCTTCTCCATCACCACCCGGCCGCGGTCTTCCCGAATCCGGGCTTCGATCAGCGCCGAGCACTCCGGGCACAGCGACTGCGTGGTCTTGGGGAGTCCCTTGGACAGGGGACGAATCGGTGCGCCGCTATAGGTACTATCCGGCTGCACAATGGTGAATTTCTCCGGCGGTGCCGGCGCAAAGGTGGCAGTGCTCATGGCTCGATCTAGCAGTCTACGATCGAAACCCGCCGAATCCATGCCTTCCGAAGCGAGTGGGCGATTTTGACGGCCCAATTAACGATATTGAGGCCTGAAATGCAACCATTCGATAGCGAAATGTCGCCGTTCGGGTGGGAATCCGTGGCACACCAGTGCGACGTCCGCTATGATTTCTCCGGATACCCGCAAGCAACCATGAGCCTTAATATCGGTTTGGACGTCGGTGCCGTCAGCGTGAAACTGGCGGCCTTGGGCCAGCCGGAAGACCTTCGTCTGCTCGCGTCCCTGTGCACCCGCGATCCCGCTTTCCGGTTGCTGGAGTGGGGCGCCCGTCCGCTGGTGATCTCCCCGTACCGGCGGGTGGCGGGCAGCCCCATGCAGTCGGTCTACGACCTGCTGAGGGAAGTGTACGAAACTGTACCGGAATCCGAAGTCGAAGGGTTGCGGGTGACCGGCTCCGGCAGCCGCGCCATCGCCCGTGTTCTGGGGCTCTACTTCGAGAACGAATTCAAGGCCATCGCCCGCATGATGGGGGCTTTCCATCCGCAAGTGCGCACGGTGTTCGAAATCGGCGGCGAAAGCTCCAAGTACATCCTGCTCGACAGCCACGGGGAAGATGCCGACTCGGGCGGCTCCGGTATTATCGATTACGACCGCAGCGGCGAGTGCGCCGCCGGAACCGGCTCGTTCCTGGACCAGCAGGCCCTGCGCATGGGCTACTCGGTGGAAGAGGTGGGCGGGTTGGTGGAACAGGCCGGCCGCTCCGCGCGCATCGCCGGCCGCTGCTCGG
>PLRS01000022.1 GCA_003164035.1 Bryobacterales bacterium | reverse complement strand
TTCGATGACGCCCTGAATGGGACGGGTGCCGCTCTTGGCGAATGCGCCCATGCTTTTCTCTTCAATGGTGGTCAGTCCGCCGGCGAAATTGCCCGGCGCGATGGAATACTGGCGCACCTCGCTGCAATAGCGCTCGGCTTTCCGGTAGGCGTGGGCAAGCTGTTTTCGCGCCTCCGGGTTGGCGGCGCGGGCTTCCATGATGGCGCCGAGGCCGATCATCTCCACGGTCTCTTCGAAAATGGCACGGCCGCCGCCATCCACCAGCAGGTCGAAAAAGGCGCCCACGGCGGGATTGCCGGCCAGGCCGGAGGTGCCGTCGGAGCCGCCACATTCGGCGCCCACGGTGAGGTCGGCCAGGCCCATGGGAACGCGCGGCACGGCGGCGATTTCCCGGCGCATGCGCTCGAGAGCTTGCTTGCCGCGGGCGATCGAGCTGAGCGTGCCGCCGTTTTCCTGGATGTAGAACCACTCGGCCGGGCGATTGGTCTGCTGGACCGCTTCAGCCAGGCGTTTGGGCTGGGTATACTCGCAGCCGAGGCCGACCGCCAGCACCGCGCCCACGTTGGGATGGCGGGCCAGAGCCAGCATCAGGCGGATGGCGAAGGCGTTGTCGTAACAGCCGGGAAAGCCGATCACGTGGGCGTCTTCCTCGCCGCGAGCGATCTCCTTGGCCACGTGGCTGGCGCATTCCACCGTGTAGACCACCAGCACCAGGTTGCGAATGCCCTTACGGCCGTCCTGGCGCAGGTAGCCCTGCCAGACGGGCTCGATGGGCGAAAGGTTAGTCATAAGCCATATCCGTGGTGGCGCCGGTCGCGACGTCGAGCGTGGAGGAGCGCTCGTCCAGGGGGCTGGCGCAATTCTGCAGGTGGACCCACTGGCCGGGGTGGATGGGATGGGTAGCGACGCCGATCGGCACGCCGAACTTGACCACCGCATCGCCGGCCGGGATTTCGCGCAGGGCTACTTTGTGGCCCAGCACGACCGGCTCGCTCAGTTCCAACACCGCGGGCACGGCCCCCAGCACCTCCACCGCGCCGCCGGCCGCACCGTCTTCGAGCAGCGTGGCAACGTTGTCCTCCGCCTTCACCTGAAACGCCTTGGCCATCACTCCAGTGTAACCGGCTTCCAGGTCTTATCGGGATCGAAGCGAGTCGTCTGGCGCGCCAGGGCGGCGGTGGAAGCACCCAGATCCTTTTCATACACGATGCCCTTGTGATTGACGAGGAAGCTCTTGATGCCGCTGGCGCCATAATCGGCGGGCCAGGCGATCAGGGCGAAACCGCCGATCATTTTGCCCTTCACAATGTAATCCAGCGCGCCGCCCTCGGCGCCGGGGCCTTGCGCTTTCAGAATGCGGAAGTAGTAGCCGTGGTAGGGGGCGGGTTTGCGCGCCTCGCCCATGGCGGCGGCCGCGTCGGAAAAAGCCTTGGGCACCAGCGCCGATTCGCCTTCCCAGTAAAGGCCGTCCCGTTTCCCCGCCGAGCTGACGATCTTCTGGGCGTACTCCAGCACGTTGCTGGCGTCGCGGTCGGCCGAGGCGTACTGCATCTGGGCTTCGACATAACCGCGGCAGACTTCCACGGCATTGATTTCATTGCGGCCGATGCGTCGGGCCAGCACTTCGGTTTTGCCGGTCGGGGTATCGAAACGCCATTCGCCCTTGGCCAGCGCCAGGGGCACCGGAAACGGCCATTCACCGTTGCCCACCAGCAAGGTGGCGTGGCTGGAATCGCGCTCGACCACCTGCAGTTTTTCCTGCGCCAGCTTGGCGAACTGCAGGCGCAGGGCGCGGTCTTCGGCCGCGTCGCCGGAATCGACGATAGGTTTGCCTTCGGGGCCGAACAGCTTCATCAGGGCGCCGGTGTTGTTCAATTCGGCGGCGGAAACCAGCGCTTTGGCGGCGGCCTGAGGGTTAGGGAAGGGCGTTTGCGCCGCCAAGGGAAACGCAGCTCCCAATAGCGCCAGGCTCAGGTGGAGCAAGTTTTTGGTCATGACTTAGTACACAACTTCATAAGTTGGCTAACGTATTTCCAGGCAACCGCTCCCTGACGGTCGCGGCTCGGAAACACCCGTAACCGAGCCGCGACCGTTAGGGAGCGGTTGCTCATTAGGTGGCCGTAATTCCGAAATGGAGGACTTAGCGCCTCCCCCCGCCACCGCCGCCGGAGCGGGCCGGCGCGCTGCGCGACGGACCCATGCTCGAGAAGCCGTGGTCGGCGTACGATCTCGCTTCGCGTCCGTTCTCCGCGCCGGAGAAAGCGCTGCCGTTCCGGGCCGGAGGCGCGCTGGCCGGGATGTTGCGGCTTCCCATATGTTCCGCCGTTTGCCGCTCGAATTCGCCGCTCCCGGGGCGAACCGCGAGGTTGCGGCTAACGTCCTGCCGGTACTGGCCGTTGAGCGCCGCGCTGGAGTACGGAACTCCCTGGCGGTGGACGGGGTTGTGGGCCCACGCCGAAGTTCCGCGCAGGCTGCCCAACCCGGACGTGTTCAGGTTATAGCGGTGAATAAAGGTGTTGTTGACCACGATGCCGCGTGCGCCCCACGCCGGATGCCACCCCCACGCGCCCCAACCGCCCCAGCCGCCGCCGAAAAAGAACCCGACGTTGATGCCGGGGTAGAAGCCAAAACCCAACCCGCCCACGACGATGGAAGGCCCCGGCCAGTACCACGCCGGGTAAGGATAATATAGGGCCGGTCCCCAAATCCAGGCGGGGTCGTACTCCGGCACGTACATCATGTCGGGATTGGCGGGCTCGATATCGATGGCCGGTTGGCCGTCCTGGTCCGTATTGGTGACGGTTTCGTCGGCGCTCGACGCCAGCTTGCCGTTCTGCTGGGCGCGCTGGCGCATGGTTTGAATCGACGCCATCACGTCGCTTTGCTGGGAAAGAAAGGCGTTGCCCAGATTGGTGGTCCAGGTAACGTCGGCGGTCAACAGCTTGACCACGTCGGGAAACACGACCATCGCCTGGACGCTGGGGTCCCAGTTTTGCTGTTGGGCGGCTTCGGTGAGCGCGGTTCCGGTAAGCCCCGGATTCTTCTGCAGCCACTGCCCGGCCTCCACCACCTCGAGCGGGTAGGTGCATGCCACCAGGATCTGGCCCAGCAACGGATCGGGATAAAGGGCGATGGGCGCCACCAGGTCGCCGAGCTGCTCGGCGGTGAGGGTTTGTTCCGGCGAAGGCGCGACCGGCTCCGGGTTTTGGCCCCAAACAGGCCCGCTACCGCACAGCGCAAGCAAAAGCGCTACCGCCGTCAAGCTTGCCGCCCGCCTGAACCAACGCCTGATTTCCGAATACATGCCCACCTCCCGAGCGGGTCTGCCGGCCCAGCCGGCCCCCGTTCCGCCATTATAGATCCGCGGCGCGCGATTTAGGTTTCAAGTGTCCGCATTACAGTAATTTACGATTCGTGGTGCTTTTTGTGGAGCGGACTCTCAGTCTGCCACGCCGGGACTCATCCCGGCGCGTTTGGTTGCGGCTATGCTGCGCTGTGGGGCAGCCAATCGTGGCTGCAGCCGCCTTTCAGGCGGCCCTTCGCTTCGCGCACCTGCCCACCTATTTTCGTGGACACTCCGCTACGCGCCGGCCTGGCCGGTGGTGGCGGGGACCAGGGTAGCATTCAAAGTGATATTGGTGTGGTAGAGCTTCGATACGGGGCACCCGGCCTTGGCGGCGGCGGTAGCTTTTTCAAAAGCCTCCTGGGTGGCGCCGGGGACGATGGCCTTCAATTCCAGGTGGCTTTCGGTGATGGTGAAGCCTCCGTCCTTCTGTTCCAGCGAGATGGTGCAGGTAGTTTCCAGGCTGTCGGCCTTCAGCCCGGCTTCTCCCAACTGCGCCGAGAGCGCCATGGTAAAGCAGCCGGCATGGGCGGCGGCCAGCAGTTCTTCGGGGTTGGTGCCTTTGCCGTCCGCAAACCGGGCGTGGAAAGAATACGGAGTCTGGGAAAGGGTGCCGCTGGCGACGGTCAGGGCTCCGGTCCCGGTCTTGAGATCTCCCTGCCACTTCGCGCTTCCAGTTCGTTTCATATAGGAATGCCTCCATGTGGTGGATGTTGGCCACGCCGGGCAGGATTCGGCGATATTGCGGGCCCGCAACCTGTGGAGAAACTTACCTTGAGAGGCTTCCGCGAGCCCGCAAGCCCGACGCGGTTGCCGCGATGCGAGGTGGCGCTGCCGGGCGGCCCAACTCGGTTCCAACAGCGCAACCTGCGGCTGCTCCGCGACAAGACGGCCCTTTGCGGTCACGCGCCGTGATGTACGATGATCGGGTGCCCTGAATCGTCCTGCTGGGCGCGGGGTGTTAGAAGCGGAGTTGCGGCCGTTACCCGTAATTACGCAGCTTGTATCACGCGTAGGCGACCTTGGCGGCGGGTGCGGGGGGACGCTATGACGATGATCTCTACGTCCCGTCCAAGCGCGTTGAGCCAACTCGCTAACCGGTCGATGGTGACGCTCTCCATTCGGCCACGGAACACTTTGGATAGCGTCGGCTGATCTGTGCCGCAGAGCCGCGCTGCTTCTTGCTGCGTCAGTTTGCGCTGCTCGATGGTGTCCTTGAGGGCGATGATCAAGCTGCTCTTAGCGGCGAGCTCCGCCGCCTCGGCTGATGTGAATCCAATATCGGCAAAGACGTTGCCGCTGCTTTTCTCAAACGAAATTTTGGTCATGTTCAATCCTCCGTGTCTAGCTCTCGTGCGCGCCGTAAGCGTACCGCGATCAACTCTGCGTCCGGCTTCGGCAGGCCGACCCCGGACTTGGATTTTTTCATTGTGCAACTTTGTGCAGATCAGGCCACGGCCAACGCCCAGTTGCCTTTCTGGCGCACTTCGCGGACGCCGGGCAGTGCGAAGCTAACCTGTCCCGTTTCATCCAGTTCGAAGCCGCTGACCAGGATCGTGCCGCCGACGCGGCAGACGCGGACGAAATCGGGTGCAAGCTGCACTATCGCCTCCGGGCTGATGTTGGCGACCACCAGGTCCACCGAACCCGAACGGACCGCATCCACCGACCCGACGAAGCCCATGCCGGCGATCTCGATGGCGACCGGATCGGTGTCGCAAGCGATGACAGTGCCGGCCCCGAGCAACCGGGCGGCCCGCGCCAGAATGCCCTGGCCGGTGCCCACGTCTAGCACCACCGTTCCGGGGTGGACAAACTCTTCCAGCGCCTCCAGGCACAATTGGGTGGTTTCGTGAACGCCGGTGCCGAATGCCATACCGGGATTCACCTGGATGCGGAAGCGGCCTTCCGGCGCCGGATCGTCGCGCCATTCCGGTACCAGGAAGAACCGCTTGCCGACCGGCATGGGCTGCAGCATGGCTCGCGCCTCGCCCACCCAGTCGCGGTCTTCCTCAACGCGAATCGCGGCGTCCGGGTAGCGCGCCAGCAGTTGGTCCCGGTCGGCGGTATCGTCGAAGAAGACGCGCACGCGCGCGGCATCGAGCTCCACCACGCCGGCGGGGTCGAAGTCGTACAGGTCGGCCAGCAGCCAGTCGCGCCGGGCTTGGTCGCATTCGATTTCAAGCGAGAACATTGTTATCGTGGAGGTTCGTTCAGGATCATGAAACTACAGGGTATTTTCCCACCAATCACGACGCCGTTCGATCACAACGGTGAAATCTATTGGTCCAAGATCCACCACAACGTCGAGAAATGGAACCTCACCACGCTGGCCGGCTACGTGGTGATGGGCTCGACCGGAGAGAGCGTCCACTGCACCACGGAAGAAAAGATCCAGGTTTGGGAAGCGGTTGCCAAACATGCCGCACCGGATAAACTGCTGATCGCCGGCACTGGGGTGGAAAGCGTGCGCGAGACCGTGGCGCTGACCAATCGGGCGGCGGAGCTGGGCTACAAGGCGGCCATGGTGCGCACGCCACATTATTATAAGAACCTGATCAACCGCGCCGACGCCCAGGCTCTCTACTATCGCGCCGTGGCGGATCAGTCGCGCCTGCCGCTCATCATTTATAACTGGCCGCAGACGACCGGGGTAGACATTCCGGTGGAAGCGGTGGTGGCTCTGAGCGAGCACCCCAACGTCATCGCCATCAAGGAAAGCTCCGGCAACCTGGAAAAAGTAATGCAGATGATTCGCGAGGTGCGCCACGGCTTTCAGGTGATGGTGGGTTCGGCGCCCACGCTCTGGCCATCGCTGCTGATGGGCGCGACCGGCGCCATTCTGGCCTACGCTAACGCGGCGCCGTACAGCGTGATCGCCATCTGGGAAGCCTACCGCACGCGCGAGGAAGCCGCGGGCCTGGACTGGCAGAATCGCATCGGCCGGGCCTCCGCGCTGGTGACCGGCAAGTACGGCGTGCCGGGTTTGAAATACGCCATGGACCTGAACGGCTACTACGGCGGCCCGCCGCGCCTGCCGCTGAGCGTGCCCACGCCGGCCGCCAAACAGGAAATCGAAGAAGCGTTCCGCGACTTGAAAGGATAACTCTTTGTCATGCTGATTCTAATGGTTTCGATCCACGTAAAACGCGAATCTCTGGATGCGTTCCGGCAGGCCACCATCGAAAACGCCACCAACAGCCGGAAGGAGCCGGGCGTGGCGCGTTTCGATGTCATCGAGCAGACCGGCGACCCGACCCGTTTCCTCCTGTACGAGGTCTACCGCGACGCCGCCGCGTAGGCCGCCCACAAAGAGACGGCGCATTACAATGCCTGGGCAGCCAAGACCGCCGACATGTTCGCGGAGCCGCGCACGAGGCAGATCTATCGGAACGTGGATCCGCCGGATAGCGAGTGGTAAGGAAGACGGCCGGCTCGCGGGCCGGTAACTACTCGTATCTCAGCGCGACGATGGGATCGACGCGCATGGCTCGACGCGCGGGAATGTAGGACGCCGCCAGGGCAACCAGAATCAACAGGAATGCCACGGCGAGGAACGTGAGCGGGTCGTACGCGCTCACACCGAACAGCATCCTGGCCATCAGCCGGGTCAGCGCGAGAGAAGCGGCGACGCCCGCCGCGACCCCGATCAGGACCATCTTCGCGCCGTTGCCCAGAACTAACCGCAGCACGTCATTCCGCTGGGCGCCGAGCGCCATCCGAATGCCGATCTCATGCGTCCGCTGCCCGGCCAGGTACGAAATCACGCCATAGATGCCGACGCACGAGAGAACCAGTGCGAGCGCGGCGAAGATGCCCAGGAGAATCATCGAAAATCGGCGCGCGGCCAGCGAATTGGAGATGATCTTGTCCATGGTCTCGGTATCGTAGACCACAATCTCGCCATTGATTTTAGCGAGCGCCCGCCGGATGGCGCCGATCTCGTTTTCCGGCGATCCATGCGTCCGCACCACGAATACCCCGCCGCGGGCCAGGAGCGGCAGGAACTGGTCGGGAACCTGCGAAATCGGCATATAGAACTGCGCCTGGACAGGCGAGTGGTTATCTTCCGCCAGGCCCCATTGCTTGACGTGTCCCGCGATTCCCACAATTTCGACCGTTTTGTTCAGAATTGCGAGGTTCACGTGCTTGCCGATAGGGTTCTGCCCCGCGAAGTATAGCTTGGCGAACTGTTCGTCGATGACGATGACGAGCGGGGAGCGCTCATTGTCGGCGGATGCAAGGAATCGCCCGCGCTCGAGCGGAATCTTCATGGCCTTGAGATAATCCGGCTCGACGACGTAGAACAGCGATGTTTTCATCTCCGAATCGGTGGCGGGCTTGGGCTGGCCGTCAATCCAAAACGGCAGCTCGGAATCGCCACCCATGGGCAGCGCGCCGCCGTTGAGCGATGCCGCCTCCACCCCGGGAACGGCGGCCACCGTATCCTGGAGCCGGCGCACGGAGGCGCGAATGGCATCCGGCGTCGCGCCCGGGATCGCCGGATTGGAGATGGAGAAAGTGACGACGTTGCGCGGATTGAAGCCCGGATCGACGCTCCAGAGCTTGGCCAGGCTGCGGACCATCAGCCCCGCGCCGACCAGCAACACCAGCGCCATCGCCATTTCGACGGCAACGAAGAGTCCTTGCAGCCGGTGGCGCGCGCCGCTCGACCCTCGGCCCCCTTCTTTCAGCGTTGCCTGCAGATCTTCGCGGGAGGTTCCCAGCGCCGGCGCAAGTCCGAAGAAAATTCCCGCCAGCACCGACGCCGCCAGAGTAAACAGCAAAACGCGGGAATCGACATGCACCGACTGCGTGCTCGGCAGGGCCTCCGGCATCAGCCGGATTGCCGCCCGCGTTCCCCATGAGGCCAGCAGCAGGCCCAAACCGCCACCGGCGCAAGAGAGTATCAGGCTTTCGGTGAGAAGCTGGCGAACGACGCGCACCCGGCTCGCGCCGAGCGCCGCGCGAATCGCGAATTCGCGAGTGCGGCCGGTCGAGCGCGCTAAAAGCAAATTAGCCACATTCACGCAGGCGATCAAGAGAACAAAAGCCACCGCGGCCAGCAGCACCAGGAGAAATGGCTGGATGCCGCCCACCACGTCCTGCTTGAGCGGAAGCATCGCGATCCCTTTGCCCTTGTTGGCGTCCGGATATCTCTCGGCAAGAGCTTGCGCCACCGCGTCCATGTCCGCCTGGGCTTGCTGCAGCGCGACTCCCGGCTTGAGCCGCCCTACCGCGTCCATGCCCATGCTCGCGCGCCGGTCGCGAAAAGTCCTGTCGCTCCACTGGCCGATGGGCACATAAACGTCGCTGGTCTCAAAATTGCCGCTTTGATAACGAAAATCCGCGGGAATCACCCCAACCACGGTGTAGCCCACTCCGTCGAGCCGCAGCGTCTTGCCGAGCGCGTCCGGCGAAGATCCGAATTTCCGCTGCCAGAATCCGCCGCTGATGAGCGCTACAGGCTGCGCGCCCATCCGGTCCTCCTCCGGGCGAAGCAGGCGCCCGGCGACAGGGTTCACGCCGAGCACCGAGAAGAAATTCGCCGAGACCATTTCCGCTTTGACACGCTCGGGCTCGCCCATGCCCGTCAAGTTATAGGTATCCTCGCGAAAGGCCGCCATAGAGGAGAAAGAGCGCTGGTTGCGTTCCCAGTCCAGAAAATTTGGATAGGAGGCGGAAGCGTGCGAAAACTCTTTGGTCCTTGCATAAATGGCAACCAGGCGATCCGGTTGCCGGTACGGGAGCGGGTTGAGCAGCACGCCGTTCACAACGGAAAACAGCGCGGTATTGGCGCCGATGCCAAGCGCCAGCGTGAGAATCGCAATCGCCGCAAAACCCGGCGATTGGGCGACCATGCGGATGCCGTAGCGAATGTCTTGCAGTAAGGTATCCATCTTGTCTCCGGAGGCACATTTCCCGATAGGGACGCGCGATTGGCGCCGTCCCCGGCCATGCCGCCTCACAAGGGTGATACGCGGTTGGCGCCGGTGATGTTCCTCACCGATCCGCGCCCCCGGAAAGGGAAGGCGTCGAGTAGAGGCTCGACGCGGCACGCAAAAGTGCGTGCGCCACGGTAGTAATCTCAGGTTATGCCATTTGAATTCGCTACCGCGCAGCGCATCGTTTTCGGAGAAGGCGCGCTGTGCGACGTGCCGGCCGCGGCATTCAGCCTGGGGCGCCGGGCGCTGCTGGTGACGGGAGCGACGGCGGAACGGGCCGCGCCGCTGGCGGAGGCTCTGAGAGCCAAGGGGGTGACGGCGGTGCCGTACGCGTTGACGGGCGGCGAGCCGACGATCGATGCGGTGCGCGAAGCTACGGCGCTGGCCCGCGGTGAATCCTGCGAAATGACCATCGCCTTGGGCGGCGGCAGCGCCATCGACGCGGCGAAGGCTGTGGCGGCGCTGCTGGCTAATCCGGGCGACCCGCTGGATTACCTGGAAGTGATCGGCCAAGGACGGCCGCTGGTGAATGCTTCGGCGCCGTTTATCGCCATCCCGACTACGGCCGGGACCGGCTCGGAGGTGACGCGGAACGCGGTGCTGGCCTCGCCGGAGCGGCGGGTGAAAGCCAGCCTGCGCTCGGCCGGAATGTTGCCGCGGTTGGCGGTGGTCGATCCGGCGCTGACCTATTCCCTGCCCCGCGCGGCGACGGCGGCGAGCGGCCTGGACGCAATCACGCAGCTAATCGAGCCGTACGTTTCGGTGCGAGCCAACCCGATGGCCGATCTTTTTTGCGTCGAGGGGCTGAAGAGCGCGCGCACGGCGCTGGAGCGGGCGTGGCGGAACGGGGCCGACAGGGAGGCGCGGGCGGCCATGTCCTGGGCCAGCCTGCTGGGCGGCCTGGCTCTGGCCAACGCGGGGCTGGGCGCGGTACACGGATTGGCCGCGCCGCTGGGCGGGATGTTCGACGCGCCCCACGGGGCAGTGTGCGCGGCGCTGCTGCCGCACGCGACGGCGGCGAATGTGCGGGCGCTGCGGGAGCGCAACCCGGATGGCCCGGCGCTTGGGCGGTACGCCGAAATCGCACGCCTGCTCACGGGTAATCCCCAGGCGGAGGCGGAAGATGCCGCGCCTTGGCTGGCCGGTCTCGCCCGGCGGTTGGAAATCCGGCCGCTCGGAAGCTACGGCGTCCGCGCCGAGGATTTCCCCACGGTAGCCGCGCAGGCGGCCAAAGCGAACAGTATGAAATCGAACCCCACGGTTTTGAGCGACGGGGAAATACAGGAGATTTTGGCACTGGCGCTCTGAGCTAGACGCCGGTCACTTATAAGCCGTGGCTCCCGATGTTACCCTCGGCATTTAGGGCGGCCAAGGGAAAACTGACCGGGAGGTGGGACAGACGATCGTTCCTTGTCGTCTGTCAGGCTGTTAAGCCTGGCGAGGGCCTGACAGACCACGAAAAGCGATGGGCTGTCCCACCTCCTCCCCGCGCCACGAGCGTCATTTTGGCAATGACGCCTGCACGAACTTCACCAGGTCGGCGTGGTACTTAGCCGCCGCGGGCTGGTCGATGTAGACCATGTGGCCCGATTCGTAGTAGCCCAGGGATATGTTATTCTTCTTGACTTCGTCGGACACCTTCAGGTGGGCGATGGTCCACTCCACGGGGTAGAAGGGGCAGGCGAAATCGTAATATCCCATGCCCACGAAAAGATGCATGTGCGGATTCTTGGCGAAACCGTCTTCGAGATTGACCACGGTATTGTATTCGCCGGACCACGGCGGCGCGTTCCCGGCAACGTAGTAGAGGTTGTCGTTCTTATAGTTCAGATCGTTGCGGACGTAGGCTTCGAAGGCGGTCAGGAAACAGTCTTCGATATTGCTATTGCTGTAATCGAAGCTGGTATTGGTCGATCCCGCATCCAGTTGGTAGCCGGCGAAGCGCGAATCGAGGCGCGACGTCATCAGGTGTCGATCGCGCAGCAGCTCGGTGCTGAACGGCCCCAGCGGGACACGCAGGTCGAGGCCGTCGATGTAACTCCTGGAGAGTCCCGTATAGCGCGCAAAGTCGGTGAGCGCTTTCTCGCGTTGCGCAACGGTAGCGCGCGCGCCATCGAACAGGTATTCCAGGTATTCGCCGGAGGCAAATTCGCGCGCCTGTCCGGCCATCTGCTCCACGCTCAGCTTTTGAAGATCGGGCGCCAGCTTTTTGTGAAAATGCGCGGTCATGATCTCGGTGGGCAGGGTCTGCAATTGGCGTTGTTCGCCGGCGCTGGCATTGGAATCGATTACCGCCGACAGCAGCATCACGCCGTTAATGGGAATATCGTGGTCGGTAAGATAGCCGGCCAGGCCCGCCGCGCGGGTGGTGCCGTAACTCTCGCCGCCGACAAACAGAGGCGATCCCCAGAGGTTATATTCGTTCAGGAAGCCGCGGATAAACTCGCCGAAGGCGGCCAGATCGTTCTCCACGCCGCCAAAGTCGGGGCCATATTTTGGCTGGTCCGGGCGGCTGAAGCCGGTGCCCATGGCGTCGATGAAGACCAGATCGCCGGTATCGAGCAGGCAGTTAGGGTTATCGACATAAGTGTAAGGCGGCGGCGTTGCCAGGCCGTTCGGGCTCATCTTCACCATCTTGGGGCCAAAGGCGCCCATGTGCAGCCAGACCGTGGCCGCGCCCGGTCCGCCGTTGAATAAGAACCAGACCGGCCGTTTGGACTTATCGGTGACTCCGTTCTTGGAATAGTAGACGTAAAACAAATGCCCCTCGGTCACGCCACTGGTGGCCTGGTGGATGGGCAGGAATCCCACGCGGGCCGTGTACTGGATGGTCTCTCCGTGCAACGCGATCTCATGCCGGGTGGTAATTGGTTCGGCGGGGTAGTGGATCGGCTGCATCTCTTCGGTGTCGTAATTGAAACGATAGAAGTCGTTAATCGCGGCGGGGGCACCGCCCCGACCTTGGGCGAAGGACTGCGCGGCCAGGGCAGCCATTAAGATGATGAAGAGTCCGTAGTTTCTCATGACATTGCTCCTTGGTTGCGCAGCTTACTTACTTGCCGGTGTAGCGGCTCCGCGGATGAAGGCGGCCAGGTCGGCTTGAAGTTCGGCCAGCGCCTTGTTGTCGACATAGGTCATCTGCCCGGCCTCGAAGCGACCGACGGTGATGTTATGGGCGCGCGCCTCCGGCGACACGCTCAGGTGAGCCAGGGTGAATTCGGCCGCGTAGAACGGCGCATTCAGATCGAAGTAGTTCATGCCCACGAAAAGGCGCAGGCCGGGGTTGCGGGCGAAAGCGGTGGCCAGGCTGGCGTCGCCGCTCCCGGTGGAGGCGAAGGTGCCGACGCCGCCGCTCGAAAGGTAGAAGATTCCGCTGCCGTCGAAGCCGAGCTCGCGCCTCAGATAGGCATCGTAGGCAGTCTCAAAGCCGCCGGCCAGATGGCTCAGATTGAAATCGATGGGTGCCGGAGGGGCGCCGAAGCCACCCCGCCCGCCGCCAAATCCGCGCCCGCCCGCCGGGGCCGGCACAAAGCCGGTCACTCGCGCATCGGAGTTCGAAAGCCCAAGGCGCTGGTCGTGCATCAGCTCGCCGCTAAAACGCTCGAGCGAAATCCGCAAATCGTTGTTTACGATAAATGCCTTCGCCAGGCCGGTGAGCCGCGACAGGTCCGCTACTACCTTGGCGCGTTCCTCCGGCGTTATGCGGTCTCCTTTATAGAGCGCGTGCAGATACTCGCGGGATGCGAACTGGCGGGCCTGGCCGGAAATCTGTTCGGCGCTCATGGCGGTCAGCTCCGGTGCCAGCTTCTTGTGATGCCAGGCGGCCATCGCCAGGCTCGGCAGCAGGGTGATGTATTGCTCGTCGCCGGCCACGGCGTCGGGGCTCATGGCCATCGATAACAACACCACGCCCTGAACCGGCGTCTGGTGTTCGATGAGATAGGCGGCCAAACCCGCCGCCCGCGCCGTGCCAAAGTCCTCGCCGGCCAGAAAGAGCGGTGCGTTTCCGCGGTTGTAAGTATGGAAAAAACTCCGCACGAACTCGGCGAGCGAGGCCACGTCGGCGGCGGTATTCCAAAAGCTCGGGCCGCGGTTTGGCTGGTCGGGCCGGCTGAATCCCGTGCCCACCGGATTCACGAAAACCAGATCCGCCTGGCCGAGCAGCGTATGGGGATTGTCCACCCACGCGTAGGGCGGCATCCCGGCGGTGCCGTCGTTCATCCATCTCATCCGCTTCGGGCCCAGCCCGCCGAACTCCTGCCAGGCGGCCGCCACGCCGGGAGCGCCCCCCAGGAAAAACAATACCGGGCGCGGGGACGAGCCGCCGACGCCGTCCTTGGTGTAGCTGGTGTAAAACAGATGGGCTTCGGGTTGTCCCGTGGTCGCGTTTCGCAGGGGCAGGTAGCCGGCTCGCGCCGTGTAGGCGAGCGCTTCCCCGTCGACCGCAATCTTCTGGTGCGTTTCCGCGGGCGGAGCGTCGGGGATCGCGGATCCTATGCCGGCCGCTGTATCGTAGTTGTAAAAGTCGCCGCCGTCGCCCCGCCCCGCCGTATTCGCAGGCGCTCCGGCCTGTGGGGCTCCAGCCTGTTGCGCTTGGCCGGCCCGCCCGGCGCGGCCGCTGCCGCCCTGGCCCGAGGCAGTAAAGGATACGCAGAGCGCGATCGCCAACAGGGTCATTCCGTTACCTATGTATCGCATCAAGACTCAACCTCAATTCGATCTCGAACGTTGTGCCAACCGGCGCCCGGGCGGCACCACCGTTTCGCCGCCGACGATCGAGAATTCACCGCGATAGCGGATTGCATTGGCGGCGCCCGATTACACGGGCGGCGATCCGCAAACGAATCGTTGAAACTGACCGGTTTCCCGCTATGATACACCAGCCGGGGCAGCCTTCCGGGGCTCGGGGTGCTTAACCGATTTGGGGAATTTCGCAGTTAAGGCGCAGCAACCGCTCCCTCGCGGTCGCGGCTCGGTTACGGGCGCCGCGCGTTTTCAATCACTTACCGAGCCGCGACCGCGAGGGAGCGGTTGCCGGGAACGGATTTACCCAGGCCGGTTAAGCACCTCGCGGGGCTGGATCGACATGCCGACGATCATAGCCCGGCGGAATCACTCCTGGGGCCGGGATGGTATCGCACCGCCGCGCTTGCTATATTAGGCAAAGAAAAAGCGAAGCGGAGATGGAAGATCTGAAGCAACAGCTTGCCGAGCTCCGGCAGCGGATCGCGCGCATCGACCGGAAGTACGCCGGCGCTTCGCCCGCGCCGCGCCGGGCCGACGCCGCTTCGCAATCCTTCCTGGAAGAGCTGATCTCGGGCGAGGTGGTGCGCACATCCAATGGTGAGCACTTCGAAACGGAGCGGCTCTGGGAGCGTCACCGGCGCCATGGCTCAGTCGACATCGGGGACCTGTTCGAGCTGCCCGGCGACCTGCTGTCGCCGCTCTCGGGTGGCGCTATCGCCTCCGTCCATCCCGCCAAATGGGCGTTTCTCGACACCGAGACTACCGGCCTCGCCGGAGGCACGGGAACCTATGCATTTCTGATCGGCGTAGGTTCGATCGACGCCTCCGGTTTTCGCGTGCGCCAGTTCTTCATGCGCGATTATGGCGAAGAAGCGTCGGTGTTGTGCCGGCTTTCCGAGTACCTGGCGGATTTCGACGTGATGGTGACGTACAACGGCAAGGCTTACGACCAACCGCTGCTCGAAACCCGGTACCGGATGGTGCGCGCGCACCATCCTTTCGAGCGCATGGAGCACCTGGATCTGCTGTTCGGCGCGCGGCGGCTGTGGAAGCTGCGCCTGGAAAGCTGCCGCCTGGTGGATCTGGAGCAGCAGGTATTGGGCGTCGAGCGCCAGGGCGACCTGCCCGGCGAAATGATCCCCTATTGCTATTTTGAGTTTCTACGCCGGCAAGAGGCTTTTCGCCTGGTGCCGATTTTCCATCACAACGCCATCGATATCCTTTCCCTGGCTTGCCTTACGGCCATCGTGCCACGGGCATTTCGGTCCCAGGCCGGCGCCCGGGCGTTGCGCCACGGGGCGGACCTGGTCGGCCTGGCGCGCTGGCTCGCCCAGGCCGAACGGCACCAGGAAGCCCTCGACCTGCTCCGCCGCGCGGTGGAGCTCGGCCTTCCCGATCACCTGCTGTTTCGCACGCTCTGGGACGCGGCCGCCCTGGAACGCCGGTTGGGAAGGGAAGAAGCGGCTCTGGGCGCGGTGTCCGAACTGGCCCAATCGCGCAATCCTTATCAAGTGCGCGCACTTGAGGCGCTAGCCAAGGATTACGAGCACCGCCAGCGCAACTACGCGATGGCGCTCGAAATGGCCCGCGCCGCCCTGGCGCTGGAAGATACCCCCGAGATGCGCCGCCGCGAACAGCGTCTGAAAGCGCGGCTGGCCCGCGCCCCTCGGGGCCAGTTGACGCTGTAGAGGGCGGGCGCATAATGCCACGTCGGGTCGTCCCTCTTCGTGGAATAAATTCTACGGAAGACGCCCTACTGCGAGCGAAGAGTTCTTCCGATATGTTCCCTGTGATGAGCTAAACGGCCGGCGCATTCCTATGACAATCGGAAGCAAAGTAATCGTCGTAGCCACGGGCAGCGTGGTGCTGAGCACCTTGACGGCATTGTGGGTTCAGCACCGGGTGATTGGAGATCAGGGAATCGAACTGACGCGCAATACCATGAGGGCGGCGGTGACTGCGGCCGAGGAGGTGCGCAGCTCTATTTCGAGTCTGCGGACCCGGCACGCATTCGACGAAGCGGCTATGGAGCGCGACGCGAAGCAGGGCGGCGGCTTTCGGCACACCAGCCTATACGATAGTGTCCCGGTCGTCGCTGCATGGAATTCCATCCATAAGGTTGCCGATCGGGAGGGCTTTGAGTTCAGGGTTCCCAAGCGTCAAGCCCGCGATTCCCGGAATGAACCGACAGCGGAAGAAGCTGCCATCCTGGATGCGCTCGAAACCAGCGGCCAGGAAGAATACTTCGCCGCCGACAGGAGTGCGAACCTGATTGTCTACGCCCGGCCGATCCGCCTGACCGAGGATTGTCTGATTTGCCATGGGGACCCGGCTGACAGCCCGACCCACGATGGCAAGGACGCGCTCGGATACAAGATGGAAGGATGGAAAGCGGGACAGATTCATGGCGCTTTTGTGTTGAAAGCGCACTTGGACCAGGTCGACCGCGTGGCGTCGGCCAAGGCACAATCGGGGGCGTGGATCACCACTCTGCTGTGGGTGATCCCCATCGGTATTCTGACTGCCGTCGGTTTCTATTGGTATAGCAAAAGGGACATCATCCGGCCGCTCGCGGAAGTCATAGATACGGTGGGAGCCTCCAGCACGGAGACATCTTCCGCCGCCGGTCAGATCGCCGCGGCCAGCCAAAGCCTGGCACAGAGCGCCACCGAACAGGCCGCCTCTCTGGAGGAAATCAACGGCTCGGTTGGGAGCATATCGGAAAAAATCAGGAATAGCACCGATGGCGCTCGCCGGGCCAAGGCTCTTACCGAACAAACCGGTGAAGCTGCTTTCGAAGCTGTGGCCGATATGAAACGAATGTCGGATGCCATGGAGGAAATCGGGGAGGCGAGTCAGGGGGTTGCCAGGATTATCAAAGTAATCGACGAAATCGCTTTCCAGACCAACGTCCTGGCACTGAACGCCGCCGTGGAAGCCGCCCGGGCGGGAGAAGCCGGGGCTGGATTTGCGGTGGTGGCCGATGAGGTGCGCAGCCTGGCTCAACGAAGCGCGGCTTCGGCGAAGGAAACTACGTCTCTGGTCGGAAACGCCATCGAGCGCACCCAACGTGGAGCTGAAATCTGCGGGCAGGTGGTAAAACGGCTGCGGGAAATCGAGAGCCGCGGCAAGCCGCTCGATGAAGCCGTCGGGTCGATCACACACGCGGCGGAGGATCAGCGCGCCAGCATGGAAAGGGTCGCCAGCGCCGTGTCTGAAATGAGTTCGGTCACACAAGGCGTGGCCGCTCATGCCGAACAGAGCGCCTCCGCTTCGGTGGAACTCAGCGCCCAATCGGAGCACTTGATGGAAGCCATCAAGGAGTTGAGCCAACTGGTGGGAAGGCGAACGGGCTGACTACTCCTGTTCGGAATCATCAGTACATGTACATCGCATGCCCACTCACATTCCGCCTTGCTTTAGGAACCCGGCTGCGACCTGGGCGGCGGAGCGATGCTGGGCGTCCACTTGGTAGTTGAGTTGCCGCATAGCCTGGTTGGTGAATTTGCCCGACAATTCGCGCAAGGCTGGTTCAAGGCCAGGGATCTGGCGCAGGCGGTCCTGGCGCACGGCAATGCAAACCTGGTAGGGCGGGAAGGCGTGACGATCGTCGGCAAGGACCTTGAGATCGAGCTTCGAAAGCAGGCCGTCGGTTGCGTTGGCGGCAATCATATCGACTTGCCGCTGTTCCAGTGCCTGGTAAAGCAAACCGAGATCCATGCTTCTGGGCCCGGAGGAAAAACGCAGGCGGTAGGCGCTCTCCAGCGCGGCGAATCCGTCGGGGCGCTGTTCGAATTCGTAGCCCGCGCCCAGCGTCCAGGGCTCGCTGCGCCCGGAGGCATCGGTCAGCGTTTCCAGGTGGCGCCGGCGGGCGTCCGGGCCGCGCACCACGATGGCAAATCCATTGTCCACGCCCAAGGGATCGAGCCACTCGACCTGGAAACGGCGCTGGTATTCGGAACGCACCCGGGCCAGTGCGGCGGCCGAGCCGGCGGGAACGGAGGAGTCTTTGAGAATCGCCGCCAGCGCGGTCCCGGTGTATTCGGGATAGAGATCGATCTGGCCGCTCAAAAGCGCCTGGTGCGCCAACAAGGTTCCGCCAAGATTGAGGCGCCGTTCGACGGGCCGATGCAGCCGATGTTCCAAGTGCTGGGCGATGATCTCCCCGAGCACGACCTGTTCGGTGAAGTTCTTCGAGCCTACGGTGATGGCGCGATCCGCGGCCGGGCGCGAGCACCCGCACCACAGCCAGGCGCACCACGGAAGTGCCGCGATCAGGCCGGCGCCAATTTTCGTTCGATCCATCCTAATCCCCCGTCCGCCACGAGCGCCATTAGCGCCGCGGGCACCGCGCCGGCCAGAATCTGCGCCGAATCCACGGATGCGACGCCGCGAAAGATGAATACACCCAGTCCGCCTCCGCCGATCGCGGCCGCAATCGTGGCGGTGCCGATCGTCGCCACGGTGGCAATGCGGATGCCGGCCAGAATGGTCTGGGCCGCGAGAGGCAATTGCACCAGGCGTAGAAGCTGCCAATCGGTCATGCCCATGGCGATGGCGGATTCGCAGACGGCCGCGTCCACACTCGCGATGCCGACGAAGGTGTTGCGCATGATGGGCAGCAGCGCGTAAAGCACCAGTGACACAATCACGGTGCGCGGCCCGATACCGCCGATCAGGGGGACCGGAATCAGAAACCCGAAAAGCGCCAGGCTTGGAATGGTCTGAACCACGCTGGCGAATCCCAGCAGCCATCTTCGCAGGGCCGCACGGCGGGTGAGCAGAATGCCGGCCGGCACTCCCAGCAGGATGGCCATGCCCATCGCGCTCACCACCAGCAGCAGGTGTTCCCCGGTAAGTTGGAGGATGTCGTGGGCCAGATCGGAGCGCATCGGGCGATCAATCCTCCAGACCTGCCAGGAAGGCTCGTGCTTCCTCGGTTTGGGCGCATCGGAATTCGGCCGGCGCGGCAATGGTTTCCAGGCGTCCGCCAACCAGCAGAGCGACGCGCGTGCCCAGCCGCAAGGCTTCCCGGACATCGTGGGTCACGAAGATGCAAGTCTTATGGAAGTCGCGGCCGAGCTCCAGAAACTGCTGCTGGAGCTCGCGGCGGGTAACCGGATCGAGAGCGCCGAACGGCTCATCGAAAAGCAGTAGCGCGGGATCGGCGGCTAGTGCGCGCGCCACGCCCACGCGCTGGCGCTCTCCGCCGGAAAGCTGGCGCGGATAGCGCGTAAGGAATTCGGCCGGCGCGAGGCCGACCTTTTCCAGGAGATCACCCGCGCGACGATCCCGCTCAGACGGGTTCCAACCTTCCAGTTTAGGCACCAGGCCGACATTCTCGGCCACGGTAAGGTGCGGGAAGAGTCCGGCCTCCTGGATCACGTAGCCGATGCGCCGCTTCAGGCGGATAGGGTCCCACTCCAGCGTGGGGCGGCCTTCGACCAGGACCTGCCCGGTGGTCGGGAACAGAAGGCCGTTCGTCATTTTAAGCGCGGTGGTTTTGCCGGAGCCGCTGCGGCCGAGGAGGACGAGAGTTTCCCCGGCTTCCACGGAAAAGCTAAGGTGCGAGAGGATGGTCTTGTCGGCAATTCGATACCCGACGTCGCGAAATTCCAGCAGAGGCATCCAGAAGCATTGTACGGCAGACTGGCTGCGCAGCGTCCCGAGCCGCCCAACCGGCGTGCACGAACAGGCGCGGCGAAACCGCTCCCCTCGGCCGCGGCTCAGTAGCGCACCAGCAGAGTCTCGGCGAAGGGCCATTCGCCGTCCACCCACTGCGCTTCACGGCGGAAGCCGGCCTTCCGTGCCAGCGCCTCGACCTCCGCCAGCGAATACTTGTGGCTGCTCTCCGTCCAGATCGTTTCCCCTTCGCGAATAGCAATGGAAAAACCCGCCTTCGCGACCGTCACGCGCTGATCGCGAATCGATCGCAGGTGCATCTCGATGCTGCGGGTTTCCGAGTTGAATCGCGCCTCATGCTGGAAGCTGTCGAGCACGAAATCGGCATCGAGCTCGCGGTTGACTCGCGCCAGCAGATTGCGATTGAAGGCGGCGGTAACGCCGAGCGAATCGTCGTAGGCGGCAATCAGCCGGCTCACGGGCTTCTCCAGATCCGTGCCCAGCAGCAAGGCGTCGCCCGGATTCAGGATCAGGTGAATCTCCTTGAGAAAGTTCAGGTCGGCGGGATGGTCGAAGTTGCCGATGGTACTCCCGAGGAACAGTACAAGCATCCGCTGGCCGGAGCGGCGGCGCGCGGCCACTTCGACGAGACCATCCAGGTACTCGCGCTCGAAACCCACGATGCTGATGGATTCGATATCGGCCAGCTCGCGCCGGCACATGGCCAGCGCGGTGGGAGAAATCTCGATAGGGAAATACGAGGTGTGCCGGCAGCGGGAAAAGGCTTCCAGGATCGAGCGCGTTTTGGTCCCGCTACCGCTCCCCAACTCCGCCACCATGGTGTCCCCGGGAATGCACTCCACAACCGCCGGGGCGTAGCGGCGCAGCAGGCGTTCGTCGGCGCGCGTCAGGCCGTATTCGGGCAGCAGGCTGATGACGTCGAAAAGTTTCGAACCCAGCTCGTCGTAGAGGTATTTCGACGCCAGCTCCTTTTGTCCGGGCTTGGTCAGGCTGTTGCGGACGTCGGCGGCGAAGGCGGACGCCTCATCGAGAGCCAGCGCTCTGGTCGCCATGGCTCAAACTCCTCTCGCGCACCGGAAGCCGGCGTAAACATACTGGTAGTGCGGCTGGAACCAATTGCGGAAAGAGCGGCGCAGCATGCACGCCGCCGTGCGGGTGGAACCGCCCTTCAGAACGTAATGCTTTCCGTCGAAGAAATCGGCCGAGTAGCCGCGGTAGGAGGGGTGGGCTTCAAATCCGTCGAACGGGGCAAAAGGTGTGGACGTCCACTCCCATCCGTTGGCCAGCAAACCGTCGATGCCAAATGCACTGCGCCCGCGGGGAAATGCGTTCACGGGAGCGGGATCCCAGCGGGCAAAACCGAAGGACCCATGCCGCGGCGCGGGCGGTTCGTCTCCCCATGGGAATTGCCGCTCGGAGCCGTCCGGTGTGCCGTAAGCGGCGCGGTGCCATTCGGCTTCGGTTGGCAGCCGCAAGCCGCCCCGTTTGGCATACGCGCTGGCCTCGGCGTGGCTGACATAGACCGGCCAATCGAGAGGCAGGGGGATTTCGTCGAACATGGTGCGGCACCGCCATCCGCCGCCGTCGCGTTGCCAAAACGCCGGGTGGACGATGTTCCGCTCGGCCTTCCATTGCCACTGAGCCTCGGTCCACAAGTTCCGGTCATGGTAGCCGCCGGCTTCGACGAACTCCAGGTAATCGCCGTTGGTGACTTTGTAGCGATCGATCGCAAATGCAGGGACGTCCACCGGGTGTGCTTCAAATTCGTTGTCCCAACCGAAAGCCCCATCGCGCGCGAGTCCCAAGGTGGCACGGCCGGCGGCGATCTCGATCGTTTGGCGCCGAACCGGTTCGCTGGGCGGCACAGGGGCCTGAGGCTGCGCGCATTTCGCCTCCAGCGGCAGTTGATGCAGCATGTACGCGAGTGTTTCCGCGTGCATGAGGCGATGTTCCAGTGCCATGTGAAGGAGAAAGCAGTCATGCCCGGCGTCATCGAGCGTCTGTCTGATGCGATGGTTGTAACCGCCAATTTCGGCTAGCGACGGCCAGTCCGAGGGAGTGTCGGCCGGCAAGCCGCCATCCACCGGGTCGATACCGAAGGCGAACAGCCGGTCGAAGCCCGCCTGGAACGCTTCCTCGTTGCGCATGTGCGGCCGCAACAGATTCCAGTCGAACGCTTCCAAATGTCCCACGTAAAAGACGATGCGGTGTCGCTCCGGAATGGGGCGTTGGTAGAGCCAGTCGGGATGGACCAACTCGAAGAGCTTATCGGTCTGGTTGCGCGCATCCGCTAACATCGTGTGTGCGTTCATAGACAACTCAATTGAGCGGCGACAATTCGCCGAGCATCGTGGGAATCAGTTCCGAGACCGTGGGATGGATGTGCACGGCTCGCTGGATTACGGTGTACGGCGCCTTGGCGTACATGGCGTCGAGGATGGAATGGATCGCTTCATCGCCTCCCGTGCCGAGGATCGACGCACCCAGAATCTGTTTCGATTCCGCGTCGATCAGGATCTTCATGAAGCCCTGCGTCTCGCCTTTTTCCACCGCGCGGCCCACGCGGGTCATAGCCCGTTTTCCGATCAGAGCCCGCTTGCCGGAACGCCGCACGTCGGCTTCGGTCGATCCGGCGCGGCCAAGGGGCGGATCGATATAGAGCGCATAGGCGGTGATTCGATCGCTCACTTTGCGTGAATCCCGATCGAGGAGATTGGCGGCGACGATTTCGAAATCGTTGTAAGAAGTGTGCGTGAAGCCGCCTTTGCCGTTGCAATCGCCCAAGGCCCAAATTCCCGGCACGTTGGTTTGCAACTGGTCGTCCACGGCGATGTATCCCCGTTGGTCGGTGGCAACGCCGGCAGCTTCCAGGCCGAGATCGCCGGTATTCGGACGGCGGCCCACAGCCAGCAGCAGGTGGGAGCCGACGATTTCTGCGGCACCGTCGGTGCAATCCACAGCGGCGGCGATCTGGTCGCCCTGTTTCCGAAGGCGAATACACCTGGCATTCAAACGGATGGCTATGCCTTCCCGCTGGAGGATTTCCCCGACCGCCGCGGATACGTCCTCGTCTTCGCGCTGGATCAGCCGCGGCCCCATCTCGACGATGGTCACCTCGCTTCCGAAGCGCCGGAACATTTGCCCAAACTCGAGGCCGATGTAACTTCCGCCCACGACGATCAGATGCCGGGGAAGGGAATCCAGGTTCAGCATCGAGCTATTGGTGAGATAAGGCACATCCGCGATGCCGGGAATTTCGGGCGTGACGGCGCGGCCGCCGACGTTAATGAAGATCCGGCCGGCGGTGAGCCGCTCGGCCCCGACGCTCACCATCCGCGGCGATTCCAATCGGGCGTGACCTTCATACACCGTGCAGCGCGGCATGTTCTTGAGCCACTTTTCGACACCCTCGCGCGATTGGCCGGAGATGCGGCGCTGGCGGGCGTTCACCTCCTTCATGTCCACCTGCACGCCGCCGTTGACGCGGAACCCGAACTCGGCGCCACGCCGCGCCAGATGGGCGGCATAAGCGCTGGCCACCATGGTTTTTGTGGGGATGCAGCCGGTGTTGACGCAGGTCCCACCGAAGCGATTTCGCTCCACGATGGCAACTGTCATCCCGGCCGCCGTCAGACGGCCCGCCAACGGCGGACCAGCCTGCCCCGTTCCGATGACGATGGCATCGTACCCAACCATCCAGAATCCCTCCCAGTGTCGAAATCGGCAACCCGCTCGACGTATCCTATCACTGGAACCGCCGTGGCGGCGCGGCTATTCGAGAACCTGAGCGTGTTTGACACCACGCGACAGGTCATATGTGATCGAATCGACGAAACACCAGCCCCAGCTTTCGCCCGGTTCAATGGACCGCATCATGGGGTGTTGCGACCGATGGAAGTGTTTGGTAGCGTGCTTGTTTTTGGACGAATCGCAGCACCCGACATGGCCGCAGTCCAGGCAAATTCGCAGGTGCACCCAACTGTCGCCCATTTTGACGCACTCCTCACAAACGTGCTTCGATGGCTCCAGGTCCTTGGCTTCTTTCACGTGCTCGCAGGTCTTCACGTTCCCTCCTGTCGGCGATTGCCGCGGCGTACCGCCCGATCTCTTCGACCAGTCCACCACATTCCCCACCGAGGGTGCAAATGCCAGCAGGGCAGATGAGGTGACCCGTTTTTGTGGGGCAGGTTGGCAACCTGCGGACCGATTGTCAATCGGTCCAGCCGGGCGCCAGCCCGGCCGTGTGCCGACGGGCTCGAAACTTGGCTCACCGACAGAGGCCCCGTGCGCCAGTGAGAGAATGAGTCATGTCTCCCCAACTCGTGCCAAGCGCACTGGACGCCCGCACTCAGGCGTTCCCTGTCCTGACTCCCGCGCAGATCGATCGCATCCGTCCGATGGGCCGCTCCCGGAGTGTTCATCGCGGCGAAATCCTCTTCGAGCCCAACGATACCGCGGTTCCGTTTTTCGTGCTCCTTTCGGGAAACATGGAGATCGTGCAGCCGACTCTTGACGGCGAGCGCCTGGTGGTGGCGCACACCCCCGGCAATTTCACCGGCGAGATGACCATGATTTCCGGGCAGCGGTGTCTGGTCCGTGGACGCGTGACGGAGCCGGGCGAATTTCTCGAAATCGGCGCGGACGAATTGCGGTCGCTCGTGGCAAAGGACGCGGAACTGAGCGAGATCCTGTTGCGCGCATTTATCCTGCGGCGGCTCGAACTGGTCCGTTCCGGCTACGGCAACTTCGTACTGATGGGCTCGCGCCACTCGGCTCAGACCCTGGCCTTACGCGAGTTCCTCAGTCGCAACGGACATCCCTACACCTATATCGATCTCGATACCGACCGGACCGCGCAGGCGCTGCTCGACCGCTTCGAGGTGAAGCCGTCGGACGTGCCGGTAGTGATCTGCCCCAGCCGCGGAGTACTGCGCAGCCCGACGATTCAGGAGCTGGCGGACGGTCTGGGCTTCAACGTCAACATCGACAGAACCCACGTGCGCGATCTGATCATCGTAGGCGCCGGCCCGGCGGGGCTTGCCGCCGCGGTTTACGCGGCGTCGGAGGGCCTGAATGTGCTGATGATCGAGATGCAATCCCCCGGCGGGCAGGCGGGGTCGAGTTCGAAGATCGAGAACTACCTCGGCTTTCCCATGGGAGTTTCCGGGTTGGAGCTGGCGTCGCGAGCCACCACCCAGGCGCAGAAGTTCGGCGCGAACATGATGATCGCGCGCAGCGTGGCGCGGCTCGAGTGCGACGACCGCCCTTACCGGGTGGTGCTCGATACGGGAGAGACGCTGGCAACCAGAGCCATCGTGATCGCGACCGGGGCCCAGTACAACAAGCCGCCGCTCGCAAACCGGGAAAGATTCGAAGGCGGCGGGATTTACTACGGCGCCACCCATATCGAGTCGCAGTGGTGCGAAGGGGAACAGGTCGCGGTGGTGGGAGGGGCGAACTCGGCGGGGCAGGCCGCCGTGTTCCTGGCGCAGAGCGCGCACCACGTGCACATGCTGGTGCGGGGAGGGGAGTTGTCGGGCACCATGTCCCGATATCTGATTCAGCGGCTGACGGAGAATCCCAATATTGAGCTGCATTTCAATACCGAGATTGTCGCTCTGGAAGGCGAATCCTGTCTGCAGCGTGTGGTGTGGCGGGACCGCAAGACGGGAGAAACTTCCGCCCACGACATCCGGCACGTATTCCTGATGACGGGGGCCTCGCCGCGAACCGAGTGGCTGCGGGGATGCGTGGCGCTGGACGACAAGGGCTTCATTCTAACCGGACGGGATCTGGACTCTCCCGGGCCGGAGAGTGGCCCCAGGTGGACGCTCCCGCGCCCTCCCCAAATGCTGGAGACCAGCCTGCCCGGGGTGTTCGCGGTCGGGGACGCGCGCGCCGGCAATGTGAAGCGGGTAGCGTCGGCCGTAGGCGAGGGCGCAATCAGCGTCCATATGGTTCACCGAACCCTGGCGGAGTTGTAGCGGCGGCGGTGTCGATTTCACTCGTGGCGCGGGTCGTTGGCAACAATTGCCAACCCTGATAGGATGGTCCTAGCTGGCGGATTGCCGCATGCCAACGCGGAACGTCAACCTGACCGAACACCTTGACCGCTTCATTGAAGCCGGCATCAGTTCTGGCCGCTTCAGCAACGCCAGCGAGGTGGTGCGCGAAGGCCTCCGCCTCCTGGAACAGCGCGAGCAGGAAGACAAAGCCAAGCTCGAGTGGCTGCGTGCCGCCGCCAAGGAAGGTTTCGATCAACTCGACCGCGGCGAGGGCACCGAGTTTGAATCGATGGATGAATTCGATGCCTACGTCGACCAGATTGGAGAGGAAGTCTCCGCCGAGGTAGCCGCCGAGCGCAAGCGTGGCTAAGAAGCGTGCTTCGCGGCCCAGTCTTGCCCCCGCCGCTCGCCTGGATATCCGCGAAGCTCTGCGCTGGAGCGAACAGCGATTTGGCGAAAGCGCTGCGGCGCGGCCGGCTTGATACGCGACTCTCCTATCCCGCGCGGGACAGACGTGGCCGACCGGCTAGATGGCCGCAAATAGCCGATCGAGGGGAATCGAGGCTTCCATGAAGGGCACCGGCAGCGTTGCCGGCGTCCGGTAGAGGTGAACGCCGGCTGTCTTGCTGTACACCGCAACGGTGGTAGTTTTCGGATCCACGATCCAGAATTCCACGGCGCCGTCGCCAGCTAGGGTAGTCATGGCCCTATCGTGCAGCTCGTCCTTGGTGTTCGAAGGGGATTTGACTTCGATCACCAGCTCGGGCGAGCCCATCAGCCACTTTTCCGTGTCGTCGTCCCGTGCCTGTGCAACACAGGCAACATCCGCTCCCCAGACTTCACTTTTCGGCAAAGGCCGGTAGGGATACTCCGTATCGACGAGGAACCCGCGCGGCTTCGCCAGTGCCTCCAGCATTTCCCGCAAGCGACGCTGTAAGACCTTATGCTGCCGGACGGGATAGGTCACAAACACCAACTCTCCATGATGCAGTTCGTAGCGTCCACCCGGAGGATCGGGCGTTCGTTCGTACTCCTCCACGGAAAGCAGCTTCGGAACGGATTGGGCGCTCACGATACACCCATTCTACAGGACGATCCCGCGCGGCGATGCCGCCTACAGCCTCAAGGGTGCTACCTGATTTGGGGGAATTAGTTCCCGACAACCGCTCCCTTGCGGTCGCGCCGCAACTGCGAAATCCCCGAATCGGTTAAAGCACCCCAGTCTCAAAAAAAACGCGGTCACACCCGATTTAATCCCGCAACCGACTGAAAACAAACCTCCAGGAGAAAACAGCCAATTCCCGGTGTTCTATCATGGACGAGGGAGGGAACTCGCCAGTCAGGGTAAACCAAGTGGCGCGGCGCTCTTGCCCGTCGTTGTCGGGATTACCCCGGCATGTTGCCACGCCACGACAAAAGAAGCGGAAACGCACAATACTGCACAAGACTGCACAAAGGCCGGCCGACGATCCCCGACGGTTGGTCGCTGATCGGTTGGCACAAAAATGCACAAGCGCGCACAACCGGCAAGAGCCCCCGGCAAGCGCCAGTGAAGAAATCAAAGGGGTTATTTGTTTTTCCACGCCTGGGCGGCGCACAGGAATGCACAACGATGCACAACTGACACACGCTCGAGCGGCGAGGCCCAAATGGGGACAGTGGCCAGGAGCCCGCTTTTGTCACCCGTCACGAGGTAATCGGCCTTGCCCGCTTCGCACATGGCCAGCAGAAAATCGTCGGTGGGATCGGGAGAGCGTTCCACGCGCGGCAGCGGACCGATATCCTCGGCGAGCTCCTTGATCTGGTTGACCAGGCGTCCAGCCTTATGCGGCTTGATACGTTCGGACACGCGCGGCTTTTGCAGCGTGGAGCGCAGCTCGTCGACGTGCGCCGCGCAGGTCAGGAGAGTAAACTTGCCGTCCAGCCAAATTCTGATGATGGCGGCGGGCTTTCCGGCCGGAGCGAGAAGTGCGGACACGATGATATTAATATCGAGCACCACGCGCATCAGGCTTTGTCGGCCTTCTGTTTGGCGCGGCGTTCGGCACGCACCTCGCTGACCGCTTCGTCGACGATGCGCTCGACTTCATCCGGATCGGCATCGGCGTTGTGCTCCCAGATGTCCTGAATGGTGCACTGAAGCACGCGCCGGCGGACGGCGTCCTCGACAAATTTCGAGAGATCGCCTTTCTTCATGCCCTGGGAGCCCAGGAATGTGCGCAGGGTCAGATCGGTGTCCTTCGAGACCTTGAGGCTCCAGCGGACGGCTTGTTCTTCCATTTTTGCACCTATACGCTTAAGTTGATAGACTCTCAAACGTTTATGTGTCTATTTTAGGCCAGATTCCGGCTGTGGACAAGTGGTTTCCGTACGGCGAGGCCCAACTGGCTGCTTACCATTAGAAACAACTTGGCTTATGGCGGCCGCAGTTTTGTTTTTTCAGACGCGGACCCGATGAGTCGCGGAACGGGATAGAATTGATGAGGTTCCCAACGGTACACGATACATGGTTCGCAGAAGGTTTCTTCAGAGCCTAGCCGCCGCGGCGGGCGCTGCCTCGCTCGCGGCGGGCGAACGGACCGGCGTGAAGCTGGGGTTCGACACCTACTCGCTGCGCGCGTTCCGCTGGAAGGCGCCGCAACTGATCGAGTACGCTGCCAGCCAGAAACTGGACACCATTCAGATCACCAGCCTGGGCGACTATGAAAGCCTGGATGCGGGGTATCTGGCCAGGGTCAGAGACCAGGCCGCGCGCGCCAGGATTGTGCTGGAGGGCGGAACGGGCTGCATTTGCCCTTCCAGCCGCGCCTTCAGCCCTAACGGGCCGCCGGCGCGCGAACGCGTGCTCGAAGGCCTGCGCGTGGCCAAAGCGATTGGCGCCGCCTGCATGCGTTGCTACCTGGGCGGCAGCGTGGACCGGCTGGGACCGCTGCCGATGGAAGCGCACATCGAAAATACGGTGAAGGTATTCCGCTCGGTTCGCGGCGAAGCGCTCGACCTGGGTGTCAAAATCGCCATCGAAAATCATGACGGAGACATGCAGGCCCGCGAGGTGAAAACCCTGATCGAAGAATCGGGCAAGGACTTTGTCGGCTCCTGCCTGGACACCGGCAATCCGTTATGGGTGGTGGAAGATCCGCTGGTTACATTGGAAGTCCTGGCCCCTTACGTGGTGACCACGCACGTGCGCGACTCGGTGCTTTTCGAGCATCCGCGCGGGGCGGCGGGGCAATGGGTGGTATTGGGCGACGGCAACGTGGACTTCGCTAAATTCACGGAACGTTTCCGCGCGGCCTGTCCCGGCGTGGCGATGCAGCTTGAAATCATCACCGGCCGTCCGCCTCGCGTACTGCCATACCTGGAGGCGGATTTCTGGAAGGCCTTCCCCAACGCGCGGGCCGGCGAATTCGCCCGCTTCGTGGCGCTGGCCAAGAGCGGCCATCCGTATATGGGGGCGATGGTGGTCGAGGACGTGGCTGGCACGCATCCGCCGGCCATCCTGGAGGACGCGCTTAAGGAACAGCAGCGCCTGGACCTGGAGCGGAGCCTGGAATTCGCGCGCAAGAAACTCGACGTGGGAATCGCCTGGCGCGCCTGACGGCGGGGAGTGGAGACTATGACGACACGAAGAACGGCCATGAAAGCGCTCGGCGCCCTGGCGGCAACGCTGGGCCGGGCGGCGGAGCGAATCCCCGCCAATAAGAACGTCAAGTGGGGACTGGGATCGAACCTTTGGACTGCCTACTTCAAAGGCACGAAGTTGACCGACATTTTGGACGTGATGCGCGATACCGGCTTCATCGGATTGCGCGTGACGCAGTTTCCGAAATTTCTGGAAACCTACGACATGACGCAGCCGCAGATGGAGAAGGAAGTCTCGAAGCGGGGCTTGCAGGTGGTGACCATCTCCTTCAACGGTCCGGCGCAGGACGCATCGAAGCAAAAGGAAGTTCTGGAGAGCGCGCGCCAGGCCATGACGTTCCTGAAGGAATTCGGCGCCAGCCGCCTGGTGGTCTTCTCGCCCAACCGCAAGCTGGGGGAGGCCGAAGGCGCGTTCAAGACGATGTGCGAATGCTACAACCGCCTGGGCGAGGTGGCCGGAGAAATGGGATTCCAGGCGGGACTGCACAACCATATGGGCCAGATCGTGCAGAACGAAGACGAGTTGGACCGGTGCATGCGGATGACGGACCCGAAGCTGTTCAAGCTATCGCCCGACACGGCGCACCTGCACCTGGCGGGGATGGATGTACCGAAGATTCTGGACCGCTACAAGAGCCGGCTGATGCTCGCCGACTACAAGGATGCCAAGCGTGGGGTGGCCAACTTCCAGCAAAGCATTTTCGACCTGGGCGACGGCGAAATCGACTTCCCGGCATGCCACCGCGTGCTTCGCTCGGTCTCCTATAAGGGTTGGCTGATCGTCGACCTGGACATCGCCCGCCAGGGCCCGCGCACCAGCTACGAACGATGCGGCGCCTACGTGGTTGGAAAGCTCGAGCCGATTTACGTTTGACGTGCGCCGCGCCTCCGAGTGGAGTAGGATCTATAGTTGACTATGGCAGAGTTGCGCTTCGATCTCGCCCCTGTGTCCGACGCGCTCACCCAGAGCATCCGGGTTGAGGTCCTGGCGCAGCACTCTCCGGAAAACTCACGGCCAGTGGAAGGTCAGTGGGTCTTTCAATACACCGTCCGGATCACCAACCAGGGCAGCGATACGGTTCAGCTTCTAAGCCGGCACTGGATCATTACCGATGGCACGGGGCGCAGCGAGGAAGTGAAAGGCCCGGGTGTGGTTGGACAACAGCCGGTGCTGACCCCCGGCCAGTCCTTCCAGTATTCCTCCTGGTGCCCGATTGAAACGCCCATGGGCATGATGCAAGGCACCTACCGGATGGTCCGCTCCGGCGGGGAGGAGTTCGACATCGAAATCGCGCCGTTTGCCTTGAAGGCCCGGCACACGGTGCATTAGGCCGGAGCTAGCCGCGATTGGCGGTCGGGAAAAGAGGACGGGTCGGGATGCCCGCCCTCCGCTGGTTTCTCAGTCGCCCTGCAGCGCGGCGGCGTCCTTGGCTTCCTCGTAACGTCCGTTCACGGCTCGACTGCTGCCCGCCGTCATGGCGATGGTTCTGGAGCGCGCGTTGCGCGCGTTGCGCCAATTCACCTGCGGCAGGAACAGCGACTCGTCAATGCGGTCCCGGTAGCGAACCGCGATGTTCATGAGCGAGTCCAGCAGCGACTCCGAGAGCAAATGCGGCTCCAGGCCAAGGGCCGCGAGTTTGGAATGCCGGGCGTTGTAGTAATGCTCCTCGGCTTCCACGCGCGGATCCGGCAGATGGTCGATTTCGACTTGCAAACCCAGCTTGCGGCCGGCGACCTGCACCAGGTTGGCCAATTCCAATACCGAAAACTGTTCGGTGAACTGGTTGAATACGCGGCACTCGCCCGGGTTGGCGGGGTTCAGACAAGCCAATTCGACGCATCGCACGGTGTCCCGAATATCCAGGTAGCCGCGCGTCTGTCCGCCCTTGCCATACACTGTGAGCGGATGGCCCCAGGCGGCTTCCACGCAAAAGCGGTTCAGCACCGTGCCGAACACCTCGTCGTAGTCGAAGCGATTGATGAAGGCCTCGTCGAGGGCCACCTCGTCGGTCATGGTGCCGTACACCACACCCTGGTTCAGGTCGGTGGCGCGCAGTCCCCAGATCTTGCAGGCGAACATGATGTTGTGGCTGTCATGCACCTTCGACAGGTGATAGAAAGAGCCGGGCTGTTTGGGAAACGGCAGCACGTCCTTGCGTCCGTTGTGCTCGATGGCGATATAGCCCTCTTCGATGTCGATATTGGGCGTGCCGTATTCACCCATGGTGCCCAGCTTGACCAGGTGGCACGCCGGCCGCGCCTCGCGCAGAGCGAACAGCAGGTTGAGCGTGCCCACCACATTGTTGACTTGGGTGAAGACCGCATGCTGCCGGTCGATCATCGAGTACGGGGCGGAGCGCTGCTCGGCGAAATGCACCACCGCGTCCGGCTGAAATTTGCCGATCGTGGAGGCGAGAAACTCGAAATCGGTTACATCGCCGACAAACAACCGAATCCGGTTGCCGGTCGCTCGCTCCCAGGTATGCAGCCGTTCGGCCATGGAACGGATGGGTGTGAGCGTCTCGACCTGGAGGTCCGTATCCCACTGCCGCCGGACGAAACTGTCGACAATCGAGACGTCGTGACCCTTTTGGGACAGGTACAAAGCGGTCGCCCAACCGCAGTAGCCGTCGCCTCCCAATACACTAATTTTCATGTAATTCCTCTTCTCCCTTGGAGGAGTAACCGCAACGTCGGCACACTCGCGGTGCCCTTGGAATAAACCGGTTCACTCCCGGCCCTTTTCCGATGCGAAACTATTCTTCCCCGTTACCCGTTTGTGCCGCGAGCGCGAAACCAGGATCTGTGCGGTCTTTAGCTGGAAGCCCGACCGTCTCTTCCTATCTTACAAGCCCTAATCTTAGCAAACGGATTGGGGAAGAAGTGCCTAGCCCTTCCGAGCTATCAAGGGATTAACCCCCTTCTTTTTGGAGGCTTGCGGCGTTTGGAATTGATTCCCAAAAAAGATCGACTACTTTTTAGCGGCGCGCAGCAGGACCTGCGGATCGAGCAGATGCTGTGGTTTGAAACACTTTTGGGACCAGAGCGAACCGGCTTCGAGCTCCACCCCGATGAAATAGCCTACTTCCCGGTACACACAGTAACGAACGTGCCCGCTGAAACGATGTTTGTTGGATTCCCAACTGATTTTCGCCGCCAGCGGCACGGGGGTTTCCAGTTGCAGGCATGCACCGGAATGGGAAATGTCTTCCAGTAAGCCCATCGCGCGCAGGGTCTTGCCGGCCGGGTCCCGCCATCGCACATGGACCATGTCCGCGCAAAGCATCCTCACTTCCGATCTCCTGTCCTGCATAACGTTCATATCGGCGGAGGGAGGCTCCAGCATTACAGCGCTCCCGCAACCCGGCCGGGCCTCCTGGCCGAATATTCGAAGTGTAAGGTAATCCGCTTGAAAACATAAGGGAAGTGGAGAATGCCGAGAATGCCGACCGGCGTGAGCCGCCCGTATCGTGGCATAATCGGACCAGCGCCATGCGAAAGGCCCTGGTGGTGGCGCTGGCCGCCTTGGTGGCGGCTGGCTGCGCTCATAAGAAGCGGACCACGTCGAAGGTCCCCGCCATCGCCCCCATCGGCCACACCGAAACCGGCACGGCGAGTTGGTACGGCTACCCTTATCACGGCCGCCCGGCCGCCGATGGCGAGATTTACGACATGGAGACCCTGGTAGCCGCGCACCGTACGCTCCCGTTTCAAACCTGGGTACGGGTAACCAATCTCACCAACGGGAAGACGGTCGACGTCAGAATCATCGACCGCGGACCGTTCGTGGACGGAAGGATCATCGATCTTTCCCATGAGGCTGCCCGCCAGATCGACCTGATCGGACCGGGGATTGCCAAAGTGCGGTTGGAGGTGATTCGGGCACCGGCGAATCCGCCCGGGGGGTTGTTCGCAGTCCAGGTGGGGGCCTTCCGCGGCCAGGCCGCCGCCGAACGCCTGCGCGGGCAAATGGCCGCCCGCTATGGTGCGGCGCGCCTGGTGCCGCGCGCCGGCAGCCCGCCGCTTTGGCGGATCCTGGTGGGGGCGGAGACCACCGAGGAGGGCGCCCATCGGTTGGCCGCCGAAATTATGGAACAACTCGGCGAGAAAAATACCTTCGTCGTCCGACTAGATAACCCGTAGAGGGTTCTTTGGAATGATGCGGCCCGAAGCCGGGAATTGTCACGATTTGGTAGGGTGTTCCCCCGCAATCGAGGCCGTGCGTCGGATGATAGCCAAGGCGGCGCGGAACCGGCTCCCCGTGCTTTTGCTCGGCGAGAGCGGAACCGGGAAAGAGGTGGTCGCGCGCTCCATCCACGCCGCCAACCCTCTTGGACAGTTCGTGCCCATCGACTGCGGTTCGCTGGTGGGAACTTTGATGGAAAGCGAATTGTTCGGCCATGTCAAGGGCTCTTTCAGCGGTGCGGTGGCGGATAAGAAGGGCCTGGTGGAACTCGCTGACGGGGGCACGGCCTTCTTTGACGAGATCGGCGATCTGCCGCCGGAAATGCAGGTGAAACTGCTCCGCCTGGTGCAGGAGCGGGAATACCGGGCGGTGGGGTCGCTGCAGTGGCGAAAGGTCGACCTCCGCATCATCGCGGCTACCCACCGGCACTTGGAAGAGGAAGTGCTGCGCGGGCGGTTTCGGCAGGACCTGTACTACCGGCTGAACGTCCTCCCCATTCGTCTGCCGGCTCTGCGCGACCGGGCCGAAGACATTCCGCTGCTGGTCCGCCACTTTTGGGCGCGAAGCGCGAGGCTCGATACCGGGGTTCTCGAACTCCCGGCCGACATGGTGACGGCGCTCGCCAGCTACGACTGGCCCGGCAATGTGCGGGAACTGCTGCACGCGATCGAGCGGATGGCCGCGCTACATTCGGAAGGCGCATGGAGCGCCGCGGACCTGCCCAGTCAACTGCAGAACCATATCTACGCCAGCCTCGCCGGGGCGAGCGAACTCGAGCTGGCGGCCGGGGTCGGGGCTGGCTGCGACGCCGGCTGCGAGGCGGCGCCTTTTGAAATCCTGCCGGCGGCGGCGCCTGTGGTTTCGCTCGCGCAGTGCGACGTTTGCCAGCGCAAGGCCATCGCCACCGCGCTCGTGTCCACCGGTGGAGAGCGCGCCCGTGCCGCCCGGCTATTGGGCATCGGCCGCACCACTCTGCATCGAAAGATGAAAAAATACGGAATGGTTTGACCATTTCCCTCGATGCTACCTACAGCCTGGACCCGTCCCCTTCGGGGGTGGCCCTCTATTCCCGCGAGATTCTGTATGGCCTGGCGCGCCAGCATCCCGAGGCCGGCTTTCAATTTTGCTATCGGCCGCATCGCTTTTTCGGCTCATTCGACGCCGCACTGCCGCCCAATGCCCGCCGCGGGCTGCTGGCCGAGCCCTGGGGGCCGCGCCGCGCCAATCTCTTTCACGGTCTCAATCAGCGCCTGCCGGAAATTCCGCTGCGGCTGGCGGTCGCAACCTTCCACGACCTATTCGTGCTGACCGGAGAGTATTCCACGCCCGAGTTTCGCGCCCGGTTTGCCCGTCAGGCCCGGGAGGCGGCCTCGCGCTGCGACGCCATCGTGGCGGTTTCGGAGTTCACCCGCGGGCAGGTGGTTGCGCTGTTGGGAGTAGCCGCCGCCAAGGTGCGCGTGATCCATCACGGCACCCGGCCGCTGGCATTTCCCGCCTGTCCGCGGGAAAGGGTGATTTTGAGCGTCGGCGCGCTGCAAACGCGCAAGAACATCGTCCGCCTGGTGGACGCGTTCGAGTCGGTGGGTACCGAGTGGCGTCTCGTGTTGAGCGGGTCGGCGGGGTACGGAGCCGAGCGGATCTTCGACCGCATCCGCCGCAGCCCGGCCCGGGAGCGAATCGTATTGGCCGGCTATACCACGACCGCCGAGCTGGCCGCCTGGTATTCCCGCGCCAGCGTCTTCGCCTTCCCCTCGCTCGACGAAGGCTTCGGTATGCCGGTGCTGGAGGCCATGGCCGCGGGAACGCCGGTAATCACGTCCAACCGTTCCGCCCTGCCGGAGGTTGCCGGCGATGCGGCCTTACTCGTGAACCCGGAAGATACCGACGAATTGCGCCGGGCGCTGGCCGAAGTCACCGGAAGCGAAGATTTGCGGCGCGAGCTGAGCCAGCGGGGTTTGGAGCGGGCAAAATCGTTTCGCTGGGAAGATGCGGTACGACGCACCTGGGAACTTTACGGCGAGTTGTTGGGCTGAATGGTAGGCCCGCCCAGCGGCGCGGTTAACGCGATTCGTCGTCGACCGCGATTTTCAAGGCGCGGAGAAAGCGGTGATCCTGAGAGGTGAACTTGATTTTGCCGGTTGCCTCAAAGTTCCGCTTGGGTTGTTCCTCCACTGTTTCCGCCGATTCCTCGGTTTCCTCGTCTTCGTCCGATTCGTTGCGGCGATTGAAGCCGATCGTAGCCTCTAAAACCAGGAATACATCGTACCCGGCTCTTTTGATTTCGCCGATCGCCTCCGCGATCCGGT
>PLRS01000085.1 GCA_003164035.1 Bryobacterales bacterium | reverse complement strand
CGTGCCGGTGGAAGGGCCGTACAAACCGGATCATTACCGGTATTGAAGAGGTGGGGCATGCTTTCGCTTGCCCGTGCAATTGCTGGTTTTGAAGGCAAGCGAAAGCATGCCCCACCGCCGGAAATTGCGTTACAGTGAAGTGAATTTTACCGCAGGAGAAGAAACCCTTGGCAGACAATCAAAATTATCTTTTTACTTCGGAATCGGTGACCGAAGGCCACCCCGATAAAATTGCCGACCAGATTTCCGACGCCGTGCTGGATGCGGTGCTGGCGGACGATCCCACCGGGCGGGTGGCATGCGAGGTTCTGGTGACCACCGGTACCTGCATCGTGGCCGGCGAGATCACCACCAAGACCTACGTGGACGTGCAGAGAATTGCGCGCGGCACCATCGAACACGTGGGGTACAACGACGCCAGCTTCGGGTTCGATTCCCACACCTGCGGCGTGCACAACTTGATCCAGTCGCAATCGCCCGATATATCGATGGGTGTGGACACGGGCGGAGCCGGCGACCAGGGGCTGATGTTCGGGTATGCCTGCGACGAGACACCCGAGCTGATGCCGCTGCCGATCATGATGGCGCACAAACTGGTGCGGCGCCTGAGCGAGGCGCGGCGTCAGGGCGAACTGGATTTTCTGCGGCCCGACGGCAAAAGCCAGGTCAGCGTCGAGTACGCCGGCAACCGGCCCAAGCGCATCGAAGCGGTGGTGATCTCCACCCAGCACAGCCCCGATATTTCCATTGAAGACCTGCGCGCGGAGGTGAAGAAGCATATCATTGACGCGGTGGTGCCGTCGGGAATGGTGGATTCCCAGACCAAGTACCACATCAACCCCACCGGGCGGTTCGTGGTGGGCGGCCCGCACGGCGACACCGGTTTGACCGGCCGCAAGATCATCGTCGACACCTACGGCGGCATGGGCCGGCACGGCGGCGGCGCGTTTTCCGGCAAGGACCCGACGAAGGTGGACCGCTCGGCCTGCTACCTGGCGCGGTACATCGCCAAGAACCTGGTGGCCTCCGGCCTGGCGACGCGCTGCGAAGTGCAACTGGCTTACGCCATCGGCGTGGCCGAGCCGGTTTCGGTCACCGTCAACACCTTCGGAACGGGCGCGATTCCGGACGCGCGCTTCACCGACCTGGTGCGGGAAAACTTTGCGCTCACGCCGCGCGCCATCATCGAGACTTTGAAACTGCGCCGCCCGATCTACCGGGCCACCGCGGCATTCGGGCATTTCGGCCGGACCGAAGACACTTTCACCTGGGAAGCCACCGACAAGGCCGAGATATTGAAGGAACAGGCCGGCGCAGCCCAGGCGGTCGCCCGCTAGGCGCTGTCAGGAAACAACCAGTTCAACTGCCGGCAACCGCTCCCTGACGGTCGCGGCTCAGGCTCGTGCCGTGACGCACCGAATGGCAGGAGTCAGAGCCGCGACCGTCAGGGAGCGGTTGCCGGAGCGTTGCGGAACGGCCACCTAAGAGGTATGGATAAACGCCGATCGGTCACGGGATGAGCCAACCGGACTTCGCACCGGCTGACAACGGCTCCGTCGTCGGCCGTTTTCTCCTCTTCACCGTCCTGCTGATCGTGTACGGATCGCTTTTCCCGTTCCACTTCGGCGCCCGTGCCGAGATGCCGGACCCGTTTTGGACACTGACCCACAACTGGCCGGCCGTCAACCGCTTTTTCTACCGGGACGTGGTCGTCAACGTGTTGCTTTACATGCCGCTCGGCGTGCTGGCTTTCGTGTGGCTGAGGGGCAAACTGGCGCCGCTCGAGGCCGCCGTTCTTGGTCTTGCCGGCGGTGCGCTGCTATCGGGCTCGATGGAATTCCTGCAAGGGTTCGACCGGCCGCGCCAGCCTTCGCCCAGCGATCTCATCACCAACATCCTCGGCACAGCGGCCGGAATCCTATTGGCGCGAACCTACGAGAATGCGCTGGCGCGCTTCACCCGGCATGCCACGCTGAAGGCCGCGCTTAGGCCGAGCGGCGCGTGGCTCCTGCTGCTGTTTTGGGCCGCCGCCCAAACCTGTCCGTTCTTTCCCAGCCTGGGCCTCTACGCGTTTCGTCTCAAATCGATGGCGCTCTCGAACCTCGAAGCGTTTCACTGGACGGACGCGCCCCTGATTGCCGTCGATTGCCTTGCCGTGGGCTGCCTGCTCGAAGCGGTGGCCGGCGCGCGAGCGGCGCGGCGCCTGCTGCCGGTCCTCCTGCTTCTGATTCCCGCCAAAATCCTGATCCAGGATCGCAGCTTTCAGTTCGCGGAAATTCTGGGCGCGGCGTGCGCCGGGCTGGCATGGAGATACGGGTTCTGGCGCTACCCGCGCCGAAATTTGCTGGTGGCATGGCTCAGCGTGGCGGCTTTATTCGTTCGCGGCCTCGCGCCGTATCATTTCCGCGCTGTCGCGGGGCCTTTTTCCTGGATGCCGTTCGGCGCCACGCTCAGCTACGATTATGCCGCCGCCATGCAACCGATTCTTGAAAAGGGATTTCTCTACGGAGCGAGCATCTGGCTGTTCTGGGCGGCCGGCCGCCGGCGTCTGGCGCCAACCATTGGCATCACCGCGCTGCTGGCGGCCATCGAATGCGCCCAACGCTATCTTCCCGGCCGAACCGCCGAAATCACCGACCCGGTTTACGCCCTGCTGCTGGCCATGATGCTGCGCTGGCTGGATACGGTGGCGGATCGAAGGAGCAAAGGACGTGAGCCACAGATGAACACAGATGAACACAGATAAGACCCAAGCCCTCTTATCTGCGTTTATCTGTGGCCATATTTCTTCCGCCACTTCAATCGAGATCGAAATCCCTCAGCGGCGGAGGAGCGTCGGGGTTCTCCTTGGCGCGCTGGAACAACTCGTCGAATTTCTTCTCCAGCACTTTGCCGTGCTGGCGTTCCGCCTCCACCTGTTTGCGGAATACCTCGTCGCGGCGCGCGCCTTCGCCTTTCAACTTGGCCACCTCGGCGGCCAGGTCGGAGATAGGCGGCGGCTTTACGGCAACCGTGTGGGCGATGACCGCGCGCGTTTCGGGGTCGATTTTCAGCTTCGCCTCGCAGCACGGGCAGTCCACCTCGAACATCGCGTTCGCTTTCACTTTCGCCATATTCCCATCCTAGCCCAAGTGCGCGGTTTCGCAGTTATGATCGCGTACTCGATGCGTGTGTACCACCGCTCCCTTGCGGTCGCGGCTCGGTAACGGGTGCCGCGTGTTTGCAGTCACTTACCGAGCCGCGACCGCGAGGGAGCGGTTGCCCGCCGGTACCAAGGCCTTCGGTCAGGCCCGAATGCAGACGGTTGTTAGAGAGGATTCAGGGGAGCTAAACGAGGGATCCGGGTAGCGAGGTGAGTGCAAGGGTGGGTTTGGCGTGGGCAACCGTCTTTCTTCGGGCCTGATCTTTGCGTCTCACGGTCGCTTCCTGAGCAATCGCTTTTCCAAACGCTAACTGCCCTGAAATCAGTCCACGCAAACCTGGTGGTGGTGGTGGTGTCATCCAAGTTGGCACCAACGTGTACATTCTGTGTTTCCATAGGAAACGCTGCCGCTCGTGACAGCGATGCTATAGTGTCGATTGTGAGTCCGCAAGCCGAGTCGGTCCTGGAATTATTTCGCTCCACGGGAGCTTACCTGGAAGGCCATTTTCGCCTCACCAGCGGATTGCACAGCGCCGAATATCTGCAATGCGCGCTGGTGCTGCAACATCCGCCCGCGGCGGAAAAACTTGGCAGGCTGCTGGCCGAGGAGTTGCGCGGCCTGGTCGGCGGCCTGGTGATCGGCCCGATCGGGCTGGTGGTTTCCCCTGCCCTGGGCGGCCTTATCATCGGCCATGAAGTGGCGCGCGCGCTGGGAACGCGCTTCCTGTTTACGGAGCGCGACGCGGCCACCGGGAAAATGGCGTTGCGGCGAGGGTTTACGATCTCGCCGGGGGAACGTGCCGTGGTGGTGGAGGACGTCATCACCACCGGCGGCAGCACCTGCGACACGATCGAGGTTCTCAGCCAGTGCGGCGCCAAGGTGCTGGCGGCCGGCTCCATCATCGACCGCTCGGGCGGGCGGGCCGACGTGGGCGTTCCGCGCGCCGCCCTGGCCACCCTGCAGGTAGCCGCGCACTATCCGCAAGACTGCCCCCTGTGCCACCGCGGCATACCCGTGGTGAAGCCCGGTTCGCGGCCGGTCTGAAACCGCGATGCGCCGCATTCTGATCCGCCTCGCCTACGATGGCGGCGGATTTCACGGCTGGCAGGTGCAGCCCGGTCTGCCGACCATTCAGGGAACGCTGGAAGAAATCCTGTCGAACATGGAAGGCTGCCCGGTCCAGGTTGCCGGCTCGGGCCGCACCGATGCCGGTGTACACGCGCTGGAGCAGGTGGCCGCATTCAGCCTCGAGAATCCCATTCCGCTGCCTAACCTGGAACGCGCCGTCAACCGCCTGCTGCCGCCCTCCATCCGCGTTCTTTCCGCGGTGGAAACCTCGCCCGGGTTTCATCCGCGTTTCGACGCCCAAGCCAAGAGCTACGAATACCGCATCGTGCGCGGCCCCGTATGCAGCCCGTTCGAGTGGCCCTACGTGCACCAATATCCTTATCCGCTGGACGAGGCAAGGATGGCGCGGCTGGCCGCCGTCTTCACCGGCGAGCACGACTTCTCGGCTTTCGCGGCCGCCGACGGCCGCGACCCGTTCGGGCGCTCGAAGGTCCGTACGATTTTCTCTTCGGTGCTGGAGCGCGCTCCCGGCCGCCTTACCTACCGCGTCCGGGGCAGCGGATTTCTCAAACACATGGTGCGCAACCTGGTGGGCACTCTCATCGAAGCCGGCCGCGGCAATCTCGACGCGGAGGCGTTTCCCACCCGCTCCGGCCCCACCGCGCCCGCCAAAGGCCTCTTTCTGGTTTCGGTGGAATATCCGCCGGCGGCGGGTAGCCGGCAGACCGCCAACAGCGGGTACAATGGGCTTGAAGACGATGAATAAATTTATCGGTAGCCTGCTGGTTCTATCGGCCGCATTCTGCCTTATCCTGCGGGCTGACCAACCCAAGAGCGACGACGTGATCGACGATCAGATTGCCATCAAGCTGACTTCCGACCCGATCGTCAAAGGCGGCAGCATTAAGGTGGACTCGCAACAAGGCGTGGTCACCCTCAGCGGAGCCGTGGGCACGAAAAAGCAGAAGGACCGCGCGGCGTCCATCGCCAAGAAAGTGAAGGGCGTCAAGCAGGTCCAAAACGACATTGTGGTGCAGAAGACCCTGAACCAATGACGCGCGCGGCGGCCGGTTGCCTGGCGGCAGGTACGCTGGCGGCGGCTCTCGCGGGCCAGGATTTCGCCCTGTTCCACACGGACCTGGTCGCCAAAGGCCACGTCTTCACGCAGGGACCCGCGTGGTCCAGGCAGGGCTTCCTGATTTTCAGCGACACGCCTTCCGATAAGCTGCTGCAATGGACCCCCGGCCGCGAACCGGCGGTGTTCCGGGAGGACGCGCACGGCCCCTGCGGCAACGCTTTCGACTCCGAGGGCCGGTTGTATACCTGCGAATCCCGCACCCGCCGCGTCACCCGCACCGAGAAAGACGGCGCCGTCACCGTGGTGGCCGATCGCTGGGAAGGCAAACGGCTCAATGCGCCGGCCCAGATCGCGATCTCGCGGAACGATCACGCGTACTTCACCGACCCGGCGTTTGCCAGCCAGTCGGCGCACCGCGAGCTGGATTTCTACGGCGTATACCACTTGCCGCCGCATGGCGCCATGAAACTGCTGGTACGCCTTTCCACCCGCCCCACCGGCATCGCCCTCTCTCCCAACGGCCGCGTCCTTTATGTGGCCAATGCCGACGAACGGACGGTGACGGCGTACGAACTGGACCGCGCCGGCGACGTCACGGGCCAGAGGGTTCTGGTCTCCTCCATCGATGGCGTGCCCGGCGGCATGAGCACCGATGAGAAGGGCAATCTCTACCTGGCGGCCAAGGGAGTGGCTATCTACAGCCCCGAAGGCAAACTGCTGCACACCATTCCGACCCACGAAGGGGCGTCCAACTGCGCCTTCGGCGAGGCCGACGGGAAGTCGCTGTTCATCACCGCGCGCGCCAATGTTTACCGCGTCCGCACCGACGCCAATGAGGAAAAATAAGCCCGTAGCGCCAGCGATCCTGTCGCCGCTGTTCTTCCTGAACCGCACAACCAATGCCGACTAAAGATAACCGCCGCTACCCCAAACGCCCCATGGTGGGCGTGGGCGCCATTCTGATTCGCGGCGACCGCATCCTGATGGCGCGGCGCGGCAAGATCCCGATGAAAGGCTGGTGGTCGCTGCCCGGCGGCGCGCTCGAAACCGGCGAGCTGCTGGAAGACGGCATACGCCGCGAAGTGCGCGAGGAAACCGGCCTGGAAGTGAAGCCGGTCGGCATGTTCCAGATCTTCGAGCGGATCATGCGCGACTCCGCCGGCGCGGTGGAATACCATTATGTGCTGGTGGACTATCGGTGCCGCATCGTGGGCGGAACCCTGCAGGCTGGCGACGACGTAGCCGAGGTGGCATGGGTCCGCCGCCGCGACCTCGCCGCCCTAGAAATCACCGAAGGCACGCTGGGAGTCATCGAGAGCGCCTTCAGAAAGCGGCGACCGAAGCGCGCCTAGAGTAAGTGGCGACCGCTGAAAAACGTTGCGGAATTAGCCGTCGCTCAGAGAAACAGGCCCACATCGAGATGAAAGAATTCCGCCAGCCTCTTGGCCTGTTCCTTGCCGATGCCGCGCTTTCCCGCCAGGATCTCCGAAACGCGGCTCTTCGAACCCACTACCGGCCAAAGCTCTTTGGCCGTAAGGCCGCGCTGATCGAGCAGGAAAGCCAGCAATTCGTGCGGCGCCGAACGGGGAATCGGGTACGCCTTCTCCTCGAAAGCGGCAATCAGGCCGGCCAGCAATTCCAGAAGCGCATCTTCCTCCGGCGACAGGTTCTGTTCGCCTTTCGACATCAGCGATTCGACAATGGCGAGCGCTCGCTCATTCTCTTCCTCGGTCTTGATGACCCTGGGAACCGTTCGCGCCAGGAGCCGGCCATAGCGGCTTAAATCGATATTTCCAACTGTCGTGCTCATGATTTCCATTCCCCCTCGTCGTACTCCCCGTGAGTGAGGATATGCTTGATGTAGACGATCTGGCGGGAGTAATGAATAAACGCAATCAACCGATACTTGTTTCCGCCCACGTTAAATACCGTCAGGCCACTCACGGAATCGGCTGACGGGAAATCAGCCTTCATCGCACTCGGGTTGCGCCACTCCGCCCCTTGGACGGCGTTGGCCCAGTGTCTCAGCGGCTCGGCCGCTCGCGGAAATCTGGCGCCGAACTCGCGGATCCGCCGCTTGCTGACGATCCGCACAACCCAGGTTCCCATATCTGGAACCATGCGTCAAGGCCATGTGGGGCCGTGCAACGTTCTATGCTGGGATTTCGACATGCAGACTAGCGCCAATCTTCTCGAATTCGAAGCCTTGCGGGAACTGCTCGGCCGCTATGTGGCCAGTCCGCTGGGTGCGGCCGAACTGGCGGCGCTCGAGCCGCACGCCGATCGCGCACTTCTCGAAACCGCCCTGGCCGAAGCCGGGGAAGCGATCCAATACCAGCGCACCTCGATCCGCTTGCAATTTGGCGGCTTGCCGGACGTGACCGAGGCGGTTCACAAGCTGCACATCGAGGGCGCCGCCCTGGAAGCGCGCGAGATCTCGGACCTCTACTCCCTGCTGGACCGCGCCGACGACGCCAAATCCCTCTTGCTGGCGGCGGCCGAACGCTTCCCGCGCCTCGCCGCGCGGGCCCACTCGATCGGCGATTTTCGTCTCCTGCTGCGCGAACTGAGCGGCAAAATCCTGCCCGACGGCAGCGTCGCCGACAGCGCCAGCGTCGCCCTGGCCCGCATCCGCCGCGAGAAAGAACGCCAGAAAAAGGCCATCCAGGAGTCCCTGGAACGCTTCCTCAAAGCCCACCGCGAGGAAGGCGTGCTGCAGGAGGAGTTCGTCACCATCCGCAACGAACGCTACGTGGTTCCGATCGTCAGCGGACAGCGGCGCAAGCTGGATGGGGTGATTCACGGCGCCAGTTCCAGCGGCCATACGCTGTTCGTTGAGCCGCTCGAAACCATCGAACTGAATAACGACCTGGTGCGCCTGGACGAGGAGGAAGCCCGGGAAGTACAACGCATTCTGCGCGAGCTCACCGACCACCTGCGCGGTCACGCCGATTCCATTCGCCAGACCCGCGCCACCATGGGCGCGCTGGAGCTGATTTTCGCCAAGGCGCGCTTCGCCGTGGAGTTCGATTGCGTCATCCCCCGCTTCGGCGCACGCCTGGCGCTGCGCGATGCCCGCCATCCGCTGCTCGAGGACGTCCTCCGCAAGCGGGCCGCCCACGCCGTGCCGATCTCGCTCGAGCTGACGCGCGAATCGGGCACCTTGCTCATCAGCGGGCCCAATACCGGCGGCAAGACCGTCACCCTGAAAACCATCGGCCTGCTCAGCCTGATGGCGCAAGCCGCCCTGCCCGTGCCCGCCGCCGAAGCCGAATTTCCGCTGTTCGACCGGGTACTGGCCGATATCGGCGATTATCAATCCATTCAGGAAAGCCTGAGCACTTTTTCCGCCCACATGTCGCGTATTCGCGAAATGGCGCAGAACGTAACGGCCGATTCGCTGGTGCTGCTCGACGAACTGGGCTCGGCTACCGACCCGGAAGAGGGCGGCGCGTTGGGCGTCGCCATCGTCGAGCACTTCCGCGCGGCCGGCGCGTTCACCGTGGTTTCCACCCACCTGCTGGCGCTCAAAATTTACGCCGCCGGCACGGCAGGGGTGGTCAACGGCTCGGTGGGCTTCGACGAGGAAACCTTCGCCCCCACGTTTCGCCTGCGGCTGGGACTGCCGGGCAAATCGGCGGGCCTCGAAATCGCCACCCGCCTGGGCATGCCCGAAGACATCATGCGGCGCGCCCGCGCTTCGCTCAGCGATCGGGAGCGCGACGTGACCCGCTTCCTGGGCGAGCTCGAGACGCGCATCGAAACCACCCAGGCGCTGGAGCAATCGCTGCGAGGGAAGCTCAGCGACCTGGAGCGCCGCGAGAAGGAACTGGGGCGCGAGTGGGAAAAGCGGGAGACGGCCAAGCTGAAAGAGCTGGAGCGGCGCACCGACCAGGCCCTGGCGCGTTTCGAGGAGCAGGCCCGGGATACCATCGGCAAGATCGCCCAGGGCACCGACCGCCGCAAGGCCGAGCAGGAAGCCCAGCGCCGTGTGTCGAAGACTAAACGTGAGCTGCGCGAGGATTTCGCCGCCACGGTATTGAATACCGAAGACGACGCGCGCCAGGGGAGCCTCGCCCCGCCGAAAGTTCAGGAAGGCGTGCGCGTCCGTCTGCGCGACGTGCGCGAACCGGCGCGGGTGCGCCGCCTGCTATCGAACGGCCGGATCGAAGTGGAAGCCGGCTTTCTGAAGCTGCAGGTATCGATCGACGACGTGCTGGAGGTATTGCCGGAGGCGGCGGCGCCGGCCTCTAAGCTGCCCCGCAACGTGACCTTCCGTCCCGCGCCCGAGCTGGCCCCGGTGCACCAGGAAATCAACGTAATCGGCCAGCACGCCGAAGAAGCCCGCGACCTGGTGGACGAATTTCTGGACCGCGCCGTCATGGCTACCGCCTCGCGCGTCCGCATCGTCCACGGCTACGGCATGGGCGTGCTGCGCAAAACCATCCACGAGTTACTAAGTCATCATCCGCACGTGAATAAGTTCTACCCCGCTCCCCAACAGGAAGGCGGCGCCGGGGCGACTATCGTGGAATTGCGCGAGTAGGGGAAACCTCGTCATTAGCCTCCCGTTAAAATGTCTTCGCGCTCGGCCTCGGCGGCCTCAAAGCCCGCCGCCACCAGTTCCGAGGCGGTGAATATCCGATCCGCGGCCGCTACTGAACCGCCGATCAGCACTTCGCCCGAAGTTTCCAGGGTCTTGCGGATGGCGGAGACAGACGATTCAGGAAGACCAAGAGCTTTCATGGCCTTGACGAACCCCGGAACCTTGAACGCTCCGGTTGAGAGCGGTTCCCCGTGATGGTGAAAGGGACGGGCAAGCAAACGGTACCTTCCTCCGCCTTCCCCGCGAGCCCAGACCAAATAAGGCTGATCCTGATAGTCCCCAAACCGGTCTATGACCACCGCGCCCCCATCGGGAAATATGGCTTGAATCTGGAGCACGCCCCCCATTGCATGAACATAGTTCCTTAATGTGCTGAGATACATATCCGCCCGCCGCTCAATACGAGAAATGGAGCTTTGCGGCACGTTCAGCATCTCCGCCATATCGGTTTGTGTAAGTTGTTTCGCGTTCCGCAGTTCCTCCAGCGCCATCCGCTTAAGCTCTTCGCGCACCAATCGGTTATTCTCCGCGCGGATCGCGGGATCCATTCTTGCCTGCAGTTCCCTGTAATTTCGGGCCATAAAGTTAATTAATATAATCCACAATAAGGTAACTCGGTTGACAGTAACTACGCAGAGGCTTTCCCGCTCATGGACCTCCAAGGTCTTTCAGGTGTCGGTCATAGATTGAATCCGCGACCGGTACATACTCCTCATACCAGCGATCGTTACCGGTCTTGTCCCCACCGATCAACAACAACGCCACCCGGCGAGGGTCGAAGGCATATAGCACCCGATAGGGCCGCCCTTCGTGCTGTATCCGCAGTTCCCGCAGGTGTCCGTGACGCGAAATCCCAACCCCGGACGAGTGGGGCATCCTCAACATTGGGCCAACCTCCTGCAAAAGACGGACGCCGAAGTCGACGCTCTTTTGTTCGGCTGCGTTCAGGCCGTCCCACCACGCCCCAAACTCATCGGTGAACTCTACCTCCCATGCCACGCTTCAGTATGTCATAGAAGGCATTATGTCGTCAACGGCATGTCGCTCGGCACCCGCTTTCGCCGCCCTTCGCCTCGCAGGCGCCATTGTCCCGCGATCGCGGCCCTGCTAGACTACCCCGGAGGGTCCCATGACTGCGATCGATACCGTGCTCGAGTTTCTCGAACGCATCAACCGCCGCGACGCGGACAAACTGGCGGAGTCGATGGCGGAAGACCATGTATTCATCGATTCCCTCGGTCAGGCGGTTCGTGGCCGCGAGAAGATGCGCGCCGGCTGGCGCGGCTACTACGCCTTTTGCCCGGACTGTTGGGTCTCGCACGAAGAGATATTCCAAAACGGGAACCAGGTCGCCGTGTTCGGCGCGGCGGGCGGAACCATAGCAGCAAACGGCAGACTCGAACCGGAGAACAAATGGCGGACTCCGGCGGCCTGGCTGGCGGTAGTCGAGGACGGCCTGGTGAAAGAGTGGCGAGTGTACACCGAGAACAAGCCAGTGTTCGACATTATGGCAAGACTCAAACGCAAGCCGGCGGAGTAGTTGTTGTCAGTCGATCAACCCATTACGCACCGCGAATCTCACCAGCTCGTTGATGCTGTGCACGTTGAGTTTCTCCATGATTCGCCCGCGGTGCGCATCCACGGTATAGACGCTCAGGTTCAGTACGCCCGCGATTTCCTTGTTGGTCTTACCTTCGGCTAACATCTGCAGCACTTCGCGCTCGCGGCTGGTGAGCAGATCGATCGGGTTGGTGACGTGCTTTCGATAGTCGTCCAGCACGGCGCTCGAAACCGCCGGGCTGAGGTAGCCTTCCCCGCCCGCCACGGCGCGCACGGCGGCCAGCAGGTCCTGGGCGGGCGAATCCTTAAGCAGGTAGCCGCGGGCGCCGGCGCGCAGGATCTCCCGCACATAGACGGAGTCTTTGTGCATGCTCAGCGCCAGCACGCGGATGTGCGGCGCCGACGCAGCCAGGCGGCGGGTAGCTTCGATGCCATTGAGCTCCGGCATGGCCACGTCCATCACCACCACGTCGGGCTTGATCTTCTCGGCCAGTTCGACCGCCTCGCGCCCGTTGGCCGCTTCGCCCGCGATCTCCATATCGGGTTGCTCGGCCAGGATCATCTTGAAACCCTGGCGGACTACGGCGTGATCGTCAGCCAGAAGAATGCGGATGCGTTTCATGGGGCGATTCGGGTCGCAGGGGTACCCGAACCTCAATTAGAACACCCTGCCCGGGGCGCGAGCGAATCGATACGCCGCCGCCGGCGCTGCGGGCACGCGCGCGCATGCCGATCAGGCCCATGCCGCCGCCATGGGGCTCGGCGGGAAGGCCCCGGCCGTTGTCTTCGATGGCCAGGCGGACTTCCCCGCCCTGCCGGTCCATGCGGATGGCAACGCGAGTCGCCGCCGAATGACGGGCCACGTTCGTGAGCGCCTCCTGGGCGATGCGGAACAGGTGGGTTTCGGTTTCCTCGGCCAGGCGGCCGGACTGGCCGGGTTCCACAACCACTTCGATACCGGTGCGGGCGCCGAAACCTTCCGCCAGCCACCGCAGGCCGGCGTCCAATCCGAAATCGTCGAGGATGGTGGGGCGCAGGAGCTGCGACATCTGGCGCACGTTGCCGATGGCCTCATCGACCAACCTGGCGCAGTCTTCCAGCCGTTCGGAGTGGAGCTTGTCCTTGCCGCTCAGCGCCGCCAGATTGGTCTTGACGGCGGTCAGCGACTGGCCGAGCTCGTCGTGCAGCTCATGGGAGAAGCGCTGGGCGGTGGCCTCCTGGGCTTCCATCAGGTGCCAGGAGACGCGCGCCAGTTCGGCCGATTGCGCCTCCAGGCCGCGAATCAGCCCGCCGGCCATGCGCACCGTGAACGCGGCGAACCCGAGCGCCAGCAGCACGCTGGCCGCAGTGAAGAGCACCGTGCTGGAAACCAGCCGCGCCGAGCGCCGGTCGATTTCGGCCTGCGCCGCACCGGCCTTGCGGTATTCGGCTTCCACCAGCCGCGCCACCACCGAAAGAAAAGCTTCATGGTCGCGGAACAGCTCCGCCGGCGCGAACGTCTCCGGCGCGTCTTCGGCCAGAATGCGGCGGGCTTCGGCGGAGAACTCGAGCGAGGATTGCTTCAGACGCTGCCACAGTACACTTTCGGCCGTCCTGGCGCCTTCCGCGGAGATGCGGTCGATGTCCCGATCGGCCGCGTCGAGCTGACTGAGAATCCGCTCGAAATCGACCGAATCGGGGTCGCGCGCCAAAACCGCGAACACGTCGCTCAGGCTGGTCTGCTGGCGCTCTAATTCGTCGATCAGATGGGCGGTGACGGATTGCTCCTCGGCCAGGCTGGCCGCGCCCGTCTGAATGGAGTGAATGTTGCGCGCGCCCACGATGGCGGCGGCCAACAGCAGCAGGATTACCAGCGCGAAACCTGCAATCAGGGTCACGAAAACGTTGCGGTGGGTGATCTCGCGCGCGTGCATCTGAACGATTCTAACTATAGCTGGAGTGAGGAGCTTTCAGCGATCAGCTTTCAGCGATCAGCTCTTGCGGCATCGTGGTCGGTAGAAAGCTCGAAGCTGACCGCCGACTGCTGAACGCTGACAGCTTATTCCTAACAAACCTTAACCGCCAATGCCCCGAATTCGTGGCCTCTTATAGCCTGTCGAGGCTATCGGAAATCTTCGCCGGTTACCGCAAGATGGAATTGTGAGCGGGCGGTAAGGCCCGCCGGGAGAAAAAGAAAATGAAAAAGACGCTGACCACCCTTTCACTGGCACTCGCCATGGTGCCGTTCACTTTCGCCGCGCAGAGCAATCCGCCCGCCGCCGGCAGCACACCCAGCACCGCGACGACGGCCAAGCCGGCCGCGGCCAAGACCAAAAAGCATACCAAGCCGGTGAGCAAGAAGAACTCGACCGCCGCGCCCAAGAGCGGCACCACCGCTGGCACCACCTCGAAGTAAGTTCTCACCAGTCTCGGAGGAAAAGGGGGGCGGCGAAAGCTGCCCCTTTTTGTTTGCCCCGCCTCTATCCGCGTTCTCCGCCTGAATCAATTCCCGGCTCCCGATGGCGCGCGCGATTCATTTCCCCAGCCCAGCGCAGATAGCGGAACAGCGGTTTTCTCTGCCGCCAGGCAAGCGACCAGAACTCGCGAAACCCGATCCGGTCGGCATGGACACCCCAGTAGGTTTCCAGTCGCCAGCGCAGATAGGGGCTCCTCCAGGGCCGCAGGCGGTAGCCGCGAGTCAGCCGCCAGAGGACCAGTATCATTGCGGCTTTTCTTTTTTGATGGGCTGCTGAAACTCGGAGGAATTCTTGACCGGGGGCGCGGACTGGTCCGGAGTGGCGAAATAGCCGCTGCGGGTGCGAACCGTCGGATGGCCGGCGGCACTCACCACGATCCGGATCTTGCGGTAGGTTGAATCCATGGCCTGGTTGCTGGGCGTGTACTCGATGGTGTACTGATTGCGGATATCGTGCGCTACCTGCTGGGCAATCCGGTCCACCTCGGCCAGTTCGTGGGGAAAGTAACTTTCGCCGCCCGTGGCCAATGCCAAATCTTCCAGCGCGCGTTTCGCGCGGGCGGCTTCGCGCCGTTCCTCTTCGCTCAGCAGACCGACCGCATAGATCAGCACATCGCTCTGCTGCGACGCTTTGACCAGGTTTTCCAGGCTGATCACGCTGGAATTATCGTTCCCGTCGGTCACCACCACCAGCACCTTTTTGTCGCGATGGGCCTTTTCCTTCAGGTGGTCGATGGACATGCGGATGGCGTCGCGCATGGCCGTGCCGCCGCGGGCATCGATACGGCTGAGAGCCTCTTCCATATCGGAGATCTTGCTGGTGAAATCCTCGCCGTGCGGCAAGTCGAGGAACGCCTCGTCGTTAAAGTTCACCACGAAGACTTCATCTTCGGGGTTGGACGCTTTCACCAGACCCAGCGCGGCCGCGGCCACCTTGGCCCTTTTCTCCCGCATGCTGCCGCTGTTGTCGATGATCAAGCCGAGCGACACCGGCACGTCCTCGCGCTTGAAAACCTTGATCGCCTGCTGCACTTCGTTTTCGTAAACCGTAAAAGCCGGCTGTTTGAGATCGGTCACCAGGTGGCCGTTCTTGTCCACCACGGTAGCGTGACAAACTACCAGCCGCGTGTCGGCACGGAAAATCGCTCCCGCGTCTTCGGCCGCGCCCGAGCCGGCCGGTTTCTGCTGGCCGTTCACGACTAAGGCTGCCCCCAGCAGAATCAAAACCTTCACGCGTTTATTGAACGGGAGCATAGTACCCCAGTCTCCAGAAGGGCCGCAGCGGCGGCAGCCCGCGGGGCGGCACGATCTTCACCAGCACATGGCGGTACTTCCCATCGTGCTGCAAATTGCCCGGGCTGTATCCCAGCACGTACTGATTGCGCAACTCCACGCCGATCTTGGCCGCCACGTCCGGCAGTTCGTTCAGGTTGTCCACCGAATACTGCCGTCCGCCCGTCTGTTCGGCGATTTCCGTGAGCAGGGCCGGCCCGTTGGCTTCCTCCGGCGTGCGCCCGCGCCCGCCCGCATCCTCATAAATGCCGATGGCGTAGATCTGCGTGTCCGCTTCCTTCACCAGGTCCTTGATCTCGTTCTCCGTGTAGCGGCTGTTGTTGTCGCCACCGTCGGAAATAATCAGCAACGCCTTGCGCGGGTTTTTCGCCCTTTTCATTTCATGCAGCCCGAGATAGACCGCATCCAGCAGCGCAGTCCTGCCCTTGGACCGGGTAAAAGTGAGACGGTTCTGGATCTCTTCCAGGTTTCGGGTAAATGGCTGAGCCAGGCTGGCCGTGTCGCTGAACTGCACCAGGAAAAACTCGTCCTCCGGATTGGCGGTCTTGAAAAACTGGGAAACCGCCAGGCGGGACTTTTCCAGTTTGTGCCCCATGCTCCCGCTGCAATCGAAAATCACACCCACCGAAAGCGGCGCGTCTTCGCTCGAAAACTGGGTGATGTCCTGCTCCTTCTTGTCTTCGTACAAGCGAAAGTTTTCCTTCTCCAGCCCAGTCACGAAGCGGTTCATCGGGTCGGTCACGGTGACCGGAATCAGTACCAGGGTGCTGTCCACCCGGATGTTCGCCTTGGGCAATACCTCGGCTTTTTCGAGCGCTTTCGGCCGCGGCACAATGCTGACCGGTTGCTCCTGACCGCTCAGGGAAAACAACAATCCGAGACTGAAGATGCCCGCGCACGACAGCTTCATGACGGAAGGCAGCAAGGCCGCTAGCCATCCTTTCTTTCCCAAGTCTAACACAGGGATTTTTGTGGTAACCTAGCGTGTGCCGCGTAAAATTCTGGGCGTCATTCCCGCTCGGTTCGGTTCCTCTCGTTTCCCCGGAAAAGCTCTCGCCCCCATCGCCTCTAAACCGATGTTACAGCATGTTTATGAGCGCGCGCGCACGGCGCAATACCTTACTTCCGTGCTGATTGCCACCGACGACGACCGCATTTACCGCGCGGCGCGCGAGTTCGGGGCGCGCGTGCGGATGACCCGCGCCGACCATCCCTCCGGAACCGACCGGGTGGCGGAAGTGGCCGCTTCGGAAAATGCCGACATCGTCGTCAACATCCAGGGCGACGAGCCGCTCATCGATCCGGCGGCCATCGACGCCGCCATTTTGCCTGTCGAGCACGATCCCGCCGTGGCCATGGCCACGCTCAAGAAACGCATCGAAGATCCGCGCGAGATCGACGACCCCAACGTGGTCAAGGTGGTTACCAACCTCGCCGGCGACGCCATCTATTTTTCGCGCTGCCCGATCCCCTTCGACCGCGATCGCGCCGCCGGCTCGCGCTACTACAAACATATCGGCCTATACGTGTATCGCACCGATTTTCTTCGCGCCTATCCGTCGCTGCCGATAGGCCCGCTCGAACGCACCGAACGCCTCGAGCAGCTCCGCGCGCTGGAAAACGGCTTCCGCATCCGCGTGGCCGAAACCGAGTATGAGTCGATTGGGGTGGATACGCCCGCCGACCTGGACCGCGTGGCGCGTCTGTTTGAAATGTCCATGGAGAGGAGGTAGGGGATGGTGAAGTATGTTTTTGTCACGGGTGGGGTGGTTTCCTCGCTGGGTAAAGGGATTGCGGCGGCTTCCATCGGTTGCCTGTTGGAGAGTCGCGGGCTGAAGATCGCCTGCCAGAAATTCGACCCGTATCTGAACGTCGATCCGGGAACCATGAGCCCGTTCCAGCACGGCGAAGTCTTCGTCACCGACGACGGCGCCGAAACCGATCTCGACCTGGGCCATTACGAGCGCTTCACCCACTCGAAGCTCACCCAGAGCAATAACGTCACCTCCGGCCGCATCTATGAGACGATTATCACCCGCGAGCGCCGCGGCGACTACCTGGGTAAGACGGTGCAGGTGATCCCCCACGTCACCAACGAAATCAAGGCGGCCATGAAGCGCGTGGCGCAGGACGTCGACGTGGTGCTCGTCGAGATCGGCGGCACCGTCGGCGATATCGAATCGCTGCCGTTCCTCGAGGCCATTCGCCAGATGCGCCACGAACAGGGCCGCGGCAATTGCATTTTCGTGCACGTCACCCTGGTGCCCTGGATCGCCGCCGCGCGGGAGATGAAGACCAAGCCCACCCAGCACAGCGTCAAGGAACTGCGCGCCCTCGGTATTCAGCCCGACATATTGATCTGCCGCTCCGAACGTCTCATTCCGCAGGAGATGAAAGAGAAGATCGCCCTGTTCTGCGACGTCGACGTGGAAGCCGTGGTCACGGGGCGCGACGTGAAATCGGTCTATGCCGTCCCCATCAGCTTCGCCGACGAAGGCGTGGACGAGATCGTCCTGCGGCTGTTGAAGCTGGACGCTCCGCCGCGCGACCTCGCTCAATGGATCGCCATGCTCGATCGCCTGGAGAACCCGCGCGGCGAAGTCAACATCGGCCTGGTCGGCAAGTACGTGGAATACGAGGATTCCTATAAGAGCCTGAAGGAAGCGCTGCTGCACGGCGGCCTCGCCCACCAATTGAAAGTGAACATTCACTGGATCGAGGCCGAAGGCGTCGCCGGCGACAACGACAAGCAACTGGAAGGGTACGACGGCATCCTGGTTCCGGGCGGCTTCGGCAAGCGCGGCATCGCCGGCATGCTCCACGCCATCCGCTATGCGCGCGAGCGCAAGGTCCCCTATTTCGGCATCTGTCTGGGCATGCAAACCATGGTGATTGAATACGCCCGCAACGTGTGCGGCCTGGAAGGCGCCGACTCCACCGAATTCAACCCCGGCGCGCCCCACCGCGTGATTTACAAGCTGCGCGAACTGAAGGGCGTCGAGGACCTGGGCGGCACCATGCGCCTGGGCGGCTGGCCCTGCAAGCTGGCCGAGGGCAGCCTGGCTTACCGCGCCTACGGCACCGCCGGCATCAACGAACGCCATCGCCACCGCTACGAGTTCAACCGCGATTACGAAGCCCGTTTGACATCCGCCGGCCTGCGCATCACTGGCGTTACCCCCGACAACACCTACGTGGAAATCTGCGAGCTCGGCGACCACCCCTGGTACCTGGGCTGCCAGTTCCATCCCGAGTTCAAGTCCAAGCCGATGGAGCCGCATCCCCTGTTCAAGGCCTTCGTGGGCGCGGCCTACGAGCACCGCCAGAAGCGCCTGCGAACTTCCTCGGCGGCGGCCTCGGAGTCGGTTTACTCCCGTGCCCATTGACTTTTCCGCATTTCAAAAGGGCCGGCCGCTGGTACTCATCGCCGGTCCGTGCGTGATCGAATCCGAAGAGCACGTGCACCGCATGGCCCACGGAATCCGTCAGGCCGTGGGGGATTTCGTTTTCAAGGCGTCGTTCGACAAGGCCAACCGCACCAGCGCGGGCGCCTATCGCGGACCGGGCCTGCGCGAAGGCTTGCGCATTCTGGCCGGCGTCAAGGCCGAAGGCTTCCCCATCCTCACCGATATCCACGAACCGGCCCAGGCCGAAGCCGCCGCCGAAGTCGCCGATATCCTGCAGATTCCCGCCTTCCTCTGCCGCCAGACCGACCTGCTCGAAGCCGCCGGACGCACCGGCCGCATCGTCAATATCAAGAAAGGTCAGTTCGTCGCCCCCCACGACATTCATCGGGCCGCCGAAAAAGTAGCCTCCACCGGCAACTCGCAGGTGCTGCTGACCGAGCGCGGCTCTTCGTTCGGCTACAACAACCTGGTGGTGGATATGCGGGGCCTGAAGATCATGCGCGACTCCGGATGGCCGGTGATTTTCGACGCCACCCACAGCGTGCAAATACCCAGCGGCGCCGGAAACGCCTCCGGCGGCCAGCCCGAATTCATCGAGCCGCTCGCCCGCGCCGCCGTAGCCGTGGGCGTCAATGGCATCTTCGTCGAGACCCACGATGCCCCCGAACGCGCATTGTCCGACGGCGCGAACGCCCTCCGGCTTAGCTTGCTCGCCGGCTTCTGGGAGAGGCTGCAAGCGATCGATGGGCTCGTCAAATCGTTCGTTGAGCCCGAGCCGCGACCGCAAGAAGCTGTGAAAAAACTCTCCGAAACGCGCTGAGCAGGCGGAACCGCCTGCTCCACCATTGAAAACAATGCACCTGCCTTGGTGGCGCAGGCGGTTCCGCCTGCGATTTGTGATCTGTTCACAGCTCCCAAGGGAGCGGTTCTCGTTTCGACACCTGATCGTGCCCGCGCGCGTAGGAGTGGACATAATGGTACCGTCAACGGTACCATTATGAACGATGTCAAACGCTGCGAAGCTGGTGGAGAGGATGAAAAACCACCCGCGCGATTGGCAAATTGAGGACTTGAAAGTCGTGGCCCGGCATTTCAATCTCAGATGGCGTCAGCACGGAACAAGCCATGTCGTGTTCATCAACAGCGTCGGCGTTGTTGCGCCGGTCCCCGCCGCCAAACCGATCCTGCCCGTTTACGTCAGGAACTTTCTCAAGCTCCTGGAGGAATGATGGCCAAGAAACAGAATTTTGACTTGGACGCCTATCCGTTCGTTGTTCGTCGCTTGCCGGACGAGGAGGGCGCAGGCTATTTGGTCGAGTATCCCGACGTGCCCCGTTGCATTGCCGATGGAAAAACGCCCGAAGATGCCATTCGCCACGGACGCGAGGCCCTAGAGGCGTGCCTGGCCACTATCGCGGACTTCGGTGAACGAGTCCCGCAGCCGAGCTCCGCGGCGAGCAGTGGCCAGTGGCGCCAGCGCGTCCCCAAGAGTCTCCATGCCCGCCTGGTCGAGCGCGCGCAACGCGAAGGCGTTAGTCTGAATACGTTGGTTACGGCACTGATCGCTGAAGGAATCGGTCGAAGGGAGGCCAGAAGCCGCCGCCCGGCCGGCCACTGACTACTTCTCAGCTGAAGGAGTTGGACAGCGTTCCCCAAGCCCACGGCGAGGGCTGCCCGGCCTGCTGAGCCGAGAACGTCTCGGCCCTCCTCGCCGCGCGGCACGCGACTCCTTGAACAAGGATTCCGTCCTTGCTATGGTAAGGACAGAGGAGGATCCGGTCGCGCCATGGCTAAGATAACTTCGAAATACCAGGTCACGGTTCCCAGGGTAATCGTGCAACAGTATGGTATTCGCCCCGGCGACAATATCGACTGGATTCCGGCCGGAGACGCGATCCGTGTCATTCCCGCCGGTAGACAAACGGCGCCCGACGATATTCAGTCCCGGCTCCGTCTGTTCGACCAGGCCACCGAACGGCACCGCCGCCGTTCCGGTAAACGCAAGCTGAGGCAGGTTCGCGATCGGGGCTGGACGAGAGAGGAACTCTACGGGCGTGGCCGCTCTCGTTGACACCAACATTCTGGTTTACCGGTTTGACAGCCGCTTCCCCGAGAAGCAGAGAACTGCCATTGAGATTCTTAGGCGCGGCATCCTCGAAGACTCGGTGCGCGTGCCGCACCAGGCGATCGTGGAGTTTGTCGCCGCGGCGACGCGTCCCATCCGCGGTCATGCCATTCTCAGCCAAGCCGAAGCTCTGCGCGAGGCGGAAGAGTTCCTGAGGCAGTTTCGGGTTCTCTATCCTAACGAAGCGATCCTGCGCAACGCGCTTCGGGGATGCGCAGCCTATCAGTTGAATTGGTTCGACGCCCACCTCTGGTCCTACGCGGAGCATTACGGCCTGGAGGAGATTCTCACCGAGGACCTGCAGCATGACCGGCTGTATGGTACGGTCCGGGTCGTGAACCCATTCGTGGGTTTGCGGTAGCGCGACTAACGGTAGCTCTTATCGTCCAGCTTAGTAAGATCCAGCGCATCCGGCAGCACGCCTACAGTCACAATCGCGAAAGTAAACACCTTCGTGCCCGGCTCCAGATGGCCGCCGATGGCCTTCTCCGGGTTCGCCAGCGTCATGTGCGCGTGGATGTGGCCGTTCATGACATACCCGTTCATCGAAATCAAATCGGCCGGCGCCGTCGGGTCCTGCTCGAACATATTCTTCGACGGGAACTCCCGGTTGCTCACCTGGTGTACCTGGTAGCTGATCACCGACCCTGCGCCTGAAAGAATCACGGCGTTCTGAATGTGGTTCTGCTTAATCATCGCTTGCAGGCCGGCGAGCAGGTCGGTCTGATATTTGAATCGGAAGATGACGACTCTCTCGAACTGGCTGGAAACGGCGTATACGTCCGGCACCGCCGGGTTATTGGGCTTCCGGTCGCCGGCCGAAGTGTTGGTGATCTCGTGGCGCGTCTGCTGGGCAAACGCCAGTGAGAAGGCGCAAACGAGAAGAATCGGGATTCGCATGCACACAGCATAACGCCCGGCGCGCGCCTGCCTTTGGATTAACCGAGCCGCGACCGTCAGGGAGCGGTTGCCGGGATTGGAGCGTCTGCTCCCCGATAGTCCGCCCCGCTTTCACCTACCGGTAATTCTCGTCATCCAACTTGGTAAGATCCACCGAGTCGGGCAGCACGCCCACCGTGATAATCGCGAAAGTGAAGACCCGCGTACCCGGCTCCAGGTGCCCGCCGAAGGCTTTCTCCGGATTGGCCAGCGTCATGTGCGCGTGGACGCGGCCTTTGATGATGTAGCCGTTCATCGAGATCAGGTCGGCCGCCGCCGTCGGGTCCTGCTCGAACATGTCCTTCGACGGGAACTCGCGGTTGCTCACCTGGTGCATCTGGTAGCTGATCACCGACCCCGCCCCAGCCAGAATCACGGCATTCTGAATGTGGTTCTGCTTGATCATCGTATTCAGGCCGGCCAGCAGGTCGGTCTGGAATTTGAAGCGGAAGATGACCACTCTCTCGAACTGGCTGGAGGTCGCGTACCCATCCGGTATTTGTGGGTTATTGGGCTTTCGGCCGGACTCCGAAGGACTATCGGTGACTTCGTGGCGCGTCTGCTGCGCCCATGCCAGAGAGCAAGCGCAGACAAGAAAAATCGCAATTCGCATGCAGCCAGCATAACGTGGAGCAGCCCCTACCCTTCCCGCACCGTCTCCGGCGTCCGGTAGTGCGCCTGTATCCGCCTCGCCGCCGCGGGTCCCACCGATGCGGCCAGTTCCTCATCGCTCGCGGCCCGCACCAGTTCCAGGCTGCCGAATTGCTTCAACAGCTTGGTCACCGTCTTCGCGCCCACCCCGGGAATCTGGTCCAACTCGCTCGTCAGTGCGCGGGCGTTGCGCCGCGACCGGTGGAAGGTGACGGCGAACCGGTGCGCCTCGTCGCGAATCGATTGCACCAGGTGCAGTATCGGCGAGAACCGGTCCAGCACCACCGGTTCGTCCTCCTGGCCGTACACGTAGATGATTTCCTCGCGTTTGGCGATCGAGGCCAGCGGTTGATCGGCGAACCCCAGCGCTTCGAGCGATTCCGCCGCCGCATGCAACTGCCCCAGCCCGCCATCGATCAGCACCAGCCCCGGCATCGGCTTGCCTTCTTCTTTCAGCCGCCCGTACCGCCGCGAAACCACCTCGCGCATGCTGGCAAAATCGTCGTTGCCCACTACCGTCCTGATGATGAACTTCCGGTAGTCGGCTTTCTTCATGCGGCCGTCTTCCCACACCACCATGCTGGCCACTTTGTCGGTCCCCTGAATATGGGAAATGTCGAAACACTCGATCCGCTCCGGCGCCGAGGGCAGGTTCAGCGCTTCCTGCAAGGCTTCCCGGATGGCGCGCGAGGATGGTTTCAACACTCGGAAACGAGCCTCGAAGCTATGCTTGGCGTTGTTCTCCACCATGTCGAACAGCGCCTTCTTCTGACCGCGCTGCGGGGTGCGGATTTCGACCTTCCGGTTGCGCTTTTCGCTCAGCAGCTCTTCCAGCGCCTCGCGGTCCTCGAAATCCACCGGCACGTGAATTTCGGTGGGAATGTACTGCGCATCCAGATAGAGTTGCTGCAGCAGCGAGGAGTAGAACTCCGGCGGGTCGAATGCCAGTTGGTCTTCCCAAAAGAACTCCCGCCGGTCCACCACCTGGCCGTGGCGCAGGTGAAACAGGTTCAGCGCCACCAGCGGCGGCTCGGCGTAGCTCGCCAGAATATCGATGTCGTCGCCCTTGGCGGCGGCCACCTTCTGCCGCTCCTCGATCTCTTCCACCGTCGAGAGCAGGTCGCGCAATCCGGCGGCTTCCTCGAAGCGCGTCTCCGCCGAGGCTGCTTCCATCCGTGCCCGCAACTCCCGCGCCAGGTCGCCGTGCCGCCCTTCCAGAAACAGCCGCGTATCCCGCACCGCGCCGGCAAAAGCCTCGTCCGTGGTCAACCCTTCCACGCACGGGCCCAGGCAGCGGTGAATGTGATATTGCAGGCAAGGCTTCGGGTGAAATCGCGTCAGATCCAGCTTGCAGGATGGCACCTGGAAGTGGCGATGAATGAAATGCACCAGGCGATGCGCCAGGTTGGCGGGGAAAAAAGGGCCGAAATAGGTGGCGCCGTCCTTGCGCAGCCGCCGGGTGACGTAGACCCGCGGAAAACGCTCCCGCGTCAGCTTCACGTAGGGGTACGTCTTGTCGTCGCGCAGCAGGATGTTGAAGCGCGGCTGGTATTGCTTGATGAGGTTGTTCTCGAGCGCCAGGGCTTCTTTTTCGTTATCGACCAGGATGTGATCCAGGTCGGTGGCTTCGGAGATGAGCGTGCCGGTCTTGATGTCCGCCAGCTTGTCTTCGGAAAAATAGCTGCGTACGCGGTGCCGCAGGCTCTTGGCCTTGCCTACGTAGATCACCCGTCCGGAGGCGTCCTTGTACAGGTACACTCCAGGCTCGGCGGGCAGTTGCGCGACCTTTTCGCGGAGGTCCATCGGGGGCTGGCTATAATTGAATTATGTCACGCTGGGTCTTGGTGCTGTTGGCTGCCGGGGTATGCCCTTTACAGGCACAGAGCACGCCGCAACAGCAGGCACCGCCGAATACCACTACCCTGAAAAAAGAGCATCCGCCGCAGGCCACCGGGGCGGAAGAGGACCCCCCGGAGGAAGATTCGTCGCTCTCGGTCGATTCTTACTCCTTCAATCCGCTCCAGTCGAAAAAGAGCGTGGATATCGGCAATGAATACGCCAAGAAGCACAACTTCCGCGCCGCCGCCGGCCGCTACCGGGAAGCGACCAAGTGGAACGATGGCAATAGCGAGGCGTGGTTGCGGCTGGGCGAGGCGGAAGAAAAACTGAAGAACGCGCAGGGCGCGCGGGCGGCTTACTCCAAATACCTGGAACTGGCTTCCGACGCCAGGAATGCCCCCGAAATCCGCAAGAAACTGGACAAGCTGAAGTAGGCATTGCCGGATCGCCCGCTCTCCTGCTAGGATTGTAGTTTCGATTCACCCAGGAGATTTCTGTCTTATGGCACAAGTTTGCGATGTGTGTGGCCGCAAGCCGCAATTCGGGAACAAAGTCAGTCACGCCCATAACGTCACCAAGCGCCGCTGGAACTTGAATTTGCAGTCGGTCCGCGCGTTGGTGAACGGCGCTGGCAAGCGCCTCCGCGTCTGCACTTCCTGCATTCGCGACGGCAAAGTTCAGAAGGTAGCGTAACTCCCGCTTCTCCGCCGGCTCGCTATAGCCGCTCCGGCCGCTTCGGCCATTGCAGGCAGGCGCCGGCGAAAGCCAATAGCGAGGCTCCCAGCAGGCCTAGCCCCAGGCCTACTCCGCTCGCCGTAAAGCGATAACCGCCGAATATATAGCCCTTCACCAGGAACACCGGCACGGCCAGAGCCCACAGCAGAAACAGCCCACGAAGCTTGCCCGCCATGGCCAGCACCACGCTCGCGAGTCCCACGAGCGACCCGACCAGCAGCCAGCGCACCAGCGCCGGGCCGCTCCACGGCAGAATGTCCAGGCGAAGAGAAACCGTCGACGAAGCCATCGCCAGCGCGGATACGGCCAGCAGAAAGAGGGTTAGTACCAAATGGAACAGGTAGCTGAAAATACGAACGAGGGTCTTCAGAGCCGCCACTTTACCGGGAACCTCCTTTGGGCCGGAACGGTCATTCTAGCAAGATCGGCGGATCGTGCGTCGAAATCGGATGGGCCGCCGCGGGTATTGTGTACCTGTATCTTGACCCCTTTGCTTTCAATTCGTTACAATTGGCTATAGGGGAAGTTAGAGTCGCGCACGCCATGGGCACCCAAACAGCTCTTAAATTGCGACACCGGGAGATTTTGAGTTCCATCGTCCGAACCTTTATCGAGACGGGTGAACCGATCGGCTCGCGCACCCTCTCGCGGCTGCGCAGTCAGGCCCTCAGCCCGGCTTCCATCCGTAACGTAATGGCGGACTTGGCGGATGCGGGATACCTTGCCCAGCCGCACACTTCAGCCGGCCGGGTGCCCACCGAGAAGGCCTTCCGCGCCTATGTGAGCCTGCTCACCGCGGCGCGGGTCGCCGGCGGTGAGTCGGACCGGTTGCGAACCGAGTTCAGCGGATTGCCCACCCTGGGCGCCCGCGTGGAACGCTCCAGCCATGTCCTCATGGAAATGACGCGCAACGTGGGAATCGCCGCCGCCATCCCTTCCCTGACCCAGGAACTGGACCAGATCGAGCTGATTCCGCTCTCCGATAACCGCGTGCTGATGGTTCTGGTGACGCGCGACCGCGAGGTCCACAATCGCGTGGTGGCGGTCGACGAGCCGGTACCGGCCGAGGATCTCATCTCCATCCGAAATTACGTCAATCGTAATTTCTCCGGCTGGCGATTGGGCGATGCCCGGCGCGAGTTGGTGCGCCGCATGCTGGAGGAGCGGGCGCTTTACGACGCCGTGCTGCGCAAGTTGCAGATGCTTTACCAGAAGGGTTTGCTGGACGTGGAAGTGACCACCGAAGTGCACATGGAGGGCGCCTCCAATCTGGTCGGCCTCGATTTGCGCCTCACCCGCGAGAAGCTGCGCGATTTATTGCACGCTTTGGAGGAAAAACAGCGCCTGATCGAACTCCTGGATCGCTTTCTGGAAGAGCCGGCCGGGGAGTTGCAAGTGCGCGTGGGCCTGGAAGAAGCGCATCCGGCGATGAAAGACCTGGCCCTGATCGGAATGACGGTCCAAATGGCCAGCGGGCAACCCGCCAAGGTGGCCGTGCTCGGCCCCATGCGTATGCACTATGAGCGCGTGATGGCGGCCGTCCTGCAAACCAGCCGGGCGCTGGCTGGCGCTCAATTCTGACCCGAATAAAGAAATAGAGCCACGGATGAACACAGATGAACACGGATGAAGAAAACAAAGGTTTTATCCGTGTTCATCCGTGGCTTGAATTTGATTTTTCAGGGCTCTGATGGAGTAGTTCTTACCATCGGCTGCTGGTAAATGCATTTGTAGTACGAACGCCTCTTTGGATCGAATTGACGCTTTTGGTAGGCTAGAATCAGTGGAACCTCAGAATCCCGAATCGAACGTTTCCGACGTGCGTACCGGCGAAACTCTGCCGGTGGAGACGCCCGAATCTCAACAGGCGGCTCTGGCCGCGGAACGCGACCGCCTGCTGGCGGAAAACAACGACCTGGAAGATCGCCTGAAGCGGGCTCGTGCCGATTTCGATAACGCCCGCCGCCGCGGCGAACGCGAGCGTTCCGAGTATCTCCAGTTCGCCGCCATGGACCTGGTCCGCGACGTGCTGCCCGTGCTCGACGATTTCGAACGCGCCCTTAAGGTGGAAACCGCCGACGCCAACTACGCCAAGGGAGTCGAACTGATTTATCAGCGCCTTTACGAGTGCCTCAAAAAGATCGGTCTGGAGCCGATTGACAGCGCCGGCAAGAAATTCGATCCCAACCGCCACCAGGCGGTGGACCGTGTGGAAACTGAGGATGTGGAGGATCAAACCATCCTGAGCGAGTATCAGCGGGGTTATGACTTCAAGGGACGGCTCCTCCGGCCGGCTATGGTGAAGGTCGCCGTCAGATCCTAAAATGGCAAATCCAGTGTCCAAACGCGATTACTACGAAATCCTGGGCGTGCCCAAGGAAGCCGGCGAATCCGAAATCAAGAGTTCTTACCGCAGGCTAGCCCTGCAATTCCATCCCGACCGGAATCCCGATAATCCGGACGCCGAGGAGCGCTTCAAGGAGGCCTCGGAAGCCTACAGCGTGCTGAGCGATGCGCAGAAGCGGGCGGCCTACGACCGCTTTGGCCACGCCGGCCTGCAGGGCCCCGCCGGTGGCTCTCAATTCAACCCCGACGCCTTCGCCGATTTCAGCGATATTCTGGGCGATTTCTTCGGTTTCGGCGATCTGTTCGGAGGCGGCGGCCGGCGCCGCACCCGCTCCCAGCGCGGCGAAGACGTCCGCTACGATCTCGAGATCGCCTTCGAAGAAGCTATGTTCGGCCTCACCGCCGAAATTCAGGTGCCCCGCACCGAGCCGTGCGAGCGCTGCCACGCCACCGGTTCCGAACCCGGCAGCGGCCCCTCCACCTGCCCCACCTGCCACGGCCGCGGCGAGGTCCTCTACCAGCAAAGCTTTCTCTCCATCCGCCGTACCTGCAATACCTGCATCGGCACCGGCCGGATTATCCGTAACCCTTGTGCCGAGTGCCGCGGCCAGGGCCATCGCCAGATGCGGCGGAAGTTGAAAATCAATATCCCGGCCGGCGTGGACGACGGTACCCGCCTGCGCCTGGCCAACGAAGGCAACCCGGGCGCCTCCGGAGGCCCTCCCGGCGACCTCTACGTCTTCCTCAAAGTCAAAGAGCACGCGTTCTTCGAGCGCCACGAAAACGATCTGCACTGCACCATCCCTATCAATTTCGGCCAGGCCGCCCTGGGCGCCGAAATCGACGTTCCCACCCTCGAAGGGCCCCACCGTCTGAAAGTCCCCGAAGGCACCCAAAACGGCGCCGCGTTCCGCTTGCGCCAAAAGGGCGTGCCCGTCCTCAACGGCGGCGGACGCGGCGACCTGCACGTCCACGTCGCCGTGCGCGTCCCCACCCGCCTCACCCGCGACCAGCGCAAACTCCTGGAACAGCTTCGCGATACCCTCCCGGTGGACAACACTCCCGCCGAAAAAGGCCTCTTCGAGAAGGTCAAAGACTACTTCATGTAAGGTTCCGCGGCGCCGCGGTTACTCGTACCGCAGCGCTTCGGTGGGGTTGAGGTGGGCGGCGCGGTTGGCGGGCAGGATGCCGAAGACCAGCCCCACCAGGCAGGAAACGCCGAAAGCCACCGCTATCGCCACCGGGGAAATGGGAATCGAAATATCGGTGAACAGCTCGACCGATAGCGGCACCGCCACCCCGGCCAGAATGCCCACCGACCCGCCGGCCAGGCTCACCAGCATGGCTTCCACCAGAAACTGCATCAGGATATCGCGCGCCGAAGCCCCTACCGCCAGGCGCACGCCGATTTCGCGGGTGCGCTCGGTCACCGTCACCAGCATGATGTTCATGATGCCGATGCCGGAAATCACCAGCGTGATGGCGGAAACCAGAACCAGCACGAGCGACAGGATCAGCGAAATATTCTTGGCCGCCTCCAGAATCGCCGTGAGCGTTTCCACCCGATAGGGCGCGCCCGGCCGGTGGCGGCTTTCGAGGATCTCCTGAATGCGCGCCGCCACCCGCTCCACCTGTTCCGGCCGGCGGGCCTGCACGTACATGGGGTCGATCCGTTCCACCGGAGCGAAATAGCGCAGCACCGTTATCGGCATCAGCACGGTGTCGCGCTCGATTTCCGACTGGCCGAAGGTCTCGACGCGCTCGTGAAACGTGCCGATGACGGTAAATTCGATCCCGAACAGGCGCACCTTCCGGTGGAGAGCCGTGGCGCGGACGCCGTACATGCGCGCGGCCAGGGCGTCGGTGAGCAGGATCACTTTCTCGCGTAGCGCCAGATCGCTCGAATCGAGGAACCGGCCCGAGCTGATGACGATGTTGCGCACGGCGCGGTACTCCTGGTCGGTGCCGATCACTTTCACTTCGCGCTGCCGGCTGCCGATCAGCACCCGGTCGAAGCTGGACATGACGCCGGTAGCGGCGACAATATCGGCGGCCAGATCCTGGCGGACGGCCTCGACATCGGTCATTTTGACGTAATCGGCGTCTGCCGACGTGACGGTAGGTCCGCTGGTGACGTAGTAGGCGAAGACGATGTTAGAGCCGATGCCTTCGATCTGCTCCAGGATGTAGTCGCGGCTGGTAAGAGAAATGGTGACCACCAGGATCACCGAGGCGGTGCCAATCACCATACCCAAACCAGTCAGAAAGCTGCGGATAGGATTGGCGCGTAGAGCTTGCGCACTGAACCGGAAGGCTTCGCCAAGGAACATGAAGATTCGCCGCCGGATCACCGGGGCAATTTCAGTCTAGCAGGATGCCGCGACGATTCTCCGTGGCGCGGACTGTTAGTCTGCGGCGTCGGCTTTCGAGCCGACGTTCTTGTCTTCGATAGCGCCGGCGATCTTGTCGCCGGTGTTTTTTGGGTTGCGGCTCCTCTGCCCTGTGGGACAGGCCTCCTGGCCTGTCGCGTGTCCCTCGGTGTCGTCTTTTTTGAAGCCAGGGACCTCAACTTTGAATCCAAGCGTTATGGAAAACGCAAAGTAACGCGGAGGTGCCCCATGACGGAATCTTCCGATTTTCGGCTGATGAGAATGCCGCTCAACAACGGCGGCGGCCATATGCCCGCACTCGGCTTCGGTACCTTGATTCCCGACGCGGCCGTGACGAAAACTGCGACCGGAGACGCACTGGAAGCCGGATTTCGACATTTCGATTGTGCGGAACGATACGGCAACGAGCGCGAGGTGGGCGAGGCGTTGCAGGTGGGACTTGCTGCCGCAGGGGTCGCACGCGAAGACATTTTCGTTACCACTAAGTTGTGGAACACCAATCATCGGCCCGACCGTGTCGGACCGGCCTTCGAGGCAAGTCTGGGCAGACTCAGGCTCAGCTATCTGGATCTCTACCTCATTCATACTCCGTTCGCATTTCAACCGGGAGACGAGCAGGACCCTCGAGATCAAAACGGCAATGTCCTTTACGACAACGGAGTGACTCTGCTCGATACATGGAGAGCAATGGAAAGTCTCGTCGACGATGGCAGGTGCCGGGCCATTGGGCTGTCGGACATCGGCTTGAACGAATTGTTGCCCATATACGAGTCCGCAAGAATCAAGCCAGCCGTGGTCCAGGTCGAAGCCCATCCGTATCTGCCGGAAACGGAGCTTCTGGAATTCTGCAAGGAGAAGGGTATTGTGTTCTTGGCCTTCGCGCCATTGGGTCACGGGATGAGGCCGGGGCTGCTCGAAGATCCAGTCATTTCGGCAATCGCCGCACGAGTGGGGAAGACACCGGCACAGGTTCTGCTGGCATGGGCGGTGGAGCGTGGTACGGCTGTGCTCACCACGCCTAAGACTGCAGCCCGTGCACGAGAGAATTTCGACATCTCCGCCCTTCCGGAAGACGCGTTTAACGAAATCAATCGCATTCAAACCAGGCAGCGGCTCAATGAAGTAGTGAAGACCGGCGTCCCCGGTTTCATCGCACAAGGCAAGTGAACTGGAAGCCAACAACAATTGGAGCAATCCGTGGAAGAGGAACGAATACGTGAAGCCCTGAATGCGCACTGGCATGCGTCGGCAGTCGGCGATGCAGGTGCGGAACACGATATTTACGATGACGACGCCATTTGCGACTATCCGCAGTCAGGCGAGCGAATCCTCGGGCGAACCAATCTACAGGCCTTGCGGAGTCATCACCCCGGCAAACCGTCAGGTTTCAACGTCAGGCGAATTCTGGGAAAAGGCGACCTCTGGATCACGGAATACACAATCCTCTACCAGGGGCGACCGGCATTCACAGTGAGCATTATGGAGTTTCGCAACGGTAAAGTCGTGCACGAAACACAGTACTTCGCGGACCCCTTCGAGGCGCCCGCTTGGCGAAGCCAATGGGTTCAGCAAATCGCGTAACGCCGAATTGGTTTCCCGGGGACAGACGAATTAATTGGTTTCCCGGGGACAGACGGGTTTCCCGGGGGTTTCCCGGGGACAGACGGGACGTTTCCGCGCGGAACAGCATGGCACGCGACCAAGGGACAGCAGCGATCCATAGACTGCAGGACTCTCCGTCGGAGCGCGACCGTCGAGAGGATGTCTCGACGCGGCACGCACGAGTGCGCGCGCCACGAAAATCGTCGGGGAATTGCGTGGCGCCAGCGAAAAGCCCCGGAAACGGCGGGGGAAGCTGCGAGGAAAACCGGTGACAGGCTACGGGGGAAAAACGGGTCGGGAAAAACGGGTCTGCCTGAACTAATACCTTTTCGATTCATCGAAAAGGGGGCAGAGCGGACTGGCACAATATTCCAAAATGCCGGCCAACAAGGCCCAGGCAGCCTATACCCGCGGACTCCTTTGCCGGATTGGGTTTCCAGCAAGTGCGCGCCGGAGGCAGCCCGTACGCGGCTATTACCGGCTGCGGCGAGTAACGCGGCAGTTCAATCCGTGTTGAGATGAGTAGGCGGGTGAAATGGAGGTGCCGTGCGGCCGAAGGGCGCCAGCAGGGCGACTCGCGAGGAGTTCAGCGAAGATGCAAAAAGGGGACGGTGCAGCCTGCTGCTACCTTTTCACCAGACCGAAAAGGTACAAGTTCAGGCTGACCCGTTTTCCCCCTAAGCCCGCGGCCGCCTACTTCACCACCAGCATTCTATCCAGTCCATAGAATGTAAGCAGCGGGTGTTTCACCATGGCGCGCACTTCGTAAGTGCCGGGGGCGAGGCCTTTCAATGTCCCGGTGAAGGCGCCGGCGGCGGTTCTCCTGACGAGCGCGGTTGCCGTCCACGCCCCTGTCCGCTCCATCGCATCCATGCCGGTGACGGAACGGTATTCGAACCCGGCTTCGAGGGCGGTGGCGTCGCCCAGATCGCCAATCTCACCCTGGAGCGTCACTGCCCGGTCCGTCGCGTTCCAACCCGGCTCACCGGTCGAAACCCGCGGCGGTTTGATGGCGGGCTGGACGTGCGTAAGTTTGATGACCACCGGGTCCGGCCATTTGCGGTCGTTGTAAATGCGCTGCGCCAACATGGCCCGGACGTGCAGTCCATCGGCGGCCTGGCGAAACGTAGTTTGCGGTATGACGCCGGGCTGGTATTCCAGGACCTTGTCGCTCTGCGACAGCACACTCGCCTGAGTTTCGGCGGTTGCCCGCACCGTCTTGAGCACGATCTCCTTCCACGCGCCGTACTTCCACCGTTCCGCTACAGCCACGTAGAGCGTATCTTCGTCCTTTTTCCTGGTGAACCAGTAATCGTTCTCGTTGGTCACCACCCAGGGGCGCACACTATAGATCATCTCCGAGTTGATGAACATCCACAGCGCCACTTCCCGCAGGCGCTCCTCCTGTTCGATGGGCAGTTCTCCGTCGGGCTTCGGCCCCACGTTGAGCAGCAGATTGCCGCCCTTGGCCCGCGTCTCAATCAACGTTGCGATCAGTTGGCCTCCCGACTTATAAACCTCGTTGGTCGGCTTGTACTGCCACTGCGTACCCATGGTCAGGTTTGCTTCCCAGGCGCCTTCGAGCGGCACGCCGGGGACATACTGCTCAGGGGTCTGGAGGGCCCCGCGCGTAACCACGACGTCCGGCTGCAACTCCCACGCCACCTCGCGCAACCCCTGGGCTTCGCCGTCGAAGAAGACCACGTCCACCTTCCCGTAGCGGCTCATCAACTCCCTGACCTGCGCGCGGTCGTAAGCGAGCAGCCCCGGATTGTTCCGCGGTTGCACCTCGGGCGTGCCGCGCTGAATCGTCTTACCGTTCTGGTAAAGCCACCAGAAGTCGTCGGGCGAAAAGTACAGCCCGGCCGCCAGGCCCTGATCGCGAAAGGCCTTGAGCACGTCGGCTGCGATGTCCCGCCGGAAGGGCGTGTGCATGATGCCGAAGCCGGTTGTGGCCGTGTCGAACATGCAGAAACCGGAATGGTGTTTGGCCGTGAAAACCACGTAGCGCATGCCGGCCAGTTGGGCCAGCGTGGCCCAATCGCCGGGATCGAACTTCCGCGGGTTGAACGTCTTCGGAAGGCCGTTAAAGAACCGGTCGAGGTAGTCGGGCGAGGCCCCCACCAGGGAATGGCTGATGACCGAGCCCAATTGGGAGTCGACGCTCCAGTGGATAAACATGCCGAAACCCTGATCGCGGAACCACTCCAGCCGGCCGGCCCGGTTCAGGTCCGGATCGTTCTCGGCCGACGCCGGCACGGCCATCAAAGCCCCGGCAAGAACCGCCACCAGATGCAGGCTCGACAACTTCACACTCCTCCGCATGAAGCACACTGTATCATTAGTCATCAACGGCGCCGGGGCCGGGGCGATTCGCCCGCGTTGCCGGCAATCGAGATTTCCCGCGGCGCCCGTTCTTCGAGGACCGGCTGCGACATGGCCTCCAGCAAACGCCGCCGAGTCAGCGGCTTGGCCACGTATCCATTCATTCCGGCGCGGATGCAGCGGTCGCGGTCCTCGGTGAAGGCATTGGCGGTCACGCCGATGATGCGGACCAGGGAAGCCTTGCCGGCCAAGGCGCGAATCAAGGCGGTGGCCTGGTAACCGTCCAGCTCCGGCATCTCGCAGTCCATCAGGATTATGTCGTAGGGAACGGCCCGATGGCGCTCTACCGCCTCCCGCCCGTTTTCGGCGATGTCGACGACCGCACCAGCCTGGGACGCTATGGCGAAGGTCACTTTCTGGTTGACTGGATTGTCCTCCACCACCAGCACGCGCAGTCCTGGCAACAGGGCCGGTACCGAGGGTGCCGCGATGGAGATGCTGGTGAACCTGTCCCCGGCCGCCGCGAGCGGTAGCTCCACCTGAAAAGTCGAGCCCTCCCCCAAGCGGCTCTCCACCCCCAGCCGTCCTCCCATCAGCTTCGTCAATTGGTGGGAAATCGCAAGGCCGAGTCCCGTGCCGCCAAACTTCCGGGTGGTCGACGAATCCACTTGATGAAACTCCTGGAAAAGACCCGTCGTCTGTTCCGGTGACAGTCCGATGCCCGTATCGGAAACCTCGAAACGGACCCAGCCCTGGCGGGGCGCTTCCACCGCCAGCCGGACCTCCCCGGAGGGTGTGAACTTGACCGCATTGTTGAGCAGATTCGAGACGACCTGCCGGATGCGGACCGAATCTCCATCCACCTGCTGGGGCAAATCCGGCGCCAATCGCAGCACAAAGCGGAGTTGCCGCGCTTCGGCCTGTGCCGCCGCGGGGGAGGCAATCTCGCGAATCAGCCGCGAGAGATCGAAACACGTCCGCTCGATCGACAGGTTCCCGGAGGTGACTTTGGCCATATCCAGAATGCCGTTCAGGATCGATAGCAGATGGTCTCCGCTCCGGCCGATATCGGCCAACAGTTCGTGGTGTTCCGGCGCCAGGGCCGCGGCATTGAGAACCTCCGCGAGCCCGATGATGCCGTTCAGCGGCGTCCGAATCTCGTGGCTCATATTCGCCAGAAAACGCATCTTCGCCGAAGAAGCCTGCTCGGCGGCGTCGCGGGCCCGGCGCAGGTCTTCGCTTTGCGTCTCCAGGGTTATCTGGGCGAGAAACATGCGCCGCAGGTGCGCGCTATTCACCCGGATCAGTTGGAACATGGTCACCGCGTGGATGACGATCAGGGCTCCCAGCAGCCAGCCGTAACGAGGCGTGGCATACACGGACCAGATATACACCGGCAGCACCTGGGCGCCCACGATGAGCCGGTCCAGGCCCGGAAATGTGGCAAACAGACTGACACTGGCGCTCGAAATGCCGGCGATCCCCAACACCAGCATGCACTCCGGAATGACCAGCCCGCGCACATTCCAAATCGCATAGGCCGTGAACACTCCGAATGCCAGGCCCTGAATTCCCGCTACCTGTTTCAGCCGTCCGCCGTCGGGTCCAATCTCCGGCAGATGGATCACGCGCCTGGCCAGCAGCGTCCGGATCGCTCCCAACACCCCGAGCAGAGCCGACAACCCGAGCGCAACCGTTCGCACTCCCGCGTGCAGGCTGAGCGAGAATAAACCTGCGAACAAAGCGCAAACCAAGCCGCTCCAAACCAGCCGTTGCGCCAACTCGCGAAGCAGCCGGAGTTCCAAGGTCGGCCTGTCGTCAGGATTCACCACCAGATTGCCTTATCGGCCGAATTCGCCATTTCCGTTACGTCCCTGGCAAGCTTACCGGTGGGACAGGCCATCGCTTTTCGTGGTCTGTCGGTCCTCGCCAGACCGGAACCAGCCTGACAGACGACAAAAAACGATCGTCTGTCCCACCACGGGGTCCGATCGGGAGTTCTGAGGCTAGGCTTGCCTATTTCCCCAGCAATTGGCGGGCGCGTTCGAGATCGGCCCGCGCGCCACGTTCGTCGCCGAACTTGCGTTTGGCGTTGCCGCGCGCTCGAAAGGCCAACCCGTAATTGGGTGAGATGAAGATGGCGGCGTCGAAATCCGCGATCGCGTTCCTGAGCCCGCCGCGGTGCATGTGCACAAGTCCTCTGCCATAGAGCGCGGCGGCGAGATCGGGCTTCAAGGCCAGCGCCTGCTCGAAATCGGCCATGGCGCGATCGTCCTGCTGCAGCCGCACCAGGCAATCCCCGCGGTCCGCATAGGCGTTATAGCCTTTGGGGCGGGCGCGCAGGAACTGGTCGAAATCGCGAATCGCCTCGGCGCACTGGCCCGACAGTTGAAGCGCGCGTCCACGCGCGAAGACCGCGCTCGGCCAATCGGGGTGAATCGTCAATGCCTCGGAAAATGCCGCAATCGCCGGCCCAAACTGGTGCGACTTCGCCAGCTCCCGCCCTTGGCGGTAAGCGGCCATGGCTGCCGGTTGAATCTTCGGTGGCGGCGGCGCGTCCGCCACTTCGCGATCCGCCGCGGAATCCTCGGGTGTATCGGACAAGGATGCCGTCGCTGGCTCCGGCGGAGGGGGCGCCGGCTTGGCGATGGGCTGGCTGGCGGAGGCGGGCTTCGCTACGGTGGCGGCAGCGGCCGCGGATTCGGATTTCGGGGCCGGCTGGCGGGTTGGCTTGGCCGTCGTGGGAGTCTTCCGGACCGGCTCCGATTTCACCACCGGGGCTGGCTCGGCGGGAGCTGTTTCCCAGGGCCGGAAAATCGCGGCGCCGGCCGCCAAAATCACGGCCACTCCTAACAGCACCACCAACCAGGCGCGGCTTTTCTCTCTCGCCGCAACCGGCGCGGGGATGGCCGCAAGCGGCGCTGCCCTCGTCGGCGCCAGGGGCGGTACGGTCCGAACCGTGGTCGGCTCCCGAACGGCGGAAACGGCGCCGGCAAGAGCCGCGGCCAGGGCTTCGACAAACTCGCCGCAGGTGGCGTAACGGTCCGCGGGCTGTTTGGCGAGGGCTCTCGAGATTACCGCATCCACCGCGGCCGGAAGCTGCGCGTTACGCGTACACAGCGGCGGCGGCGGCTCGTTCACCGTCTTATACGCCAGCGTTGCCAGCGAGTGCTGGCCGAACATGGTCCCGCCGGCAAGCATGCGGTACGCCACGGCGGCCAGGGCAAACTGGTCGCTGCGTCCGTCCACCGGCTCGCCCTTCACCTGTTCCGGAGACATGTATTCGACCGTGCCCATCACCATGCCGGCGGGCGTGGTGGTGCGGGTATCGACGATGCGGGCAATGCCGAAATCCATGATCTTGGGGGTGCCGGCCAGATCGATCATCACGTTGGCCGGCTTGATATCGCGATGCACCACGCCGCGCGCGTGGGTATAATCGAGGGCCGAAGCCATGGCCCGCAGCACTTTGACGGTGAAAGCCGGATCGGCCACCGGGGTGCGATTGAGCGTCGCCGCCAGCGTTTCGCCGGACACGTACTCCAGCACCAGGTAGGCCGAGTTCCCTTGTTCGAACACGTCGAAGACGGCGACGATATTCGGGTGCGAAAGCCCCGCGGCGGCACGCGCGTCGCGCAGCAGGCGGTTGCGAAGGAACTCGCGCTGAGCGGCATCGTCCTCAACCAGTTCCACGGTCTTGATGGCCGCCTGCCGGTTCAGCAGCGTATCTTCGGCCAGATACACCACTCCCATCGCGCCCTTGCCCAATTGCCCTTTGATTTTGTAGCGGCCGATTTGCTCCACCATGGCTTCCTCAGAATCATAACCTAAGTAGCCGTCAGTGAAAACGCAAGCTTTTCAGCATGCGCGTAGTGTCCAATAAATAACCGGTCAGACCCCGTGGGGCAGCCAATCCTGGTTGCAGCCGCCTTTCAGGCGGCTCTTCCCTTCGCGTGGCTGCCCACCTACTTCGCGGACGCTACACTGGTCTAACGTAGCTGCCAGGAAATACGACTTACGCCCGGCACCCGGCTTCTAACCCCGGTGTGTCCTGGTGCTTGTACATGATGAAGTATTCGCGGTGGCCCAGCGATTCGGGTTTGCTGGCGCTGCCGGAGGCCACGCCTGCTACCAGATCGCGGAGCTCGCGGGCGGCATCGTCGAGCGAGATTTCACCCGTCAGGATGCGGCCGGCGTTGAAATCCATGTCGCCCGACATGCGCCGGTAGGTGCTGTAATTGCCGGTGATTTTGATGAGCGGGGCGATAGCGCTGCCGATCACGCTGCCGCGGCCGGTTACGAACAGAATCACCTGAGAGCCGGCGGCGACCAGGTCCATGATGCCCTCGGTATCGTTGGGGTTGGTGTAGCCGAACTGCATGAAGTGCGGGTCGGGGACGCTGTCGAGCAGCCACAGGCCGGGGTGCGGCGGCTGCTGGGCCACTTCGATGACGCCCTGAATGGGACGGGTGCCGCTCTTGGCGAATGCGCCCATGCTTTTCTCTTCAATGGTGGTCAGTCCGCCGGCGAAATTGCCCGGCGCGATGGAATACTGGCGCACCTCGCTGCAATAGCGCTCGGCTTTCCGGTAGGCGTGGGCAAGCTGTTTTCGCGCCTCCGGGTTGGCGGCGCGGGCTTCCATGATGGCG
>PLRS01000032.1 GCA_003164035.1 Bryobacterales bacterium | reverse complement strand
GTTCGGCGAAATCCTCTGGTGGTTCGTGGCGAACGCGTCCGGGATGGCGTTTCACGACGCGGACACGCAGGCCGCTGCACAGTCGGCACTCGGCCGCGCGCTGGCGACCTTCCACACGCCGAACGACGATCCCTCGCTCAACAGCTACGCCGACGCAAACTTCCTGCGGACGCGCCTGTACAACTACGNNATACCTGCAAGCTGCTGCGGTACATTAACCTGCCATCGCAATGGACCACGCGCGCGGGCTCCAGTTTTGACACGTTCCTGATCGAGGGTTACCAGTATCCGGGAATCAACCACAACCTCGACCAGACCAGCCGGTGCGCCGCGTACCCGTGGAGGGAACTCGCCTGGGACCAGGCCCATTGCCGTTACCTGATGGGCCTCTATTACGGCACCTGGCCATGGCTGCGGGAATACGTGAACGTCAACCGCCTCGGGCTGCCGGCCATCAAACTCTGGGCTTACGACCACGTGTGCCTGTTCGGATGGCCGGTACCGCTGCCTACGACCGACGATCGCTCCTTTATCTACTGATCACCTATGGAAAACCTCGAAACCCGCCTCAATGAGGTGGCGCGGATCGCCGTGCGCCTCGAGCAAGAAACTGGATGTCCTGCTCAACTGCTGATCGCCCAGTGGGCCATCGAGTCGAAGTGGGGTGAAAAGCCCGTCGGCCACGCCAATTACTTCGGCGTGAAACGCGCCGCGCGCCACACGCAGTGGTGCACGGTCGCCACGCGCGAGGTGGTGAACGGCAGGTCCGTGATCGAGAATCTGGAATTCGCCGATTACGATGCGCTTGCGGATTCCTGCCGGGATTACGCTTGGCTCATTACCCAGGGCGCACCGTACCACGCGGCGTGGGCACGGTATCAGGGCGATCACGATCTGCACACTCTGATTGCGGCGGTCGCTGATATCTACGCCACTGACCCGAACTATGCGCGCCTGGCCACCACAATCGCGGGTCAGGCGAACGTGGCGCAGGCGATTGCCGAGACGCACCAGGAGGCGCCGACCAATGTAGCGGCGATCTCAACCCCGCAAACCGACCGCACCCCAGAAGGCGCAGAGATAGTCACCTCCCGCCCTTAAAAGGAGCATCATGCCAGGCAAATCCCAGTCTTACTCCGACGCCGTTCTCAACATCCTTCGCGGGATAAGCATCACCGGCGTATCGCCCTACCTCGGTCTGTTTTCGGTCGCGCCCGCGGACGACAGTTCCGCGGGAACCGAACTGGCTGGCAACGGCTATTCGCGGCAGGCCATCGTCTTTGGCACGCCAGTGACCGATACCGGCAACCTCCGAAAGATCTCCAACACGAACAACATCCAGTTTGGGCCCGCCGCCGCCGACTGGCCCCAGGCAGTCGCGTTCGGGGTTTTCGACGTCCAGAGCAGCGGGAATCTGCTGTATTGGAACACGCTCGCGACGCCCAAGACCATCCAGCAGGGCGACTTCGGTCAGTTTGCTCCAGGATCTCTGATCGTCGAGGAGGACTAACATGCCCGACAACATTCCCATTACTCCAGGTCTGGGCGTCAGCGTCGCCACCGATCAGGACGCGGTTACCGGCGCTCACTATCAGCGCGTGAAGCTGATGGACGGTACCGAGGCATCGTCTGATCCGATCGTCTCGGACGGCAAGAGCAGTCTCCGGGTCCGCACGGCTAATGAGGACATGCTGAAAGACGGGAACGCCTCTGTCAAGGTCGTAAATGACCAGACGCAGCCCGTTCCCGTCCAGCTTGACCGTTATGGGAGGTCCCTCTCGGGCAATGCGATTCCCGTGGTTCTGGCCACGGATCATGATGCTGTTCCTGTGACATCATCGAGCCTGCCGATGATAGGCGGCGCTCTGGGAGCGAACGGCGCCACCTTCGGGCCGATCCCTCTGGTCGGATGCAACGGCGTTCTGGTTCAGCTCTCGGGCACGTACAACCTGACCGTCATCTTCGAGGCCACGGTACTCGACCCGACGACCGGACCATGGGTGAGCGTGAACGGCACCAGGACGAACAACGGGCAGATCGACACCAACCCCGCCGTCAACTCCCTGAATGCCGCCTGGGATTTCTTCCTGGCAGGCTTCACGTATTTCCGGATCAGGGTCACGGCCTTCACCTCCGGGCTGGCGCAATTCCAAGTCGCGAGATACACGAACGCACAGGACCCGCCGCCGTCAGTCGTGGCTCAGGGCGCGGCGGCCACCGGAACGGCCGTGACTGGAAATCCGGTGCTGGTTGCCGGGTCGGATGGAGCGAATGCCCGCAATCTGTCGACCGACGCAACCGGTCGCGCAGTCGTTGCCGGTGGCGCCGCCGTGGGTGCTGCGGTGGCCGGAAACCCGGTCTTCGTCGCCGGTGCGGATGGAGCATCGACCGGATACGCCCGGCAGCCCACCGTCACGCCGCCGAACACGGCGGTGAACGGACAGACTGGAGCACAATTCCACTTGCGCTCACTGGACCTCGCAGGCTTCGTGCCGGCAGGCATTTCCCCGGAAACGAAGAAGCGTTGTTGGTTGGCTTCACCTCGGTGCATGTGCCGCCGGCCGCCCAGTTGCCCCAAGGCCAAGGCTTTCTGGTGTCGCAGATCGATTTGGGAGCCGAAGGCGGTGGCGTGCTGTGGCTGGCGTTGTCACGCCGCACGGGGGGCAGCCTCGACATGTTTACGATGATGGCACTCGACGTCATCGCGACCCTGAATGCCGGCAGTACGACTGCCGAAGACAGGCTCTTCCAGCTCTTCCTTGCGAGAATACGCGCCTGGCAGGATTTCATGAGGCGCGGAACGGATACGACGCTGGGCCAGGAAGCTGAGATAGGGCTTTTCGGAGAATTGGTATTCCTGCGCGGCGTGATGGACGTCGGCTTGCCATCAGTTGTGGCCATCGAGGGTTGGGTCGGACCGCTGAACGGCATCCAGGATTTTGTTTTCGGAGGGGGCGCGGTCGAGGTCAAAACCACCATAGCCACCACCGGGTTTCCGGCTACAATCGGATCCCTGGATCAGCTGGATGACTCGATTCGACAGCCCCTCTTTCTGGCCGCTGTACGAATTCGGCTGGATCCATCCGGCATGTCGCTTCCAGCGCTCATCGAGGATACGCGCGCTCTTTTAGGTGATGACCTAGCGGCCCAACATATGCTCAACGTTAAGCTCATTCACGCTGGATACCTGGATGCAGTATCGGAGCACTACAAGCGGACCTTCGCACAAGTGTCGACAAAGGTCCTTCGCGTTGGGGATGGATTCCCTCGCTTTATAAAAGCCAGTGTTCCGGCACCGGTCATCGCGGTTCGTTACGAGTTGGAGATTGATGGCATAGACGCCGGTCCCGTCACGGTCCGCGCCGCGCTCGATCAACTGGGTGTGATGTAACCATGGATCTGGTGGATTTTCTCAGGCAAACGCAAGCCGAGGTGCGATCAGAGATAGGAGAGCGGCTCGGAAGCCCGGGGAATGGCTACCCTTACGCAGAGTCAGTTTTTGCGGAGGTCGTGATGCAACACATGTCGCAGATCGGCATGACCTTCGACCCGCAGATCTGTCACTACGCTCCCAAGAAGGTAGGAAGCGCGATTTTGCGTCTGAGCGGCTACGCGATGTCCGATGAGACAGATCAGCTCGACCTATTCGGCAGTCTGTACAGCGGTGTCGATGATGTGACTCCCATCACCGATACAGAAACGAAGACAGCCGCTGAACAGTCCTTGCGATTTCTGGCGAAGTGTGCGGAAGGGCGACTGGCAAAGACCATGGATGAGTCCGATGACGCCTATGCATTCGCGGTGACCATTCAGGACTGCTATCCCAACCTTGATCAGATAAGGATTTACGTCCTCACAGATCGGCAGGCTAAGGCCAAGAATTTCAAGCCGCGAGAAGTGAGTGGCAAGACCGTGAAGTTGGAGGTGATGGACATCGAACGGCTTCACAGGCATTGGTCTGAGGGCAAGCCGCGCGATGAGTTAGTTGTGAACTTTGAAGAGGTTTCTGGCGGCGCGCTCCCCTGTGTCTACGTACCGGGCGAAGCCGCCGATTACGACTACGCGATGACAGTTATTCCTGGAGAAGCATTGCGGTTCGTGTACGAGAAATACGGCGGGCGGCTCTTGGAGGCCAATGTGCGTTCTTTCCTTAGCGCGACTGCCAAGGTTAACAAAGGCATCCGCGACACGCTCCAGACGACGTTTGAACGATTCATGGCGTACAACAACGGAATCGTAATCGTTGCTGACGAAGTTCACTTGGGAAAGACAGGCGATGGAGGCCCAGGCATCCTCTGGTTGAAGGGCATGCAAATCGTGAATGGCGGCCAAACAACCGCGTCGATTTATTTCAGCAAGAAGAAAAATCCCGAGATTGATCTTCGCCGCGCTCGTGTACCTGCGAAAATCATCGCTCTCCGCTCACAAGATTCGATCGCGGAAGAGGCTCTGATTTCTGACATGTCCAGATTTGCGAACAGTCAAACTTCTGTTAAGCTGTCCGATTTGTCTGCGAATAAGCCCTTCCACGTCCAGATCGAAAACCTGGCGTTGTCGACGTACTGCCCCGACGGCATCGGCCGCTGGTTCTACGAACGGGCGGCAGGCAGCTACAACACCATGCTCTTACGTGAAGGTACGACACCGGCGCGACTACGGCAGCTCAAGGAATCAATACCGACAAGCCGGAGAATCACCAAGACGGACTTGGCTAAATATTTGAACGCCTGGGCGCAGCGGCCAGACTCCGTTAGCTTCGGCACTCAAAAAAACTCCGAAAAATTCATGGCCGACCTCACCAATAACGACCTAGAGACGCCGCTTCCGTTGCCGGATGTCCCGGCCTACAAGCTTATGATCGCCAAGGCCATTCTGTTCAAGAAAGCGCACGCTCTGGTGCGCCCGATGTTCCAGCAAGCGCAGGCGAACATTGCAGCATACGTCGTGTCGCTTGTGGCAAATCGCATAGGCCCAAAGCTCGATCTGGATAAGATCTGGCTCCGCCAAGATATCTCAGCGGAGTTGAAAACGCAGCTTCAGACGTGGGCTGGCGAGGTGAATAAGGTCCTGCATGACTCTGCCGGTGGGAGAATGATCTCGGAGTGGGCGAAGAAAGCAGAATGCTGGACGGCGGTTCGCGGGGCGTTGTACACGGAGCCGGTGCAGGGGATTCCCGAGGTGCGTTGAGTGACGATGCGTCGGTGGCTGGCCCGCGTTGGCAGCAAGTGTTGCGGCACCCGTGACAAATTGTCGGTTATGTACGCACAACATGACCCGCTTTCTGCGCAGGGCGCTGAAGAGAACCTTGCGAGTAACTCCTGGGATGCACGGCCATATCTCCGATACCGCCAACTTACGGCAGTGTCACTCGCCTTCGCAACTCCAATTCGACATCCTTTTCCCGCGAACGCCAACTCACACTGGAGAGCAGGTTAAGCAAATCGGCCCAGATGACAACAACCAGGTCGGCGCAAACGGAGACAAGCCGGGCCGCCTCGCGGTGCGGCAGCGCCCGGTTTAGTTCCGAAACGCTCCTATAACGCTCCATCAGCTGCACATAGGCACGCGTCGCCGTCTGGTCGCGCACGAACATCCAGAAGACCGGCCGGCGGTTTCCGCAGATATCGAGTACGCAATCGACGTTGCGGGGGCTATCTGATTCCGGTCGGGATCGTAAGTGGTGCAAAGGGAGACGTCAGAGCCCAGTTTCGCCTCGACGAAGATGATGTAGCTCTTTCCTTCCAACGTTATGTCGATTTCAGACGGGCCCTCGACTGGGTTCATGTCAAGGCTGCGCTTGCGCCATCCCTCGTTGTCCGCGGCGCGCATACGCTCGCGGCTCAACGCCTCATACGCGCGCGGCGCGGCAGACGTTTGCCAGAGCCGCACGACCGGACAGTCGGTTGGATCGAGCGAATTCACGCCGGCGAATTCCAGAAGCTGCGGCCACCATGCGGCGGCTGGCACGCGCTCCAGAAGCTGGAAGAAATTCCACGTGACATAATCTTCGCTGTTTTGAGAGTGGAGAATCCGCTCGATGTCGCCGCGCTTTTTCGCTTTTGGCGAGGCCAGTAGTTTCGGCAGGTTGAGAATCGGGAATGCCGGAACGTTCGTTGTGTCGCAGGAAATCGTCAACGGTGCCGCAAGCACGGGTGGGGGCACGACTGGTTCGGGGCGCGCCAAGTACTCGAAGTTCTTTGCCCGAATTGCCTTGTGCCAATGATTCAGATCAGTCGTTGGGTGGATCGGCGCGGGGAAACCGGCAGCTTCTGGGGCACTCTCACCTCTTCTCAATGGGGTTTGTTGTCGCGGTAACGAAGGGAGAAGTTACATCATGAAAAAGCTTATTCTGTTCATTCTGTTCACGGTGGCTGCGTGGGGACAGTGGACCGCCGTTCCATCCACCAACTACCCGGCGCTCGAGGCGATCCTCAATGCGAAGCCAGCCACCAGCAGCGGGACGGGCGCGCCCGCGCTCGCGTGCACAGCCGGCAAGGACGTCTATCTCGATACGGCGGCGCTCAATCTCTACGACTGCCTGGCCACCGGAAACCCTGGAACCTGGGTGCAGCGCGTCCTAGTGAGCGGAACGTTCGCGAACCCGAACTTCATCTCGTCCATCGCCTGGAGCAAGATCACTGGGGTCCCGTCGTTCGCCCCGGCCACGTCCGGGACCGTCCCGCTCAAGGGCAACGGCACCGGCGGGTTCGCCAATGTCCTGGCTACGGATGTGATCGGGCTATTCTCCGGTTGCAGCGGGACGCAATACCTGGGCGCGGACGGCGCTTGCCATACCGCGTCCGGTGGCGGCGCAGTAACGACGGTGTTCGGCCGCGCCGGCGCAGTGGTGGCGGTGAGCGGGGACTACACCACCTCGCTCGTTCCGGAGGGTACGAGCCAGTACTTCACCGCGGCGCGCGCGCAGGCCGCGATGGCGGGGCTGTACCAGACGCCGATCGCCGGCGCGCCCGGCACGTGGCCGCCGTCCTTCACGCCCAGCGCTCAGGCTGTCACCCACAAGTCCGGCGGCAGCGATCCGGTTGGAACCGCGACGCCCACCGCGAACGCGATCCCGATGGCGGGAGCCGGCGGCACGCTGGCGCTGGGCTGGATTCCGATCTTGAACCAACCGACGACCGCCAACGCCGCCACCGCCACCGCTCTCGCCGCGACTCCGACGCCCTGCGCATCGGGTTCAGCTGCTGGAGGTGTTCTGGCCAACGGCAACAGCACCAACTGCCAGGCGATCCCGCAGTCGTTGCCCGTGGCCAACGCCGTCTCCCTGTACACGCTCACCGAAGGATCTGGCGGGTACGCTTACAACTACGCGAGTGCGGCGCTGCCCAACTACAGCATGATCGGTCCGAGCGAACAGCAGTTTAGTACCAGCACGTCGAACGGGCCCGTGCCGTGGACCGCGCCGGGGATGACTCTCACCGACGCGTACGGACCGAACCCGAACGGCGATTTCGTCGCGTCCCGGCTTCAGGCGACCGTCACCGGAGGGTATCTGACGACGGCGAAGCAACCGCCGTTCGTGAGTGGACGGCAATACACCATCAGCATCTATGCGGCCAGCAACACCGGCGTCGCTCAGACCTTTCGGATGGCCGACAACAACGTCAACTACGGCCCGAGCATCACCGTCCCTGCCACCGGGTGGGCGCGCTACTCGTACACGTTCACATCCACCTCCACCGGCAACGGTTACGCGATTCCAGTCGCTCAGGACGCGGCCAACGACCATCTCGACTTGTCGATCCGGGGCGCGCAGTTGGAAGCCGGTCCGCACCCGACCAGCTACTTCAATCCCAACTACACGATGGTCAACGGCGCCGGTCCGCAGCAGACCGCGTCCGCGTGTTCGTGGGTTAGCGCCGGCATCGATTGCACCACGGCCTGTGCGAGCAGCTACTGCGGGTGGATGCAGGCTGCGGGCTGGCAACCAATCGAGATGTCCGCAGTGACGGCGTACGCGGTGGTGAAATCGACGACCACGGAAGCACTGGCCGGTTACGCGCCGATCATCAACGACAACTACCTTTCCAATCCGCAGTTCTGGCTGGCGGGCCAAGTGAACGGCACCCTGTTTCCCGGTCTCCGGTTCGGCGCCACCATCGGTTATGCATACGCGACAAGCGTGCTCGATGGGGTGCGGGATTCTGGCCTGGGCAGATCGGCTTGGTGGCCGTTTACCGGACGGCGCACAGCCAGGCCCAGATCCTCGCCAACACCGGAGTCATCCAGTCGATCATGGCCACGCGCGGAGTCACCATCCCTTCGCTGCAGAAGGCGATGATCTTCGAAGGCGACTCGATCACCGATCCCACCGTTCTCATGGCGGCGAACCTGAAGTACTCCGCGCTGGCTCAGGCGGCGATCACGCCTTTTCCGCAAGGGTCGAACTTCGCCATCTCCGGCACTGGAATCGTACAGATCGCCGCCAGGGCCGCTGCGGTGGATGCATCGTTCTCTGCGCCCAGCTTGACCGAACGGTTGCTGTTCCTCTTCGACGGAGCCAACGATATGGGCCTCGGCGCGGCCACGCTGGTCGCCGACCTGAAGGCGTATTGTCTGGCGCGCAAGGCAACGTCCCCCGGCCTGAAGATCGTGATCGCCACGCTGCTGCCGCAAACCACGTCGGGCTTCAACACCTTCCGCGACGCGGTGAATCCGCTGATCAAGGCGGATAACTCGTGGTACGACGCCATCGCCGACTTCGCAGCCAACGGCACCATGGGCTGCGACGCGTGCGCCGCCAACACGACATACTACTCCGACGGCAAGCACCCGACAGCGGCGGGGATGCCGATCCTCGGACCCATCGCCCAGGCGGCGATCCAGACAGTCTGGTAGCCGCACCTTTCACACCGCCGCGAAATCCCGATAACCAGGATATGAAGCACGTTCTTGCCACGTTGGTGCTGGCGGTCCTGGCGGTGGAGCCTGCCGCTCAGCAGCAACCGGCCATGACCGCGACCGTCACGCTCGTCCAGCGTGTCGACGTTTTCCAGACCGCGGCGCAGGCATATACGCTCTCGCACACACCTGCGGCGGGCGCGCTCCCGCAGGTGTTCGTGAACGGCATTCTGATGTGCGGGCCGTGCGGCAACGATTATACAATCGGCGGAACGACGCTCACCTTTACCGGCCAGCAGACCACCGCCATGGATACCCCGGCGATTCAGGTCTGGTACTGGTCGCCCAACTAGGAGGAGGATGATGTCCGAAGATACCGAACGCCAAGCCCGGCTCGTTCAGGTCGCCACAATCGCGGTGGCGCTCGAAACGAAGACCGGGTGTCCCGCGCCGATGCTGATCGCCCAATGGGCGGTCGAGTCCCGCTGGGGAGCCGAGCCCGTGGGCAAATCGAACTACTTCGGGATCAAGGCGAACTGCCGCGACCCGGAGAGTTGCACTTCGGAGACGACCGAAGTGATCGACGGCAAGAGGGTCGAGGAGTCATTGCGGTTCGCCGACTTCGACTCGCTCGAGGCATCGTGCGAGGATTACGCGGTCCTGATCACCACGGGCGCGCCCTATCGCGAGGCATGGGCGAGCTACCTGAAGACAGGCGATCTGAACGCGCTGATTGCGGCGACGGCGGCGAAGTACGCAACAAGCCCAGAATACAGCGCATTAGTAACACTGATCGCGCGGCAGCAGAACGTCGCGCGCGCAATTGCGGATGCACGCCAGGAGAAGTCCAGTGCTTAACCTCGAAATGCCGGATCCGTCGATTGCAACGGGCGGCACGCCGCCCTTCCGGCCGGAACCCGGGTTCCTATTCCCATTGCCGCAGCCGTCACGCCCGTTCCTGGGGCGGCTGAAGGCCGCGTTGACGTGCGCCCTGTTAGCCGCCTCGACCGGGCTGGTATTAGAAGCCACTCTCCTGGTGCACGCCGCCACACAGGCCACCCGTGGCGCAACTGCCGCCATTTCTGCCGAGCTTCGGGCCACCCGGGCGGATCTGAACGCCCAGCTTGCCGCCACGCGCGAGGGTCTTACCGGCGAGATTGCCACCACTCGACGGAACCTGCTGGCCAGCGCGGACCGGCAGATCGGCACCCTCTTGCGGGATACCTTACGCGAAGTGGATACTCTCCGGACGGACGTCGTCGGCGAAGTGGACCAGATCCGCGCCACCGCCGACCGGCGCGTGGGCGACGCCCTGGCGCGCACCGATACCGCGATAGCCACCGTGCAGGGACTGCGCGAGGACGTGAAACCGCTGCTCGCCCACGCCGGTAGTGTCGCTAAGCAGGTGGACGACAGCGCGCCGCTATTCCTCGATTGCGAATTCAACCCGGACTGCTTTTTCAATCGTTATGTCGGCGCCTCGAAGGGCATCGAACGCGCCGCCATGAACTTCGGCCAGATGTCGCTCGACTTTCAGAACGCGTTGCCAACGGCCATCAAGACGTGGGAGCAAATCGGGGGGAACGTTGCGGGGATCACCGACAACGTCAACCGCCTCACCAAGCCGCGTTGGTACGACCGGCTTCTCGGTTACGGACTGAACGGTGTGGTCATCTACCGCAACCTGAACCCGGCCACCAATCTCACCACCAGGCCGGTGCAATTCATCGCGTCTCGGCCTTGATTGATTTTCTATGCGCACACTCACCATCACGATCCTGCTTGCACTGGCCGCGTTCGGGCAAACGCCGTCCGCGCCCACGCCACCGGCGGCGCCAACCGCTGGCACCGTTAACTTCCCCGCCATCCCGATGCCAGTCGCGGTTTCGGCGTTCGGCGAATTCAACCAGCTTGGAAGCCCGCGATTTACGATGGGCATCGCGGCGATCTATCCGGTTGCGGGCGAAGCCGGAGTCTATGGCACCACCACCGCGGACATCCTGCCGAAGCTTGCGACCGATCCGACGACCGGCAGGAAGTTCTATGCAATCTCGTCCTCGGTGCGCCAGGGATTCCACAAGGACCTGCTCGACACCGGCCACGCCAGTTTTCTGATCGGCGCGGACGTCGGGCCCACCTTCGCCCAGGCGCAGCCGTCGGGAATCAACGTTAACTTCTCCTCCTCGTTCGTGGCCACGGCGGTGTACCAAGTGACGCCGGTATTCAGCTTCATCGTGCCAATCCGGATGCTCTACGTCACCGGCATCGGGTGGAATCCGGTCGCCGAGGCGGGCGTGCTGATCAACCTCAAGAATCTGCCAAAGAGGAAGTAGCAATGGACGACCTACCGGCGGCACCGCGCGCGAACTCCGGACTGGCGTCGTTTCTCGAACGCGAGGCTGGCCATGTCGTGGTGAGCCTGCTACTCATTTTCATCGGGGCGGCGCTGTGGTACGTCAAGGTGCCGAAGGCCGAGGACCTGATCCCGTTCGCGACCGGCGTGCTGGCGCGCAGCATGATCGGGTCAAGCAGCAAGCAGCAGGGCCAGCAATAGGGAGTTGTCATCTTCCCGAAAACCAGCGTGCCGATCTTCAACCTCCAATGTTGATGATCTGATTCAGCGTTTCGCATGCGAGAGCAAATATGTCTTCCGGAATTTGCCTCCACGGGTGCGGCTTTGCTTGGCGGATCCGCCAGTCGAACGACTTCGGCTGGTGGCCAAGAATATAGCTCGCTTTTCCTCTGGGGCTAGCGACCTTCACCGCGAAGGGATTTGTTTCGTTGAACGCCGCCGTCGTCATCGGCAGACCAATGACGATGCCGGTCCGCTCATTGAATGCCTTCGGAGAAAGAACCAATAACGGGTGAACGTCCCTCATCTCGCGCCCGGCCTGAGGATTACAATTGATCCAAATCATGTCGCGCCGGTCGGGAGCCCAGAGCCTGCGCGCCGCCATCAAAGCGCCTCATTCCCGGCACGATGTGTGGCCATGATCTCACCGCCGTGTCGCTCCGGATCGAAGCGGGCGAGTTTCTGCTTGAGGGTTAGCTGGGGCTCCCCTACCGCGGCCACTCGCACCGCCGAGTCCTGTGCCGAGACTTCAACGGGTTGCCCGACTTTGAATCCGACGGATCTGGCAATGGAAGACGGAATTCGCACTGCCAAGCTGTTGCCCCATCGCTGAAGCGTCAGAGTTACTGTTGTCTCCAAAAATAATCCTCCACGTATCAACCAGTATAAACATTCTGTGGAGGATGCCGGTATGGATCGAGAACGGGCAGATCATAACCGCCGATTCGAGTGCGTACCGGTGGCTCAAAAGGGTGAGAATTGGTCCGCACGGACAACTGCGTGAGCCCTCCTTGCGGGAAAGGTCGGCCGTTGGCCGCCCTTCGCGGACAGATCCAAGGTTGGTGGTTACACACGGCCAGGTGAAATCTCGTATCCGGAACGGCAAGTATCGAGCTTTTCTTATCAGGGTCGTTGGCGACCGCATCGGCACGTCGTACTCCCGCGTGATCTTGAAATCGCGGTGGCTTCCGGATCAGCGGCGCGCGCGAGCGTGATTACGTGGTTGTCTTCGGTCTGCGGGTGCCAGTCGACGTTGACCTTGTACCGGGCCCTTGCCCAAGGTCGGGTCCTTCACGCGTACAATCGGTTTCGATTCCATCTGCTACCTCCTTGTCGCCAGCCAGATGCCGACGATGCTTTGCGCGAAGTTGAGTACGTCAGTCGATGCCGTCAGAGCGGCCTCGTCTGCGATGTCGTCCGCGCCGGTCCATCCGCAGGAAACCAGGAACGCCTCCTGGTCGCCGAGCACGTTGGCGTCGCAACGGTCGTGCAACTCCGAAAAGGATCGCGCAGTCAGCCACTCCGGATGTTGGAGCACTTCCGCGATGATGGTTTTCGCAATCTCGGCGGCGCGCGCCCATTGGCGTGCGGCGTTCTCATCGCGACCGCTGTAAAGCAGCCGGTCGGCGTCGTCGTCAACCACCCATGAGCGCTGGTACGTGAACTCGTACCGGTCAAGCTCGCCGGGACTGCGACTTAACCGGCATTCGATTGCCGGTCCATCTAAACCGTCGGCCGTCACGCACAAGATCGCGGTTGGCAGCACGTTGTGGCTGGGAGAATCCGCCCACGCATCGCCCAGCCACTGCGGGCGGGCGAGTTCCTCTTCGTTGAACGCTGGCATTTGCTTCTCTCCTTGCCCCACCATGGATCACTCGGGTCCGGCGGGAAAGCAAGTCGCCAGAATCGTGTCCACCGCCTGGATTCGCTCACCTATCCAGCGCGCCACGGGCACCGCCCAGGAGTTCCCGAGAGCACGGTAACGCGGGCCATCCGCCGCCGGCTTCCCGCGATACGGGATCAGCGTGTAATCGTCCGCGAAGCCCATCAGGCGCTCGCATTCACGCGGCGTCAACCGGCGTACGCCAACCGGCGACGCCAGGAGAGGCGCACCGTCGCCGCGTCCGGTCGATCCGGACTGCGCCTTGAGCGGCGGCACCAGCTCGTCCGGCCCGCCGCGCCCGTTGCGCGCGTACCGCGCCTCGAAGATCATCGGCACGGTGTTGCCGCCATCGGTGGATACCAGGGTGGCGCGACCTCGCGCGGCACGAAGCCGTCCTGGCCGCAACCGCGAAATGCGATGGCTACCTGTCCTCCGGCGTTCGGGTGCGACCCGTCGTGGCCCATGGCGCGGAGAACGCGATGGGAACCAGCAGGTTGGATTCCGCGTCCTGCAGGGTCGCACTGCCGGCCGCCTTACCGTTGGCGCTCAACGTCCCCGAAGGTTCGTAGACGGGAACGAGTAGGGTTCCGCGCCCCGTACCTTCTTCATTGGCGTCCATGCCCTCGCCGCGAAGGGTCTGCGCAATCAGCGTACTTTCGTAAACTGCGCCCGCTTTCGTGCCCAGAGTCGGAGCCGCATCCCTCTCATCCCGGTAACCACGCCCGGATGCGATGAACGTCTCCGTTTCGAAGTCGATCCGGCCCGCGCCGCCGTGCGCGTTGCACGCGGTCGCTACCTCGATGGGACCGGCGGTGTTGTTTCCTCCGAAGGCGAGGATGTGTCCGGCTTCGGCCTGCTTGGGGTCCCCCCCCGGACGACTTCCTGCGCGTGATTGAGCAAATCGCGCACTTTGGGGAGGGATTCCCGTGTGTAGCGTTAGGGCACATGGAGCCCATACCCATCTTCACCACGGCTGCCGTGCAGCGCTCGCGGATCGCCTACACCCGCCAACTCGTCGCCAAGGTGCAGGTGCAGACGTTGTCAGGCGGTCTCGACGAAATGGTCGATGTGCTACTCGGAGTAACAGATCATGACCTTCCCGGGTTCACTATACGATAACTGGCTCCGAGCCAATGGTTTCGCTCGAGGTACGAAAAGTCCGACGGGGGTTGGGGCAAGTGAGCTGCGAAGAGGGGCTCCTCGGCTGTGGCGTGCGGATGGGGCCCCCGATGGCCGATACTATTCATGCTTGTTGCGGCCGGATCTTCGTAGTGCCTATTGAATTGACCTGCGAGAGGCCCGCCGCAGGTTATTTCAAGTCTGCCTGTCCATTGTCCTCAGCACGTGTGTGTATCGGCTGCCTTTTGCCAATCACTGAGGCAAGGCAGCGGGTCCGGCCGATAAGTAAGCCACGCGTCGCGGCAGTGCAGGGCATAGCTATCAACTGCATAATACCGCGGATGACGCTGGGCATGCCAGCTTAGCGCCTCGAGCAGGTCATCACGGTCGCCACCGATCTCGCGCTGAATCACCCAAATGTTCAGTTGGCCGACGGCTTCGGTGGAGGACAGATCCGAGGTACTGAAGCGGAATCCCTGATATCTCGATCGGATTGAATCCAATACCAGGCGGGAACTCGGACCCTCCGAATCGAGGACCAACTGCATCCAGTGTGAGAACGCGATCAGGTCAAGGAACATTGAGAGAATCCGCTCCCATCTCCCAGCTGATACGCTGCAAACCGCATTGAGGGCAGCCTGTGCTGCAGTGTCGGCGTTCGGCAGATCGGTTACTGCGGCGATGTCGTTTTGCCATTGATCAAATGTGGGCCACTCGGCTGGCGGATTTATTCGCCATTCCTTACTAACCTGTTCCCAGTGAGCCCAAGCCTTCATGTATGGGAGGGACTTCGACAAGAAAAACGGTATTGCGTCCAGCCAACCTTGCAGCTTCGGCTCCAGAAAGAGATTGACAGTGACCCAGGTGCCGACAAGATTCCACAACCAATAGGCTAGCGCACCTCGCATCGACGCGGTCTGTATCTCGGAATGATGCTGGGCGAGGAGTCCAGGAATTCTCGTCTCAAGCTCGCGCTCGACCGCGGGTGGAATGCGCCCGGAGGCGTCTGCGACAGCACGTAGCCAGAGGTTGAACACCTCCCAATTGTTCGCCTCATCAACAGCCTCGGCGAGGCGCCGCCAGGGAACATGCCTCGCTTGATCGAGCGCTCTGGCCTTTACCGCTTCGGTTAGAGCGTCGTATGCACCGCCGAACGCCGCGTCATTCACAATTGAGAGTGTACCCCACATCCGATTCCTCCAGGGTTTTCTGGAGCGTAGGGGCCTGGGCGGGCCGGACGAATTGACAACCGCCCACCAACCACCGTGGCCAAGGGCTCTCGGCTCGGTGCCGCGGTCGACTGAAAGTGGCCCCCATTATCAAGACCATTTTTCGGGCGCAATAAGGTTATGGATCGGCGGGTCTGATTTGAGATCCGGGGCGGCCGTTATAACTGTCGCTAATTGATTTTCGAACTAGGGCCTCTCTCAATCAACCGTCGCTTCTCGGGCGGCAATCGCTCCAATTCGAAATCAAGCAGGCGATCAGCGAGCCGCCCGCATTCGCGGATCTTACACCGCCTGAGGTGCTCCCGGATCCAAGCGTGAACGTCGCTGTAATCAGGTGATTTCAAAATTTCCTCGATCGGCATCGAGCTCAGTTTGGTGCAGGACTGGAGGTCAAGCATACTATGGCATCTGCGCTGGCATTCGGGGTTTTTGCAGTCCTGGACGTGCTCCCGCAACCAAGTGTAGGCGTCATAGTTTGGATTTTTCGTCAATTCCAGCAGGTCCCCATCTGACATCGATGCGATTCTGGCGGCGCATTCGTTGCAGGTCACTGTCACCCCCCTGTCGCAATTCGGTGGACGCACAACCACACTCCTATTGTTGTGGACTGGATGGAACAGCAGCGTTTTTCGCCGGCTTTCGTCGCGACGGGTGCGGGATCCGCCTTTGTTCTTCCGCCCTCCACGGACGACTCGGACTTCGGACGATTTTGAGGTGTCTCTTTTGATTGGCAATAATCCGACGCGGTTGGTACCGTCTGCAATTGAATGCAAACCTGTTTCTCCAAAACCGGTTCGTAGCAGGGTTCCTCTTGGGGATCTTAGACCAACCCGAACCCTGTTCATAACACCGATCTCCGGCTCTCTCTAATCGATTGAAAACAAATGGGGCCGATTCGGTAGCTGTTAAACAGCGGACCGGCTTCGGAACAGATTTTGGGCCGAACAAATGGCGAAAGGCGAGTTAGCCCCCGCGGGGAGACCCGTTGGTTAACAGCTCGCAAAACGTGTTATGACTTCGCGGAATCGTGCTATGCCAACATCGAAAATAAGGGCAAAACGACGAAGTTCGAGATTCGGCTGCGGCGCTTCGCCGTTCTAAAATGGGCGCGATCGCCGATTTCACCAGCGGGCCGGCCCGAACCCGGCCAGAGCTTGTTCTCCCCCCCGCTGGTTAACAGCGCGCCATCGCTCCGAGGCGGTTTTCAACAACCGCCGTACCCGCGGGGCGACGGCGGCGTTAAGGTCACTCCCACGGTCCTCCGGGCCTCCACTTGAGATCGAAGGAGTCCTCCCGCGCTGTCGCCGACAATGGCGCTAAGGCGAAGCGCCGCACTTGCGCCATGATCTCGGCCAAACCGGATTCGGATTCGAATCTGCTCCGGCGGACGAATGCTCGCCACTGTACGGCCCGGGCGGGGTCTGCGCTGAAAGCATCGGTCAATCCAACTGGGGTCGCATCGATTGTGGTTCCACGATGTCGAAAGGTCGAATCGAATGGCCTCGGCCAGAAGATCGCCGTCAAACGGGTACAGCCGCGCCAGCAGGGCGATGTCGTAGTAGTCCTTGATGCGGCTGTTGAGGAGCCCGAGGACTGTGAGGGCCTCGAGCTTCTCGGCCACCACGGTTTCCTTTGGATAGGCCATGAGCACTGGCGCCGGAAATTCCAGCATCGCCGGGTACTCGATCTCGATTGGTCGCGGGACGATCACGTCTCCAAAACCGATGTCAATCTGCATTGGGATTCTCGCCTTCGCGAGCGTCGCGTTGAATCGGACCCGCACACCCTCGTACTCCGCGTCTTCCTTGATGCGCTGAACCTCGATCGAGGCGGCCGTAAACTCAATGCCGTCAGGTTCAGTGGCGAATTCGCAGACCTCGCCGACCAGCGACCGAATGTGCTCCAACTCGTTGTTGGTCTTTCCGGCCAGGTCGATGTCCATCGTTGGCCGGGCGACAGGTGCCCTCCAGGCCGTCAGCAGGAGGGCTCCCTTCAGAATGAACCGATCCGCGAATGGTGACTTCGCCAGGCGATACAGGAAACGCTCCATGGCGAAGTACTGCAGCAGTTCCTGGAAGGGCCGGCCCTGCGAGCGGGCTTGGTTCAGCAGACGTTGGCGGACGGAGGCGCCCAGATCGCGGCCACTCATAGCACTGCCTCCAGGTACGGACGCATCACCTTTTCCACGCGGTCGACCTTCGCAAACCTGGATAGAGCCTGGTAGTCCGCCTTCCGCGTCCGTTCGCGGTAAGCTCGCAGGGCTTCGATGGCGACGTCGAGCCCGATCTTGTTTCGGTACTTGAAGCAGTCCGCGATCGTCTTCTCCGGCGAATACACTCTCACGGGAACCTGGTCAATCGAGATGACATCGATGCCAGAGCTGAAGGACGGATCGGAGTACCAGAATACGCGTAGCGGAATGCCATCGAGCTTAGGGATTTGTGCGTGGCTGGGCAGCGCCACATCCACCGCGTGCGGGACCTGGGTCGTGAGGCCGTGATGTGCAAGCGCCGAGATCAGGCAGATGACGGCGCGTGGTATCCGGATCGCGACGGAGACCATGTCGGGGCTGGTGAGCGGCGGGGCGGTGGAGAGCCTGTAGAGGCCACGGCCCACTTGTTCGAGCTCACCGCGGTCGCGAAGAGTGTATAGCGTCCGAGGGTGAACGCCCAGACGAATGGCGTCGCTGGTGCGGAGCATTCCTTTGTGTTTGGTGAACACATGGCGTGCTTTGACGAGACCGGCGTCAGCAATCGGCATTGGATAGAACCTACGGACATTATACATGGTTTCCGAGGTTTCTATCCAGTGAGTTTGAGCTCGCTGCTCGTTCTTGTCGCGGTGGAATTCCAGTATGCTGAGAGTCGCTGTCGGTCTTTGAAAACCGAAACCCACAGGTTGCCTGCTTGGCAACAACACGACGCAGTTGGTAACGCCTAGAGTTGTCTCGAAACCCGATTCTCCAAATCCATTACGGAGAGGGGTTCCCCTCGGGGAGCCAAACTAAGTCCTTCTTTTTCAACGTATCCCCTGCAAAATACGCCAGTTGCCGCGCCACGCTCAAGCTGGCCTAAAAATGTAAATTTACCCGTCCTTACCCAAATTTCCTATTCCTCATCCCTCGGGGTGCCCCCAGTTTCCCCCCAGCAGTTCGTGAATGGTGAGTGCGGCACTCTTTGGTATCGTGAAAGCGTTCCCAATTCTGACCGCTTGTGAGCGCGCCAGAATTGATCTTCCATAAGAGGAGCTCAATTCCGTGAATCTCTTTGCTCGTTCCGCCTCACTGCTGCTCTCGCTGGCTTCCGCAATCGTCCAAGCGCAGATCGCCGCCGCCCAGCCCACGACGGCAGCTCAGGCTCCCACACGGGACACCAGCTACATCGACGCCCAGGGTACGGCGCACGTCACCCGGATTGTCCCCGTTCCGAAGACCATAAGCGCGGAGGCGCAGCGCTCGCTGAGCCGGCAAGAACCCGACCAGGGTCCGCCGCAGTCTCTGGCCGAGCGCCGCCAAGGCACGGATGCCTACACGGCCCACGCGCGTGTCGAATGGAGCCGCCTCTGTCCTAATCATCTGGTTGAAGATAAGATCGCCGACGTTCCGGTCCGCATTGTCACCCCGGAAGGGCTGCCCGAGGCCAACCGTGACAAAGTGCTCCTCGACCTGCACGGCGGCGGCTTCAACTCGGATTCCGGCTCCTATACGGAGTCGATTCCCATCGCCGCCTACAGCAAGATCAAGGTGGTGGCCGCGCTGTACCGGCTGGCCCCGGAGCATCCGTTTCCCGCAGCCGTCGACGATTCGGTTGCCGTCTACAAGGAGTTGCTGAAGACCTACAAGCCCGGCCACATCGTGATTTATGGCACCTCGGCCGGGGCCATTCTGACCGCTGAGGTGGCCGCCCGCCTGAAGCAACTTGGCTTACAGCTTCCCGCCGCTCTCGGCATCTTCAGCGGCCTGGGAGACTTCTCCCGCAGCGGCGACTCGCAGGCGCTGTATGGCTTGCGCGGCTTCTCGGGGCATCTGGATCCGCCCGAGCCGGAACCCCATGACCCGGAGTACGTAGCCGCCACCGACCCGCGTGATCCCGTGCTCTCGCCGATCTTCTCCGACCTGCGGGGGATGCCGCCGACGCTGTTTGTGACCAGCGGCCGCGATCTGCTGCTCTCCGGCACCGTCAACCTGCACCGCGCCTACTTCAACGCGGGCGTCGATGCGCGGCTGGTGGTCTTCGATGCACTGCCCCACGCCTTCTGGTGCGACCCCACGCTTCCGGAGGCCATCGAGGCCAATCACATGATGGCGGACTTCTTCGTCCAGCAATTAAGAAAGTAGGCTGCTCACCGCGTGCTCATTCCCGGAGGACTGCCTCGCGAGATCACACCCGGGTGGTCGGATGCGCGAAAAGTGCCAAAAGCGCGGAAAGCCCATAATGCCTATGCCTGTGGTAACGCGGTAACGGCCAACGCGCTGAAAGCGGGTGATATAGGCGCTACCGTGTTACCGCACCGATGAACTGTTTCGGGCGACAGCTTCATTTTGTATCCTGGGCGCGGACCGAGTGCGGGCTCCCTACCGAGATTGCCCGAGGGGGTCGCCGAGACGCGCTAATTGCTAGGTTGAGTACGTAGCATCAGCGAACGTTTTGGCTATGGACGCACACGAAGCGCGATGACTGACAAAGGGGACGTTCTGGCGTAGAATCATAATCAGAGGCTGGGTTCGACAGGCCAGCGCAAAGCGCACCCTTCGAAAGGCACCTCCACCACAAATTTTCATTTGGAAGGTGAGGAACGCAGGATGCGGCGGCCCAAACGCTTCAAATCCAGTTCTGGCCAATCGACAAGTTCGTCTTCTACGCCCGCAATCCCAAAAAGAACGACGCTGCGGTGGACCGGATGGGCAGCATCAGGGGATTTGGCTTTAAAGTTCCCGTGTTGGCCCGCAGCGACGGAACCGTCGTGGACGGTCACCTTCGCTTGAAGGCCGCACGCAAGCTGGAATCGTGGCCCGGCGGCGACCTAACCGGAATCCCCGTAATCCTGTGCGACGAATGGTCGGAGGCGCAGGTTAGAGCGTTCAGGTTGCTCGTAAATCGGTCCGCGACCTGGGCAGATTTTGACGAGGAACTCCTCGCCCTGGAGCTTCAGGAGTTGAACGAAGCCGATTTTGACCTCAGTCTGACCGGCTTCGATCCCGGCGAGATTGACGGACTGCTGGCGATTCCGGACGAGGAGAGAGCCAACACGGCGCCGCCGGTTCCCGAGAATCGAGCCGTTCCTGGGATCGGGTACCTGCCTCGCCGCTGCGGAGCTGACCGAGCGGATCTGCTGCGGCCTCGAGCTGGACCCGAAGTACGTGGACGTTGTGCTGCAGAGATGGCAACCGCTCTCGGGAAAGAAGGCAACGCTTGACGGCGACGGACGCACCTTCGACGAGATCGGCGAGGAGCGCCGGAAGGTGGCCGCGTGAATCGACTGCTGCCGCCAGGAGATTGCGGCCATCGAAGCCCAGCTTCGGGCCGGGCATCCAGATTTACATGGGCTGTGCCTGGCCCTGGCAGATTGGTCGGCGGAGTTGAAGCTGCTGCGGGGTTTGTCCACCGTCGCGCCACGTTTGGCCCACGTTGGCTCCGGCGGCGCCGGCTGGGCGTGTGTGGGCCAACGCTGCGGCGGGGGCGGCGGGGCGGGCAGGAATCGGGGCCAGGAGCAGAAAAGCCCGCCGCGGCCGGAGCCGGGCGGGCCAGGAGGAGGGAATTCGCTTGAGGCTACGCGTTGATCCGATAAGTGCGTTCGCCGCCCTCCGGCTTGAAGGACTCGACTGCGTACCCGGCCTTCTTCATGGCACCAGCCATAAATCCGCGTACGGTATGCGCTGCCAGCCCATCTTCTCCATGATCTCAGCCAGCGTCGCTCCGTTCTTGCGCTGAAGCATCGCGACCACCTGGGCGGTCTTGCTGCCCTCGCGGGGTCCCGACTCCGCCTTCGCCGGTTTCGCGGCATTTTTGCCTTTGGGCGCGTTCTTAGCCGGGGTGGCCTTCTTGGTCGCCTTGCCCTTGGCGGGCGCGCCCTTGGCCGCCTGGGCGCCAGCTTTGCGCTTCTTGTCGGCCTTCGGCTTTGCGGGCTCAGCCTCGGGTTTGGCGGGATCGCCCAAGCTCTGGACGCGTTCCCAAATGCGATTGGCGGCGGCCTTGGCGCTCTTGAATCCCTGTACCGGCTCAACGCCCGGCAGGCTGTTCCAAATCGCTACCAGGCGCTCGGCGGGCCAAGCGGCGGCGAGTTGGGCCAGTTCCTTCTGGCCGGTGAAGGATTCGAACGGGGTGGCAGTTGCGGCGGCGGCTTCCTCTGCGGAGCCAAACGCCGTGATGTTGTTTTGTTCGTCAATCGTAAACGTCGTCACAATCGTGCTCCTTGGTCCCACCTCTGCGCGGTCATGAACATGGATCACTCCGAAGTGGTTGAAAAACAGGGCGATTCTGGAAAAACATCGACGTTGGCGAAAAACCGGCGACGTCCGGTGGCGGCGCGCGCAGATGCACCCAGGTGCACCCAGGTGCACCCAAAATGAAGAAAGGAAACGGGAGCAAATTCGGGCGAAAGAAGGAAGCGGCCATCGCGGCCTTGCTCTCCCGGAAGAGCCAAGCGGAGGCCGCTCGCGTCGCGGGTGTTGACCCCAGTACACTCAGCGCTGGATGCGGTTGCCGGAGTTCCAAGCCGAGTATTTGCAGGTCCGCAGGAAGCCATGAGTCAGGCCAACGCTCGCATCCAGCAGAACTCCGGCGCCCTGGCCTCCCTGGGCTTTAGGCTGGTAGCGGACCCCGACGCCGGCCTCCGTCAAGGCGCACCTCATTCTGGGTCTCCTGGACCGCAGCAACAAGGCATTGGAACTGGAAGATGTGCTCGTACGCGTCGCGGCACTGGAGCACGCCGCGAATATGGCCAAGTCCTCCGGTTCGTGCCCGCGCCTGGCAGCGGAAAGCGCGAAACTACTGATTCCGATCTTTGTATTCCCAAGGGCCTCAGTGCGAAGGAAACAGAGAGGTATCTGCGGGAGAATGCATCGAAGATCTGTGGTTGCCGGAGGCAGGCTCACGCCAGCCGGGATAGCAATAATCCGCAGGAATGGCGCCTCAAACGGCATCCAGCGCAAATCGGGGGACCGCTACCGATATTGATACATAACGCTCGCCGGTATACATGTCACCGGGCTGTTCGGGCGCTGCCAAGACGTTGGCAAGCGCCTACTGTATTCAATATGGGAATTTTCCGACCATTTCGCGTGGGGCCTCGTAACGGCCAATCCATATGCCGTGCAAGCCCTGGAAAAAGCCACCCGCCGCCGCTGTGATCCTCATCGAATCGCGCGTCACAACAAGCGTTTGCTGACGCTTGGAACAACCTACATCCCTTACCTGAAACCAGATACTGAATATGTCGTACGAGACGAGGATTGACGCATCAATACCGCGTTCTTCATTGATCACGCGGAGTGGCCATACATGCTGAAAGATGTAATAAAGACCGATATCCCATGGACGCTAGGGGACATTCCCGAAGGCTGGGAATGGTTTGCGTTCACCTTCAAGTGTCGGACTACCTGGAACCTCACTGCGGGCGTGCTTGCTCGGCCAGGTGGGTGCCGATATGAATGACATTGTCGGCGATCACGCCAAGTCCGACCCAGCGTTGGATGCCCTCCGGTCCGTTATAGAGCGATCGCCGCAACCCGTGTCGGCGTTTGAGAACACTGATGCGGCCTTCACAGCCTGTGCGCCACTTCTGAAGTTCCTCCCCGTGTCTTGCTCTTCTTGCAGCGTTTGCCTAACTCTTGTTGGATGAGGAGTAGCAGGCTGTCGTATTCCAGCGCTGCAGCGGCGTGTCGCATCCAGGGTTCCCAAAGATCCTCCACCGCCTCGGCGATGAAGCCATCGGCGAAGCTCCGCTGCAGGCGGCGATCACGGTTCGCGCTCCTGTTGTTTGGACTCCTCGCGGTCCAAACGCAGGAGGAACTGATTCAACTCGCTAATGGCCTCCAGAGTCTGCTTGTTGCCATCGGAAAAGCCATTACGACATCGGATAAACTGATATGGACTTCGATTCCGGTAAGATGATCCGCGCTTTCACCCTCGCAGTTTGTCTCGTCCCTCTTTCCAGCTATGCGACTGCGCAGACGGCTGACGATGGCCGGCGGCAATATCAGGTGCGTTGCGCGGGCTGCCATGGTGACGACGGCTCAGGCGGCGGCCATGGACCTAACATAGTGGGTGTGCGCCGTCCTCGCGCCAAGACGAAGGCGGCTGTGCTCGGGTTGATCCTCAAAGGCATTCCCGATGGAGGAATGCCGGCCTTCCAAATTTCCGAGGCTGAGGCCGGCGCCATCGCGAGTTACGTGATGGCGTTAAAGGCTCCAGCGGCGGGCGCCGCCCCCGCCGGCGGTGCCGTGGGCGATACCGCGGCAGGCGGGCAGTTCTTCAACGGCAAAGGGAACTGCGCCAGTTGTCACATGGTTCGGGGCCGCGGTGGCGTGCTGGGCCCGGACCTTTCGAATATCGGGAGCGACCGCAGCCCGCGCGAGATCGAACTGGCGCTGCGCGATCCCGGAGCGACGCCGCCAGGGGGTCGCAGCGGGCGCGGGGAGCGAGGCGGAGCGCCAGTTTATCGCGCCGTAACCGTGAAGCTCCGCGATGGCCAGACCATTCGCGGCATCGCCAAGAACGAAAGCAACTTCGATTTCGAACTGCTGGGCACGGACGGAAAGCTACACCTGCTGTCGAAGGACCAAGTCGCGGAAATCGTGCGCGAAGAATCCCTCATGCCGAAAGTCGCGGCCACGCCGGAAGAGATCCGAGACCTGGTCGCGTATCTGAGCCGGCTCACTCTCGGATCGAATTCTAAAATGACGGTGCCTGACGCGGAAGTGGGGCCGGGAATTCCCTTTGCGGACGTGGCGCATCCCAAACCCGGCACATGGCCCACGTACGACGGCAACGAGAGTGGCAATCGCTTCAGTCCTCTCAGCCAGATCGACACCGGTAACGTCGAACGCCTCGCTCCAAAGTGGATGTTCACGCTGCCAGGAGCGCCGCGCGCGCTGGAGGTGACGCCGGTGGTGGTGGACGGCGTAATGTTCGTCACGTCGGTGAATGAAGCCTACGCGCTCGATGCACGCAACGGGCGCGAAATCTGGCATTACGGCCGCCCGCGCTCGCAGGGTCTGGCCGGGGATGCGGCCAGCGGCATCAATCGCGGCGTGGCGGTGCTCGGCGACCGCGTGTTCATGGTCACGGACAACGCGCACCTGCTGGCGCTCCATCGTCTTACCGGCCAACTTCTCTGGGACGCGGAGATGGCCGATTCCCGCCAGAACTATGGCTCGACCAGCGCGCCCCTGGTGGTCAACGACCTGGTGGTCGCTGGCGTTTCCGGAGGAGATGAAGGCATCCGCGGCTTCCTGGACGCGTATCAGGCTGCCACCGGCGAGCACGTCTGGCGTTTCTGGACGATTCCGGCTCCGGGCGAGCCGGGGTCCGAAACATGGAGCGGTCGTGCGCTCGAACACGGGTGCGGCTCAACCTGGTTCACCGGTACGTATGACCCCGAGACGAAGCTGCTCTACTGGCCGACGGGCAATCCGTGTCCCGATTACAACGGCGACGAGCGTAAAGGCGACAATCTCTATACTGCATCCGTGGTCGCACTGGCGCCCGACACGGGAAAGTTGAAATGGTATTACCAGTTCACGCCGCATGACTTGCATGATTGGGATGCCACGGAAACGCCCATGCTGGTGGACGCGCAGTTCCACGGCCAGCCACGGAAGCTCCTGTTGCAAGGGAACCGTAACGGCTTCTTCTATGTACTCGACCGCGTTACCGGCAAAGTCCTATTGGCTGAACCCTTCGTCAAGAAACTCACCTGGGCCAGCGGCATCGGTCCCGACGGCAGGCCCAAGCTGTTGCCTGGCAATGAGCCGACCGTGGAGGGTCAACTGGTCTGTCCAGCCGTGGCGGGAGCGGCGAACTGGCCGTCGAGCGCGTACAACCCCGCGACTGGGCTCTTCTACATGTTCGCGGAGGAATCCTGCAACGTGTACTCGAAGAACGACGAGTGGTGGGAGGCCGGCAAGTCGTTCTACGGCGGCGGCACGCGCCGTGCACCCGGCGGCACCGGGGGCGGGAAGCTTCTGAAAGCGATCGACATTCAGACGGGCAAGGCTGTCTGGGAAATCCCCGACCTGGGGGGCGGGATCCTGGGAAGCGGCCTTATGGCAACACGCGGCGGGCTCATATTCTATGGCGACGGCTACGGGGCCCTGGTCGCGGCCGACGCCAGGAACGGGAAAGTGCTCTGGCATTTCAATACCGGAGCGAACTGGAAGGCTGGCCCGATGACATACGTGGTGGATCGGGCCCAGTATATTGGCGTAGCGGCGGGGTCTACGATCATGGCTTTCAGTCTGCGGTAACCTCCCGCATAAGATGAGCTGAGCCAGTTCGTGCCCGGCGGTTTGACGGCGACGCACGATTGCCAAGCCCGGCGAGAACCTTGGCTCCAACGGAGGCGGTTGGCTGCATAATTGTCAGTGGCTGGAGACCAAATCAAATGAGCTACGAAGTCGCGAACCGCAAAGAGCGCTCGGGCCAGTTCGTTAGGAGCCTGAACGTAAGAGCATTCCTGTTGCTCGGTCTGGCCGCTGCGCTTTTCGGCCAGTCCGCTTCGTTTCACGAAGACAAGCTGCACGGCCGGCGGGCGTTCGTCTTGGAGAACGGCCGCATGCGCCTGAGCACGCTACCCGGGGGAGGATTCATCGGGGAGGTCTGCTTCCTTTCGGATGACCCGAAGAAGAGCGTCAACCCCATGCGCGTGCCGCACTATCAGACCATCGATCCGTTTACCTACGATGTCGCCAAAGACGGCGATCTTTACGGCACGGGAATCCAGCGGCGGCTGATGAGCGGCTACATGGGGCATTTCCTGTGTTTCCCCCAGTTCGCGGCAAGCTCCCAGGCGGAGTTTCGCCAGGACTACGGCCAGCACGGAGAGGCGCTCGCGGTGGAATGGAAGATCGAGAAGGTCGATAGCCGGAACGAAGGGGTGACGCTCCGGTATGCGGCCGACCTGACGAAAACCAACTACCGTGTGGAGCGCTCCATCACGCTACCGGCTGACGAGACGGTGGCATACGTGGAGGAGTCGGTTGAGAACCTGGAGCCGTACGACCGCCCCATGCAGTGGACCCAGCATATTACCTTCGGGCCGCCGTTCCTGGAACTGGGCAAGACGTTTGCGGATGGGTCGGTGGCCATGGTGGTGAGCAACGAACCAGAGCATACCTGGCCGCGGATGAAGGATGCCGAATGGCGGGCGGCGGTGCGTGCGTTTTCCGGCCGCAGCAGTACGTGGCTGATGGACGCGTCCAAATCCAAAGTCTGGGTGACGATGTATCACGCCGAGTATCCGGTCCTGATTGGGTACATCTTCGAGAGCAAGCCGAACCAATGGGTGTTCGACTGGCAGGAGAACCAGCACGCGACGGAGAAGCCCTGGGACGGCAAGGTGGTCGCACGCGCGATCTGCATCGGCGACTCAGTGGTCGGCGGGCTGCGAAACGCGGTGAAGACGGGAAGCATGTTCGGCGTTCCGACGTACAGTTGGATTGAAGCGCGCGAGCGCCGCACCCAGAAGTACGTTATCTTTCTCGCGGAAATCCCGCTGGGATTCAAGGGCGTGGCGGCGCTCGGGACGGACAACGGAAAGATCGTCATCGAGGAACGGGAGACGGGGAAGAAGATGGCCATCAAGAGCGGGCGCACGTGGTAAAGCTGGGTGCGGTGAGCCCAAGCTCAGCCAGATCGTCGAGTATAAGGGCATATGGCGGATCTGCTCGGCCTGCCATCCGCGCTGGTGCCCACAGGACGCTGGCGGGGAACGCCAGCGCGCTACGGTCGCCTGTTTGCGTGGAGCCCGTTACAGGCGGCGCTGGAAGGCCGCTGCGGTCGCGTTCGGGAAGTTCGGTTTGGCACGCGCGGCGCCCGCGGGAAGGCCGACGAGGTCGCGCTCCGGCGTTTCGTCCGTTACGTGCGCGCTGGGCTCCTTCCGCGGGCTCGACGGCGATGGCCGCTACTTTCTTACAAACTTGTCGACGCGCCAGTTGCGGAAGTCCGCCGCATAGATTGCCCCCGCGCTGTCCACGGCGATGTAATGTGGAACATCAATCTTGCCGGGAATCTTGCCGAACGAACCCAACACACCTAAAATCTTGCCGTCCAGATCCACCTTGATGATGCGTGAATTATCGCCGTCGCACATGTAAAGAACATCTTCGCTCTTCACGTAGTAAAGCCCCTGCGGCACACCCAGATCCGTCCACTTGCCCAGAAATTTGCCCTGCTGGTCGAATATCTGCACGCGCTTGTTGACGCGGTCGGTCACATACAAGCGTCCCGTGCTGTCAATGGCAACATCGTGCACCAGATTAAATTCGCCGTCGCCGGACCCCTTTGTGCCCCACTGGCCCAAGTATTCGCCATCTTTGCTGTAGTGAACCACGCGCGAATTCCCGTAGCCATCGGCGACGAAGAAATCACCATTCGCCCCGAAGTTGAGAGTCGCAGGGCGATTGAACGAGTACTTCGCATTGTTATCGGCAGCGGGCGCGCCCGTGCCGAGATTCATGAGCAGCCGGCCCTCCGGCGTCCACTTCATGACGCGGTGAGCCTCCAGGTCAACCGTCCAAATATTTCCATCTGGGCCTACGCGCAAGCCATGTGGCTTCTTTCCAAGAAATTCTGGCCATGCGCGTAGAAACTTGCCGGACGTGTCGAATTGCATCACCGGATGTGGCCCATCGCTGAAAACCCATACGTTGTCGTTCGTGTCAACGTCCACAGCCGCGACTTCACCAAAGTTCCATCCCGCCGGAAGTTGAGGCCAACCTTCCACGGCGCGATAAGGCAAGATCGGGCCCGTTTGAATTTGAGCGCACAAGAACGTGCATGTGGCTAATAAGATACCGAGGCGTCTCATGTTGCCGATCCTAGCATTATCGCGAGACCGGCGAGTGTTCATTTGGCGGGGATCGAGGCGCGACCCCGCCGTATTCCGCCATCCCCGGAGTTTATCGGGCGAACACACGCTGAAAGCCGTCGCCTGAAGGCGAGGGGCCATGCCATGAACGGGGCATTTCGGATAAGTGCGCGCCATCGCGGGAAGGCTGCGGTGCGCCGCGCTCGTCAGCGGCCTCCACTTCGGTTCAACGGCGAACGGTCAACTCGCCACGCCCGCGAACTCCGGTGTTCGTGGGTCCGTACGTGCCGCGAATACGCACGGCATCGTGCGGCGCCGCGGAAGGCGAGCGCGGTAGCGCGCGGGCACTGCGTCCGCGAAGTGCGCCTGCCAGCGTGCGCTTGAACGTGGCGCCACCGCCGGGGTAACCGCGGCGAGGATCGTCGAGCAACGGCGCGCCAACCAGCTTCCGACGCTGGCTCGACTGCGACACCGGGCGCGTCGCCGACGGCGGATACGGCGAAGGCCGTTGCGCTCCGGCGGCCGGCTCCACTCGTAGCCTGGAGAGACGCCAGGCGATATGTGGGGCGGGGGCGACCGGCGCCGGGGCGACGCTTTCTCGTCGGGTTGATCGTGGTTTCGTCCATGTATCTTCCTTTCCGGAGGCGAGAGCGCCATGGCTGGTTGGGGCACACTTATCTCGGGAGTTTTCCACAGAAAAACGAAGGACAAAAAGGGACATGGCGGTGGCGCCGCGGGTGAACTCGTGGTGTTGGACGCAGCCGGTCGCACCGCATCCTGCCCGCACCCCGCAGCGGCGCGCCGACCTTAGGGACCGCCCAACAATAAAGTAGCAGCCATTAGGCCAAGGAGTTGGCGTACCGCACCAGCTATTC
>PLRS01000057.1 GCA_003164035.1 Bryobacterales bacterium | reverse complement strand
AGGACATCCCGGTCAAGATCATCAAACTCAACCGGCGCCGCGGCAACGTGGTGGTTTCGCGCAAGCTGGCGGTCGAGGACGAGATCAACTCGCGCAAGACCGTGACCCTGGAGCATCTCTCCGAGGGCGCCACGGTGGTGGGCACGGTCAAGAACCTGACCGAATACGGCGCCTTCATCGATCTGGGCGGAATCGATGGCCTGCTGCACGTTACCGACATGTCCTACGGCCGCATCACCCATCCTTCGGAGATGCTCCAGGTGGGCCAGGACGTGAGCGTCAGGATTCTCAAGTTCGACCGCGCCAAGGAGCGCGTTTCCCTCGGCATCAAACAACTGGAGCCGGACCCCTGGGACACGGTGGTGGAGCGCTACCCGGTGAACAGCCGGGTTATCGGCCGGGTGGTCAACGTCACCGATTATGGCGCGTTTGTGGAACTCGAAGCCGGCGTGGAAGGCCTCATCCACATCAGCGAGATGACCTGGTCGCGGCGCATGAAACATCCCTCCAAAGTGGTCAAGCCCGGCGATCAGGTGGAGACCGTGGTGCTCGAAGTCCATCCCAAGGAGCGCCGTATTTCCCTCGGCCTGAAGCAACTCGAGGCCAACCCCTGGACCACCATCGACAGCCGCTATAGCGTGGGCTCGGTGGTGGAAGGCAGGGTCCGGAACATGACTGAGTTCGGAGCCTTCATCGAAATCGAAGAAGGCATCGATGGGCTGGTCCACGTATCGGACCTGTCGTGGACCAAGCGCGTCAAGCACCCTTCCGAAGCGCTGAAGAAGGGTCAGATCGTACAGGCCGTGATTCTGAACATCGATTCGGCCTCGCATCGGCTGTCGCTGGGCATTAAGCAATTGCAGCCGGATGCCTGGGAGAGCTATTTCCAGGCTCACCAGGTTGGGGATTCGGTGCACGGGCGGGTCTGCCGGCTGGCAAGTTTCGGCGCCTTCGTGGAACTGGCCGAGGGGGTGGAGGGTCTGTGCCACTTCTCCGAGGTTCCGGGGTACACCGGCCGGCGCGGAGGCGAAACGCCTCCCTTGACGGTGGGCCAGGAGTTCGACTTCAAAATAGTCAAAATGAGCGAGGCCGAAAAGAAAATCGGTTTGAGCCTGAAAGCCGCCGCCGAGGACGAAGAACACACTCGCCTGGCGGATTACCAGCGCCAGGCCGCCGCCGCCACTTCCACCATCGAGGAAGCCATGAGTCTGAAAAACAGGGGTACCGAGTAGCTTGCAAAATGTCTGTAATCAAGAGATACTGCGGTTTCGTGAGGGCATGACGCCCTGGAGAAGATAATGACGAAAGCCGATCTGATTGAAGAAGTCTCCCGCGTGGTTGAGATGACCCGGAAGGAATCCGAGGTGATCGTGGAGGCCATTTTCGACAGTATCGTGCGCTCGCTGCGAACGGGCGACAAGATCGAAATCCGCGGTTTCGGAAGTTTCCGGACGCGCCAGCGCCAGCCCCGGATCGGCCGTAATCCGAAAACCGGCGCGCGAGTGGAAGTGCCCGCCAAGAAAATTCCCTACTTCAAGCCGAGCAAGGAATTGAAAGACGTCGTGAATAATTCCGCCACCCCCAGCGCGCCGCCGGCCCCCGAACCTATGGCCAACCCATAGCGCCGGGGCGGCTAAACTGTCATGGACTATCTCTGGACACCCTGGCGATTTCAGTATGTCGCCGGGGCGGATAAGCGCGGTGGCTGTGTATTCTGCGCCGCGGCGGGCGGCGGAGACGACAGGGAATCGCTGGTGGTGCATCGCGCCGCGCATCATTTGGTCATCTTGAACCGCTTTCCTTACACCAACGGACACCTGATGGTGGTTCCCTACGCCCACCTGGCGAACCTGGAGGAATTGCCGCCCGATGCGCTGGCGGAGATGATGAGCCTGGGCCAGCGCGCCGTGCGCCATTTGAAATCGTTGTACCGGCCCGACGGCCTCAACCTGGGCATGAATCTGGGCCAGGCGGCCGGCGCCGGCATCGCCTCCCATTTGCACCTGCACGTGTTGCCGAGGTGGATGGGCGACACGAATTTCATGACCACCACCGGCGAGACGCGCGTCATGCCCGAAGCTCTGGAGATCACCTGGCAAAGGCTGCGCGACGCCTTCGGATCATGCCCCGAGTCCGAGCCGCGACCGTGAGGGAGGGGTTGCCGGCGATTGGGACGATTATTTCCTGACAGCCGTCAGCGCCGCTCCGCGATGGTATCCGAGTCCCCGCGCCGGATAAATCGCCAGGGCTTGATCCGGGTGTTCGGCGGAGGGTTGAGAAAGCGTAGCAGCGCTTTTCCCTCGCCCGTGACTTCGAACGAAACCTCGACCGGCGATTCACCCGGTGCGCCCGAGTCCGCCAACTCGAACAAGAGGCGGAAACCCACGATGCGCGCCCTCCGGATGCCTTCTTCCCGGCTGTCCGCCGATGCTTCGACCAGGTTGCCGGCCTTGTCCACTTGGATGTGTCCCGTGGACATGGCGCCGCAAATCTTCCCTCTGTCTTCCACTTTGAGAACCGCGAAAACCGCGCCGTGAAAGCGGGCTTCCCACACGCCCGGGAACGCCCCCGCGCTCTCTTGTGCAACCGCCGGCAAAGCGCACAGCAGCCATGCCGCGGCCCCCAGCAGAAACCAAGCTCTTGGTCTCACCATGCCGTTACCAGGGCAAGCCGAATTCCAGCTTACGAACCCGTTACAAATGTTTCCAACCCGAGCGCCAATGCGAGCCGCCGCCGCTACAGGTGTGAAGGCATTTCCAACGGCCTGTGGGGCAGACCATCGTTTTTTGTGGTCTGCCCTACGCCACTCACCCGAACCTGCTGGCTCGTCCTCCTATTCAGCCCCTTACCAGCGCGAGATGCCGGCGACCTGAATGACACGGTGGCAGACCACAAAAGACGATGGTCTGCCCCACGGACCGCCCCACTGCCCCGCGAGCCGAAACCTGGCTCAACCCAATTTCCACGACTTCTGGAGAGTTTGGAGTCGAGTCTTGCTCGACGCTTCCGCGCCCTTTGGGAGCAAGCGTCGGCACGAGTGCGCCGCGTTCCCGGTCAGGGCATGCCCGGCGGGTGCTTAACCGATTCGGGGATTTCGCAGTTGCGGCGCGGCAACCGCTCCCTTTCGGCTGCCCAGATCAGGCGGCTGATCGATTTTGCCCACGCCCAACGGCAGCAGCACAGCCTGTGAAGTGTTGCTCGGGCTAGGCACCGTGGAGAGTTTGAACTCGTGAACATCACCGTTAAGGAGCGAAAGTTCAGCTTTCGGTCCAAGTACGACATCACCACTCCCGACAGCAATTACTACGCCGTGAAAAGCCTCCTGCCGTTCGGCGGTTTTAGGTTGCTGTCGGGCGACCATGAACAGACCCTGGCAAGGATCAGGAGGCGGATGTCCTTCTTCCGTGCCGGATATGATTTTCAACTTCCGCAAGGAACGGCCTATCGTTTCTGGCGCGAGGGCTTCTGGAGGGGCGTTTTTTTTCGTCCCCGCCTCCGGCCTCAGCTCTTCTTAGGCGAGCCCTGGTCGCCCAGCTCGGGCCAGGCGAAGTCGTCGAACGGCACCGGGTCCATCCAGTGCAGCTCCTCGTTGATCCATTCGTGCAATTTGTATTTCTTGCGTACGGTGGCGATGGCGGGGCCGCGCAGGTCGATTTTCCCCAGGTCGTAATTGCCGAGCCCCATCTGCGCGCAGTATTGCAGGTAACCGACGCGCCGCGGGTCGACGCTCATGCACTCCAGGCCAACCCGGTCGGCCGCCAGGAAGTCCGTTGACGCCAGCGCGATGCGATGCGGTACCGCCGTTCCCAGGCGCGGGCCGTCGCCTTCCATGCCCTCGAAACCATCGATCACGGCAACGCCCCAGAAAGGCTGGAGCCGCTGCGCCGTCCGCAGCATGTTGTAGTGCATGATGTGGAAGCCGGCATGGAAGAGGTGCTTGTGATGAAAGGCCCCCGGGCCGCTGACGTTCATGCTGTGCAGCGCGGAGCCGATCACCATGTTCTTGATGGATAGGGTCGCGACCACGTAGTTGTGCGTCTTCAGCATGGCCGGGCTGATGACAAACGTCCCTGGCTCGACCATCCGGGCGGCCAGCCGCACCGGCATCAGGTGGAAGTTCCGGTCCAGGATCGGTTGCAGAACGAACTTGCCCTCCTGGTTCAAGTCCACCAGTTCCGGCTTCATCGACTTATATTCCTGGACCACCTCCGGGTACTTGTAATTGCGGAAGCCGGTCCAGGTGTCGCGGGCCGAGGATTCGGCGATCGTCACCGGCCCTTTGAAGCGCGGGCCCAGGTATTCCAGAATGGCGCGGAGCGTGTCGGCATGGGTGGCGCACAACGGTTCCTCCACGCCGACGTTGTTGGGCTTGATCAGGACGCGCTTCGCCGCGGCCAGCTTGGGACGAACCTGGTCGTCTACCGCCATCAGCGCTTTGTACACGTTGGCCTGTCGGTTGTCGCCCTGCACCAGGGACACGGTGGACCGCGGCTTATATTCCACTATGGGCGCCGCGGGCACCGCCGGCGGACCCTGTTCCTGGCCGCGCAGCCAGGTGGCCGAAAGAAGCATTCCCGCGCCGGGCAATTGAAAGAAGTGACGCCGCGTGAGTTTTGAAGACACTGAATTTCCCTTTCCTGACAGGAACCGCCGTCGATGATCAGATCCCATTGTATCGTCGCTCACAGCCGAGGCTGAGCGGACCGGGGTGGGACAGACCATCGTTTTTCGTGGTCTGTCAGGCCCGCACAAGGCCACGACAGCCCGACAGACGACAAGAAACGATCGTCTGTCCCACCTGGTTTCCCGCACCGGTTCCCCAAATTCTCCTCAGCGTCTGCAGACTGCGGCGGGCCACGGGCGTGCACGGATGGTAATCTTGTGTTGACTTCGGAGTCCAATTCCAACCGAGGCTGGGACGGCGGCATGAAGCTGGCGGATTCGCTTGAGACCAAGACGACGAAAGCGGCGTGGCTGGCCTTTGCCTTGCTAGTGGTTTCAGTCGCCATCAACTACATCGACCGCACCAATCTTTCCGTGGCGGCTCCGGGATTGCGGACCGAGCTCCACCTTTCGCCGGCCCACCTGGGACTTCTGCTCTCGGCGTTTTTCTGGACTTACGCATCGTTCCAGATCGTGTCCGGGTGGTTGGTGGACCGTTACGACGTCAACTGGGTCTTTGGCCTCGGTTTCCTGGTCTGGTCGGGGGCGACGGCGGTGACCGGTTTCGTAGGCGGGTTTGGGGCGCTGTTTGCACTGCGGCTGGTGCTGGGCGCGGCCGAATCGGTGGCCTACCCTTCCTATTCGAAGATCATCGCTACCCGTTTCCCGGAACACCGGCGGGGCTTGACGAACGCCCTCATCGATGCCGGCTCGAAAGCCGGGCCGGCCCTGGGGACGCTGATCGGCGGCCTGGTGGTGGCGCGGTACGGGTGGCGAGCCCTGTTCTTGATTCTGGGCTTCGGCGCCATGCTGTGGGTCCCGTTATGGGTTGTTTGGGCGCCGCGCACCAAGATCGAGGACAAGCCGCTACGGCACGAAGGGCCGGGCTTCTTCCGGATTCTGCGGGAGCGGTCCGCCTGGGGCACGTTTTTTGGCCTATTTGCCATCGATTACGCGTGGTACTTTCTGATCACCTGGCTGCCCACCTACCTGGTTGTGGAGAGGCACTTTTCCATGCAGATGATGGCCGTCATGGGCTCGGTTCCTTTCTGGGGGCTGGCCGCTTCGGCGGCCATCAATGGTTGGGTTTCCGACCATCTGATCATGCGGGGAGGGTCCCCGACCCGCGTGCGCAAGAGCTTCGCCGCGTCCGGGTTGCTGCTGTGCACCCTGGTCCTACCGGCGGCGATCGTTCCCAACCCCTGGATGTGCATCGCGCTGCTGACGGCTGCCTGCCTGTCGTTTGGGCTCTGCACCTCCAACCACTGGGCCATCACCCAGACCATCGCCGGACCTTCGGCGGCGGGGAAATGGACCGGCTTGCAAAACGCATTCGGCAATCTGGCCGGGGTGGCCGCGCCCTGGGTCACCGGCGTGATCGTCTCCGCCACCGGCCAGTTCTTTTACGCCTTCGTGGCTGCCTCGGTGGTGCTGGTGCTGGGAGCGCTGAGCTTTCTGTTCGTGGTGGGCCCGGTCGCGCCGAAAGATTGGAGCCAGACAGCCGAGCGGTGATTCGCGCCGATTGACGCCGCCGTGCGTTCTCCCGCAAGAAAACAGGACAGAATCGGCGCCAGGCAGATCTACAGTGCATCCGCGCTGGCGGTGATCGCCAACTGCGCGTGTTTGACACCCTTGGTGGCGGCCAGCAACCCGGCGAAGCGCTGAACGTCCGCCGACGTGCCACGCAGCGCAATCAACTCCATGCAGTTGTCATGGTCCAAATGGATATGCAGCACGGATAGGATCACGCGGTTGTGGTTGTGCTGTAGTTCGGTCAGTTTTTCCTCAAGCTGGCGCACGTGGTGGTCGTAGACCACCGTCAGCGAGCCGACAACGCGCCCGGCGGGCCGGCTCGAAGATTCCCGCACCAATTCGGCCCGGATCAGATCGCGGAACGCCTCGGATCGGTTGGTGTACCCGCGTTTGTCGATAAGAGCGTCAAACTCGCCCAGAAGGTCGGTTGCGATCGCCACGCCGATGCGACTTAATTCGGACATTCAGACCAAAGGTATCATACGCGCCAGCCGCATCGTAGCAACGGGTCACGGTCACGGGTCACGGCTGTGGATCGTGGTGGCGGTGTGGGTGCGAGTGGACTTCTCCGGAGCCGTGAGTATGCCTGTGGACGTGAAGCAGGCCCGTTTGTCTCAGTAGATTCGTATCTCCGAGCACCGCTGCAGGGGATCCCTGCGCGACGAGCCGGCCCGCCTGAAACACGAAGCAATAGTCGGCGATCTCCTCAACGCTATCCAGGTCGTGCGTGGCGGTGACGACCGTCCGGCCGGTGTCCTTCCAACCGGCCAGCAGGTCAATCGTCTGGCTTTGGCTCCGGGGGTCGAGCGCCGCGGTTGGCTCGTCGAGCAGGAGCACTTGCGGGTCGAGGATCAGGACGGAAGCGATGGCCACGCGCTTCTTCTCGCCTCCCGAGAGCCGGTGAGGCGGCCGGTCCTTCAGATGCGCGATGTCCAGATCGTCCAAGGTTTGGGCGACCCGCTGGCGAATCAGATCTCGCGGCCAGCGCAGTTGTAGCGGACCAAACGCGACCTCATCGAATACCGTCGGATTGAACAACTGCACGTCGGGATTCTGGAAAATCAAGCCAACACGGCGGCGAAAGTCGAATGAGAACGTCTCATCCTGGAAACGCTCTTCGGTCACCGGCTCTCCACGGAAACGGATTGTACCCGGCCCGGCAAAGCAGAGGCCGTCGAGAAGACGCAGGAGCGTCGATTTCCCGGATCCGTTCGCTCCGAGTAACGCGACCCTCTGCCCGGCCGGAATTGCCAGGCTTGCCGCGTCGAGGGCGACCACGCGTTCGTAACTGTAACTGACGTTTTCAAGCTCAAAAACGGCGGCCGGCAATCGGATTCCCCTTATCTGGCGCCCATCCACATGGCGGCGGCACTCAGTGCGAAGAAAGCCGCCAGCCAACTCCAGTCGCGAAGCCGCATCTCGAAGTCGTCAAGCACGTACACTTCGCCGCGGAACCCACGCGACTGCATGGCGAGGTATACATCTCCGGAGAGTTGCATGGTCTTGCCCAGCAGCACGCCGACCGTCGCAATGGCCAGCCGGCGACCCTCCTTCGCTTCGAGCTTTCCGACCATCCGGCTGCGCCGCGACTCGAACATCTCCTCAGCCGTCCCGATCATGAGAAGAATATAGCGGTAGGTCATGCCGAGGATCACGACCAACACGATGGGGACGCGCAGTACGCGCAGGGCCTTCAGCACGTGTGTCCAGGGCGTGCAGAGAACCAGCAACATGGATAGGGTTGCGGTTGTCTCGACGCGTGAAATCAAATACACGGCGCCCCGGAATCCTTGCGCCGTTACCGCCCACCCTAGCACCGGCAGCCACCAGATCGGACGGCCCGGCGTGAGAAAAAAAGCCGGCACCGCGATCATACCCGTAAAGGCGAACCCCCCAGCCCAGACGCGGATCATGAGAGTGCGAAGTGGTACCCGTGAGCATATCGCCAATACGATTGCCAGGCCGAAGACAGCCCCGATCACTTCCATCCGGCGGGAAGCCGCGGCCGCGACAATCAGGCCCATAAACCCGAGCAGCTTCACGCGAGGATCGAGGCTCTGCAGAAGACCGTCGCGCCGCGCGAGTTCCTCGGATTCGAGCGTGCGTCCGAGAACCCGAAGAAAGCCCTGAACGGATCCTTCGACGACGCGATTCGCGCGCACGCTACGGGCTCCGGCGCCGCGCGGCAAACGCCCGGTCCGCCACCAGCGCCGCCAGCAGGATCAGGCCCGATCCAAAAGCCGCGGAAAGCAAATAACCAAAGGAGGAACTGTGCAAGAAGGGCGGCGCGTAGTCCGGAAAAGGGGCTGTCCAGACGGAGGATAGGCGATCCAGCCCTTGCGGAACGCCCGCGGGCAGCGCCTGATCCGAAGACACCGCGGCGATCTGCCGCCGGGCGGCGCCATCCGCCAGATCGTGCGGAGACCACTCGCCCCACGCGCTCCCGACCGCGAGGATTCCCAGGGGAGTGATCAGCATCGAGGCGGCCAAGCCTACCAGCAAAGGGCGGATGGCCCGCCAACCAAAGCCGCCCCCTTCGTCATGGGTTGCAGCGGCTCCCGGCGCCGTGGCGATCAAAAGGGACGGATGGCTCCGCTGGAGCCACGCCACCAATCCCGCCGACAGGATCAACTCGGCCAGGCCGGCAACGGTGAGGTGTCCCGCCATCATCGCTGGAATCGCGATCTTTAGCGGGTAGGGTGCATAAAGCGGCGCTCCCGAAGCGTCTCGGAACAACATTGGCTGGATTCCGAGCTCGATCCCGGTCAACAGCGCGGCCGCGTTGATCGCCAGATAGCCAGCGGCACCCGCGGCAAGTACGCGACGCCGCGAGGCGATGGCGCAGTTCCCGGAAATGGCGCGATAGGTGAAGTAAGCCACCAGGGACCCGGTAATCGCCATATTGAAGCAGTTCGCCCCGAAAGCCGTGACGCCACCATCTCCAAACAAGAGAGCTTGAATAAAGAGCGCGATCGAAATCGCGAGGATGGAAGCCCAAGGCCCCAGGACAATACTGGCGATCGCGACGCCTACCGCGTGGCCCGTGGTGCCTCCGGGCAGTGGCAGGTTGAACATCATCACCACGAAGGAAAAAGCCGCAAACAGCGAAAGCAACGGAATCAGTTTCGTAGTGAGCCGGCGCTTCAACCGGCGCAGCGAGACATACCAGAATGGCGCTGAACTCGCGTACAACGCCGCGCAGGTCGCCGGACTCAAATAGCCGTCGGGGATATGCATATCGTTCGGGTCGGCCCGAATACCGGAAGTCCACTTCTTATCCAAGCGTAACACGAGCGTTCACTTCGTATGCCATAGTGGCGGCTGCGAGAACTTCGATCCCCCTCAATCATGACAATGTCCCATATGGGAAACCCATAACTTGTGGAGGCCGTCCGCCATTGCCCGCGGCCGCTCCGCGATCCCCCGTATAATCGAATCAGGTGGGGACATTCTTCGTACAGAACTTCGGCTGCCGGGCCACCCAGGCGGATGGCGCCGCGCTGGAATCCATGCTGGCCGCCAAAGGGATGCATTCATCGGGCGAGCGCGCGGCCGCCGATCTGGTAGTGCTCAACACCTGCACGGTGACGTCCTCCGCCGATGACGACGTGCGGCAGGTGATTCGCCGCGTGCGCCGCGAGAATCCCGAAGCGCGCATCCTGGTGACCGGCTGTTACGCCCAGCGCGCTCCCGAAGAGTTGGCGGCGCTGGCGGGCGTGGAGTGGGTCGTCGGCAACTCGCACAAAGCCCAAATCGCCGACCTCGTCACGCTGGCGCCGCTCGCGGCCCCTTACCACGGCAACATCTATGTAGGCGATATCTTCGCCGAACGGGAACTGCTGACCGCACCGGTGGAGGATGCCTCGGGCGACCGCACGCGGCCGAACTTGAAGATCCAGGACGGCTGTAACAACCGCTGCTCGTTCTGCATCATTCCCTTCGTCCGCGGGCGCAGCCGCAGCCTGCCGGGCGACCGCGTGGTGGAACAGGTGAAGACTCTCTCCGCCCGCTACCGGGAGATCGTTCTGAGCGGCATCAACCTGGGCCGATGGGGACGCGAACCGGGCGGCACGATGCGCCTGGCCGGCCTGGTGCGGCGATTGCTGGACGAGACCGGCGTCCGCCGTCTGCGCCTGAGCTCGGTCGAGCCAATGGATTTTTCCGACGAGTTGCTGGAACTGATGGCGTCCTCTCCGCGCATCGCCAGGCACGTCCACGCGCCCCTGCAAAGCGGTTCGGACCGTATCCTGCGCAAGATGCACCGCAAGTACCGCCCGCGCCACTATGCCGACCGGGTGGAAAAGGCGCGCGCGCTGATGCCGATGGCCGCCATCGGCGCGGATGTGATGGTGGGCTTTCCGGGCGAAACCGAGGCCGATTTCGAGGAGTCGCGCAGCTTCATGGAGTCGCTGCCGTTCACCTACCTGCACGTGTTCACCTATTCGGAGCGGCCGGGTACACCGGCGGCGATGGCTTCGGATCCGGTGCCCGTTCCCGTGCGGCGCGAGCGTAACCGGGTGCTGCGCGAGTTGGCCGCGGCCAAGAACCGCGCCTTTCGGGAGAGTATGGTGGGCCGGACGCTCTCGGTAGTGACGCTGCACGAGTGCGGCCGCGCCCTCACCGATAATTACCTGAAAGTGCAACTGGCCGCGGCAAGAGAGGCTAACCAGATCGTGGATCTTCGGATCGGTGGCACGACGGCCGACGGACTGATCGAGCGCGCCGATTGACTACCTTGGAGCAGACTCCCAGTCTGGGCTGACCCGTCTTTGTGGGGCAGGTTGTCAACCTGCGGACCGATTGTCAATCGGTCCAGCCGGGCGCCAGCCCGGCCGTGTGCCGACGAGTTCCTACGCTCGATAATCAAATCGCCCGGCGCGGAACCATTTTCATCCGTCCCGGTGACGGCCCCGCGGCGGCCGTGCAGTTGATCACAGACTTTGAAAATATTCCTAAACCCCACTTCCCCAGCGCCTTAGCATGAATCGCCAACTCCCCCACCCCCGTTTTTCCCCGCTCGCCCGCTATCGTGTAATCGCAAGCGATCTTTATGTATATTCTGAATCCCCCACAACTCAAGGTCATCGACGCCCTGTCTAATGGCGCCTCCCTGACCGACGCCGCCGCCCAAGCCGGCATCCATCGCAATACCATCGCTAACTGGCAACGCATTTCCCCCGATTTCCGCGAGGCATTAGCCATCACCCGCCACGACCGTGCCCTCC
>PLRS01000106.1 GCA_003164035.1 Bryobacterales bacterium | reverse complement strand
CGCGCGCCACTTTCCGCAACGCCGAGTTCGGCTTCTTGGGAGTCGACGTGTACACGCGGGTGCAGACCCCGCGCTTCTGCGGGCAGCTTTCGAGCGCCGGACTCGAAGTTTTCCAAACAGGCGCTCTCCGCCCTTTACGCACAAGTTGGTTGAACGTTGGCACGATTGTTCCTTTTCGCGTCTAGCCTCTCGGCCGCTCAAAAACCCAAAAACGCCTTTCGCGATCGAAAGTCTATACGCGGTGAACCCACACTCGACCAGAGCCCGCCTTCGAGCCCCGTATTCAATCTTAGGTCGCTAACAGCGAGGATTACCTGCTTCGGACAGGCCCATGTTTCGTTCGGAGTTGACCGGCGAAACCTCGGGGCCTCACCCCCGGCCGGACCTGGCAATCGAACGCACAGGTGGTAGCACAGGAGCAGAAAGCTTGCACTCGCGAAACATGTTTATCTTAACCGAAGTGGATTGGGAAATGCAACATCACGTTTCTTTTCTTGTGGAGCGGGCTCTCAGACTTTTCCAGGCAGCGCGTGCTTGCATAACGGGTGGGGCGGGCAATTTTGCCCGCAGCCGCCTTTTGAGGCGGCTCTTTCGAGGTGTAGCGGCTCTTCCTGCCAGAGGGGAGCCGGCCCAAAAGCCGGCTGCAGCCAGAATTGGCTGCCCCACCATTTGCGCAGAACGCCGCCCCGATTGAAAAGTGTGCTTCTCCGCGAACGCGCGGACACCTCCGGTTGACCTTCCCCCCGACTCCTTGTATTCTCGTTAATTCTATGCCCACCAAGCACTTCTGGGCGGGAGTCGATATCGGCGGCACGAAAACCGCCATCGTTCTTTCCGCCGATCCGCCCGCCGTCCTCGAGCGCACCGAGTTCCCAACCCTCCCGGCCGATGGCCCCGAGCCCGCTCTGAAATCCATCTTCGCCGCGCTTCATCGGGCGCTGGCCGCCCAGGGCCCGGACGCCGCGCTCGAAGGCATCGGCGTCAGTTGCGGCAGTCCCCTCGACGCGGTGGCCGGCGTCATTCAAGCCCCGCCCAACCTCTGGACATGGGTGGATGTACCCATCGTCTCGATCCTCCAAAAGGAATTCGGCGTCCCCTGCCATCTCGAAAACGACGCCAACGCCGGCGCCGTGGCCGAACATCGCTTCGGCACCGGCCGCGGCACCGACCACATGCTCTTCCTCACCATGGGTACCGGCTTCGGCGCCGGCATCATCGCCAACGGCAAGCTGTATCGCGGTGCCACCGGCATGGCCGGCGAAATCGGCCACGTGCGCCTCACTTCCTCCGGCCCCATCGGCTATCACAAGGCCGGCTCGGTGGAAGGTTGGGTGAGCGGCGGCGGACTGGCGCAGGTGGCCGCCACCGCCCTGCACCGCGCCCAACGCCAGGGCCGTCACTCCGCACTCGCCGAACGCTTCCAATCGAACGGCCAGGTTTCCGCCCGCGATATTGCCGAAGCCGCCCGCGCCGGCGACCCGCTCGCTAAACGCGTCATCCGCTCCACCGGCGTCCGCCTGGGCCGCACCCTCGCCATCCTGGTCGACCTGTTCAATCCTCAGCGCATCGTCATCGGCGGTCTGGCCATGCGCATCGGTGAACCCCTCCTCGCTCCCGCCCGCGCTACCCTAGCCCGCGAAGCGCTGCCCGGTTCCGTGGCGGCCTGCCAGGTCGTCCCCGCACAGCTTGGCGAAAGCATCGGCGATGCCGCCGCCCTCGCCATCGCCATGGGAATTTGACCTTATTGCAATCGGTCGTGAGGCTCGGGCTCGGTGTCCGGAATTTGATTTATAATCGCTGGGGCACTACTGTTCAAGGCGCTCGATGCGCTGGTCGTGGGCCTCGGCGATATGGGCGAGACGGTTGATGAAGCCGAGGGTCTCGGAGAACCGGGCAGCAGTCTCCTTGAACTTGGCCGCGGTTTCCTTGAACTTGGCTTCGGTTTCGGCGCGGTCGATGGCGGCTTGCTGTTCGAGGTCGCGGTGGAGGGTGGTCAGCAACTCGACGCTTTGCGCGATGGCGTCCACGCGTTCGCTGAGCCGGTCCAGACGTTCGTCGGTGTTCATCCTTCCTCCAGTTTAGCTGAGTTCCCTATGAGTTGAAAAAACTCGCGCCCCACTCCCTCCGCCTTTCGCATACAATGTCATCCGATGCCCCGTACGCCATCTTCCCCCAACCAGTCGCTCGCGCGGCGTTCCTTCCTCGGCCTCGCCGCAACGGCCGCTCCCCTATTCGCCCAGACTGCGCGCGATTGGACCAATCGCAATCCCATTCGCTATCCCGATCCCGACGTCGTCGCCATCGACCGCGGCTTCGCCAAGTACCAGGTCTTCAATGCCGTCCTCTACCGTCACTACGTCGGCACCCGCTGGGCCGAGGGCCCCGCCTGGTCCGCCGAAGGCAGCTACGTCGTATGGAGCGATATCCCTAACAACCGCCAACTGCGCCTGATCGAAGAGGACGATCATGTCGCCGTCTTCCGCAGCCCGTCCGGCTATAGCAACGGCAACACCTTCGATTTCGAAGGCCGGCAGATCTCCTGCGGGCACGCCGGCCGCCGCGTGGTCCGCTACGAGCACAACGGCCATGCCACCGTGCTGGCCGAACGCTACAACGGCAAACCGCTCAATTCCCCTAACGACGTGGTGGTTCACCCCGATGGCGGCATCTGGTTCAGCGATCCGACTTACGGCATCATGGGTAACTACGAGGGCTTTCAAGCTACCTCGGAGTTAAAGGAAGCCTTCTACCGCATCGATCCGCACACCGCCCGCATCGAGCTGGTGTCCGACGAGTTCGACAAACCCAACGGCCTCTGCTTTTCCCCCGATTACAAGAAACTTTACCTCTGCGATACCGGCGCGCCCAAGAATGTCCAGGTCTGCGACGTCGACGGCACGAAGCTCCGCAACCGCCGCCTCTTCACCGACATGAAGCTGGGCGAAAAATCCGGCACCGCCGACGGCATCCGCGCCGACGCCGACGGCAACGTCTGGGCCGGCTCGAACGGCGGCCCCGGCTACGACGGCGTGCAGATATTCAACCCCGCCGGCCAGCGCATCGGCATGATCCTCCTGCCCGAAGTCTGCGCCAACCTCTGCTTCGGAGGCCCCAAGCGCAACCGCCTCTATATGGCCGCCAGCCAGTCCCTCTATTCCCTATATGTAGGCACCCAAGGCGCCCATATCTGCTAACTGGCCAACCTCCGGGTGTGAAAAAACTTACACTCCGCGGGAGACGGAAGCGGACAGGAGCCGGTTCTCCAAAACAGTTGAGAATTCCTCGCCACTTTTCGAACCAACGAGGTATGGCCCGACGTCCCCGCGTGATCGTACCTGGACTTGCTCACCACGTTACTCAAGCCGGCAATAACCGTCAGGAAGTCTTTACTTACAATGACGACCGGCGCCTATACCTGGATTTGCTCGGGCGCTACGCCCAACGCTACCAGGCGCACATTTTAGCCTATTGCCTGATGGCCGATCATGTCCACCTGGTGGTGGTGCCGGAGCGCGAATTTTCCCTGGCGTGCCTGATGGGGCGCACCAATACCGAATACACCATGGCGTGGAACCGCGTGGAACGCCGCAGCGGACACCTCTGGCATAGCCGGTTCCGTTCCTGCCCGGTGGAAACCTCGCTGTTGCATTCCGTGCTGCGCTACGTGGAGCGGGGACCGGTGCGTGCCGGCCTGGAAGAGTACGCATGGGAATATCCCTGGTCGAGCGCCCGCTACCATGCCATCGGTCCCGATTCCGATACCATCCTCGATCACGGTGCGCTCCGTTCGCTGCGCGATTGGGACCAGGCGCGGTGGAAGGAACTTCTCAGCGCCCAGGAAACGCCGCTCGATTTGGACCTGGTGCGGCGCGCCACCATGACGGGGCGCCCGCTCGGTTCCCCCGGCTTCATCCATCAACTGGAAACCGAAACCGGCCTCTTGCTTCGGAGCCGCCCGCGTGGGCGCCCCCGCAAGACGTTGGCCGGAGGTTACGGCGTCCTTTCCCCGCTGTAGGAAGCGGTTCCCTGAATCCAGTCAAAGCGGGCTACCATCGTAGTTGCGGATGGTGAGAGGCAAGAGGGGCGGGGTTTTGCGGTCGGTGCTGTTGCTCGGTGTGGGCGCGATCCTGCTGGTGCATCTCTGCGCCCTGCTCGTGCTGGTGGCTCTGCGCTGGATCGATCCGCCCACCACGGCGGTACAGGCGGAGCGGCGCGTATCGGCCTGGATTCTGCATAAGCCGTACCGCAAACAGTACGCTTTCGTTCCTCTTCGCCGCATATCGCCCAACCTGCAGCACGCCGTGGTGGCGGCCGAAGACGGGCGTTTTTACCGGCACCACGGGATCGACTGGCACGAGGTGCAAACGGTCGTCGATGAAGACTTGAACAAGGGCAAACTGGGCCGCGGAGGTTCCACCATCACGCAACAATTAGTGAAGAATTTGTTTTTGAGCACCAACCGCTCGTTGTTGTGGAAAGCGCTGGAATTTACCCTGGCTCCGGAGGCCGAACTGGCGCTCCCGAAGCACAGGATCCTGGAGCTGTATCTGAACGCGGTCGAATGGGGCCCGGGCATTTACGGAGCCGAAGCGGCGGCGAATTCCTGGTACCACGTACCGGCGGCGCGGCTCGACCGCGACCAGGCGGCGCGGCTGGCGGCGATGCTGCCATCGCCTTTGCGGCGGCGCCCCGGGCGCGTCAACTGGTACAGCGCGGAGATCGAGCGCCGCATGGAGGAAGCCGGCTGGTGAGAATCGGAATTGCGCTCTCGCTCGCCGCGGGCATGGCCGCGGCCGCTTTCGCCGTCGCGCCCAGCGTCTTCGTTCCGGCGCACCGGATTCCCGGAGTGGGCCTGGAGCGGAAAGAGCTGGGCGACGAGTTGCTGGAGCTGCGCACCCAGCGGATGATCCAGGCGCAGACCTTCGGCATTCTGCGCGAGGCGGGCGCGCTGCCGGGGGCCAAGCGCATCGTCGACTCTCCCAGGCTGCAGGCCTTGTTCCAGTCGGCTTCCGAGCGTAGCGGCATCCCCAAGGCGTTGATCGAGGCGATCGCGTATCTGGAAAGCTTCGGCGATCCGGCCGCGCAAAGTCCGGCCGGTCCCAGGGGCATCATGCAGATTTCGGTGCCCACGGCGCACGACATGGGCCTGGCGGTTGTGGTGGCGACGCGGTACCGCATCACCAGGCAACGGGTGGCCGTGACCATACGCGGGCATAAGCGGTTCAAGACGGTCACCCACCGCACGCCGTACACGGCGATGGTGCGGGACGACCGGCTGATTCCGGAGCGCGCCATCCCGGCCGCGGCCATGTACCTGGCCACCCTGGAGCGCAAATTCGGCGGCCGCGACTGGGCCATTTTCGCGTACCACTGCGGGGTGGGCTGCGTCGGGGAAATGATCGGGCTGACGCGCCGGGCGCGCGGCGTACCCCCGGACCAGGTCACGGTGCCGCGCATGTTCTTTTCCGCCACGCCGGGTTGGAACCGCGAGCTGTACGCCGCCATCGAAGCGGAGATGCTGCGCGACTATTCGCCGACGTATTATTTCCGCATCATGCGGGTCCGGGAACTGCTGGCGCTTTACCGCAGCGACCGGAAAGGGTTCAACGACCTGTTCGGCGAGTATCGGGCCAACTATAGTCCCTACGCCCGCGCGCCGCACCGGCTGGCATTGTGGCTGACGCCGAAAGACCTGGTATTCCGCAGCCCGGCGGATATTGAGGCCGATGCCGGACAGCGGTTGGCGCCGGCGCCGGACCGCGCGGCCTATTTCGGCTACAGGCTGCGGTTGACGGCCGGGGCCACGGCGGAGGCCACTCCCGCGGCGCTGGGCACGCTGGCATACCTGGCGTACGAAACCCGCCGGCTGTACGAATCGATGGAGCCCGGTGAAGATTCGTTCCGGCCGCTGGAAGTCACCTCCCTGGTGGAACCCGAAGCCACGGCCCTTCCGGAGGCCCCCGGCGAAGCGCTGGCACACAGGTCGGGCGAAGTCTTCGATATCTCGCTCGGAAACCTTCCCACCGGCGAGCTGGAATGCCTGCGTTTCATCCTGGACGACCTCGGTTGGGACGGCTACCTGGGCTTTTTCGAAGAAGGCCGCGACAGTCTGCATATCGGGTGCGCGCCGTCGGCGCGGGAGTTCTTCACCAGTGTGTATCAGGAGGCGGGACAGTAGGGCGCGGGGTGTTAGGCCCGAGGGGCGCCAGAGAATAGCCCAGCGCGTGAGCGCTGGGACGCCGGGAGCACCACCCGAAGAGCCCTGGCAAGGGCGTAAGATTCCTCGGCCGGAACGTGCTTTCCGGCGCCACCGGCCAGGAGTTAGATTGACAGCATGCGTCCCCCGCGGATGTTACACCTGCCGTGCGCTCTTGGCTTGCTTCTGGGCGCCGCCTCGGGCCAGGTCCAAATCCAACCGTTGATGGAACTCGCCGGCCAGACAAGCGAACCAAGCCTCTCGCCAGACGGCAAGACTATCGCGTTCAACTGGTGCAAACCGGATTACTCGTGCGGCATCTATACGCGTCCGTTGGCGGGCGGCACGGTCCAATTGTTCGCCGAGCAGAATGCAGTCATGGGCTTCGCGAACAGTCCGCGCTGGTCGCCCGACGGCCGCACCATCGCGCTCACGCGGTTTTATTCGCATTATGACGTGCATCTGGTCGTACGCGGATTCGCAGCCGAGGCCGAGCTCGACCTTGGCGGCGTCTGCTGGGGTCAGGCAACGTGGAGTCCGGATGGCCGGTTTGTCGTAGCCAGCCGGCAAGAAAAGACGTTGGCGACCCTCCGTATCTTCGACGGATAGCCGCACAATCTGTGCAGAAACGCAGCCCCGATTGAAAAGTATGTGCCATTGGACTGAGCGTCCGCTCCACGAAGAAAGCCGTCAACTCTCCACCCGCCCCGCCGCCGCGTTCCATCGCAAACGCCGCCCCTGCCGCAACGACATGTTGGCCATCTGCACCACCAGGGCGGCTTCAAACGCGATCCGCATCGGCGCGGCGGGCTCCTGGCGCGTGCGCACGCACTCCAGGAAATTGCGCACGTGCAGGTCGGTGGCATAGCCAAAGCCGCGCTCCGACTTAGTCGCGAGCGAAGGCTCGTCCTCGGCGCCTTTGGGGAACACTTTCAGCTCTTCGCGGCCGATATCCATCCGCGCCAGGCCGCCGTCGAGCTGGTTCAACTGGTCGTTGCGGGACTTATATTGCATGGCGGCATAATTCACCGAAAACACGCCGATGAAGTCTTCGGCGTATTCGGCGATCGCCACCACGGATTCGGGTTGGTCGACGCCCGGTTTGTGCGGCTTGCCGGCGGAAGCATTCACCGCCACGGGGTAGCCGGCGCCCATCAGCATGTGGATGCCGTCGAAGACGTGGGCGCCCTGATCGGCCACTATGCCGCCGCCGTAATCGGAATACAAGCGCCACTGGCGAAAACGGTTGGCATCGAAGGGGCGGCGCGGCGCCGGCCCCTGCCACTGTTCCCAATCGAGCGGCCCATCGAGTTTGGACGCCGTTCCGCCGCCCAGATAATTGTTCAGCCACCAGGAGCGGACCATGCGCACCGTACCCAGCTTGCCGGCCGCCACCACGTCGCGGCCCTGCCGGTAGAGATCGTAGCTGCGGCGCTGCATGCCCACCTGCACCACGCAGCGGGTTTTCTTTTCCGCCGCCACCAGCTTTACGCCTTCTTCGGGCGAGTGGCAGAGGGGCTTTTCCACGTAGATATCCTTGCCGGCGGCAAGCGCATCGAGGACCATTTGCGCGTGCCAGTGCTCGGGAGTGGCAATCAGCACGGCATGCACGTCCGGGTCGGCCAGCAGCTCCTTGTAATTGCGGTACGCCTTCGGCTGGCCGCCGCCGGTCTTCGACGCGGTGGAGAGGGCTTGCTCCAGGTTCGGCTCGTAGACGTCGCAGATGGCGCCGACGCGGACAGCCGGGTCCTTCTGGAACACCGTCATCACGAACGTGCCGCGGCTGCCGCTGCCGATCACCCCCAGCACCACCTGATCGGCGGGCGACGCGGCGTGAGCCACCATGGCGCTGCCGGCGCCCAGCAGGAATGTTCTTCGGTTGGGGTTCATGATTGTTTCCTCCCGGTATGATATCAGGGCCGTCTCATCGTTGCGCCCGCCAAAAATCGCGTTGTCCGCGGATGGGAGTCTTCCCTGCCCGACCGTGGTAGAGTAATCCCTAAGATACTCAGTCAGGGATTCTCCAGCTCCCAGCCCTAGTCGGCAGGGTGAAAGGAAAGAAGGATTATGTCGCTTCCAGCCGCTTCCTCTCGCTCCATTACCTTCGTCGCGATTCTCGCCGCGGCGATTGCCCTTCCATTCGCTTCCGCCCAAACCCAGGCCATTAATGGCAGCATTCGCGGGCGGGTCACCGACCCGGCAGGCGCCGCCGTTTCGGGCGCCGCCGTGGCCGTCGAAAACGTCGCTACCAATTTCAACCGGCAAGTCCAGTCCAACGACGAGGGATACTTCGTCATTCCCAATCTTCCTATCGGCACTTACACTGTCACCGTGAAGAAGGAAGGGTTCGAGCAGCAGCGGCGGCCGGGCGTGGTGCTCGACGCCGGAACCGAGGCGGTGCTCGACGCCGCGCTCTTAGTGGGAGCCGTGAGCACCACGGTGGAAGTGACCGGCGGAGCGCCGGTGATCGAGCCATCGCGGGTCGAGACCGGCCGCACGATCGACGCAGTGGAAGTCGATAACCTCCCGCTCACTTCGCGCAATCCGTATAACTTCGTACTCTTCCAGCCGGGCGTCAGCGGGCATCCCAATCCCGAACTGGGCGTGCCGCGCGTGGTCAACACCAACGGCCTCGACAACCGTGTGCAATACCAGTTGGACGGCATGCCGGACACCGAAAGCGACCAATACGGCCTGCGCCTGTTTGCCATTTCCGACAGCTACGTGCGCGAGGTGCAGACGGTCTCGAACAGCTTCGCCCCCGAATTCGGACGGACCGCCGGCGATATCTACAACGCCGTCACCAATTCCGGTGCCAACGAATTCCATGGCGAGTTCTACTTCATCGGTCGGCCGCCCGATAGCGCCCGCACCATCCTGCTGGCGTCCAACCAGCCCAGCACCAGCATCGACCTGCACGATTTCGCCGGCAACGCGGGCGGGCGCATCAAGAAGGACAAACTCTTCGTCTTCGGCGCCTATGAGCACCTGCTGCGCGGCACCCCCACGCCGGTCACCATCACCCCCGCCAACGCCGCGCTCATCGGCCTGCCCGCCTCTCAGCTCGCCACCGCCGCCACCGTGCAGCACGTGCAATTCATCGACATCCGCGTGGATTGGAACATCAACTCCAAGAACCAGTTCTTCGCCCGCTACAACTACTTCCGCAACGAGTATCCGTTCAATTCCCAGAACGGCGGATTGAACGCCTTGAGCGCGGCTTCGGACTTCCACGACCGCGCGCACATTGGCGGCTTCCAGTTGCTCACTACCTTTTCGCCCACCGCCTTGAACGAGCTGCGCGCCTCCGAGCCCTACCGCAACGAGCATCACGTCGACGACCCGCTCACCGGTTCCGGCCCGGCCATCACCATCACCGGCGTCGCGACCTTCAACGGCACCACCAGCGCCGAAACCCGCTTCGCCGAGAAACTTCCCAGCGTCAATGACAACTTCACTAAGATCATCGGCGCCCATACTATAAAGACCGGCTTCGGATTTCAGCAGAACAACGACAACCAGTTGAGCGCGGTCTACAGCCAATATACCTTCAGCACCATCGCCAACTACCTGGCGGCCGAGAGTGGCGCCAGTCCGTACGCTTACTCCCAATTCACCACCATTCTGGGCGTGCCGGGCGACTCTTATAAGTCGAATTTCTACGACTTATTCGTGCAGGATAGCTGGCAGGCGCGTCCCAATCTCCTGCTTATTTATGGCCTGCGCTGGGACCGTTTTCAGGCGCCCCCGGCCGAAAATAACGCGCCTTTCGCCTATACCGACCACTTCCGCACGCCGGGAAAGGACTTCGCGCCGCGCGTGGGCCTGGCCTGGTCCTTGAATCCCAAGACGGTGGTGCGGGCCAGCTTCGGCACCTTCTACGATGCACCCTCCACCAACCTGTGGTACAAATCCCTCACCACCGATGGCTCCACGCGCGCCTTCACCGATACCTTCACTCCCACCTCGGCCAACGCGCCGGCCTTTCCGAACGTCTTTACGTTCTTGCCAGGCGCTACCCTGCCCAGCCCGCCCAGCATCATCGCGCTGACTCCCGGCTACAAGAACGCGTACACCATTAACTCCAGCGTGCAGATCACCCGCCAGTTGACGCAGAACGACGCCCTCACCCTCGGCTATGTGCGCACCAGCGCGCGCGATCTCACTTACCAGCGCAACATGAACCTGATTAACCCGACCGGCGCTCTGGCCGACGGCCGGCCGGTCTATTCGACCGCCGTCAGCGCCAACACCCGCCTTTACCCGGAGTTCAATGCAATTACGTTGCAGGATACCGGCGCCAGCATGAATTACAACGCCATGGTCGTGACTTACTCGCACCGGTTCTCCGCCGGATATCTGGTCAGCGCGTCTTATACCTGGTCGCACTCCATCAGCGATGCTCCGGAGACTTACGGTTACGATCAAAGCGCGCTCATCGAAGATCCTACCGACCGCGAGCGGGACCTGGGCAACTCCGTCGTCAACCGGCCGCAGGCGTTCACTATGAGCACCGTCCTGATGCCCACCTTCAGACTGTCGAACGGCGCTCTCAACCGTCTCGCCAATGGCAACCAGTTGACCCTTTTGGCCAATCTCTCTAACGGCGACCAGCTCAACGAGACCACCAGCACGCTGCTGAACGGCGATACCGCCGGCTCCGCCGTCGAGCGCCCGATCTTCCTCGGCCGCGACTCGCTGCGCGGGCCCAACATCTACCAGATCGACATGCGCTACACCCGCACCGTCTATTCGCGCCACGAACGCCTCAACGTGAAGTTATTGGTGGAGGCCAACAACGTGTTCAACATCAAGAACATCACCGCCATCAACACCACCGCCGTCACCAATTCGGTCGGGGTGGTCACCACGCCTCCCAGCCTGGCGCCCACTTCCACCGTGCTGGAAGGCCGCCTGATTCAGCTCGGCATCCGCGCGGACTGGTAATGCGGCGGGTACAATGAAAGCGAACACTCGATACCTATGAAACGCAAGTGTCTTCTCTGGGCCACTGTGCCTGCCCTTCTCGCCGTCTGCGGTCTCTGGTTTCGTGCCGTGGCGCAGAGCCGCATGACTTACTCGCTGGTGTCCGGGAACAGCGGTCACGTGGCGCTTGGGCTGGCGTTGCGCAAGCTCGGTGTTTCGGGAACCTTCATGCAGTGTCCGGGCCACCCCGACGATGAAACCAACTCCCTGTTCGCGCTGTTTACCTACGGCATGGGGCTGCGTTCGGTGGACGTGCAGAACAACCGCGGCGATGGCGGCCAGAACGAAATCGGCCCCGAACTGTTCCGGGATATCGCGGTCCTCCGCACCTCGGAGCTGCTCTCAGCCCATCGGATCGATGGCGCGGAGCAGTACTTCACTCGCGCCATCGATTTCGGCTATTCGTTCTCGCCGGACGAGGTGATCGCCAAGTGGGGCCGGCGCGACATCGTCGGCGATTACGTCCGCCTCATCCGCACGCTGCGGCCGGATGTAATGGTCACCATGAACATCCAGGGCCGCGGCGGCGACCGCGCGCACGAGGCAACCACCATCCTGGCGCGCGAAGGGTACCTCGCCGCCGGCGACCCCGCCCAGTATCCCGAGCAGCTTCGCGAAGGACTGCGGCCGTGGCAGCCCAGGAAACTGTACTTCTCGGCGGGATTCGGCGGGCGCGGCCCGGACGGAGCGCCGGTACCCGCAGCGCCTCCGGCCGGTATCACCCTCACTCCGGTCAATACCAATGACTACGATCCGCTGCTTGGCCGCACCTACGCCGAGATCGGCACCGACGCGCGTACGGCCCACCAGTGCCAGGGCATGGGCGGGTTGTTGCCGACACTGGGAGCCGGTGGAGGCCGCGGGGGACGCGGCGGCGGCTACCAGCTCATGGAAACCACCATCCCCGGGCAAAAGGAAAAGGATCGATCCCTGTTCGATGGCGTCGATACGCGCCTTGAAGCGCTGGCGAATTTCGCCGGCCCCAATCCTCCCGCGGCGCTCACCGCGGCCCTGTCCGCCATCGCCGGCGACGCCCGACAAGCACAGCAGGCCTTCGCTTCCGGAAACGACGCGGGGACGGCGCCGCCGATCGAAGCCGGCCTCGCCGCCTTGCGCGATCTCGATGCCCAACTGCCCGCTATGGGGCTCGACGACGATGTTCGCTACGAAATCGATTTTCGCCTTCAAACCAAGCAGCGCGATTACGAAGATGCCTTGCTAGCGGCCTACGGCATTACCTTCGACGCAGTCGCCAACGATGGCCTGGTGGTGCGCGGCCAGCCGGTGAAACTCTCGCTGGTGGCGGCAAACCACGGGGCGTCCGACGTGGCCGTGTCCGGAGTCTCCATCTCCGGATTCGACGCGCCCGCCGCCTGTCAGCCCGCGCCCGTCAGGAAAGATACCGTGTACACCTGCAGCTCCGACGCGCGCATCCCTAACGACGCCAAACCGACCACTCCCTATTTCCACGACGACTACTGGAAGCACCCCGCCAACCAAGCGATTCAGATTTTCGACCCCGGTGTTCCCTTCGGCGTTCCCTTCGCGCCCACGCCCTTCCGCGTCACCTTCCGTCTGAAGACCGGCAATGTCGAGGTCTCGAAGGAAGTGCCGGTTCAGTTCCGCTACGTCAAAGACACCTATTTCGGCGAAAAACGCATGGAGCTGAACGTGGTGCCGGAATTTTCGGTGGCGCTGACACCAACCCTGATGGTGATTCCGGCGCCCACGGGCTCCGCGGCCGCCAAGCCGCTCGAGCGCGAAGTCCATGTTACCGTCACCAATGGGAGCAAGGGCGCGGCCCAGGTGAACGTGACTCTCGATCTGCCGCCGGGATGGAAAGCTACTCCCGACAGCGTTCCCATCGCTTTCTCTCATGAGGACGAGTCGCTTTCGGCGCGCTTTCAAGTCACCGCTCCGGCTCGCGTGAAGATCGGCGAATACACGTTGCGCGCGGTGGCGACTTCGGCTGCCAACGAAAAATTCTCCAACGGATACCAGGAAATCGAGTATCCCCACGTCGCGCGTCGCCAGGTGATCAAGCCGGCCGAGACCAGCCTGAAAGTCGTCGACGTCAAGGTCGCGCCCAATGTCAGTCTCGGCTACATCGTGGGCGTCGGCGACCAGGTGCCGCGGGCCATCGAACAGTTGGGGGCCAGGCTGACGTTCATAAGCCCGGAAGAGCTGGCCTGGGGTGATCTTTCGAAGTACAACGTGATCGTGACCGGCGTTCGCGCCTACGAACGGCGCGCCGATCTGCGGGCCTACAATCGCCGCCTGCTGGAGTATGCCGAGCACGGCGGCGTGGTGATCGTGCAGTATAACAAGATGGAATTCAACCGGGAGGAGTACGGCCCCTACCCGGCCAAGGTGAGCGGTAACCGCGTGACCGACGAAACCGCGCCCGTCAAGTTGCTGGCTCCCGACGATCCGGTGTTCCATTACCCGAACGAAATCGGTCCAGCTACCTGGGCGGACTGGGTGCAGGAGCGCGGTCTGTATTTCCTGGGCGACAAAGACAAACGCTACATCGACCTGGTCTCCATGGTGGATCCGTTCCCGGATAATCCCGGCGTGAAGCTCGGATCGTTTGTGGAAGCGCGCTACGGCAGGGGCCGCTGGATTTATCTCGGCCTCGGGCTTTGGCGGCAATTGCCGGCCGGCACCGAGGGAGCCTACCAGCTTCTGGCCAACCTGATCGGGTTGGGAAAGGAGCCTGCCGCGCCCGCTCATCGGAGCACCGCGGCGGCGGCCGGCGAGCCATGACCGTGTTCGCTCCCGAGTACATCCGGTGCGTGCTCGAGCAAAACTTCGAGGACGCCAAGGCGTTCTTTCTCGCGCCCTTAATGTCGATTCATTACGCCCACTTGGCGATGCTGGTGGAGCGGGGCATCGTGGCACCGACCGACGCCCACGCCATTCGCCTGGCGCTCGATTCCATTTCGCTCGACGACGTCCGCCAGGCCGCCTTCGACCCGCGCTACGAAGACCTGTTTTATTACGTGGAGCGCCGCATCGCCGCCCAGTGCGGCGAGTCCACGGCCGGCCGGCTGCATACGGCGCGCAGCCGCAACGACATCGACATGACGATGTACCGGATGTGCCAACGCGAGTGCGTGCTCGGGCTGATGGCCGCCAGCTTCGCCTTGCGCCGCTCGCTACTCGACCTGGCGGCGCGCCATCGCGAGACGATCTTCGCCGCACACACGCACACCCAGCGCGCCCAGCCTACCACCATCGCGCACTACCTGCTGGCGGTGGAAGAACAGCTCGGCCGCGACGCCGCCCGCCTGATGGCCGCCTATCGCGGCACCAACCGTTGTCCCCTGGGCGCCTGCGCCATCACCGGCACCGGATTCCCGATCGACCGCGAACTCACCGCGCGCCTGCTGGGCTTCGACCAACCCACCGTCAATACCTATGGCAGCATCGCCACGGTGGACTACATGCTCGAAAGCGTTTCCGCCGCCGCCGTGCTGTTGGCCGGTCATGGCCGCTTCGTGCAGGACCTGCTGCTGTGGAGCACCGCCGAGTTCCACTACCTGCGGCTCGGCGACGGCTTCGTGCAATCGAGCAGCATCATGCCGCAGAAACGCAATCCGGTGGCGCTCGAACACGCCCGCGCCATCGGCAGCAAAGCCCTGGGGCAGGCGCAGGCCATCATCGGCGCGGTTCACAATACTCCCTTCGGCGATATTGTCGATACCGAAGACGACTTGCAGCCGCTGATATTCGCCATGTTTCGCGATGCCGTGCGAACGATCACGCTGGTGGCCGCGGCTCTCGGAACCGCCGAATTCGACGCAGCCGCGCTGGAAGCCCGCGCCGGCGATGGCTGGACCACCCTGACCGAACTGGCCGATACCCTGGCGCGCGATCGCGGCTTGCCTTTCGGAACCGCCCATTCGATTGCCCGCCATTTGGTGGCCGCCCGTTCGAACAACCCTACGCGACCCATGGCTGAAATGCTGGCGGAGGCTTCAGCCGCCGTGTTAGGCGAGCCCATCCGGATTTCCGAGGAGCGTCTCGCGGAAATCCTCAGCCCCCGCCATTTTGTCGCCGTTCGCCGCACCTTGGGAGGGCCCGCTCCCGAAGAAACCGCCCGCGCCGCGGAAGTCGCCGTTGCTCAACTAACAACCAACGAAGCGTGGTGGCGCGCCGCCGGCGCCGCTCTGGAAGAGGCTGCTCAAACGCTGCGAACGCGCAGCGCGGAAATCTAGGACAGCCCTGGTGGCTTGTCACTCGTAGTTTCTACACGGTCGGCGGATCGCTGTATTACAGAGCACAAATCCTTTGGCCTGGGACGCCGGACGCCCACACCGCTTGCCAAGGCGCGGCTGCCGCGCTCGTAACGCGGCCTTTTTTGCCCGTGCGCCGAGATTAGCCTACTCGTTAACCGCGTTTGCCTCCGCGCAGACATCGAGTAATGTGAGTTAGATAACTTGCATCAGCGGCGAAAATGTATTATCCCTCTCACTCGCGAAGACTGCGGAAGCAAAGTTGCTGCAGTGATCGCGGTGCGAATCCGTTACATACCTGTCGTGTGCTTCCTGGCGGCGATGTTATTTGTCGCGCTTGTTAGGCTTGTGCGAATGCTTTGGCTGGCTTACTTGAGCAATGGGCCGGAACCAATCTGTCCGTTCTGCGGTTCCGGGCAAGTGAGAGGGTCCGAATCCGCGTCGACAGGTGACCGCCTCTACCGTTTCTTAGGGTTTTTCCCCTACCGTTGCAAAGCGTGTCTGGAGCGATTTTATCGTCTGTCCGCTCACCGGAATCCGCACACAGTCAACATCCCAACGCTCTCACCCGTCGATCGTCGGGGCCCATTCGCACCAAACACCCGATCCGACGCTCAAGGAAGGGCTGCAATCCATTGACCGTCCGTTGCGGAGTGGTACCTGGGGACGTTTACGCGAGAAGCCTTTGCGCTTAGAACTCCAGCACCGTGCCGTCCCCGGAGCTGCTCGCTCCGCGCCAGGCCAGCGCGGCGGCCGCGAGATCTTCGATCGCCAGTCCCAGGGATTTGAACAGCGTCACTTCTTCGGCGCTGCGCCGGCCGGGTGCCGTGCGGGCGACCACCTGCCCCAGTTCGGCGCGGATATGGGTCGCGTCGATGCGGCCTTCGGCCATGGGTTGCACGATGTCGCCGGACTCCACCAGCGCCGCGGTCTTGGAATCCACAAACAGCGCGGCGCGGGCAACCAGCGCGGCATCGATTTCGCGCTGCGAGGGGCGGCAGGCGCCGATGGCGACGACGTGCGCGCCGCCGGCTACCCAGCCGCTTTCGAGCACTGGGGAAACCGAATCGGTGGCGACCACGACCACACCGGCTCCGCGCACGGCGGCTTCAGCGGACACCGCCGGCTCGACACCGCATTCATCGGCAAAGCGGCGCAGGTGTTCGGCGGTGGGGCTCCAGGCGCGCACCGTTCGAAACTGGCGGACGTGGCGGAAGGCTTTCAGGTGGCTGCGCGCCTGTACGCCCGAACCGAGGATGGCCAGCACGTCGGCATTCGGCCGCGCAAGCTGCCGCACAGACACGGCGGAAACCGCGGCGGTACGCGCTTCGGTGATATAGCGGCCGTCGAGCACGGCTTCGAGCGAGCCGGTTTCGGCATCGAACAGAGCGATCATGGCCTGGTGCGTGGGCAGGCCGCGCGCACCGTTCGGAGGAACCACCGAAACCAGCTTGCAGCCCAGGATGCCGCGGCCGGCGTCGAAGGCCGGCATCACGCCGAAAAAACAACGCGGACCGATCTCGATGGCGGTCCGCACCGGCTGATCGATGTCGCCAGAGGAGAAACGGGCCAGTGCCTCGGCCATGGCATCGATGAGGGCCGGCATCGCCAGCGGCGCGTCCAATACTGCGCGCACATTGCGTTCGGAAAGCCAGCGCGGCATGGGTCTACTGGCCGCGCCCGCCGCGGCCGCGCCTGGCCGGTGCGGGGACCGCTTCATCGAAAGGCTTTTCGTCGTCCGGCTTGGGAGTGATGCGCAGATCGGCGCCGTCGTAGGGGCATTTTTCGTATTCGAACGCCATCGACCGTTTGCATTGGGGGCAATATTTGAGCGGCTTGGGCTGGGGAGAAACGGCCTTCGATCCCAGCCACGCCTGGCGGAAAGCCGCCATGGCCGGCGTCAACTCCTTGCCGGAACGCTCGAACGGCTCTATGGTCTGGGTGGGCGAGGCGGCCAGCACCACGTCGGCTTCTTTGTGCTCCCCGCGGCTGACAAAGCGCAGGTGAATCTTGTCGCCGGGCTGGTGCCGTCCGAGCAGCGCCTCGAGCTCGGTATCGGTCTTGAGAGGGTGGCCGTCCCACTCCAGGATACGGTCGCCGCGGTCGAGCCCGGCGGCATAGAGCGGCGCTCCACGCAGGGTTGCGTCGACGATGTCCGAGCCGCGGTCGCCGAAGGCCAGCGACGCGCCGATCCAGACTTTGGGAGGGGTTTCTCCGGCTTCAAGGGTGAAGCCGGCCAGCGCCAGCAGGGAGCGGTAATCCATGGGCTCGGTGCCATAAATATGGCGGCGGAAAATGTCGCGCGCGAAATCGGCGGTAGTCGTTTCGCCGAGGGTGCGCTCCAGGTCTTCCACCGTATAGGGCTGATCCGAATCGGGATGCTCGCGCCACATCTGCCGCATCCAATCGTCCAGAGTCTTACCGGGGAAGCGGGAGCGAATGGAAAGGTCGATACCCAGCGCGAGGGCCTGTCCATAGGTGTAGTAAGAGATGAAGGTGTTGGCGGTGTTGACCGGGTCGACGCTGACGGCGGCGTCCACAAAGGGCGCGTGGCGGCTCATGTCGAGCACGTCGAAGATCACGCGCCCGGGGGCGGTGAGCACCGCATTGACGGCGCCGCCCATGTCACGGGTGAACCGGTCGAGGCTGGTCATGCCGGCGCGCTCGAGCGCGAGCGGACCGTAATAATTGGTGAAGCCTTCGGCGAACCAGAGCTCGGCCGACATGTTGGCGCGTTCGAAATCGAAGGGTTCGAGCGAGCGCGGGCGAATCCGCTTCACGTTCCAGGAGTGGAAAAACTCGTGCGATACGGTGCCGACCATCTGGCTGGCGGCATCGCGCAGGTCGCGGGTGCCGGAAATGCTGGTGGAGTCGCGGTGCTCCATCCCGTCTCCGCTGACGTAGGGCAGAAAGTCGAGCAGGAAGGTGTAGCGGCCGGAATCATAAACCGGAAAGGCGCCGAATACGCCTTCCTCTTCGGCGACGACGGCCTGGCAGATGCGGGCGAAGGCGGCGGCTTCTTGAGCGGTGCCACGGTGGTGCAGGGCCACGCGGAACTGGCGGCCGCCCGTCGTCCATTCTTCCAGAGTGAAGGCGGAAAGCTCGATCGGGCTATCCATCATGCGGTCCATATTGGGCTCGGTCCAGACGCCATCGGGTCGCTCGACCATCTGGGTGGCCACTTTCCAGCCGGAGCCGGGCGGCATTTCGAATTGGATCGCCACGGGCGCCTTTTCAAAACCATGCGCCCAGACCAGCGCGGCGGGCGGATTCAGGTGCGCGTGGGTGGCATCGATGCCGGCGTAGGTGCCGTCGGCGCGATCGCCGAAAAGGGTGTACTCCACCACCACGGTTCCTTTGTGGCCGCTCACGTTCCATTGATACGGACTGGGCTGGGATACGGCGAGCGGGTGGCCCTGGCCGTCGCTGGCGCTGAAGTTATAGACGTTCTTGGCGAACTCGGCCAGCGCGTAGCGGCCCGGCGAGGAGCGGCTCATCAGGACTTCCAACACCGGCTGACGCACCGGCGAAAAGGTGGCGCGGATTTGGGCTTCGTGGTGAACCGCGTTGGGAAATCGCAATTGGTAACGCACCGGCTCCTGGGCCAGCGCGGGCAGCAGAAAGACGGCCAGACAAATCCAGCGGCGCATGATTCCGCGAGTATAACAACTGTGGAGCGTCTCCAGCGGCACCCATCACGATAGCAATCGATGCGATGCGATGATGGCGCCATGAGGACCACGGTCACGCTCGATGCACCGGCTTTGCCCGGTTCCATGGCTTGAAGCGGCGCAACCCGCCCCCGCCCCCTTTCCACGCCTTGTGAAAAGCGTTACGTTGAGATTGGGAGGCGCGAAAAGTGAGTATCCGCGTCATCGCCATCGCCCGGGAATTCGGAAGCGGTGGTGCGACCATTGGGCGAATGCTGGCGGACCGGCTCGGGTGGCGGCTGCTGGATCGCGAGTTAGTAGATGAAGTGGCCAGGGCGGCCAACGTCGAACCGCATGTTGTCGAGCAGTTCGACGAACGATGCGACCCCTGGCTGGCGGCTCTGCTTCGGGCCATCTGGCAAGGCAGCGGAGAGTGGCCGAGCGGCCTTTCCGACGCCGATCTGTTGGACGCCCGGACCATGGCCAGGCTGACACGCCAGATCATCGAGCACGCCGCGGAAGCCGGAAACTGCGTCATCGTGGGCCGCGGCGCCCAGTGCATTCTGGAAAACCATCCGCAGGCTTTCCGGGTGTTTCTGTACGCCCCGATGGAGTTGCGCAAGCGCCGGGTGGCGGAACGCGTGGGCGGCGTCGCCAGCCTGGTCGCGCATATCGCCGGAAAAGACGCCGAACGGGGCGCCTACATTCATAAATTCTTCGGCCGGCAGTGGGGCGACCTGCGTTTGTACGACCTGATGCTCAATACCCGCTGCGGCGACGAAATCGCCATGGAAACCATCCTGACGGCGGCGCGAATCGCGGCCCCGGTACACGCGACGGCAGCTTAGGGCGGATGCGGAATCTGCCGCGAATACCGCTATAATCTTTAGTCTTATGTGCCACCTGGCCCGAGGAGTGTGCCGTCTTGCCGCAGCTTCGTAAAGACCCGATCACCGGACGTTGGGTGATCATCGCCAACGAACGCGCCCGGCGGCCCACCGATTTCATTCGCCGGCCGGTCGCTTCGCCCGCCGCGGCGCTGTGCCCTTTCGATCCGGGCAACGAGGCGAAGACGCCGCCGGAGGTGCTGGCTTACCGCTCCAGCGGAGGGCGCGACGAACCGGGTTGGCGCGTGCGGGTAGTGCCCAACAAGTTTCCGGCGCTGCGCATCGAAGGCGATCTCGACCGGCAGGGCGAGGGAATGTACGACAAGATGAACGGCATCGGGGCGCACGAAATCGTCATCGAGACGCCCGACCACGGCACCAGTTGGAGCGAGATGCCGGAGCCGCAGATCCAGGAAGTGTTGCGCGCGTTTCAGGACCGGGTCAACGATCTGAAGCGCGACCATCGCTTCCGCTATATCATTTTGTTCAAGAACCATGGCGAGGCCGCGGGGGCGTCGCTGGAACATCCGCATTCGCAATTGATCGCGTTGCCGGTGGTCCCGGAAAACGTCAAGGAAGAGCTCGACGGCGCTTTACAATTCTACGAGCAAAAAGAGCGCTGCATTTTTTGCGACATCGTCACCCAGGAGAGCGCCGCCGGCGTGCGCCTGGTATCGGAAACCGACCGCTTCGTGGCGATCGAACCCTACGCGCCACGCTTCCCGTTCGAAACCTGGATACTGCCCAAACGCCACTCTTCTCATTTCGAATCGTCCGACGGGCCCACCCTCGAAAACCTGGCATGGGTGTTGCGCTCGACCCTGCGCAAGATCAATAAGACGCTGGAGCGGCCGGCTTATAATTTCATCGTGCACAGCGCGCCCGTGCAGGAGGGTCCGCTGAACTATTACCACTGGCACATCGAGATCGCGCCGCGGCTCACCCGCATCGCGGGTTTCGAATGGGGTACGGGCTTCTACATCAATCCGACGCCGCCGGAGGAGTCGGCGCGGTTCCTGCGGGAAGCGAGCCTGGGATGATCTCGCGGCGCGCCTGGCTGGCCGGATCGATCGCCGCGGCCGCGGGTTGCGGGCGCCGCAAAGCCACCGGGTACCAGGGTTATTGCATGGTCGCCAACCGGGAGGACAAGACTCTGGGCGTGGTGGACCTGAACAACTTTCATCTGCGCAAGGAAATTCCGCTCGATGCCGCGCCGGCGGCGGTGGTGGCCGATCCGGCGCGGCCCCGCGCTTTCGCCCTGGCTCCGGAGGCCGGCACGGTGTACGAGATCGACGCGCTCACGCTGAGCGTGACCCGCCGGATCAAGGTTGGCAATACGGCGCTGGAGATGCACCTGGCGCCCAAGCCCGGCGCCGTTTGGGTGCTGACGCGCGATCCGTCGGCGCTGGTCGAGATTCCGCTGGAGAATGCCCGCGCGGGCCGCCGCATCCCGGTTCCCGCCGGCGATATCTTCGCCGTCGACAAACTGGGCCATGCCGCGGCGGCCAACTGGCGGGAACACTCGCTCGCGCTGGTATCGCTCGAACACGGCAAAGTGGAGCGCACGGTCGAGACCGCGGCCGAGCCTTCCCTGCTGCACTTTCGCTGGGACGGTGAAACTCTGCTGACCGGCAACCGGCCGGAGCGCAGCATTACGGTTCTCGACGTCGCCACCGGAAAGACCGTGGTGCGGCTGCCGCTGGCGCTGGCTCCGCGCAATTTCTGCAGCAACGCCGACGACTGGCTGTTCATCAGCGGCGACGGCATGGACGCGGTCGTGGTGGTCTTTCCTTCGCACAACGAGATCTGGCAGACCTCGCTGGCGGGGAAGGCTCCCGGCGCCATGGCCGTGGCCGAAGGGAAACCGGGCTATCTGCTGGCGGCCAATCCGGATACCGGCACGGTGACGGCGCTCGATATGCTGACGGAGAACCTGGCGGCGGTGGTGGAAGTCGGCCGCGAGCCCGGCTTCATCCTGGTCACGCCGGATCAACAATATGCCCTGGTGCTGAACCGCCAATCCGGCGACATGGCGGTGATCCGGCTGCTTTCGCTGAGTGCGGCGAGGAACCAGCGCGTGCTGAAATATCGCTCGGCGTCGCTGTTCGATATGGTTGCCGTGGGCCGGGACCCGGTGAGCGCGGCCGTAGTGAACTGGGAACCGGCTCCCGCTTAGCCCAGGGCTTAAGAGGCAATCCCCAGCCACGCGCGCAGCAGAACCGCCGGGTCGCCCGCCAGATCGACCGGTTCGGAACGGACTTCCCTGCCCTCTTCGATGCTCACGGCCACCACGCCGGCCGCGGTGGGGCGGAGTTCCAGACGCCGCTCGCGGGCCTCCAGGCGCAAGATGGCGCCCAGCCAGGCCACGTGAATTTTGGTGCGCACGGCGTGTCCCACGCGGGTGGTCTGCCGCAGTAACTCCTCGGTGAAGGGACTTTTCCTGAGCTCTTCGGCGTAAGGAGCGGCCGCCTGGGCCCGGGTCCGCTCACTGGCACGCTGGCGCGCCTCGCGCTCGGCCGATTCCTGCCCCTCTTCGTGCGATTCCAGACTCTTCAGGTTGTTCTCCAGATTGTCGAGAAAGCTCATCACTCCAGTTTGCCAGAGCCGGGGCGCTAGGATGGTAGCTTATACTGGTTTTCCCTATGGACGCACTCACCCTTCACCGCCTCCACTTCGCATTCACCATCACGTTCCATTACCTGTTTCCGCAATTGACCATGGGGTTGGCCCTGTTAATCGTGATTCTAAAAACAGTTGCCATCCGCACCGGCGACGAGCACTACCATCGGGCCGCGCGCTTCTGGGCCAAGATTTTCGCCGTCAACTTCGCCATGGGGGTGGTAACCGGCATTCCCATGGAGTTTCAGTTCGGCACCAACTGGTCGCGGTTTTCCAGAGCCGCCGGCGGCGTGATCGGACAGACGCTGGCCATGGAAGGGGTCTTCTCGTTCTTCCTCGAATCCAGCTTCCTGGGCGCGTTTCTTTTCGGCGAAAAACGGCTGGGCCCGAAAGCGCACTGGTTGGCCGCGTTTCTGGTGTTTCTGGGATCGTGGCTCTCGGGCTTCTTCATCATTGCCACCGACGCATGGATGCAACATCCCACGGGTTATCGCATGGATGGCGCCGGCATGGCGCAACTCACCAGCTTTTGGGCCCTGCTCGCCAATCCGTGGGTATTCTGGCAATACCTGCACAACATGACGGCCTCGGTAGTAACGGCCAGCTTCGTCATGGCCGCGGTGGGCGCCTTCTACCTGCTCACCGGCCGGCACGAACCGTACGGCCGCACCTTCGTGCGCTGGGGCGCGATCGCCGGCACGGTTTCCACCTTCCTGCTGCCGTTTCCCACCGGAGATGGCCAGGCCCGCGGCGTCCTCGAGAGCCAGCCGGTGACGCTGGCGGCGATGGAGGGCCAGTTCCACACCGAGGCCGGCGCCCCGCTGGCGATTCTGGGACAGCCCGACATGGAACGGGAGCGGTTGGACAATCCGCTCACCGTACCGGACGCACTGAGCTTCCTCACCTACCGGCGCTGGAAAGCCGAAGTGAAGGGCCTGGACGCGTTTCCGCGCGACACCTGGCCCGACAATATTCCGCTGCTCTATTACAGCTATCACATCATGGTGGGGCTCGGCACCCTGTTGGGCGCGGTCATGATCGCCGCCGCCATAGGCGTCTGGCGCGGCTTCCTGTACGGCTCACGTCCGTTACTGTGGGTGCTGATGCTGGCCATGCCGTTTCCTTATATCGCCACCACAGCGGGCTGGATGACCGCCGAACTGGGGCGCCAGCCATGGCTGATTTACGGAGTGATGCGCACCCAGGACGGCTTTTCGCCGCGCGTTTCCGCCGGCAACGCACTTTTCACCCTGCTGGGTTTCATGGGCACCTACGCCATTCTGGCGGTGCTGTTTCTGTTTCTGGTGGGGCGCGAGATCGAACACGGACCGGAGGCTGCCTGAACCATGCCCGCATCGATACTTCCCAGTGTATGGTTCTGCCTGGTGGTGGCCATGATCGCCGCCTACGTGGTGTTGGACGGTTTCGATTTGGGCGCTGGCATTCTGCACCTGCTGGTGGCGCGCAGCGACGCCGATCGCCGCGCCGTGCTGGCCTCCATCGGCCCGGTGTGGGACGCCAACGAGGTGTGGCTGCTAGCCGGCGGCGGCACGCTTTATTTCGCCTTTCCCGCCGTCTACGCTTCCAGTTTCAGCGGCTTTTATTTGCCGCTCATGATGGTATTGTGGCTGCTGATCCTGCGAGGCATTTCGATCGAGTTTCGCAGCCATCTGCACAGCGCCGTGTGGGAGCCGTTTTGGGACGCCGGTTTTTCGCTGGCCAGCGCTCTACTTGCCGTATTTTTCGGCGCGGCCCTGGGCAACGTGGTGCGCGGGGTGCCGCTCGACGCCAAGGGCGAATTCTTCTTGCCGCTCTGGACCGACTTCCGCACCGGCCAGACCGGGCAGACTGCCGTGGGAATCCTGGATTGGTACACCGTCCTGGTGGGCGTGGCCGCGCTGGCGGTGCTGGCCCGGCATGGCGCACTGTGGGTGGCGATGAAGACGGTGGGCGAGCTGCGCCGCCGCGCCACGGTCTGGGCCAACTGGCTCTGGTGGCCGGTAGCGGCAGTCGTCGTGGCCGTCACCATCGCCAGCTTTACGGTACAACCGCGGTTGAGGATCGGCTTTGCCGAGCACCCTTGGACACTTGTCTTTCCAGCCCTCGGATGGGTGGGCCTGTTGGAATCTCGCGTGGGCAGGGTCGGGCAGCGGCGCTTCCTCGGCTCCGCCGCCTTGCTCGTCGGACTGTTGACCAGCGCGGCCGCCGGCATTTATCCCTGCGTGCTGCCCGCGAACTCGGACCCCAACCTCTCGCTGACGATTTCCAACGCCGCCGCCGGCACCTATGGACTGGCCGTGGGACTGGCCTGGTTCATCCCGGGAATCCTGTTAGCCACGGCCTATTTCGTGTACACGTACAGAAGCTTCGCGGGGAAAGTGAACGCGGGCAACCACGAGTAGCGCCCTCCGCGCCCGATCTTCGTGGCGCGGACTCTGAGTCTGCAGCGCCGAGATTCGTCTCGGTGCTCTTCGCCGCCGTCCTCCTGGCATCGGCGATGCGGCCGTTCTTGGTCCTTTGGGTGCCGCTCCGCTGCCCTGTATTGCAGCTCCTCAGACCGTTCTCCGGCCGCCACGATTCTCGTGGCGCACGCACTCGTGCGTGCCGCGTCGAGACTTTCTCGACGCTCGTGCTCCGCAAGGAAAACTCGCGACGGAAAATCCGGGACAGCCTGAAGCGTGCCCACTGTCCCGCACGGCCCCAATTAGGGCAGAGGCGATTCTATAGAGGTGAAAAGCGAATGAGCAAAAAGTATCGAAGCGATGCGATGGCGGCCATCCATGAAACCATGGAGGCCTTGCACGATGTGGGGGCCATCGGCAAACGGACGATGCGGCGTTTCGACGATGCCTGCTTGACGCCGATCCGACCATTGAAGCCTGAGGAGATCAAGGCCATTCGGGAGAGAGAACACGTCAGCCAAAATGTTTTCGCCAACTACCTGAACGTCACCAGCAGCCTTGTGAGCAAGTGGGAGCGCGGCGAGAAGCGGCCTTCCGGGGCATCGCTCAAGCTGCTATCGCTGGTCGAGAAGAAGGGGCTTGCCGCCGTCGCCTAAGTACCCGGTTTCGCAATTACGGTCACACATCCTGCAACCGCTCCCTCACGGTCGCGGCTCGGACTGGGGCATTTCCGAGATGGACCGTCAGGGAGCCGTTGCCGGGAGCTAACTTCCCCAAAACGGTTAAGCACCCAGCCGCGGGCAGCGCGCCATGTGATAAAACCGGACGAGGAGACCCGAAATGCGCAAGTTCTTCGTGATTCCGGCGATAATAGCGACTGGAATCTTCGGCGCCGCGCCCCTGCGAGCCGCGGCCGGGACGTGCGACCGCGCCTGCCTGGTTGGAATTGCCGACCGCTACCTGGCTGCCATGGTGAAGCACGATCCGGCCGGCCTGCCGCTGGCCGCCAAATTCAAATATACGGAAAACACCGCCACGATTCCGATGGGGGACGGGCTTTGGGTGGGAGCCTCCGAGGGCCCGTCCACGTTCCAGATCTACGCGGCCGATCCGGTGTCTGGAGAGGTGGGCTTTTTTGGCCCCATGAAGGAGTTCGGCCAGCCCGTCCTGTTGGCGCTTCGCCTGAAGATCGAAAACGGCCGCATTACTGAGATCGAGCACGTGGTCGCGCGCGGCCTCCGGGAATCGGCGATGAAGGGCCTCGAGACGCCGCGCGCCGGCCTGGTAACGCCCGTCCCGCCCCAGGAGCGGACGCCGCGCCAGGAAATGTTCCGCGCCGCCGATTCCTACTTCGATTCCATCGAACACGTGGATGGCAGCCTGGCGCCGTTCGCCGACGACTGCGAGCGCCACGAAAACGGGTCGCAGACGACCACCAATAAAGTGACGGACCCCAACGCCAACCAGGCTACACAGAAGATCAACGCGCTGAACTGCCGGGACCAGATGAACACGCACAATCTGGCCTACATCACCCGCATCCGGCCGCGCCGCCTGCTCATCATCGACGAAGAATATGGGCTGGTGTTCGGATTCCCGATGTTCGTGCACCGGGGAAACGTCCGCTCCCTCAAGATCGTGGGCGTACCCGGCGTGGACACGATCCCCATGAATTTCGGGCCGATCAACCTTCAGGCGGGCGAGATTTTCAAGATTCGGTCGGGCAAGATCCACGAGATCGAAGCCAACGGCTTTCTGCTGCCCTACAATGCCACGAGCGGATGGGAGTGAACGCCGGCGCGCCGGTGACTGGAATGGTCATGTCCTGACAGGGCCTTAACTCGCCCTGTCCCGTTCTTCCGCTGCCGCACCCCGCTGTACACTCCCCCTGGCCGATCACGCCGAAGCGCGGGCGGCGAATATGACGGTGTGGCCGCCGGGCTCGAAGACGCCGATTTCGCGCATGCCGTAGAACGTGGTTCGTTCCGGCAGGGCGACCGGGTAGCCATTGAGGCGCGTCAGCACGTCGGCGAAGTCCTGTACTACGATAAACAGGCCGACATTGCTCGGCCCGGCGTTCGGCACAAACTGCGGCGCGTCCTTGCGCACGCTTTCGACCGTTTGCAGCATCAGCTCGGCGCCGTCCCGGACCAGGATCGCGAACCCGAGACGATCGCCTTCCGGCACGTCCACCGTCTTCACGAAGCCCATCCGGTCGATCCAGAAAGGAAGCGATTTCTCAACCTCTTCCACGATAAGCACTGGTGTAATCTCCATGCTTCGATACTAGCCGCGGCCGCCATCCGGCCGATTGGAAAAAACGGCCATCGGGGTGAGGCCGGTGAACTCGTGAAAATCGCGGATCAGGTGGGCCTGGTCGAAGTACCCGGCTTCGAGAGCGATGTCGGACCAGTTCGGCCGCCCGGCGGCTTGGGCGATGCGGCTGGCGTGCCGGAAGCGTAACACGCGGCTCAGCCGCTTGGGGGTGAGCCCGCTCTCTTCCAGGCAGCGGCGCCGGAACTGGCGCAGGCTCAAATTGGCCTGCGACGCCGCGCTTTCCAGGCCGGCGCTTCCATTCGATGCGGCCAGGGCTTCAATGGCGCGCTGGACGGGGTTGGGCGCGACGGCGGGCCGGGGCAGGCTGCGGAGTAAGATGCCCATGGCAGTCGGAATCGACTTGGCATCGTCCAATTGGCGGGCCAACTCCGGCGCGCGCCGCGGCCACAGGTCTTCGAGCGGCGCCAAGCCATCGGTCAATTCCGCCGGCGGAACGCCCAGGAAAGCGCGCGCCACCCCCGGCCGAAAACGAATCCCCGCCAGGGCGGCGCCTGCCGGAAAATCGAAGCGCCGCTCCGCCGTCATAGTGCCGATGGCGCGCAAGCCGCCGCGGCGATCGTAAACGATATCGAGGCACCCATCCTCACTTTCATCCGGATCACGCGGAGCATCCAAATACTATCGGTGTTCGCCAGCCACAAACGCCTCGGGCCCTACCGGACTTGGTTCGGTACGCCGATTGGCGCATGACGGCCTGCGATGCACGCGTGGTGGTCCGATCAAGTTTCTGGTGCTCGTGGCGCGAATCGCTCTTTGATGGGAATGCTCTGTTGCCCATTCCGGTTCCTTTGAGCGATTCCATGCGGGTGCCAGGCAGCAGGTCTGAGTCCTGGAGGTTCTCCGCTTCATCCAACATCGCTCCCGCGGAATGTTATTCCTTTATGAATCAGACGCGGTGTAATCGGCCGCGCTGGAAAGGAATCCAAGTCGTTTAGGCCGCCTCGGAAACCTGGACGGAGAGCTGTTTGCCGAGTGCGCGGAAAGCGCCTTCCAACTGGTCCAGCCGGGAAGCGTGACGCAGATCGAGCAAGCGATCTACTTGGGGCATGTGGCAGTTCAGCCGGCGGGCAAGTTCGGCTTTGCCCACCTTGGCATTTCGCATTGCGGTATAGAGGGCCAGCTTGGCTTCTGTGAGTGCCGGCAGGGTGGCGAATGGCCCCTTGGTGCCAGCCCGGGGCATTGGAATATCGCGACGATCTGCCATATAGGCGATGAGGACCGTCTCAATGGCATCAGCAGCGCGCAGGAGTGCCTCTTCTCGATCTTCGCCGAAGGTGAGGGCCCCGGTAACGTCCGGAACCTCGGCCAGAATGGTACCGTTGGTATCCTTGGAAAGTCTGACGTGATAACGCAGCATGACTGGCGATCCTTTCTTTTTACTTTAGCCCCAACACCCTCTTGACACGGTGCTGCAGGCCCTTTCCAATCTCTTTGCCCGCTCCATGCATGGGCAACGAGGTGACATTGGCGCCCAGGCGGACCGTAAGGTGCCCGCCCTTGCCAGGTTCAAACGTGCATCCCTGCTTCTCGAGCCACCGTTTGAATTGGGCGCTGCTCATATTCCAAAGATACAACAGATATGTTGCTCTGAGCCAGAAATCGTCGGATCTGTCCGCCATTCCTCGGTGCGTGAAGCACCACCGTACCGGAGATGACTCGTACCACCGACTCGGGCCGCGGAGATTCGCCGAAGTACATCATCTGAATATCCGGGCGATCGTCGCTCGCCTGAGCGGAAAACCGTTCATTCGGGTGGAGGCGGGCAGCTTCGTCGGCCGGCTCGGAGATCAGGAGTATCACCTTGGATTCACGGAGGCCGGTCTGGCCCGGGCGATTTCGCGGATGAGTCAGCTTCGGCGAGAGAGGGAGGCAGAGGCGGCCTGAGGCTCCGATTTAAGGGTATGGGCGCCTATGGGTGCCAAGAAAGAGACCAGGCCGACGCGGCGTGGCTGGATACCCCTTTGCATACTCCAGCCACGTAGCCTGAGCCTCGTGCAGGACTAACTGGGCCATGGTGACCCGCGTATGGTGCCGAGTTGCCCGCGCAAGCGCCCTGGGCGTCGGTTTCGAGGGAGAATAGAGGTGCTATGACGTTGCAGGAACTCCGGACGACAAAGCGGGACGAGATCCTTCGTGTTGCTGCCAAGCGGGGTGCGCGAAACGTTCGCGTCTTTGGCTCTGTGGCACGCGGCGAGAGCGATGCCCGTAGCGATATCGATTTTCTCGTGGATTTGGAACCTGACCGTAGCTTGTTTGATCTCAGTGGTTTGCTGATTGACCTGGAGGCAGTGCTCCACGCTCATGTAGACGTCGTCACCGAACCGGGTCTCCGTGCCCGCATCCGGGAGAGAGTGCTTCGAGAAGCGGTGCCCCTGTGAGGGACGACCGGGAGCGTCTCTTGGATGTTCTCGAGGCCCATTGGGCGGATCGAAAAATATGCTGTGCGCGGGCGGGAGGCTCTAGCAGGTGAGGAGCTGCTTCAAACTTGGGTTGTTTGGAATGTGATCGCGCACGACCTTCCCGCGCTTAGAGGGAGAGTGGAGGAAATCCTGGCTCAAGAAGATTTGCCCGACATCTCTGGGACTGAACCCTCCGTCGGACATCGAGCGCGGCGGTCCGAAAGGGAAGAAAAGGTTCAAGGGAAAGAAACCGCAGGTTGCGTTCCCTTGGGGCTTCCGTGTATGCGCCATCGCGAATGCGGACACACCTCCGGCCCGTGGGTCACAGCATGGATTTCAGATTGTCGGTGAGGCCACGGCCGCGCAGGAGGGAATGATGCGCGGGTCAGAGAATGGCGATCAGAGTGCGGAACGGAAGGCCCAAGAGGGCATCGGAACTGACACCACCGTTGGCTTCACAATAGAGAAACGGGGGGGCGACAATCATAGCCACATCATGTGGGGAGTTGACTGTGAATACGGAGAGCAGCTTAGTGTTGGGGCACATCGGTAGGCACTTCGGCATCGCGGGTAGCAAAACCAATCTCATGCGTCCAGCGCCGCCACTTTGGCACCAGCGATTCTATTCCGCACCCACTCCCGGACTACTGGCGTCTTCGACTCCGTCATCCGTGCGACGGCGAATGCGTAAAGGAGAGGGAATACGAGAATGAAGGACCCATAGGCCAAGTGCCGCGTGTCGGGCTGCCAGCGACCAGAGGGAAGCAGTGTGGCGCGAATGAAGAACAACAGCGGAAAGTGTACTACGTACAGCGTGTAGGAGCGAACCCCGAGAGCGCGGCTCCTAGCATCCAGGCCGTGAAGGCCGCCAACAGAAGATACCCCACCGTCTCCCGTAATGCTCTGCGGCGAGTAGACAGAAGTACTAAGGCCAAGCGCAGGGAAGAGGACGTAATACCAAAACTCGTTGAACAGGCTCCATAGCGGTCCATTCGATCCGAATACTGGCGTGAACCGGGTCTGGAGAAACAACAGGTTTCCAACCAGGTTAAGCGGCGTCAGGTTTTCGATCGGAACCTGATTGCCAAATGGTGCGAGCGGGGCAGAATAGAGGCCACTTCCCGCTGACCAGGTAATTCCGAGCCCGTCCCAGACCAGGCACCGAGCAACCAGCTACCCGGTAATCGGGCCGCCCCTGCCGTTTTAGCCAGGCTGCCAGAAGCCCGGCCACCAACCCTAACAAGATAACATTGACGAGCCTCATCCTAACCGGCTCCAGATGTGTCGCCGGCTCGAACACAGCATGGACCAACGCATACAGTGGCCCCACTGTTCCGGTCAGCGAGTTCAGGAATTTCGTTGTGAAACCATGCTGGTGAAGCAGCGGAATGTACTCGACAAAATACGGCTCGTCGTACAAGAACCGGTGTGGCGATGTCACCACCAGCACGACCAAGGCGAGGAACGCTGCAAACAAGATGCCGCTCGTTACCCGCATCGCGAGGCGATCAGATGTTGTTCGCCGCGTCGTTTCTATCAGTTGATTTGCTGGCATAAGACGTACCGAACCTGATCCGGATTTCGGGCACTCCACCAGACTAGAAGTACGCCTTGCCAAAACCGACACGTCACGGAATCGGCTATTGCCGCCGTACGTAGTGGGGGCCCGCCTCCGGCACTGGTTGCAATCACGACTTGAGATCCCCCAATTCCGTGAAGGAGCATCTTGCCACAAATGGCAGTTGGCGGAACGTCCCCCGCTTGACATTTGTCGAATGATTCAACAATTCCGTTTG
>PLRS01000120.1 GCA_003164035.1 Bryobacterales bacterium | reverse complement strand
AAACCATGGTTTTTGGGGAGCCAAAAGCATTAAAATCAATAAGTTACAACGACATCTTGGCGGGCTGTACGAATCATCGGTACAATTTTGGTCGTGAAAGCCATCACATGGGCTGGTTCTTTCCAAGCGCCATAATGCCGGTTGCGCCCTCCATCGAGAGCGCATTTCTGCCGCGACAAGGCGGTTCTGGATGGACTGCGATTGCCAGGTCTGGATTGTTGGCCGAATGCCGACCGGGGAGTTGGTTCCGCGGCAGGCTACAGGAATTAGACGCGAGCAGGACACCGGCGGCTTGCGGGGGAACCCTGCCACGGCGTCGAACTGGGCCGGCCGTCGCCGGTCCTACGCGGAGCGGTCCGACGGCCACGTGGAGCTGCCACTCGGATCAGCGTCGCGATTGCGACTTCTCGGTCCTAATCCGGCCCCAGCACTTCTCACCATCGACTATACGGCCAGATGGATCCGATCACATGCGGGAAGCGCCTTAGGTTTAGCTTACTTCTGTGTCAGTCCTGCCGCCGCCATCCCTGCCGGGATAGTTCTTCGCGAGATCTCGTTCATGCTAATGAGCTGCGAAACACCAAGTATAACTGCAATCTTTTTTCGGCCGGACAGGCTGTACAATCGACTTCATGCGATGGATCAAGCGATTGGCTATTTTCTGCGCGCTGGCTGCGTCAGGCGCTCCCACACTGCCGGCGGCTGACAACGGGATCGGCGTTCAGGCCCTCGTCCATGCCGGCGTCTCGGTGACCGACCTCGATCGGGCTCTTCATTTCTATATAGGCCAACTGGGATTGAAAGAGGCTTTCCGGCTCCCCAAGCCGGACGGAACGCCGAAGCTCGTGTATCTTCAGGTCAACGACAGTACGTTCATTGAAATCTTCCCGCTGCCGGCACACACCCATCCGCAATCGCCGGTGGTGTTTCACATCGGCCTGGTAGTAAAGAACCTGCAAGACACGCTCCATGCGCTGCAGGCGAATGGATATGCGCTGCCCGCGAATGCCTTCGAAAAAGCGGCGAAATTGGCTGACGACGGCACCTATTACTTCATGGTTCAAGACCCCGACGGCAATTTCATCGAACTGAGCCAGATGACTCCGGATGCATTGGAAGCGAAAGCCTCCAAAATGCTGGCGAAACTGGCCCAGTCAGCCAAAGAACACTAGTTCCGCGCGACCGGAACCGCTCTTGCTGTCGCAGGATGCTGCACCGCAACCTTGCGGCTATTCAGCCAAATCAGGAACGAGAAACGCGTCACGGTCTGGAAATCCAGATGGCAGTATTGTCGCCGTTCCAGACCGTCGGCAGGCGGTCCAGCCCTTACTCCGGGTCTGTCGGATGAGAGGGATTTCGCGACAAGAATCGGCAATAGTAAACACTACGGCGTCAGGGAGGACCTATCGCCACCTCATCATCAGGGTGTCCAATTCAGCCCGGATCGTCGGCGACAACCACCAATGTTCGAGTGAGAGGCTGGCAGGCAGCAGCTCAAGGACTGAGACCCTCGGCGCCCGCCAAACTTCTCGCGAGCGCCGAAGACCTCCTCCGCCCGGCACCTGAACACATTCAAACTGCTGGTTGCGAGGACTCGATAGGCAGGGCTGCGAAGGTGCAGCGCGCGTGTGAGCAGATCATCCTGCGCCTTCGGGGAATCGGAAGGTGTAAGGCTCGCCTCGACGTCCTCCTCTTACGTATACGCCTTCTCTCCGCCGACCTGCGAATCCCAATACGTCGTAGGATCGGTGAAGAACTCACCCTGCCTGCAGAGGGAGCGGATCGCTTCTTCATTGACTTTGATGCCCAGGCCAGGCCCCGTCGGAACGGGGATGTAACCCTTAACCACGAGGTCCCCTTTGTCGGTTAGGTCTTTGTGCCAGGCTGGCTGCGGCTGGTGCCATTCCATGGCGAGGAAGTTTTGGCAGGCGGCTATCGCGTGCACGCCGGCTGCGTAGCCGATCGGGGTAGCGTTGCTATGGACCATCATCCCCACCGAATACTTGGCCGCCATGTCGGCGGTCTTCTTCAATTCGAGACAGCCGCCGATCACAAGGTGATCCGGGTGGATATAATCGACTGCACGCGCCTGGCAAAGCGGCTCGAGCGATTCCACCAGATAGGCGTCTTCGCCGGTCAAGGTGGGCACCCTGATCGAATTGTTGATGAGCTTCCACTCCTCTACCCGGAACCAGGGGACCATGTCTTCCAACATAGAGGGGGTGACCCTCTCCAGCGCGTTGGCCAGCTTGATGCAACTTTTCACGGTGAGATGCCCGAAATGGTCGTGCGCCATGGGAATGTCGGCGGCGTCGCCCATGGCCTCCTTAATCGCAGCGACATGGTCGGCTACGAGTTCACATCCCTTGTCGCTGACCTCCAATCCCTGATAGTAGTTCTCGGGGCCTTCCCCCGGTTCCCCGTTATAGCCTGCCGGCGCGGACATCGTGCCCCGCTTGCCTTGGAGAACGCGAGGTACGCCCAGATCATACTTGAGCATCGTAAACCCCGCGGCGACTCTCTCCCTATAATCGGCGGCGATGTCCGCGATGGAGTCCGTTTTCGGGTCACCCTCGCTGTACATGCGTACCTTGTCGCGAAATTTCCCGCCCAGCATTTGATAGATCGGCACGCCATAAGCTTTGCCGGCCAGGTCCCACAACGCGTTCTCAATCGCGTTGACGCCGCTTCCCCGGCGGTTATACGCGCCGTGGATCTTGATCTTGCGGAAGATCTTGTCAACGTTGCAGGGATTTTCGCCGAGCACTCGGGCTTTATGCGTCAGCACGTAGTTCGGCTGGGGGCCGTCGCCAATCGTCTGGCCGTAACCCGAAATTCCCTGATTGGTATCGATTCGGACGACGATCGTGCCGCCCGATGCCGCTCCCGCGCCGGGAGTCGCGGGAGGTATCGGTCCCCTGGGGCCGCCGCGTCCGCCCCCATAACCCGCGGGCGCCTGGCCTCCCGGGCCTCTCAGAACGGCGATGCGCATGTCCGTGACTTTCAAGTCCGACGGAATTGAATTCCGGTTGACATTCTGGGGATACGCTTCGAGGTCAGCCAAGAGGCCAAGCCCCGCGACTGCCGCGCCCGTGCCCAGAAGCGCACGTCGCCCAATTGCGTTTTCTTTTGTAGACATTTACTCTCCTTTTCGCCACCAAAACCGACTCGCGTCTGGAACCGGTTCATTCTCTCATCACATAAGGTAACCGAAATTGAATCTCGAAGCAGGCGCCCGCCCCGAAGTTCAAGTCTACCAGTACAGCTTCGCCGGCTCGATTACGCTGGCGTTCGTGGGTTATGGCGTTCCAGATCGACGAGGATAGTCCCGTAGCGCTGTCCTTGACGCCACGCGCAGTCATCAGCACCGACTGCCTTGACGCCGGATCCGGGCCGTTCTTGAGCGATAGATCCTGCCTGGTCGCGCAGCGTTTACCGATGTAGAGGATCTGCCGATCGGCGCCTGGTTGGCCCGAAACGGCGTTGTGGGAGACAACTCCGCGCTCTGTCGCTCGGCGACACGGATAGGCGCGCTCCCAGGTCCTCGGCGAGCGCGGCAGAAGCGGACCGTCGTCGAACCGTGGCGGAAGCGGTTGAGGCCGCCCGGCGCTCCGTCGCTCGTCGATAACAGCCCCGTCAGCCGTGTCGATGGCACGCCTCGGACAACGGCGCGCCGGCACGCGCGTTTTGCGGACCGGGCCTCCGGGCTCGCCCCCGCGACGGACTTCCAGCGGCGCCACACGCTGCCGTGTGCGTCTCAGGGCACGCGCGCGTCCGGCGCGCCAGCGCCTCTCGGGCCAGTCGCACCCGATCGGCGCCGATTCGCGCCGCGGCTCGCGGGGAGCGACATAACGTCGACCTCCAAGCTTCCCCCAATGCGACTTCGAGGGCGCTTGAAGGTTGGATGGGGATTTTGCGCTCTGTCCGGCGGAGGCCGGGCGGGTTAGTCGAGATCGCGCAGCTTGGCGATGTCCTCGTCAGTGCGGTTGCCGTGGATCTCGATCTTCGCCAACTCCGCCTCAATTCGCTCGAACTCCCCCTCGGTCAAATCGATGTCAGCAGCGCCGAGGTTCTCCTCGATCCGCTCGATCTTACGCGATCCCGGGATCGGTACGATGAAGTCCTTCTTGTGCAGCATCCACGCGAGGGAGATCTGCGCAGGGGTGGCGCCCTTCTCCTTCGCGAATGCGGTGATTACGTCCAGCAGGGGCTGGTTCGCGCGGATGTTGTCCTTGTGGAACCGGGTAATGACCCGCCGGACGTCGTCGCCAGTATACGTGCCGTTCGCCGTGACCTTCCCAGACAGAAATCCGCTGGCGAGCGGGCTGAACGCCACGAACCCGATGCCGAGTTTCTCACAGACCGGGATGACGTCCTTCTCGAACATGCGCTCCATGATCGAGTACTCGCTCTGGATGGCTGTCAAGGGAGTGACGGCGTGCGCGCGGCGGATCTGCTCCCCCGTGGCCTGGGACTGCCCCCAGCCGAGGATCTTGCCTTCAGCGATCAGTCCTCCCATGGCGGCGGCGACGTCTTCCACAGGGATGGAGTCCGGCACCCGGTGCTGGTAGTACAGTTCCACATGATCGGTCCCCAGTCGGGCCAGAGACGCATCCAGATGCGCCCGGATCTCCCTGCCGAGCTGGGCGCGTGACAGGTGGCCGCCTATAAAGAACTTCGTGGCGATCACGACTTGGTCACGGATGGGTGCCAACGCCCGACCGACCAGTCGCTCGTTCTCACCGGCGGCGTAGCCTTCAGCGGTGTCGTAAAAAGTGCAGCCCAAGTCGAACGCGTTGCGCATCAGGTTGATCGCCTCGTCGCCGCTCACGCCCGGCCCGTATCCGTGGCTAAACCCCATCGCGCCCAGGCCGACAGCCGAGACTTCCAGATTGCTCTCTCCAAGTTTGCGTTTTTGCATAGCTTCCTTCCTTCTGTTGAGACCGCCTGACATCGCGACGCACACTAATCCTGTTGAGTCCGTTGCCGCCAGTCTGTTTGTCGCCGACGCCTCCCGCCTCACGCGCCGCGCCCGCCGCGGTTCACACCCGATCTGCCCGCCGCGCGAATTTGAGAGCTTCGATGGCCGCGCCGCGAGCGCCGGCGGTATCGCCGTTGGGCATCACGTGAATCGGAATCGCCGCCTGCTCCTCGCGCTGGCCGGGCATGCCGGCGCGGGTTTCGGCGATAAACCAGCGCTGGAAGTCCACTCCTGTTTCAAGAGCTCCGCCGCCAATAATCAAGGCGTCAGGATCGAAGGTGTTTACCATCTCGTCGAAAAATAGCCCTAACGCGCGGGCCTGCACGCGGAAGATGTCGCAGCAGAGGGAATCGCCCTTCGCGGCCATCCCGCGCACGAGCTTGGCCGCCTCGTTCACGTCGAGTTTGGCGAGTTCGTGGCCAGGATGGCGACTAAGGAAATAGGGCAGGAGCGTTTTGGTGATGGCCGTGAGAGAACAGAGAGATTCGAGGTCGCCGGTGCGGCCGCAGTTACATTGCGGCTTCAGGCCTTCGGTGCCGGCGATGCTTTGATAGGGAATGAGGACGTGGCCAAGTTCACCGCCGAATCCCATTCTACCCTTGACTACGTTGCCATCCACGATAACGCCGCCGCCGAGTCCGGTGCCGATAACGGCGGAAATCGAAGTTGCCCGGCTACGGGCGCCAAAGATTGCGAAGTGCCCCCAAAGGGCTCCGGCGTTGCCATCGTTGAGGTAGGTGACCGGGCGAAGGAGGCGGACTTCCAGGTTCTCGCGTATATCGAATCCGGCCCAATCGGGATGCACGAAGTTCGTGGAACCGCGCGCACTGAGGACACCAGAAGAACTCGCGGGACCGGGCGTGTCCAGTCCGACGGCGACCACGTCGTCCAAACTGACGCCCGCCTTTTCGACGGCGATTTTCAGGCCGTCCTCGATCTGACTGAGGCACACGTCCGGTCCCTGCTTCGAGAGCGCCGGGTACTCACAGAGTCCTTCGATGAGGAACCGCTCCTCGGCATTGATGATCGTATAGTTAATGGCGGTCCCGCCAAGGTCGACTCCGGCGACAACTTTCACAGCGAATTCTCCATTTCGGCACGCCTCCTGGCTGGAGTTCCCATTTTGACCGGGATGCCCATTTATCCCTTCCGGCTCTGGTCAGTATACACCGAGCCCCGAACCCGCGCGGTCTCCCGTGCCCGTTGGAACGCCGACGCAGTCGCGCTCCCGCGAAGCGTCGGCGACGTGCGCGCGGCGCCGCACGCTATCGACGCGGCGGACGCAGCGATGAGCGTCGAGCTACACTGCGCTGGGCTGGCTCGCAGCGACGGCGAGGTGGTCGATGGCCACCTGCGCCTGAAGGTCGCGCGTCGGAGTTGGAACGCGCGGCCGAACTGGCGGATTCACAGAGATCGAGGATATGGAGGTGCGCCCATGAACATTCGGCTGCTAAGGAAGATTGAACGACTGGAAAGCTCGGTTAGCCAGAGGCTCGGCCCCGAACCGCGCGATGCAGTGGTCAGTGCCGCTCTCGCCCGCAGTTCTACCGCCGATCTTTTTGTGCCGATGGATGCCTGCGAAACCCAACGTCCTCACCTCGAATGGAGTGGTGGACAGGTATCTGCCGGCGAGTCTTTGCGGGACGCCATGGAAGCGGAGTGCTTGCAGGCGGGCTTTAAGTCATTGGCCGAATTTGACCGGAATTGTCGGCGTACTATGTCCCCAATGAGCCTTGGGAGCAGCAGACGGGCCCCTTGGAGATAGTTTCCGATATTGTCTGATAACGCTGCTCCGTCCGAGTGGCGCGTGACTTGCTCCAAGCCGAAAATACTCCGTTTGCCAGGAGGGCGAATCGGCCCTTCCACTCCGCTTCCACGGATCGCCGAGATACCGCCAGATGACGGGCGCCGGAGTTTTCGGGAGCGATCGTGTCGTGGCCGACCCAAGGCCGCGGAGCGGCGCCTAGCAGGTTGCGGAAAAAGGCTTCTGGAGGGTAAAAACGGCCCGAAACCGCCTGTGCTTGAAACGTAGAATCAGCAAGTTGCAGGCCTGAGTAAGTCGATTTTAGCCCCGGAAGTAGGGTCTTTCCGCATCCTGCTAGGATGTTCGAGCCATCGCAACCACCGCAGACAACAACCGCTGGGTGTCAACAACCGCTGGGTTGCGCCCGCACAGAGGTCACGATATACTAATTCGTCCCTTTGGCTTCAGAACTGGACATTTGGAGACTACGTTCCAGGGCATCTCAGGCGAATACGGAACTGACCGGCGATGAAACGGCCTGATCGATCCACCGAAGAATCCGAGCGAAAACCCAGGCGTCGGGCCGAATCGGCGAGAAAGAAATCGGCGCCCAGCGAGCGTTCGGAAGGACCAGCAATCGTAAAGAAGGATGGCGCTTTGGAGCGGCTCCTTCTACGACTGGCGGGCCGCTGGAAGGTTGCTCTGTCTCTCGTTGTGCTGCTCACTTCCGTAGCGACCATTCTGGTGTCTCTATCGAGCCATGTCCCCCAAAAACTCACCGTCTTGCTCGAGAATAAAGCGGTCGACGCCTATAGGTATGTAATGCACAAAGAGCCGCCACGCCGAGTGGATGACGCGGACGACTACGATGCATTCGACAGCGGCGATCGGCCCGGTCCCGAGTGGGACGCGCCTGGCTTCAAGTTGGACGATTCGCCCAGTCGGAGCTAGGGCCTGAGATCGGGTATTACCGCAGGCGAACATCATGGGATAAGAACTTTTTCGACTATGAAACCAGCTTTCAGGTCATCATTGGCAACCCCCCAGAGGGCGTCGCCTGGGTGCTACGCTACGACCACCGGTCGAGTAATTACTATCGGTTTGACCTCACGTACCCGCAAGTCGGCAAGACTGCTGAATTGGTAGGAACCAGGTTTCGGCACGGAAAGGCCGAGCAGAAGCTGTATCCTCTCGACTCTAATGAGCTAGCTGAATACCATCCATTCCGTCCCCTAGACAAACTTTCGGTTCACATCGTTGCCAAGGGACCAAGACTGGAGCACACGTTTTCCTATTACTATTCCGATTTTCCACCGAAACGGGAAGACGATCTGGACTACAACGCCCTTTCTCCGGGGCCGCCTCGATGTTGTTCTCAGGTATTCGCGCAAGGGGGACGTATGGGAACCGTACGCTCCGGCGCCGTCGTTTGAGACGGACTTAGACGGAGTCTTTGTATGGCCAGCTCCGGCGGGGACGGTAAGAGTACATGTGAGCGCCGCCAAACACTGGACGGATCCTGTTACTCGGAAGAAATGGAAGATCGTTTTGCGCGCGGAGAATGATCCCGAAACGGTGATTAATTCCGGAAAGACACTGAACGTCCTTCCCAACGGCGCAATTCCGGTAACCACGACGAAGATACCACCCCCGGAGAACCATGCGTCCGGTCCTGTGGGCCAAGGGCGAATTCGAGTATCTCTGATTCGATACCTCATCCAATTGGACTCTTCGCAAACTCCTATTCGAGGGCCGGGTTCGGCTGACAGCGCCGAAGCGAGAGAGGTGCACGTGGATGTAACGGGCAAGGGAAATGGGCTAATCAATTGTCCAACGGTGACAATCAAGGACCTGAAGTACGGCAATGATCTCCAACCCCCAACCTGCGACGCGACCGGCGCCCCTGGCAAATACTCGTTGACGTTCTCCGCGCCTGCCGAGGTCCCCACAGCCGTCGTCGCATTTAGCGCCAAGGGTTATCAAGAGCGGACTCTGGTCCTTTCTTTGGACCCGCGGCCGGCGGTTCTGGTTGACGAGGACGGCACGCGAGTCAGTACCGTCGAACTCGTTCTATTAAGCGCAACTCGGGTGGCGGGGACCGACCCTCGTCAAAACCGGATGTTCGAGGACGCGCTGGGGTGGCTTGCGCGACGGCCCTGAATGAAAGTGCAGGGTCTTCCATCCCTGCCGCGCTATCCGGTGTACCGGCCACTCTGCTGCGGAATGCCCCGTTCTTGCAGTCGCAGAGCGAGCTAAGATTCGCCAACCCGCGTGCCGGCGACTCTGCACACGGAGCGTTACGCGCGAATTCTCACGAGGCCGTTTTGGGCGGTCGACCCTCCGGGAATCGAGGCTATGACGCGCCCCCCAAACGGGTCGGGCGTTTCGCGTCAACTTGGTCGCGGCTTGCTGCCGACTTCCGGAGGGCGCCTCATTCGCTGGTTGGAAACTGCGACAATGTCGGTTCTCCATCCTGCTGAAACAGAAGAGGTGCAGCACCCGATGACCACGATCTCCAACAATCTCGCCGCGAAGCTCGTTCTAACGCCCATGGCTCCGGAACGCGATGCGGAGTTCGGAGAGATGCTCGACGAGTTCCGGGCCGCGGGGAAACGCATGTCTACGAGGGCGACTTCGCCGTTGCGTGGAAGATGCTCAATTTGTGCTACTATGCTCGACCGGAGCCGGCCTGCTGGTACGCGCGGCACGGCCCGGCCAGCCCGGTTGGCAACCTGGTGGCGGCGCACTGAAGAGGTCCCATTTCGCTGGAGGAGACCGGAAAGCATGAAGACGAGATGCCTGCTGACTACGGTGGCCGTGTGTGCTTGGGTGTCGTGCTCCGCGCCGCGTTCCGGCAACAATCCTCCGGCTGACGCTCCGGGTGGGATGCCGAAGGAAGTACGGTTCGTGCCGGTGAAGATCGACGGGCCGGTCCATAACCCGGTCAGGCATACTTACTGGTGGGGGCCGTTCGCCGAATGCTCTTCGGTTCTGGATATTAACGGCGACGGCCTGCTCGATATTGCCGCCGGAAGAAACTACTACCTCGCGCCCAAGTGGACCAAGCATGCCGATTTTCGCGAAGGCGCCGCCACTAACGGGCCGGACATCGACGATAATTTCGAAGCCACGATGGACGTCAACAACGACGGGCGCCCGGACATCATCAGCTCCGGTTGGATGCTCCGGCAAGGCATCTGGTGGTATGAGAACCCAGGTAAGTCCGGCGGGAAGTGGCCCGATCACCAGATGCTCGCGGCGGACGGCCTGGAAGGGATGGTGATCGGGGACCTCTCCGGGCGCGGCCCCAAGGACGTGCTGGTCAATTTCTTCGCTAGGAAACCCGGCCGCGGCCTGATCTGGTTCGAGCACCTCGACCAGGCGCCGTGGTTCAAACAGCACACTCTCGGGCCGGAAAATGTCGGCGTCAGCCACGGCAACGGGATTGGCGACATCAACGGCGACGGCCGGATGGACGTAGTCACTACCACCGGTTGGTTTGAAGCCCCCGCGCATCCCGCTGAAGACCCGTGGATCTGGCACCCGGACTGGCAATGGCAATCCTATGTGCCGCCCCCCGGCGCGGCCGCCAGTCAGCCAGCCGGAAGTGCACCAGGGACGGGAGCCGGCGGCAGCTCGGGCGCCGGACTGCCGATTCTCGTGGCCGACGTGAACGGCGATGGCTTGAACGACGTGATCATAGGCTCCGACCACGGCTACGGACTGGCGTGGCTCGAACAGAAGATGGTGGACGGCAAGCGTACCTTCGTGAAGCACTGGATTGAAACCGAGTATCCCACCATCCACACCATGGTCCTGGCCGATCTGTACGGCGACGGCAAGCTCGAACTGATCGCCGGCAAACAGATGTTCGCGCATAACGGCGGCGATGCCGGGTCGTACGACCCGCAGTTCATCTTCTATTACACCTTCAATGGCGGCAATGTCCAGCGCCACATCGTCACGTACAGTCCCGTCGCCCAGTACTTTCCACCTTATGACGACCCCCTGAATTCCAGGCAACCGGCGCCCACCAACGTGATTGGGCTGGGCATGAAGGTCAACGCCGCGGACATGGATGGCGACGGCAAGGTCGATATCATTGTCGCCTGTAAGACCGGCCTGTACATTCTCTACAATAAAGGCGCCGTCACTCACCGGAGCGGGGCCACGTCGAACAGTTACCTGCCGTCACGGGAGAGCTACCCGGGAAACGTCATGTGGGAAACCGGCGGAAGGCCTGGAGCGCCGGTCCAGACGCCGCCTCCGGGACAAAAGAAGCAGTAGCCGGGCTATGCGGCGGCACGAGCGGGATCGGGAGCTAACCACGCCTGCTTGATCTCGGGGCTGCCCGCCCCCGCCAGGCGCACCATCTGGTCGGCGGCGGCCCGTGACGCTTCCCCACGCCTGCTGGAAGTTCGCCGCCGCCTCATCTCGTGAAAGTCGCCAGCGCTACGCCGACGATCATCACCAGAACTCCGGCGACCTTGGTCAACGTGATGGGCTGAACCGGCGAGCCGAGCCAGCCGTAGTGGGACAGCAGCAGCCCGCCCATCACCTGTCCGGCCAGCAGCGTGATCATGACCGGTCCCGCACCGACTTGCGGCAGAAGCCACGCAATCGCGAATACCAGCGACGCGCCGAGAGCGCCGGCGACCAGCAACGCGGGATGCACCTGTTTGAGAGGACTCAGCGCGCCGGCGCGCCAGCCGGTCAACCCGATCGCCACCGCCCACACTGCGCCGATGCACCAGAACAGCGCGTTGGCCACGCGGGCGTTATTCATCACGCTGCCCACCTTCCCATTCATCGCCAGGTGGACGGCGAGAACGATTCCCAAAAACATTGTGAAGACGTAGAGCGGCAGTCTCAACTTCTTCTCCTGTCCTTCGCGCAAGCGCGCGCGCCGGTGACGCGGAACCGGCGAGCTAGGCCGCCCCCACGGGCCAGCCTGTCGCCGCATCGTATCCCAGCGCACCGGAGCCTGTCAACCACGGAATTGCCGCGCCGATTATCCGGCGCCGATGAAACCGGGATAGAGAGTCATGCCGCCGTCGATGTAAATGGTGACGCCGTTCACGTAGTCGGATTCGTCCGACGCCAGCCATACCGCGGCACGGGCAACGTCCTCCGGTTCGCCGATGCGCTTGGCGGGGATGAGCTTGAGCAACACGCGCTCGAAGACCTCCGGCGAAGTAAGCTTCTCCACGTTCATGGGCGTCCGGATCGCGCCGGGAGACAGGGCGTTGACGCGGATGCGGAGGTGGGCCACCTCCTGCGCGAGACTCTTCATGAGGAGCATGATGCCGCCCTTCGCCGCGGCGTAGTTGGCGTGCCCTTCCCAGGGGATGATGTCGTGCACCGAGCTCATAAAGATCAGCTTTCCCATCGCGTAGGAAACGGAGCGGTCGATCCCCTGTTTCTTGAAGGCGCGGATAGCCTCGCGCGCGCACAGAAACATGCCGGTCAGGTTGACGTCGATGACCCGCTGCCATTGGGCCAGCGTCATCTCGTCCACCCGTGCATTGAGCTGGATGCCGGAGTTCGGAGCGCAGATGTCGATTCGCCCGAAGGCGTCCGTCATGCGGTGGAACATGGCGCTCACGTCGTCCTCGCTGGCAACATCCGCCTGGAAGACCTCGGCTTTCCGGCCGCATGCTTCGATGGCCTTCGCCGTCTGCCTGGCGCCCTCTTCGTCGGTGTGGTAGTTGACGAGGACGTCGGCTCCGGCCTGCGCGAAACCGATCGCCATGGCTTGGCCGAGCCCTTTGCTGGCCCCGGTTACCAGGGCTTTCTGTCCTTTGAGAACAGGGCGGATCGGACCCGGCGGCGCTTCGTTCGGCGGCTGGTAGTTTGTTTCAGGCATAAGCGTAAGAATCCGCGTAAAAGCCCCGACGCTGGTTGGTAGTTACTCCTCTTGCCACCAACCGCACGTCGAAGCGCCCCGCGTTCAGGAGCGCTGCCACGGGTGCGAGTAATCGGATTCGCCGGTGAGGATCAAAACCCGGAATTTGGCCGCGGAGGTCGCTCCGGAGCCCGTTGCCGAAAGGGCCAGACAACTCAGGACCAGGGTTCTCACGATCGACTCCAGAATATAATCTACTCCGGGCCGGCGAGCGTGTCAACGAAAACGAAAACGGGCCCCCGAACCGCCTCCGCGATAGCTACCGATATTTACTCTTAACGCTGTCCAGGGCCGGCCCGCAGTTCATGCTTGAGCCGTTTTTTCGAGTGCCAATGGATCCGGCCGAGTACCTCAGTGCCTTTCCCCAAAGCCGTAGGCCGGGAAACCGCCGTTCAACGGATCGGCGACGTTGGTGCTGGCGCGTGCTATCAATAAAAGGAAAAGGCCGGAGGCCGTTCGGCGGGCAGGCGACCGGTTTACCCCCTATCGGGCGGAAGGGGTCTGAGGTAGTCGAGTCCTTCTGCCCGATCTTCCCGTAGCGCAATGGCGGCCACCTCTGAGTGGTTGAGGTGAGTTCGGTATATCCTCAACTCGTCCATCTTGCTGAAGCCGCCCTGGGGCATTCTACTCAGGGGTGAGCGGGTCGCGATTCAGCTAGTGAAAGATACCCCGCCCCTGCGTCGAGAGATCTATCTGACGGCTTGCGAAATGCAGTTTATGCACGGCCAATCACATAGTGCCGTGCATTGGACGCTGGATACCCTGCGCCGTCTGCCACTACCTTCTGGTGGGAGTTTTCTGGAAACGTTTCGGCACCCCAGTCACCGACGCCGAATCGGGAACTGAACACGAATTTAGAGTCGCCTACGAGGAATGGATCAATAGAGGAAAGCCTCAGATCATGGTCTATTTCAACACGCGACCCTACACGCCGACTTCCAGGAACGACACCGAACAATGGGGACGAGTGCTCCAGTTTCGCGCTGACTTCCCCAGCGAAGGTTTGTGGTGGGCTTATAACGGTCCCAGGCAGTTTGAACGGCTGTTTCGCCATCATTTGACCTTGCTCCTACGAAGACGAGCAGCGAACGGTAAGGCGAACAATGAACGGCCGTCCGCGGCTTCAGGGAAACTCGAGAACGGCGCTGCTTTGACGAGTATGTCGGTTGTGAGTCCAATAGTGCGGCAAGTGCTCGAGGTCGTGCTGAGGTCAGGGCTTAACCGTGCCGCGGGCGCCAGGGGCTGTCGCGAGTTGTATGCACTCTACAAGGCGATTGGCCGGTTGGCGGACTGTTCAGACAGCTTCATCGCGCTACTCGAACAACCGGACGGTCAGGTGCGAATCGGTTCATTGGTGGATCGCTGCGAAAAGCTAGCCGCCAGTTTCGGTGAGTTCGCGGAGGCCTCCGATGCTTGCCGATCGGAGGCGGAAGAAAGACGTAACCGCGATTGCGTTGCGTGAGCGCGATGGGGTTGACGCGGCCGTGCAGGACGCTCGCGAACGCATCAAGACGATGCGAGAGCTGAACGCCCGTCTGGCGGAGTTCATTCGCCAGAACTGCGATTTCAGTGACTTATTCTGAGACTTGGACGATACGGTGGTCCACTACTCGGACGAAGCTGAAGCTGACCCGACCTGCCGGCTTATCAGTTGTGGACAGTTGACGCGCGTACCAAGTTGACGCAAAACGCCTGTTGCGTCGAAGTACCGCATTGCTGCCTCGGCATGTGTAGTCGCCCACCCGGAGAAAGCCGCGTTCACAGGATTTCTACCCGCCCGAACACTTAGCCAGGGTGGCGAGGAACACTCAAGCCATGGATGTGCCCCGGCAGGCAGAGCGCTACCGATATCACGCCATAACGCTCGCCGATGCCATTGCCGGTTTGACAACGGCCAAGTGGATTCTCGAAGCCTGCCACGCGCTTTGTGTTGCGCGCGTCCCGCACATCAACGCAGCAGGTTGGTCCTGGCGAGATCGATGATTTCGTTGCCGCGGCCGTCGAGAACGGCTTTGATCATAAACAGGCTGAAGCCTTTGACCTGATCGACGCTAATTGTCGGCGGCATGGAAAGTTCCTGGCGGCTGACGATGGCTTCAATCAGAGCCGGCCCGTCATGACTAAGCGCCTGCTCGATCATCGGTCTGACCTGATCCGGCATTTCGGCGCGGAGCCCAAGAATGCCAGCAGCCTCTGCCATTTTTGCGAAATCTGGGTTATGCAAGTCGGTTCCAAAATCGAGGATGCCGGCGGCCTTCATTTCTAATTCCACGAAGGCCAGCGAGCTGTTGTCAAAGACGATCGTCTTGACCGGCAACCGCAACTGGCGAAGGGAGAGCAGATCGCCCATGAGCATCGCGAGTCCACCGTCTCCGGACAAAGAAATCACTTGACGGCCGGGATGACTGACCTGCGCTCCAACCGCCTGCGGGAGCGCGTTCGCCATGGAGCCGTGCGTGAAGGAGCCGAGCAGTCTGCGCTTGCCATTCATGTGAAGATAGCGCGCGGCCCAGATCGTCGGCGTACCCACGTCGCAAGTGAACACGGCATCTTCCGCCGCAAGCTCATCCAGCATCCTTGCGACGTACTGGGGATGGAGCGGTCTCTGTCCGGGTTCGCCCGTCGCCAAATCGTCCAGGCCCTTGCGGGCTTCGGTATAGTGCCTGAGCGAAGTGCTTAAGTGCGCCTCATCGGACCTGGAGCGAAGCCGGGGGCCGAGCGCGGCCAGCGTGGATCTCACATCGCCGACCAGGCCTAGGTCCACCTTGGTGCGGCGGCCAATCTGCTCGCCCCGAATGTCAATCTGGACGATGGCCGCGTTGGCTGGGTAAAACTGCCGATATGGGAAGTCTGTTCCGAGCATGAGGAGAGTGTCGCAATTCATCATCGCGTGATAGCCGGAGGAAAAGCCCAGCAGCCCTGTCATACCCACACTGAAAGGGTTGTCACACTCGACGAACTCCTTGCCGCGCAAGGCATGCACGATCGGGGCTTTGAGCTTTCCGGCGAGCCCGATCAACTCTGCGTGGGCGCCCGCGCAGCCGGCTCCTGCAAGAATCGTCGTCTTCTTCGACGCATTCAGAATGTTCGCCAGTGCCGCGAGTTCTTCATCGGAAGGACACACGGTTGGTTTCGGTTCGTGAAAAGCCGGACGCGGCGCTGATTCGACGGCGTCTCGCAGGGCGATGTCGCCTGGAATGACGACGACGGCGACGCCACGCCGCGAGACGGCGGTCCGCATGGCAATTTCAAGCACACGGGGCATCTGCTCGGGCTGGGAGACCAGTTCGCAATAGTGGCTGCACTGCGCGAAGAGATGTTCCGGGCGGGTCTCCTGAAAATATCCGCTGCCAATTTCGTCGCTTGGAATCTGCGCCGCGATGGCGAGGACCGGGACACGGCTCCGGTGGCAGTCGTAGAGTCCGTTGATCAGGTGCAAATTTCCAGGGCCGCAGCTCCCCGCGCAAACCGTCAACCCCCCGGTAAGATGGGCCTCTGCCCCAGCGGCAAACGCGGCCGTCTCTTCATGTCGAACATGAATCCATTGCAGTTGCCCGGTCGCTCGAATCGAATCGGTGATGCCGTTGAGCGAGTCGCCGGAGACACCGTAGATGCGCCGGACTCCCGCTTCCGCGAGAACATCCACGAACAGGTCCGCTACCTTTTTCTTCGCCATGACGCCGTCCTCTGGGTGAGATTCGAGGAAAGATCCACTTGACTCGATGGTGTGGCGTCCCTCTCGGGCCAGACCACCGCCAACAACAGCGCGACACCAATTCCGACGGACACTTCCGCAAACCGATGAAATGCGATTAGCCATGCAGGGGCCGACCGCGGTGTCAACACCACAATCGCCAGCGTAACCCCGCCGAACCGGTATGCGGTTGGGCCGGAGCAGGTGAGCGCGCACAGCAGCCCCAGCACGAACACGCAAACGCCGAACACAAGAACGTTCGCTCCAAAATAACCCGCCACGGCCCCGCCAACGATCGCTCCCAGCACCGTCCCGATGAAACGCTGCGACGAGACAGCGAACGCCGCGCCCAGTGACGACTGCGTGATCACCAGAGTTGTGATCGGCGCCCAGTAGGTTTCCGGCAGCCCGAACAGCCGCGCTACCAGCAGCGAAACCACAGCCGCCACGGCCGTCCGCACAGAATGCACCAGCACGGGCGGAGCAGTCCGCTTGACTCTATCGCTCGCCATTTTCTCGCACCGACACTCCAACCGCAATGAACTGAGGTTTTCATTATACTTGCCCTCCGGCAGCTCGATTGCTGGCGTATGCTGCCAGCGCCAGCCGCTCCCGCCTGGGCTGCGGGGAAGTAGCTACCGATAATGGTAGTTAACGGGTCTTGACATAGATTCCCACAAGATCACGGTGGACGCCAGCCAAGCGTAGTCGGTCGGCATGTGGCAGCCTGGCATGATGTGGGATTTCCACCGCGCGCTGGAGACCGCCCGGGAACTCAGCTTGTCACCGGTTTTCGTACCACTTCAGGTTGGCGGTGGAGCCTATACAGGCGAGGTCGGGGCGGTGGTCGCCGTTTAGATCGGCCACCACGCAGGTGGCTCCGGACATTCCGCCATTGTCGATGATCCGCCGCGACCAGTGCTGGCCGGCGGGATCATCGGCGTGGTAGAGGTACAGGTTGCGGACCGTGTTGCCCTGGCAACTGGCGACAATTTCATCGCGGCCGTCGCCATCGGCATCGATGATCTGAATGGTGTGGCCATTCACCAGCGAATCGTCGATCACCTGGCGAGTCCATTTCCCGTTTTGGGAGCGGTAAACCACCACCTGGCTGCCGTGAAAGGGCTCGATAGAAACCAGGAAGCGCTCGCTTCCGAGGTGGCCCACGGCGATTTCGCCGGCGCCCGACTTGGGCCAGGGACTGGGATCGCCTCTGGCGAGTTCGGTGCGCGTCCACTCGTTCTTGGCGGTGAACCTGAAGAGCTGGATTCCTTCGAAGCCGGCGGTAAGGATGGCGTCGCGCTTATTGCCATCCCAATCGGTAATCCAGATGCCATGCACCAGGCCGAAGTTTTCAGGCTTGATCTCATGGCGTTTCCATTCGCCGGGGACGTAATAGGCCAGCGGCGTGAGGTCGCGGTAGTCCGGCGGCGCGGCTTTGGCGCCATTGAGCGGCGCAACAATCACGACGGGCTTGCCGCTGCCGTCGATATCGGCGACGCGCACGCGATGCGCAGTGGGGAGGCGATCGA
>PLRS01000154.1 GCA_003164035.1 Bryobacterales bacterium | reverse complement strand
CCATCATCGGCGTCAGCGCCATTCTCACCGGCTTCGACGCCTCCATCACCGGCGTGCTGAGCAGCTTCGGGCCTAACTCGATTATCGTGTTCAAGTTCCCCGTGGGCGTCCACGGCCAGTTGACTCCCGAGGAGCGCACCCGCAAGAACCTGACCTATCAGAACGCGCTGGATATCAGGGAGCGCTGCAAGGCGGTGGTGGACGTCTCGCCCATGCTGTTCGTATCCAACGGCACCGTCAACGTCCATTTTCACGGCAACGAAATGTACGACGTCAACCTTATGGGCGTGGAGGAAGCCTATGCGCGCGGCGGCCAGGTGGACCTGCACCTGGGCCGCTTCTTCAGCGACGAAGAGAGCCACCACCGCCTGCCGGTGGCCGTGATCGGCGCCGATATCGAGAAAGGCCTCTACGCCAACCGCGATCCGGTCGGCAAGATCATCACCGTCAACGGGCACGAGCTTACCGTGATCGGCACCATGCTGCGCCCGGCCGCTTCGTTTTTCGGCGACACCGATAATCGCGTGCTGGTGCCCTACGGCATGATGCAGAAAATGTACCCGAACGCGCGTGAAATGGCTATCGTGGCGACCGCCCGCGATGGGCGCCTGCCGGAAGCGATGGACGAGGTCCGCGCCGTCCTGCGCATCGACCGCCGGGTTGCTTACAGCAAGCCCGACAATTTCGCCCTCTCCACCGCCGAGCAGATGGTTTCGGATTTCCGCCAGATCATGTCGGTGACGTTCCTGGTGATGGTGGTGCTCAGCTCCACCGGCCTGATGGTGGGCGGCATCGGGGTGATGAATATTATGCTGATGTCGGTCACCGAGCGCACCCACGAGATCGGCGTGCGCAAAGCCATCGGCGCCCGCACCATCGACATCCTGCTGCAGTTCCTGATCGAGGCCGCCACGCTCACCGGCATGGGCGGCGTGGCCGGCATCGTCTTCGGCTGGGTGATCTCGCTCATCAGCCGCCTGGTGTTCCCCGCGCTTCCCGCCAGCGTGCCGCTCTGGTCGGCCGTGCTGGGCGTGATTGTGTCGGTCAGCGTCGGCCTGTTCTTCGGCATCTGGCCCGCCAATAAAGCCGCCCGGCTCGACCCGGTGGTAGCGCTGAGATACGAGTGAGGCGCGCTGCCCGGTCCAACAAAAAAGGGCTCGTATCGAGAATACGCAATCGTCGGCGCGAAACTGCGTACCAACCCGTATTTCTACCAGAGGCTCGGATGCCGTGTCGTGGCGCAGGCAGTCCCGCCTGCCGCGTCGGCAGTCATGCCGACGTTTGCCTCCGACACGGCGTCGCAGCGGAAGAAGTGTCGAGACGACTCTACTCTCGACACGGCAGGCAAGAATGCCCAATGCCACTTAGTTTTCCCACTATTGAACACCGGGAATAATACTTCCAACCCTCACTGGTTCCGGCTGGGGCGCGGAGTCTCGTCCGGTGCGACGCGGGAGGTTGTATTCAGGCGCTCGCGCCGGCTCGCGACTTCGGCGATCTTTATGCCGTAATTGCCTTGCACGGTAACCACCTGGCCGTGGGCCACCACGCGGCCGTTCACCAGCACCTCGACCGGGTCGTCCGGCGCGCGGTTGAATTCGATTACAGAGCCGCCGGCGAGCGCCATCACTTCGCCCAGCGACAGGCTGGTGCCGCCGAAGCGCAGGGTGACGGGCAACTCGATATCGAGGAGCACGTCCATGGCGGGGTTCGAGGTCTGGCCGCTCATGGCTTCGGCTTTCTGGCGGGCTGGGACAGCCAGACGCGCTCCAGGTGGCTGCGGAGCCTCAAAATGGCTTGCGTGCGCAGTTGGGCCACGCGGGAAAGGTGCATGCCGACAATTTGGGCGATTTCCCGCAGGGTCAACTCTTCGAAGTAATACAAGTGCAGCACGGTGCGTTCGATCCTGGGCATGCGATCGATCGCCAGGGCCAGCAGGCGCTCCAGTTCCGAGCGTTCCATAATCCGGGAGGGGATGGATTCCGGGTCGCCGGAAATGAAATTCAGCAATTGCTGCCCGCCCTCTTCGCCGCCGGCGTTTTCCAGGCGCTCCAGCTCGACCGATTGTACCTCTCCCAGCCACTTCTGGTAATTCTCCAGAGAGACTCCCAACTCGGAGGCAATCTCGGTTTCGGTGGCCTCGCGTCCGACTCGCTGGTTGACGCGATGGATGGCGGCTTCGATCAGTTTGGACTTCTTACGCAGTTCGCGCGGGGCCCAGTCCATGTCGCGCAAACCATCCAGAATGGCAAAACGGATTTTGCGTTCGGCATAGGTCTTGAGCTGTACGTTGAGGGTGGGATCGAAGTTGTCGATGGCGGCCAGCAGACCGACCACGCCGGTGGATACCAGGTCGTCCAGGCTGATGTAGTCCGGTAGGCGATCGTGGATTCGCTTGGCGATGAGGCGCACCTGCGGGAGGTGCTGCAGCACCAGGGCTTCGCGCCGAAGTGCGGCATCCGCTTCCGGGGCGAGTTGATATCCATAATTGCCGGTGGCCATGGGACCTTGGTTAGGCGCGGTTGCTTGGTTCAGGCAACCGCCGCCAGTGTGAAGGGCAATTGCCTGACCAATGATTGAACGATGGCGGCTTTGTCGGCCGGCGCGAGATCGCCGGGAACGGACTGGCCGTTGGCCACGAAAGATACCGGCAGGTTGCGGCGCGCCGCGACGCAAAATACGGATGCCATTGAAGATGTCTCATCGAGCCGGGTGAAGATCAGTTTGGAGGGGCGGAACGAGCTGTAGAGCGCGGCGGCGCGGTAGAGGTCGATGAGGCGCATGGATGCCGTCAAAACCAGGTGAGTGTCAATCTCTTGACGGCGGCTGAGGTAACCTGCCAGGCCGGAGCCGTCCTCCTGCAGCATGCGGGCGCTCGATCCGGGCGTATCGATCAGAACCAGGGCGTTCGCCGGAGCGGCGCCGATGGCTTGGGCCAGGGCGGGTACGCCGGCGGCGGCTTGGAAAGGCATGCGGAACTCGCTCGCATAGGCGCGGAGTTGTTCGGTGGCGCCGATGCGCCGGGTATCGGTGGAAATCAGGCGCACGGGGCGGCCGGCGGCCAGACCGTCTTGCAACGCCAGTTTGATCAAGGTGGTGGTCTTGCCCGAGCCGGGAGGGCCAACCAGCGCGGCGATGCGGCCGAGCTGGGGCGCGATCGAAAAGCGGCTGGCCAGTTCTTCCTCGACCCGACGCCACAATACGCGGGAAGCCGGTTCGGGAACCAGGTGCGGCGTACCGGCGCGCGGCACCGGCGGAGGCGCGATTCGGCGGCGCGCGGCCGCTTCGATTTCCGCGGCCAGTTCGCCTTCCATGCCGGCGTCCACCAGCCATTCGCGGACTTCATTGTCCAGCTCCGGATCGCCGGGGACCTCCTCGTCCTCAGTCAAGGGACGGTTCAGCACGCTGTAGACTTCCTTCAAACGCCTTAGCGTGCTATAGACTTCCTTCAAGCGACGTATCTCGGCTTCGGACAACGTGGGGCGGGATTCGGGTAACGAGGCAATGGCGGCCGGGGCGGGGGCGTCGGCGGCGGGCGGGCGAATCGCCTGCCCCACATCCTCCGCTTCCGGTGCGGAGATGCCGAAGACCACTTCGTAGGCGCCCAGGTGGCGCGCTTCGGGAGGCGCTTCGCGCGAGTCGACCAGCAGGGCATCGGGGCCCATTTCCCGGCCGGCCCGTTCCATGGCGGCCTGAAACGACGGGGCAAAGAAAGACTTGACGTAATTACGAGGCTTGTCACTCGGCATGTTATTGGATCACTCCCAGCGATGCGATTCTGACTTCCATGGGCAGCTCGTTATGAGCGATGAAAAACAGGTTGCGGACGCTCGGCTCCACCATCTGGCGCAGGAAATAGCGGGAGCCGGAGCTGACGATGGCGACCACCGGCGTCTCCGGATTGCCCACTTTCTGGGCGATCTTCTGCAGCAGGTCGCGGATGGCCGCGGGCGAGAGGCTGGCATGGCTGTTCTGTTCTCCGTGTTGCACGCTGGATTCCACCATTTGTTCGAGCACCGGGTCGAGCAGGTACGCGGGCAGGTCGCCGCCGGGCCCCAGGTACGGTTTCACCAGGGTCCGCCGCAGGGACTGGCGCACATATTCCGTGAGCAGGACGGCATTGCGCGTAGTTACGGCGGCTTCGGTCAAGGCTTCCACGATGGTCACGGCATCGCGAATGGGGACGCGCTCGCGCAGCAGGTTCTGCAGCACGCGCTGCACCGTGGCCAGGGGCAGCAGTTTAGGGATCAACTCGTCCACCAGCTTCGGCTGCTCGGCGGTGACCCGGTCCAGGAACCGTTTGGAATCGCCGCGGGAGAATAGCTCCTGGGAGTAGCGGCGCACGATTTCGGTCAGGTGCGTGCCGAGGACGCTGACGGCATCGACCACGGTACAACCGGCACGGCGCGCGGCGTCGGCCTGATCGGCGGGAACCCACCAACCGGTCATCCCGAAGGCCGGCTCCCTGGTTTCCCTGCCGCCCGGAGGAGGTTTCACCTTGCCCGCCGGAATGGCCAGTTCGCAGCCGGCCGGCAGTTCATAGCGCGCGATTTCGGCGCCCTTGAGCGAGATGACGTATTCGTTGACCTTGAGCGCCACGTTGTCGACCACGCGCACCGGCCCGAGGACGAAACCGAGTTCGGTGGCCAGTTGACGGCGGATGGCGCCGATGCGTTTGATGAGCGGCGATTCCTGTCCGCCGGCCACGAATTTGACCAGGCCGAGGCCCATCTCGATGGCGAGAGGTTCGACCTTGAGCAGGGTATCGATATTCTCCTTGGCGGTGGCGGGCTTGGGGGCCGATTCGGCTTTTTGCGAGGCCTGCTGGCTCTGGCGCAGTTTCCAGGCGGCCGTGCCGATGCCGGAGCCCATGATCAGAAACGGAATGGTGGGCAGGCCGGGAAACAGGGAAAGGACGACCAGAACGCCGCTGGCCAGGAACAGAGGCTGCGGGTTGCCGAACAACTGCTTGCTGAAATCGGTGCCCAGGCGCTCATCGGAACTGGCGCGAGTGACGATCAGGCCGCCGGAGATGGAGATCATCAGCGCCGGAATCACTGTAACCAGGCCATCGCCGATGGTCAGGATGGTATAAGTCTCGATGGCGTGCTGCAAATCCATGCCGTGCTGCAGCACGCCGATCAGGAAGCCGGCGATGATGTTGATGCTGGTGATCAGGATGGCGGCCACGGCGTCGCGCTGGGTGAAGCGCGAGGCGCCGTCCATGGCGCCGTAGAATTCGGCTTCCTTGGCCAGGTTCTTGCGGCGCTTGCGGGCCTCGTTTTCGTCGATCAGTCCGGAGCTCAAATCCGAGTCGATGGACATCTGCTTGCCGGGCAGGGCATCCAGGGTGAAGCGCGCCGTGACTTCGGAAATGCGCACGGCGCCGTGGTTGATGACGACGTATTGAATGGCGATCAGGACCAGGAAGATGACCGCGCCGATGATGTAGTTGCCGCCCACCACGAAGTTGCCAAAGGCCTGGATGACCTCGCCGGCGGCGCTGGTGCCGGTGTTGCCGTTCATCAGAATCAGGCGGGTGGAGGAGATGTTCAAAGCCAGGCGAAAGAGGGTGAGCAGCAGCAGGGTGGTGGGGAAGACGCTGAACTCCACCGGCTTGCGGATGTACATCGCCACCATCATGACTACCACCGACATCATGATGTCGATCACGATCAGCACATCGAGGACGAAGCCGGGCAGGGGAGTGATGAGGGCGATGACGATTCCCAGCACGGCGACGGGTACGCCCAGTTCTTTCCAGTTGCCGAGGATCAGCCCCGGAATTTGTCTCCACGGCGCCGGCGCCGCTATCGCTCTCGTCTGTGCCAAAGTTTGCTCCTAAAAGCTTTCAGCTTTCAGCTATCGCCTTTCCGCCTGTGGGGCGAGCGTTCCAGCCGCCGGCAACCGCTCCCTTACGGTCGCGGCTCGGACCCGCGGCATCATGGGCTTGAGTCCGAGCCGCGACCGTAAGGGAGCGGTTGCCGACAGCGCCAGTCAGTGGACACATGCATACGCGCAGCTGAACGCCGATAGCTGACCGCTGAAAGCTTCTCATGCACCCCGCCTGCCATTCATCAGCTTGAAAACGTAGGCCAGCACCTCGGCCACGGCGCGATAGAAATCGGCCGGGATTTCCTGGCCCACGTCGACGGCTTTGTAGAGAGCCTGCGCCAGGGGCGGGTTTTCGATCAAAGGCACCTGGTGGTCGATGGCTTTCTGGCGGATGCGCAGCGCCAGGTAGTTGCGGCCTTTGGCTACCACCCGGGGCGCGCCGGGCAGGTTCATGTCGTACTTCAGGGCGACCGCGAAGTGGGTGGGATTCACGATTACGGCGGTGGCTTTGGGGACCTCGTGCATCATGCGCCGCCGCGCCATGTCCCGGCGCAGCCTGCGGATGCGCTGCTTCATGAGCGGGCTGCCTTCCACCTCTTTGAACTCGTCGCGGATTTCCTGCTTGCTCATCTTCAGGTCCTTCTGGTAGCGCTGTTTCTGGCGCACCAGGTCCACCGCGCCGAAGACCACGAACACGAACGACGCCTTCCATAAAAGGGCTTGAATGGAGCCGGCCACGTGCGCCGCCGCGGACGGCACGCTGCGCAGCGGCAGGGAAAGGAAACCCTGGAAATCGTCCTTCACCAGGTAGTACACCGCCGCGCCGAATACCGGGATCATGACGACGGCCTGCAGCAGCGCCGGCAAATTCTGCCGGGGCATCTGCTTCAGCTTGGTTACCGGATTCAGGCGCTGGAAGCTGGGAGCCAACTTTTTCATGCTGACCCCCATGCGAGTGACTCCGAGCTGCACCGCGACAGTAATGCCGATCAGGACCGCTCCCAGCACGGCCAGCGGCAGCATGGCACGCGTGAGCAGGTCCAGGACGAGGGAGGTGATTTCGGCGGCGCCGAGCCTTGGGTTGAGAGCGTGCTGGAACAAGGCCGCCATGCTGTTGCGGATGGCGCCGATCCAATCCATGCCCCAGGTGTGGATCAGGGCTACGAAAGCCAGGAACTGGAGCGCGCCGACGAAGGTTCGCGCGGTGGGGAAGTTGCCCTCTTCGCGGGCTTTCTTAATGCGCCGCTGGGTCGGTTGCTCGGTCTTTTGGCCGTTGTCCGCCATGGCCTACCGCGCGATCAGGGCTTGGGCGGCGCGAAGCGTGGCGTCGGCGCCGGCGCGAAGCAATACCGGAAACAGCAGTGCCAGCCATCCGAGCAAAGCCAGGCCCACGATCATTTTCACCGGAAACGCCACCGTGATGAGGTGCAATTGGGCGTTGACCCGTCCCAGCAGCGCGAGGGAAATATCGATCATTGCCAGCACCGCGACGATGGGAAGGGCCAGGCGCAGCCCGGTGGAAAACATGTTCGAGCCGAGCGCCAGAATCTGGCCGGCGGCGGCGCGGCCGACGATAAACGTTCCGGCCGGGCAGGTTTCGAGACTCCGGGCGAATACGCGCAGAATCTCGCGGTCGAGCCCGCTGGCGAAGAACAGCAGGCCCGCGGCAACCTGCGCGAAGACGATCAAAACCGTGGAATCGACTTGCGTGTTGGGGTCCAAAGTGGTCGCGAATCCGTAGCCCATTTGCAGCCCCATCACCTGCGCTCCCACCGAAAATGCCTCGGTGAGGAATGCAACCGACAATCCGATGCCGACCCCCAACGCGGCTTCCACCAGAATCCAAAGGACGAATTGCCCGGCCGAGGGATTGGCGGCCACTTGCGGCCATTCCGGAAACAGGGCCATGGTAATGCCCAATGCCAGCAGGATTCGAGCCGGGCTGAGGAAGCTGTTTACGCCCGGCAGGGGCACGAATACGAAAACTCCGCTCACCCGGACAAGGGTGAGTACAAAGCCCAGCAAAGTGGAAATCGAGAGCGTCAGTTCACCGCGCATAGCGGCTGAGGTCTCCCAGGGTGGCGACGGTATAGACCACGATTTTCTGCAGCATCCATGGCAGCGAAATCATCAACGCCGCCAGAAAGGCGAGCAGGCGCGGAATGGCGCTGAAGGCGTTGTCCTGAATGGAAGTGAGGATCTGGACCAGGCTCATGACGATCCCCGCCACGAATCCAACCGCCAGCAGGGGCGCGCTGATCCAGAAGGCGGTCATAATCGCCTGCCGGACGATCTGAATGGCGAATTCCGGGGTCATGCGTAAAAGCCTTTCATCAGCGAACCGATCACCAGGTTCCAGCCGTCGGCCAGAACGAAGAGCAGAATCTTGAACGGCGCGGAAATCATCACCGGGGGCAGCTGCACCATGCCGATCGAAAGGGTGACGGAGGCAACCACCAGGTCGATGATCAGGAACGGGAGGAAGAGCACGGCGCCGATCTGGAAGCCGGCTTTCAATTCGGAGAGGATATAGGCAGGTATCAGGATTTTCAGGTCCAGGTCCTCGGCGCTGCGCGGCTGCGGGGCGTGCGAGATTTCGACGAACAGCTTGACGTCCTTCTCGCGGGCGAAACGGATCAGGAACGCCTTGAGCGGCTTGGTGCCGGCGTCGAAAGCCTGGTCGGCGGAAAGCTGGTTATTCTGCATCGGCTCCCAACCCTGGTGGTACATGTCCGCCGCCACCGGCGAGATCACCAGGATGGTCAAAAATAGCGCGATCCCGACCAGCACCTGGTTGGAAGGCGTGGTTTGCGTGCCTAGCGCCTGGCGCAGGAAATGCAGCACGATGGCGATGCGCAGGAACGGCGTGATCGACATGATCATGGCCGGCAACAGGGTGAGCAGCGTCATCAGGATGACGATCTGCATCGGGACGCCAATCGACGAGCCGCTTTTGTCCAGGTTCATGCCGAGCAGAGACGGAGGCTGCGCCGCGGCCGCCGGCAAGCGAACGGCGGCCGCGACGAGGAGCGTGAAGAAACGGGCGGGCAGTGCGATGGTGCGTGTCATTGGTTGCCCGTCCGGCCTTCCCGAAGATCGGCGTCACCCAGCAGCGAGCAGCCGCCCGGAAATACGGCGATGAGCAGGGTTCGTCCCGCGACGCTGACCAGGTGGAGCGAATGTTGCGCGGTCAGCGGCAGGCGTTCGATGGATTGCATCCGGCGGTTGGCCGGGCGGCCGAAACCTTTGCCGGCAAAACTGACGGCTCCCTTGCTCCGCAGCCAGTACAACGTGCCGCCAAGCAAGCCGAGCACGAACAAAACCGCTACCGCCTGTTGCATCGCTTCCATGGTGATTAGCTCTCGTTCCGGCAACCGCTCCCTTACGGTCGCGGCTCTGACCCGCGGCCGTTCCTACGTTTGGATCAACCCGATCGTGTCCTGCATCAACTGGTTGGCGGTGCTGATGACTTTGGATGCCGCCTGATAACTGCTTTGGTAGGCCAGCAGGTTGGTGAATTCGGTTGCCATATCGACGGTGGAGCTTTCGAGCGAGGAGCCTTCGATCTTTCCCAGCGAACCCGTGCCGGAGGCTCCCAGAACCGGCGCCGCAGTGGAGGTGGAAACTGCCAGGTCGTTGTTGCCTACCTGGGTCAGGGTGTCGGGGTTGGAGATGTTGGCCAGGGCCAGTTGCGCGACGGTGACATCCTGGCCGTTCGAATACGAGGCCGAAACCGTGCCGCCGTCGCCCACGGTCATGCCGGTGAGGGTGCCCGCCGCATAACCGTTCTGGGTCGTGCTGTTCTCCGCGGAGGCTTCCGAGTATTGAGTGATCTGCGCGGTTCCGGAGCTGTTGTACAGGTTCCAGTTCACATTCATGGTCGCGGCGCCATCGGCCAGGCCGGTAATCTTAAGAGCGATGGGGCTGCCCGCGGCCGGAGAGGTAAGCTGACCGTCGCTGTTGAAAGTCAGCGTGCCGGTGGCGACGGAACTGGTGGAGGAAGCACTGCTGGAAGAAGAACTGCCGGAGGTAAGCGCGGAGGACGGGATGGTAACCGCGTAACTCCAACTGTTGGGCGTGGTGGTGCTCTCGGTGAAGGTCACCGTCAGCGTCTGCGCATTGCCCAGCGAATCGTAAACCTCGATCGGGGCACTGTACGTGTTGGCTGAGCTGGACGACGTGGCGTCCAGATTTACGTTCATGCTCATGGTGGTGGTGGCCGAAGCCGCCATGCTGGAATTGGTCGGAACCTGGATGGCGCTGGTCGGGCCGCTGGCGGTTACCGTGCCGTTGTCGGCCAGCCAGCCCTGCACGTAGTTTCCGCTGGCGTCCACCAGGTAGCCGTCGGAGTTCATCTTGAAGGCGCCGTCGCGCGTATAGAGGGTCTGATTGTCGGCGTTCTGCAATACGAAGAATCCATTTCCCTGAATCGCGGCATCGGTGGAGACGCCGGTGCCGACGACGGAACCCTGGGTGTAGTTGGTGAAGGTCGAGATGGGGAGCACCCCGCCGCCGATTTCGGACCCGCCGGCGGCGGTGCCCAGCGACTGGGCCATCACGTCGTAAAAGTTGACCTGGCTGGCTTTGAATCCGGAGGTGTCGAGGTTGGCGAGGTTGTTGCCAGTTACGTCGATGGCGGCGGTGTCGGCCGTCAGTGCGGAAAGGGCGGTGGAAAATGCGGGAAACATGGCGTATCGGTTCTCCTAAGGAATTCCTGCTGCTAAGACGAGCTGGTCGAACTGGTGCTGGAAGTTGAGGAGGAGTCGCTGGCGGCCGCTTCGGCCTGGGTGTGATAGGTTTCGATGTCGGAACGGATCCCCATCACCTGTTCGAGCTCGCTGAACTGCGCCAGTTGCGAAACGAACTGGGTGCTATCGGTGGGATTCAGCGGATCCTGGTTTTTCAGTTGCGCCACCAGCAGTTGCAGAAACATTCCCTCGGTGACCGTGGACGACGAACTGGAGCCGGTGGTCGACGAAGTCGAAGACGAGGTAAGCGAGCTAATTGCGGATGCCATAAGATTCTCCTGTCGAATGCTGGTTGTCGATGCGCGCTTCGAGCTCGTCTACCCAAGCCGGACGGCGCGACGGATTCTGTTGTTTTTGGCCGCTCTGCTGGCGGGAGCCGCCGGTGCCCGATTGCGAATCCTGCTGCGAATTGCCGCTGGAAGAGCTTCCCGAAGAGCTTTTGGTTTCTATCACGGTGGCCGGGTGAGAATCCGCGCCGGGCCGCCACGCCTCGGCGCGAAAGCCGTTCTCTTGCAATCGGCCCACCAGGTCCGGCAGACCCTGCTGCAGGCCGTGGGAGAGATCCGCATCGCCGGTGCGAACGGCTACCTGCAATTCGCCGGATTGCTGCACCAGGTGGATTTCCACTTTCGGGGCGCCGGCTTGTCCCACCTGGAGCGAAATGTCCTGCAAGGGCGCCGCGGCCGGTTTAGGCGGGGCGGGAGCGAGCGCTTCCACGGGCTGGGAGGAAGTCGGTGGCGCGGTCTGGAGGTTCGCGGCGGCCTGGTCGTTTTGCCGGAAAGCCGCCGCCGCTTCCGTGGCGAATAAAGTGGAAGCAGCGGAAGGGGCTGCATCCGCCGTGCCGGACGCCGCGCTCGAAGCATTGGCGCCGGCGGAAGAGGCAGCGGCGCGCTTCAACGCGGCGGCGTCGCTGTCGGCGGCTTGTGGCTGGGCGGAGGCGGCCTCGGTGACCGGTTTCACCGGCTGTACGCGGGCGGCGAAAGTCAGCTCTTCCGAGGAGTTGTCTTGTGCCTCGGCTGCGGTCGCAGCGTCGGCGGCGCGATTGGCCGGCTCGGAGGCGCCATCGGCCTGGGCCGCGGTATCGGACGAAACCCCGGACGAAGCGCTGCACAGGGCCGCTTCCTGTTCGGAGTCGGAACCGGACAGGGAAAACCGCAGCGGCAAGACAGTTGGTGTGGTCAGCGAAGTGGGTACCGCAACCGCGATATCATCCCGATTGCCGGTCTGGGACGGTGATTTGAGAGTATTCGGCCGGCGGCTGTTGCCGGTGAAGTTCGCTCCCACCGCGGCCATCGGTTTCGCCAGCAGGTGGCTGCCGGAATCGTCCAGAGTCGCACTCATCAGGGCGGTCATGAACGCCGAAGGTTGGGAATCCGTCTCGTCGGACGAGGACGAGCCGGAAGACTGTTGTACCGCCGGGTTGGACGATGCGGCAGTGGCGGAGGAATTCTGGGTGACTGCGGCGCGGCTGGCGGAAACGCCGTTCCGCGCCATTTGGGACGCCAACGAGATCGCTGCCGAACGAATCGTCACGGCGGAGCAAAAGGCAGCTCAAGCGCCACTGCCGGTTTTGCGTATTTTCAAGCGGATAGGACGGAGCCAGCGGTGTTGGTCTTTTGACAGTCAACCGCCCTCGTCAGAGATTTGACGGCTTCTCGCTCCTCGTCATTTCTATATATCGGCAAATCGCAAAGGGTTTCTAGCAATTCCGTTCGGCGGCGCCGTTGGACACTCAGTTGCATCACTTGCCGCCGCAGGCTTTATGGATGCGCTGACGATCGCCGCGGTAAGTGGAATCCAATCCCGCATGGAGTCTCTCGATCTGCTGGCCAACAATCTGGCCAACACGGCCACTTCGGGTTATAAGAGCGACCAGGAATTCTATGGACTGTTCCGCTCCGACGTCGCTTCCGGCGCCGGTGACGACGCGGCTTCCACCATGCCGGTGATCGAGCGTCAGTGGACCGACTTCTCGCAAGGCACGATGGAGGTGACCGGCAGCTCCCTGGACGTAGCCCTTAACGGAAACGGGTTTTTCGTGGTCAAGGGCCCCAGCGGTCCGCTCTACACGCGCAACGGAAGCCTGCGCGTGCTAGGTTCGCACCAGTTGGCGACCGCCGACGGTTACCCCCTGCAAACGGCCGGTGGCGGCACCATTTCCGTTACCTCCGGCCAGCCGATCGAGATCGCGACCGACGGCACGGTTACCCAGGAGGGCCAGACGCTGGGGCAACTCCAGGTGGTCGACTTCGCTTCCACCTCGTCGCTGGCCAAGATGGGCAATACCTGTTTCCGGAACACCGACTCCAGGAACGCGCCGGCTCCGGCCGCCAACGTCAAAGTCGAACAGGGCAAGATCGAAGGTTCCAACGTGCCCGTGGCGCAGGCGGCCATGCGCCTGGTGGGCGTCATGCGGCAGTTTGAAATGCTGCAGAAAGCCATCGGCGTATCGAGCGACATGGACACGAAATCGATTCAGGAAGTGGCGCGGGTGGGCTCATGAGCGAGCGCGCCCGTGGCCTTCCCGGAAAAGGAAGACATCAATGATTAGCAGCGTAAGCAACTCGACCGCGGCGGCGGACCAGACACAATCCGCCGCGGCGCAAAGTTCCACCGTCTATGAAACGCCGTTCGGCGACGTTCTGGCCAGCGAGATCACCGGCATCGATCTGGCCGCCTGGGTGAGCGGAGGCACTTCCAGCACGGCAAGCACCGATACCTTGAAGTCAACCCACACCATCACCTCGACCACGGCGAGCACGGCAACCGACAGCACCTCCGCCGGCACTTCCAGTTCGTCCACCGCGTCCAGTGACAGCGGCAGCGGCGTTCCCACGCTGGAATCGGTGTTCGGCTCGAGCGACGTCTGGCTGAGCGATCCCACCGGGTCGGGCGAGGGCTTCTCCTGGGACTACAACCCGATCTACTTTGCCACCGAACAGACGGCCGAAACCGTGGCCCAAATCCTGGGCGGTACCGTGGTGGCGACGGATGCCATCACCGGCGCGGCCGGGTCGCCCCTCCAGCAGAACCAGGCGAACTACATGGTGCAACTTTCCAGCGGCGCCGAAGTCAACGCCGGACTGGTGGCCGACCTGTATAATCACGGCTACCCGCAAAGCTACATCGACCAGGAGCTGTCCGAGATTAAGCAGCAGGGAGTCAGCGCATCATGATCCGCGCTCTTTACAGCGCTGCCAGCGGCATGAACGCCCAGCAGCTCAACGTCGATAACATCGCCAACAACCTGGCCAACGCCAACACCGCCGGCTACAAAGCCCGGCGGACCCAGTTCCAGGACCTCTTGTATCAGAACATGGTGCAGCCGGGCTCGGCGTCCAGCCAGCAATCCACCATGCCCACCGGCCTGCAACTGGGCTTGGGAACGCGCGCGGCTTCGAACGAGATCATTTTTACCCAAGGCAACTCCACCGAGACGGATAACCCGCTGGACGTGGTCATCCAGGGCAACGGCTTCTTCCAGATCCGTCTGGCCGCCACCGGGCAGCTCGCTTATACCCGCGACGGCGAATTCCAGCTCGACCGCAACGGTAACTTCGTGACTGCCAATGGAGACACGCTGGAACCGCAGATTACCGTCCCTTCCGCCGCGCAATCCATCACCATCGCGGCCGATGGCACGGTGAGCTACATGCTGCCGGGACAGACTTCCGCCCAAAAGGCCGGCCAGATCCAGCTTGCCGGATTTCAGAATCCGGCCGGGCTGAACAGCATCGGCAACAATCTCTACCAGCCCACCGACGCTACCGGCGAGCCTGTGGTGGCAAACCCTGGCGGGCAGGAGGGGATGGGCACTCTGCTGCAAGGCTACACCGAGCAATCCAACGTCAGCATCGTCGAGGAGTTCGTCAACCTGATTCAGGCGCAGCGGGCCTATGAGGCGAACTCCAAAGTGGTCAAAGCGGCCGACGACATGTACCAGCAGGTGAATAATCTCAAGCAATAGAACAATGACGAGCCTCGCGACAATTCCGGTTCTGGCGATTGGGCTGGCGGCCGTCGCGGTGGGCGCCGCGGCCGAAACTCCGGCCTGCGCTTCCCTTTCGGGCGACCGTATTTTGGCCCGGGATCTGGCGGCCGTCGAGCCTGAATTTGCGGCCGTCCCTCCCCAGACCGAGCTGGCTACGGCTCCGCTGCCAGGCGCCCGGCGAACGTTTCGCGCGGCCGAACTGGCCTCGCTCGCCGAACGCTATTCGTTGCCTTCGGCGGGGCTGCGCGAAATCTGCTTCGAGTGGCCGATGGAGCGGCTCGATCCCGCCCGCATCGCCCAGGCGATACAATCCGCGCTGGGCATTGCCGGCGCGAATATCGAGATCGCCGAAACCAGCCTATACCCGGTGCCGCGCGGCCGGCTGGAGTTTTCCCGCGACCGGTTGGGCGCGCCGGCTTCCCCCGAACAGCGCTCCCCGGTGCTTTGGCCCGGCGATGTGGTCTACGGATCGGGCCGCCGGTTCGCCATCTGGGCCCGCGTGCGGATTACCGCCTCCTGCACGCGGCTGGTAGCGGTGGAGAATCTGCGCTCCGGCCAGCCCATTGAAGCGAGGGCCATCGCCCTCAAGACCGAGAAGTGTTTTCCGCGCGGCGGCGACCGCGATGCCGCCGCCGTTCCGGACCAGGTCGAAGGCATGCAGCCCGTTCGCCCCATCGCCGCCGGCCAGGAAGTCCGCCTGGACCAATTGGCGCCCCCGAACGACATCAATCGCGGCGAGATGGTTTCGGTGGAAGTGCGGATCGGGGCGGCGCACCTGGCTTTCAGCGGCCGTGCCGAATCGGCCGGCCGCGCGGGCGACCAGGTGAGTATTCGCAATCTGCAAAGTAATCGCGTATTCCAAGCGCGAGTCAGCGGGAAGGGCAAAGCGCTGGTGCTGGCCGCTTCCTCTACGGTGCCATGATGACGTCTCGTCGGAATCGATTCTGTTTGTCTCTCTCGCTGCTGCTGCTTGCCGCGGGTAGCGCCTGGGCGTCCGGCCCCAAGAAAAAGAAAGCCACCGAGCCGAGCGCGCTCGACCGCTACCTGCAGGAAGCGCTGAAGGACCAGCCGGCTCCGGTGCAGCCCTCGCCGGGCTCGCTGTGGTCTCCCGGCGCGCGCCTCATGGATATCGCCAGCGATGTGCGCGCGGCGCGAGTCGACGATATGGTCACGGTCGTGGTCAGCGAAAATGCCACCGCCGTCGCCACCGGGGCCACCCAGACCGCGCGGGCCTCCACCGCTCAATCGAATATCACCGCGCTGGGCGGGAAGAAGAGCTCGAGCAACGCTTTATCGAACCTGCTGAACACCAGCACTTCCACCTCGCTGAACGGGTCCGGAACCACCAGCCGCGGCGCCACCATCACGGCCACGCTGAGCGCGCGCGTGACCCACGTGCTCCCTAACGGCTATCTCGTGGTGGAAGGCACCAAGGACGTGGTGGTCAATTCCGAGCACCAACTGGTAACGGTGCGGGGCGTGATCCGGCCGGCCGATCTCACCAGCGCCAACATGATCAGCTCCAACCAGATCGCGCAAATGGAAATCAAGATCGACGGCAAAGGCGTGATCAACGACGCCGTGCGCCGTCCCAATTTTCTGTATCGTCTGATCCTCGGCTTACTGCCGTTCTAGGAAACCCGGTTTTAGGAACTCAATGACCAAAAAAGCCACGGCGGCATTGTTATTGGCATCGATGGCGGCCCCGGCGGCCACCCGGCTCAAGGAACTGGTGTCGCTCGAAGGTGTGCGCGATAACCAGCTTCTCGGCTACGGCCTGGTGGTGGGTCTGGCAGGCACGGGAGACCGCCAGCAGACGCTCTTCCCCACCCAAAGCCTCGCCAATATGCTGGAGCGCATGGGCCTCACCATCAACCCCACCACCATCCAGGTGAAAAATACCGCCGCGGTGATGGTTACCGCTACCCTGCCCCCGTTCGCGCAGCCCGGCTCGCACATCGACGCCACCATTGCGGCCATCGGCGATGCGCCCAGCCTGCAGGGCGGCATCCTCTTAATGACCGGCTTGAAGGGCCCCGATAACCAGGTGTTCGCGGTGGCCCAAGGCCCGCTGCTTTTGGGCGGCTTCATTGCCGGCGGCGGCGGCAATGCCAAGACCGTCAACCACCCCACCGTCGGGCGCATTCCCAACGGTGCCATCGTGGAGCGCGCCGCGCCGTCGGTGCCCCTCGGCAACGTCGTCAAGCTGCAACTGGAGCGCGCCGACTTCACCACCGCCACGCGCGTCGCCGAGGCCCTCAACCACCGCTTCGGCAAAGTGGCCCACGCCGATAGCGCCGCCCTGGTCGCCGTCACTGTGCCCGCCGAGTTTCAAGGCGATCCCACCAGTTTCGTCTCCGAGCTCGAACGGCTCACGGTCGAGGTGGACCGCACCGCCGAAATCGTGGTCAACGAGCGCACCGGCACCATCATCATGGGCAAGGACGTGCGCATCGCTCCGGTGGCCATCCTGCAAGGAAGCCTCACGGTGGAAATTGAAACCACCATGGAGGTGAGCCAGCCGACTTCTTTTGGCTCCGGAAGCACCACGCAAGTAGTTCCCAAGGTCAACGTGGGCGCCTCGCAGCAGCCCGTGCGCAACGTCATGCTGCAACAGGGCGCCACCGTGGAAGAACTGGTGCAGGCGTTGACTTCGATCGGCTCCAGCCCGCGCGATATCATTTCGATCCTGCAAAACCTGAAAGACGCCGGCGCCATTGAAGCCGAACTGAAGGTGATCTAAAATGACAATTCCCATCGGCGCCTCCGGATCCCAGAAGGCCGCTTCGGCCACCATCAACGCGCTGGGCAAGGTGCGTCCCAAAGACGACCCCGCCAGGATCGTTTCCGCAGCCAAGCAGTTCGAAGCCTTGCTGATCGGCCAGATGATGAAATCGATGCATGATTCCGACGGTGGATGGCTGGGCACCGGCGACGACCAATCGGCATCCTCCGCCATGGAATACGGCGAGGAGATCTTTGCCCAGTCGATGGCGCAGAGCGGCGGCCTGGGATTAGCGAACCTGATCGCCAAAGGCCTGCGGGATGCCTCGAAGTAGGACAGGTCTCCTGGCCTGTCGCACCAGGTACTCGATTTCGGTGTCGCGGCCACGTATTCAGCGACCGCTCCGCCTTTCCGAGCCGCGACCGTTAGGGAGCGGTCGCTGGGATCGGAACAGCGATTCCCTGACAGTGCACCAGGTCAGGCGCACCAGGATTGCGGGAGGTATTCGTTTTCCGGCGCGCCAGAGGAAGGTACCAGAGTGTGTACCTCGGCGGCGTGTTGGTAAGAGCCGGATGCCGGTGTGGTGGTCTTGTGCTGTATACTCGACCAGCCTTGTTCGAGTGTCTCCAGCAGCGACTCGACTTCGTCCAGGGGCGCGGTCTGCTGGGTCATGCTGGCATCGAGCAGCCGCCTGCGCATGTATTGATAGAGCAAGGCAAGGTTCTGGCTGAGGGAGCCGCCGGCTTTATGATTCAGCGACCCTTCGAGTTCTCCCAGTATCGCCAATGCTTTGGTCACCGCCTTGGCCCTTGCCGCGATATCACCCGCCTTCTGGTGAGCGCGCGCGTTCCGTACTTCGATGAGCGCGTGCTCATACAGAATCTGAATCAGTTCCACCGGGTCCGCGGCCAGGATTCGGCTCTCCAGATAGCTATATCTACGCATGTTCTCCGTTGCTTGCATTACCGCTCTTTCTCCAGTCCCGCCGCCATCCGTACGACTTCCTCGGGCAGGAGCAGGTCGATGACATCGCCGCTATCTTGCTCCACTAATTCCACGATTACGGGCTTGCCCGCACCCCGGCGCAATTTCCATACCCGGCCGCGAGCTTCCAACTCGCCCCGGTTCACTGCCCGGATGGCTGCCACCAGTTCCTCGATCGGGACCAGGTTGTCTTGCCCGAACCCGCCGACCGCGGCGCTCATGGATATGCCGTTGAGAGACCCAATGCCCATCTTGGAGCTGCCTTTCCGCTCTCACTTTACATATCGGTGTTTTCGCCCGAATCTTCTAAGGATACTTACATGCCAAAACGAAACCTTCCCCTCGGTCTTCGTGCCCTCGCCGCCGCCGTTTTCCTGCTTCGGGCGCTCTCTGCCCAGCCGCCCGCCCCACACTCAGGCCAGCCGGCGCCTTCTTCCGCGGACGCCCGTGCCCAAATGGAACCCGCGGCGACCCGTCAGCGCCTCGCGGCCACGGCCATGGAGGAGTCCCTGGCCCGGCAGCGGGCGTCCGTCAACCAACAGCTCGCCCAAACAGCCACCGGCAACTTCTTCATTCTGCCGCCTCCGCTGCCGCTTGGGGCCACCGTACCTGCGGCGGCTTTGCCCGGGACTTTTGCCGATTGCGACCCCCTGCCCTCCGCCCAGGTGGACACCTTGATCGATGAAGCCGCCAAACGGCAGCACTTAGAGGAGGACGTGCTCCGCGGGGTGATACGGCAGGAATCCGCCTTCCGCCCCTGCGCGGTTTCCTCCAAAGGCGCCATGGGCTTGATGCAACTCATGCCCGCCACCGCCAGTCAGTTGCGCGTGAAGCACCCTTTCGATCCCGCCGAAAACGTGGAAGCCGGCGCTAAGTTGTTGAAAGATTTGCTCTCTCGCTACAACGGCGATCTGGCCCTGGCGCTTGGCGCCTACAATGCGGGCGCCGCCACGGTGGATGCCGCCGAGGCGGTACCACCGATCCCGGAAACCCAGGATTACGTGCGGAAAATCATGTCCAGTCTGCCCGCCAAACAACCGTAGTTTTTCTTTAAATTTCCAGGAAAGAATCGGCCCGCTCGCCGATAAGCAGTTTGTGAGCGAATTCTTCCGCCGGGCCGAAGAGATTCTGCAGATTGCAACCACCGGGAATTCCGCGGGCGGCGACACCGCTCTCGTCCTCGATCGCCAGGGCGGCTTGCGCATGTTGGACCCGGCCGGATGGTCGCTCCCGGCTCTGGCCGCCGAATACGGCGCCGCCGCCGTCTATCGCGTCGTCCGCCGCGGCAACTCGGTCCGCGTGGAAGGCTGGAACGGTTCCCAGCGTTGCCTGCTCGAAGGACAATCCGCAACCGGCTGTCTGTCCAATATTCTGGCCCGCGGTTCCGCCAGCTTCCAAATGTCCCTCGTCGGCGCGGCCTGACTCCTCGAATTCGCAATTACGGTCACGTATCCCGCAACCGCTCCCTTACGGTCGCGGCTCGGTCTCGCGCCTTTCAGAGCCGCGACCGTAAGGGAGCGGTTGCACTAGCGAACTTCCGAAATGGTGTACTTACCAGCAGCCACCCCTGCCCCAAAGCGAAGGCGGGGTGGGCCGACCGCTGACTGCCGATCGCTCGCTACGCCACAAAATTGCAACTGCTCGTCGTCACCGCCGCCTGTTCGAAGGACCTCGCGCCTCGCGTCCGAAACTCGTAACTGTACATGCTCGCCACTGTCCGTTGCGCGTCGCTCCTCAGCACTTTCCCTCGCACCAGCAGTTCGAGCGGGCAGACGTTCTGCAAAAGAAACGGCCATTCGATCCGCAACTCGATTTCCACGCCCACTGGCGGCGGATCGTCCGTCGTGAAACGGATGCCGCCTCTGCTCAAGTCTTCGGTAGCGCCGCTCCCCGCCGCCGCCACGCCGCACTTCCGGTAGCTGAAGCGAAGCGACAGTTGGAACGTATAGCGCCGGTCCGTGCGCCGGTCGCCGTAAATAAGTTCTTGGTGCGCCATACTGTACTACCGTCATCATCGGCCCGTGCAGCTAAAGCCGATAGTCCTGAAGGTACTTCATCCGGTAATTCCGGTAACTAGTACCCGGACTCCCGCCCCTACCGCGACATGGACGGCGGAGCCGCTTCCGGAGAACTTCCCCATTTCCTGTTCGGGCGCGGACCCATCCGCAGCACCAGCGTCCCCCCGGCAGCCAGTTCGTCGTGCGTGAACCAGGGTTTGTCGAGCGGCTTTCCGTTCAGCGTGGCCGATTGCACGTACTTGTTCCCTGCCGATGCGCCCGGGGCGGAGACGGTGAATGTCCTGCCGCCGGCCAGCGCGATTTTCACCTCCTGGAACAGCGGGCTGCCGATGTCGTAAACCGGGCGCCCCGGGCAAACCGGGTAGAAACCCATCGCGCTCAGCACGTACCAGGACGACATCGCGCCTCCGTCCTCGTCGCCGCAAATGCCAAGCGGACCGTCGCCGTACCAGACTTCCATGATCTGCCGCAGCAGGCGCTGCGCCTTCCATGGCTGCCCGCAGTAGTTATAAAGGTAGGGGATGTGGAAGCTCGGCTCGTCGCCCTGCGCGTAGTTGCCGATCAAACCGGTCATATCCGGGAACTGGCCGAGGAAAGCGTACTTGGACGTGCCGTACTGTTCGACGAACAACTGGTCCAGTTTGGCCGCGAACTGCTCGCGCCCGCCCATCAGCGCCATCAGGCCGGCCACGTCGTGCTGTACGTGCCAGGTGTAGACCCAGGAGTTGCACTCGGCAAAATAGTCGCGCCCGCCCTGGCCGCCTCCCCGCGTGGGGTCGAAGCTTTCCACCCATTGTCCATCGGCGGTCTTCGGCGCCATCATGCCGATCCGCCCATCGAACACGTTGGCGTAATTATGGGCGCGCTTCATGAAATAGGCGTAGTCGTCGTCTTTTTTCAGCGCCTTCGCCATCTGCGCCACGCACCAATCGTCGTAGCAGTTTTCCAGTGTCACCGAAACGGCCTGGCGGCGCTCGAACGGATGCACTTCCGCCACCGTCTCTTTCTCCCCCTTGGCAAGCGCCGGGAAGAACCCCTTCTCCTGGTAGACCCGGTCCAGCGCGGTCAGCGGTCCGCGGCGCCACGGAAGAAGGGTAGCTTCCATGGCGTTTTTCTTCATCCCGGCGTAAGCCTTCTCCACGTCGAAATCGCGATAGCCTTTCAAATAGGTGTCGGTGATGAAGGCCGTGGAGTGATGGCCGATCATCACCGCCCCATCCCCGCCAATCGACGGGAACGAAGGCATCCAGCCGCTTTGCTCGTACATGCGGACGTAGGAGTTTACCATGTCCACCTGCCGCGCCGGATCGAGGATCAACTGAAGAGGGTGCATCGAGCGATAAGTGTCCCAAAGGCCATCGCCCGCGTAGAAATCGTGGCCGCCCGCGTCGTGTACCTGCCCGTCGTATCCGCTGTAATACCTGCCGTCTTCGGTATGATCGGTCATGCGCCCCAGCGAGCGGTAGAGCGCCGTGTAGAAGATCGTGCGCTGTTTTTCGGTGCCGCCCTTCACGGCGATCTTGCCCAGCGCCTGGTTCCAGACCGCGCGCCCCTTGGCCTTCACCTGGTCAAAACCCCAGGCGGGAATTTCCTTCCGGAGGTTCTTGCGAGCTTGGTCGATGCCGATGTAAGAGACCCCAATGCGCACCCCGATCCGCTCGCCCTTGGTGGTGGCGCCATCGGTCTCGAAGCCGATGTTTGTGCCCGACAGTTTAGCCGTCTGGGCCGAAACCTGGCCGCCGGTCCAGGTGCTGTACGCGCCCAGTGGCTTCGAGAACTCGGCGTAGAAATAAATTGCCACGCCGCCCTCCGCGCCGCGTCCGGCAACCGCGGCCGGTCCCACCACTTCCAGTTCGGCGTTGTCGCGTGACGAAAGTACAAGGTGCGAATGGGCATTCGCCGGAAAGGTGAAGCGGTAATAGGATGCGTGCCCGGTCGCGGTGAATTCGGCCTGAATGTCGTAATCCTCGAGCAGCGCGGCGTAGTAGTACGGCGAAACCGTTTCGAAGTCGTGATCGAACCTGGAAGCATTCCTGGCGGAATCCGTCTCGATGGCCCCGGTAGTGGCCATGAGCATGGCGCTACCCGCCGGAAACCCGTAGATTTTGTCCGCCAGGAATCGGTCCCGAACGCTCGGCGTCGTGATCGGCGCAACGCGTACCATGCCATAGGGATACTGCACCGTGGGCGCGGTAGCAGTCAGCAGATGCCCGATCGTGCCAATGTTCGGATTGACGTAATCCACCGGCTCCTTCCGCTGTTGTGCCCACCCGGCGAGACTCAGCATGGAAACCAGGCCGAGGACGCGCGCTGTCCGTACCATCAAATAGTCCCTCCCGCATTGACTGAGAAAGCGTCCGTTACACACGCGCGTTGTAGCACATGTCATTGGAGCGGCGCCACCGGTGCGTGGTCTCATCGCCAAAGGCGTTCTTCGACCGGCGGGCCAGGAACCCGCCAACGGCGCAGCGGTCGGATCGGTCGCACCCCGGCAAGTTAGACGGCCGTTCCCTTGGCGGCTTGCCCACGCAGTAGAAATGTTTTCGGCACCGAGCCACTACCGCAGATCTTGAAAGAACCGAAGTCCTTGTACCAGTCGCCCTCCGGCACCTCCGGATGAGAGTCAATCCAGAGCCGCAGTTGGTTCAGATCGGCAATGCCGATCGCCCTGTCGCGCATCCGGTCTATCAGGTGTTGACGGACGCCGGGCGGCATATTGCCCCACGTCTCGATTCGTGGCATTAGCCGCCAAAAACCATTCGGCCCATCTGGTCGCCCAGGCGCTTGACCTCTTCCGCGTCGGTGGCGCTCCGGAATCGTTCGGCGAGGTCGAAGAATTCCTGCTGCTTCCGCTTCTCGGCGGCTATGCCGTTCTCGATCAGTTCCAGCAGCATCCGATTGGCGCTGAGCCTGCGCGCCTTTGCCAGGCTGCGAACCTGGGTGGCGACACCCGCCGGCAAGCTAACGCTTTGCCGCACCGTGCCGCTCGCCGTCCTCATTACACCATTATGCACCAAAGCGGTGAGGCAAGATCGAGACGCGATCTAATCTAAGGTACTAGCCTCGTCAGAAACTCCCCCTATTCCCCCGGCCCCGTCCATCTCGCCGCTTCGGCCACGCTAATCATGACGGTCATGGGATCGACCGGCGAGGCGACAAAATCGTACTTTTCGTAGAATCGTTTCGCCCGGCCGATCCCGCCGACGCCACTCATCGGTCCCAGGGCGCTTTCGTCTGAAGCAGGCGCCGCAGCTTCGGGTTGTCCTTCGGCGGGCTATCGAGGACCTTAGTGAACCGCTGGAACGCCTCTTCGGACAGTGCGAAATAGCGCCGATCCAGCAGCACCGATTCGGCTTCCCTGACGTTGATCGTCTCGCCGCGCGCCGTTGTTTCCTTTGCTCCCATATCCGCCATAGCCTCTGGATGCCTACACAATGACTATACACAAATGCGTGACACTCAGCGGACTGGACTCACCTGGGGCGTGGCAACCGCTCCCTTACGGTCGCGGCTCGGTAAGTGACTGAAAACTCGCGGCATTCTTAACCGAGCCGCGACCGTCAGGGAGCGGTTGCCATGCCCGAACTTCGAAGTCCCCAGATCGGTTAATCACCCCTCACCTGGCGCCCGGCTTTCGCCTGAAAAAACAAAACAGCAACATCGCCAGCGACACCCCGGTCAACCCCGCACCAACAGCATTTTCGAACGGCAGCGCGAACTCCAGGCGCACTTCCCGATCACCCGGCGGAACGTCCACCAGCATATTCCCGGCCACGTCCCTGCGAATCGCCAGCCGTTTTCCGTCGCACCAGGCGCGCCACGCGGGGTCGAAACTTTCCTGCACCACGAGGCTCTCGCCCTCGCCGAAATGCGCCCCCACCCGGACCTGGTCCGTTCCCTCCCACCGCATCTCCACCGGCGTATCCGGCCCGTGTTCGACCGCGTCCGCGTACGCCTCGATCTGCGGTTCATCGTAGTTGGTGACTGGAATCGCGGCGAGGCCAGCCATGCGCCGCGTTTCCACCACGCGTGCGTGGGCCGGCGCCCGCCGCGGCACCCGGTACAAGGTGTCGCCCTGCCCGTCGTCGTAAATCGCCGGCAAGACCCCGGCGAATTTCACCGGCGTGGGGTAGTCGTGGTAAATCTCGGGAGAGTCGGCCCGGCTCATCAGAATCGCGTCCGCGCCCACCCCCTGCAGCCAGGCGATGTCCCGCGCGGCGTCGGCATCGCCGTCGTGGATCACCTGCCACTGCGCCAGCACCAGCATGTCGTTTTCCAGCCCCTGTTCGGAACCGCCGCCCACCTGTTCGCCGCCGCGCCATGCGTCGTACCAAAGCCGCATCGAGCCGGCCGCGAATACGCGCGCGCCGGGCAGATTGCGGGCGATCCAGTCCGTGGCCCGGTACTCCACTCTCCGGCGGTAATCCGCATCGGCCCGAAATACCTTCCACGGGCTCCGCAGGTATGGATAACCCGCCGCCAGCCCAGCCGCCGCGATCGCGAACGCTACTACCCGCAGCCATTGTTTGCGGGTATCCGCCAGGGTTCGCAGCGTTTCCGTCGCCAGCAGAATCAGCACCAGGTCCAACTCGGGGACCAGGCGATGGGGCTCCCCGCTGACGCGGAAGCCAAAGTAATAATTGCCCACCACGTTCAATGCCACGCCGAGCGCGGTGCCGCAAACGAATACCCGGTAGGCTAGATCTTTCCTGCGGTAGGCGATCTTGGCGCTCGCCAGCGCGAACGCCACCGCTACCCCCAGCGCCACCCAGCGCGAGCGGGCGTCGCCAGGCAGCGCCACGTACTTCAGATTGTCCATGGTGATGCGCAGATAGGAAGGCGTCAACCAGAAGGCGGTCAGCCCGTATGCCATTGCCGCGATGGCCGCCGCCCGCCGCCACATCCGCCCATCCCGGTGCGTGATCCACAAGGCCCACGCCAGCGGCGGGAACATCAGCGCCAGCGCCGTGGCGCCGTAAAAGTTATTCGACACCACCAGCGCGGAGGAAACCGCCGCCAGCCCCAGCCACCGCCGGTCGCCGTTTCGAATCCCCAGCCACGAGAACAGCAGCGCGAACGGCAGGCAGGCGAGCGCCGTCATGTGCGGCCCTTCGCCCCATTTGACCAGCACGTTCAGCCGTTGCGGCATGTGCAGAAACGAATCGTCGCGAAACGATTTCAGGAACAGGTAAGAGGGCGAAACCAGCGCCGTACCCGCCGCTGAGATCGCCGCCCATGCTCGCGACCCGCTCGCCACCCGGACCAGCGCGTAAGTTCCCGCCGTCCCCAGGCAGTAGAACAGCGCCGTATACAGATGATACGCGCGCGCCGTCGAGACCCGGAACAGAGCCGAGAGCAGCGCGGTTCCATAGGGTAAAGCCGGTGGATAGAGGTAGTCGAACCGCGTCCCGCAGTACCACAGCGGCATCCAGCGGGGATGCGGCCAATGTGCCCTCAGGAACCGCGCGGCGGCGATGAAGGTGCAGTCGATGGACCCCCAGTTGTCCAGGTATTCGATCCGGAACAGCGGCCAGATCAGAATCGCCGTCACCAGTGCCAGCGCGCAACATTCCGCCGCCAGCAGCATGCCGTTGCTGCGCACCCGATCCGTTCCCTGCATCCTCGCCCCTATGTCCAATTGGTGCCTGCGTCTTCAGAGTATGGTAGCCCAACAACGTAGCAGGCGGGAGCCTGACCCCATTAGCCCTCCATTTGCCCACATGATAAGCACTAGAAAACAAATTAGTTGCGATCATTAGTGCAGAACCCAACCCCATGGCGTTGTGCATTTTTGTGCAAGGTCAGGGGTTTTGCCACCCAAAGTTGTTTGGCGGCTAGAGGGGGATTACCTCAGGCTAAGATGCTCTTCGATGCGGGTCAGCCGGGCGTCGAAGACTTCTTCGAGCCGTTCCAGGCGGTCGTCGAAGTGCTGGCGCAGGTCGCCGATGCGGGTATCGACGTGCGCGCGAAGATCGCTGATGCGAGAATTACTGTAGAGGAAACCGATCACAACAACCGCGAGCGTCCCAAGAAACGTCGCGAACCCGAGAAGCAAGGAAACATATTCCGGTTTCATCTCTGCCTTCATTGTAATCCATACGCTCTACTTCTTGGTTTCGAATCGGAGCGGCTCCGTTGTGCATTTTTGTGCATGGTTGTCTGCCCTTGGCCGACGGGATCCAGCCCATCCCAAGGTGCCACGCATTCCCTGTAACTCGCTGACCAGACGCACCTTGCCTGTTTGTTCCCTTGGTGTTACCATGCTCGTTGCTGGGAATACGGAAACATGCCGGAAACCATGACCATTGGAGTGGATATCGGCGGCACCAAGGTCGCCGCCGGGCTGGTGGATGCCGCCGGAGTCATCACCGCGAAGACGCGGGTGCCGATGATTTCCACAGGTGACGCAGCGACGGGGTTTTCCGGCGTGCGGGAAGCGGTGGAAGCCGTGTTTGCGGCCGAGCCCGGTGCGCGCGGGGCTGTCGCCGGCATTGGAATCTGCTCGCCGGGGCCGCTCGATCCCTCCAGCGGCGTGGTGCTCAACCCTCCTAACGTCCCCTGCTGGCGCAATTTCCCTTTAGCCGACGAAACCCGGCGGGCGTTCGGAATTCCGGCCCGCGTGGATAACGACGCCAACGCCGCTGGCCTGGCCGAAGTGCTGTGGGGCGCCGCGCGGGGATATCGCTATGTCTTCTACGCCACCCTGGGTACCGGCATCGGAAGCGGGATTGTGCTGGACGGGCAAATCTACCACGGCCACACCGGGAGCGCGGCCGAGGGCGGTCACATCGTCATCGACTACCACGGCCCTGTCTGCGGCTGCGGCAAGCACGGCTGCATCGAAGCCCTGTGCTCCGGCACCGCCATTGCGCGGCGGGCGCAGGAAAAACTGGCTACGGCCGGGACAGCCGGACGGCGGCTGATCGAGCTGGCCGGGGGCGCGGCCGCGGCGGTGAAGACCGAGCACGTCGGCGAGGCCTGGCGCGAGGGCGATCCGCTGGCCGGAGAAATCCTCCGGGAGACGGCGCACCTGCTCGCCATCTGGTTGGGCAACGTCGTCGATATTCTCGATCCCGACGTCCTGGTGGTGGGCGGCGGCGTGGCGCAATTGATGAGCGGACTGTTTCCCGATATCCTGGCGGATCTGCCCCAATGGTCGATCAATCCCCGCGCCGGTGAAATCCCGCTGGTCATGGCCTGCTACGGCGCCGATGCCGGAATCGCCGGCGCCGCCGCGCTGATGAATGCGGTTCGCTGATTGCCTCGATAAAAATTATTGATTGGACCCTGTACACACCCACAGCTAGGTTGTATAAATGGGGAAAAAGGATACGCCGCCGAAAACATCAGTATCGATTCTCCATCAGGTCAGCAGCATCGTCAGCTCGAACCGGTCGTTGGACGAGATTCTGGGTGAGGTGGTCGGCCTCACCGTCCTGGCCACTTCGTGCGATGCCTGCCTGGTCTATCTGCTCGATCCGGTAAGCCAGGAGGTTGTGCTGCGTGCGTCGCAGGTACCGCACGCGGGAGCTTTGGGAAACCTGCGCATGAAGATGGGCGAGGGCATCACCGGTTGGGTGGCGGAGCACAAATCGGTGGTGGCCCTGTCTTCGCACGCTACCAGCGACGCCCGTTTCAAGATGTTTCAGGGCCTGGTGGAAGATACCTATGAGGCGTTGCTCTCGGTGCCGCTGGTGTCGAGCGGCGACGTGATCGGGGTGGTCAACGTTCACCACCGCGAATCGCACGAACACAGTCCGGAAGAAATCGGCATGGCGGTTTTCATTGGCGAGCAGCTCGGAGTGGCTATTTCCAAAGCTTCGCTGCTGGAGGAAAATGCCCGCCTGCTGGAGCAGACCCTCGAAATGCGGCGCGAACTGGAGACGCGCAAGCTGGTGGAGCGCGCCAAGGGTATCTTGCAACTGCGCCACGGGCTGACCGAGGAAGAGGCCTATCTGAAGCTTCGGGACCAGAGCCGCCGTCTGCGCCGTCCCATGAAAGAGCTGGCTGAAGCCATCATCCTGAGCGAGGAAATCGATCGCCAGGGAGAAACGGCGACTACGTAGCGAATTCCCACAGGCGTGGGCTGACCCAGAGGTGGGACAGATGATCGTTTGTCGTCTGTCAAGCGGTTGTGGCCTGGCACGGGGCTGACAGACCACGAAAGACGATGGTCTGTCCCACCTTTCTCAGCTCAGGAGGCTGGACAGCCTGCGCCACGATCCAACAGGTCGCTCAACGCCGGCGCCAATTCGGGATAAAGAAAACGGAAGCCGGCCGCTTCGGCAGCGCCGGGAACCACGCGCTGGCCGGCCATCAGCATTTCCGACATCTCACCGAAAAGAAGCCGCAACACCACGGCCGGCACCGGCAGCATCGCTGGGCGCCGTAACGCCCGCCCCAGTACGCGCGTGAACTCCGCGTTCGTTACCGGGTTTGGTGCCACCCCGTTCCACGCTCCTCCGAGTGAATTCTCCAGCACATGGCGGAACAGCTCCGCCAGGTCCGCTATGTGAATCCAGGACAACCATTGCTTGCCATCGCCCAATCGCCCGCCAACGCCCCACCGAAACGCCGGCAGCATGCGGCCGAGCGCCCCTCCGCCCGCATCGAGCACTACCCCGATGCGAATTCGCGCCACGCGTATTCCCAGCTTCTCCGCCGCGGCCGCCTCCCGCTCCCACTCCACACACAGTTCCGCCAGGTAACCGCCGCCAGGCCGGGCGGATTCATCCAATATTTCATCTCCGCGGGAACCGTAGTAGCCGATCGCCGACGCCGCAATCAGTATCGCCGGCCGGCGCTCCAGGCCAGCCAGCCCCTCCACCAAGCGCCGCGTTCCCACGATCCGGCTGTCGTGGATGCGCCGTTTCGCCGTCGCCGTCCATCGCTGTGCCACCGGCTCGCCCGCCAGGTGGATCACGGCATCAGCTCCGCTCAGTTTCCCGGCGGATGGCGGACCATCTTCCGGATTCCAAATCGAAGATTGGGCGCCTGCCCGTTCCAGGCTCCCCTTGCGGCTTAGCAAATTCACGCTATGTCCATGTGCCAGCAGAGTTTCCACTAGCCGCCGGCCAATCAGGCCGGACGCCCCCGTGATCGCGACATGCACGTTTTTCGCCTCCTTATCTAATCATCGGCTCTTTCGCGCCCCATCGGTGGTCCACCGCAGCCCGGACCGAAAAAACCTCCAGCCGTGCCGAAAAATTGCCTAAAATTGCCGCTTGCACTGATTTCCAAACCGATGATAGACTGATGTAGCGGTCCTAGTACGGCTGTTGTCGCAGTTCTTGATCGGACCGTGTAGCGGAGTAGATCCCGGATGCTTGCTAGTTTCTTAATCATCGGCTGCTCACTTATCCTGTTAGCGTATTGGTTCCGTTATAGTTGCGTGCTGATCTTGCGCAATTCGGAAGCGCCTTCACGCATGGCGGAAGCCGATCCCCGATTCGCGGTGGAACAGATTCGACAGCAGGTCTTTACGGCGCCGGAACTGGAACCGCTTCAAATACTTCTGGAGCGCGACTATCGTCTACTGGTCTATTTGCATGACCATGCGGCCGGAATGGGTTTGCGATCAGTGGAAGATCGGCTACTCGTTCTAGACTATCGGATACTGCAGTACTGGTATTGGGTGACCAGGACGATTGCCCCGGAGTTTGCAAGACGCGCTCTGGCTGAAATGAGCGATGTGCTTCTGGTCTTCGTCCGGCGCATCGCACCCGAAACGGATCTGGCGTAAGCAGGAATTTGTGGCGCGGACCTACTGGGTCTGCGAGGGTTCTCCCCTGGACCCACTCCTCGCCCTACGAGTCATGTCCCCCGGTTCCATTGAGCTATCCGGGTCGATGACGGCATCTGAGTCCAACGGATACGCACTCCTATTCAGGAACTACCTCGCATTTCTCACAGAGGTATTTGGGTTGAGCCCGGTTTCGATCTCGCCGGAGGACAGCCGGGCAGACGCCCGGCTGGACCGATTGACAATCGGTCCGCACTCTCGAAAGTGCCACGTATATTATTGAAAACTCGTGGAGGGACGGACGGCACTTTCATCCCCACCCTCTGTGCGCCCCGCGCTCATGGAAACAGGTTGCCCCACGGAAAACAGGTCACCTCATTTTCCTTCACGGCGCGAAATGCCGGGGGCGACTTCAGTTCGGACTCTCTACGCGGCATGCACGAATGCCTGCGCCACGGTGGCTCGCAACGTGACAAATGCGGTTGCTACTTCTGCTTGCTGAGCTTACGGAAGTAGTCCGCAACTGCGTCGGAATAGCCCTGCGGCACCGGTTCGCTTCCCGGGCTGCGCACCGCGCCTCCGCCGGACTGGTCCAATTTGCGCCGCAGCTCGATCTCCACCTGCTCGACCGAACCCATCGCCGCTTGAATCCGTTGCAGCAGCAGCAAGGGATCGCTAGCGTAAACCGTTGGATCGAATTGGCGCAAATCCCGGATCAGGCCCTGGATATCCCGGGCGGTATTCGGATCGTCTTTCAGTTGCTGCTGCAATTGCTGCAGGCTGGCCTCGGTTTGGCGCGCCGACGCGTCCACATCCTCCGGACGGATGGGGCCGGTGTAATCGCGGCCGCGGACGCCGTTGTCTATCCAGTTGGCGCCGCCAGGTCCGCCCGATGCGCCTCCCCTCGGTCCGGCCGCCTGCCATTGTCCGCCTGGATTGCCCGCCGAACCCTGTTGTCCGCCGCCCTGCTGGCCTGCTTGTCCCGATTGCGAAGATTGCCCCGGTTGCCCAGACTGACTTTGTTGGCTACCCTGACCCGCTTGTGAGGGCTGCCCCTGTTGCCCCTGCCGTTGGCCGCGCTGTCCGGCCGCGTTGGCCTGCAATTGTTCCATCTGGCGGTGCAGTTGTTCCACCCGGTTCAAGGCGTCTTCCACCGACTGGCCGTCCTGACCGGCCTTGCCCTGCTGAGCTTGTCCCACCGATTGCTGAAGCTTGTTCAACTGGTCGTGCAAGTCGTTCAATGCCGAGGTAATCTGCGCCTCGCTCATGGCGGCGTACTCGCCCATGCCGTTGCGGATCCAGCCGGAATTGCGCTGCATGGCGCGTTCTACGTCCTGCTGCTGCACTCCTGCCAACGCGTCCCGCATCTTGGTGGAAGCCGGCCGGTTACCGCTCATCAGGCTGCGCACGGAGCTTTGCATCTGCTGTTCCAGCCGCTTGAGATCCTCCAGTTCGGCGTCTTTCCGGCCGGCCAGTTGTTCGGCCTGCTGGCGCGTCACGCCGGTGTTCTGCGGCCCAAAACTGCGCCGCATCTGGCCTTCGAATTCCTGCTGCTTGCGAGCCAACTCCCCGGCCTGTTGGGCCAGGTCGCCGACTTCGCTGCTGGATTGCTGGCTGCGCAGACCATTCAACATCTGTTCGGCTTCCTGCAGCCGGTCGGCGGCGCGCTTGGCTCCGGCTTCGCCCTGCGGCGTTCCGGCGGTTCGCGAATCGGCCGATTGCCGCATATCCTCGAGCGCCTGCTGCAGACGGTCGATGGTCTGCCGGAGTTGCTGGGCATCCGCGCCGCGCGTGCGTGAGTCATTGCCCTGCTGCTGGCCGGATTGGCCCGATTGTGCCGATTGACCTTGCTGGCCCGGTTTGCCAGGCTGTCCCTGCTGCCCTTGCTGTCCGGATTGCCCGGATTGCCCGGATTGCCCGGATTGCCCGGATTGCCCTTGCTGCCCCTGTTGGCCTTGTTGGCCTTGTTGTCCCTGTTGACCCGATTGCCCCTGCTGGCCTTGCTGTTGCTGCCCCTGCTGGCCGTTACGGCTGAGCTGGCTGCCCTGGTTCTGCGCCAGTTGCTGCATCTGCTGCTGTAATTGTTCGGCCTCGCGCCGCAGCATCTCCTGCTGCCAGCGCCGCTCGGAAGTCTGTTGCGGATTCTGGCGCTGCTGTTCGGCCAGTTCCTGCTGGCGCCTGGCCAACTGTTTGAGCTTTTCGAGCGCTTCGTCGATCTGTTTCTGCCGTTGATCGGCGGCTTGAGCCGCGGAAGAGCCGGTTTCGTATTGGTTCTTTTCGGTATCGAGCTCCAGGTCGAACAAGCCTTCCATATCGCGGGAGGCGCTATTCCCACCGCCGCCGCCCCTGCCGCCCTGTTGCCCGAAAGCCACCTGAATATCGCGGAAGGTGGCTTCGGCGCGCAGCAGATATTGCAGCGCCTGCTGCTCCGGCGCCAGCGCACCCTGCCATTTCCGGCCTTTCAGGTTTTCGGCCGCCGGTCCCATGGCCTCCACGGCCTTGTCCATGTCGGTCACAAAACTCTTGAACGAATCGCCGGCCTCTTCCAACTGGCGCGCCCTCATGCGGTCGCTCAGCGACTTGGTCTGGTCGCGCAGCTTCGATTGCACCGAAGACAGGAAGGCGGCGTTCTCGGCGTCCGTCCCTTTGGCGCCGTTCCCTTTGAGCTGATTGAAGGTCGCGGTGACGATTTCCTTCTGCCGCTCGGAGATCTGGCTCTGCGGGTCGCCCTGATCGCCGCCGGCGCCACCGCCGCCCATTTGCTGCGATTGGGTATAGTTCTTCTCGAACGGCTGGGCCTCGATAAAGAACATATCCGTGGAGGAAGACTGCCGCGCGTCCTTGGCCGTGGCGTACACGCTGATCACGTCGCCCGGCACGGCTTTGAAATCCTCCAGGGCCAGCGTAGTTGTGCCGGCGGAGGTCTTGCCGTCTTTGCTATTGAGCAGGGGCAGAGTTTTCTCCGCGCCGCCGTTCACCGAATAGTGCAGGTCCACGGCCTTGAGGCCGAAATCGTCTTTGGCGTTTACCGCGACGGTGACTTCTTCAATCGGGCTAGCCTTGAAATCGCGGCCCGGACGGGTGATGGCGACTTCCGGCGGCTGATCCTTCTGCGCTTCGATGAAATAATCCTCGCCGAGGCGAACATCCTCGCCGCCCTCGATGGCGGCCACGTGATACATGCCGTCCTTGTCAATTGCCACCGTCGCCACCGCTGTTCCATCGGGCGCGGGCTTCAGCTCCAGTTTGGTGCCATCGTCGAGCAGGATGACACCGCTCGAGAGCGGCCGATCCGTGCGCACCACCACATCCGCCCTGGTTCCGGCAACCGCCCGCAGGTCGCCGCCGGGGTCTTCCACCACGTCGCCGATGCCGATCCACGCCGGGAAACGATAGGTCACGCGAATGCTTTTCACCGCCGGCAGGTCCACCACCTTGAGTTTGTACGTCTCCGAGCGGACCCCGCCCGCTTCCACGTAATAATCCAGCGATTCCGGCACACCCGCAAGCAGGAACTGGTAGCCGGCGCCGCCCGGTTGCGGCGACATTTCGGTCTGCTCCCACGCCGATGCGCTGCCGTACTTGGCGAACAGGCGTACTTTGGGCGAGCTGAAACCGGTCAAGTTCGCGGAGATCACCTGGTCGGCACGTTTGCGGATGGTGCGATTTCCGGGATCCACCTGGATGGCGTAGAACGGCTTCATGGAGCCCTTCGGCAGGCCGCCCCAGAGCAGCGAAGTGCCATAGCCGAGGAAACCCGGCCCGGAGGTGGCCAGCCAGATCAGTACCAGCGCGGATGCCGCGGCGGCCGAGGAGAAACTGAAAATCCAGGACGTGCGCGCTACTTCGCGCGGCTGCGCCTGTTCGGCCACGCGCAGCGTATCGGCGGCCAGCAAGGGCAGAAACGGATCCTGGTCGTTATGTTCCAGACGCTCGGTGAAGGTGAGGAGGCGTTCCTCGAACTGCGGGTAGCGCCGCTCGGCGGTTCGCGCGGCACGCCGCCGGTTGAGCTGGATCAGCGGCACGATCAAGGCCGCGGCCAGGGCGACGGCCAGCCCCAGGAACAGGAAGACGCGGGCGCCGGTGACGCTCGGCGCGGAAAAGGAAAAATGATTGGCGGCCAGTACCGCGACCACGGTCAGCACCAATGCCGCCGCGGCGCACTCCGCAACCCCTCGCGCCACCGCCAGCAGCCGAAGCCGCCGTTCCAGTGCGCTCAAATAGCCGGACAAGCGATCCAAAGGTTTCATCCCGCCTCCTGATCCACCGACAGGTGCCGGTTGCCCAACAGGGTTTCCGCAATCGACACCGCCAACACCGCCAGCATCACGTACCACCACAGGGAAAGCGGCTTCTGCCCGGACGCCGCCGCGCTCCCGGCCTCCACATTGCCGTTGGCTGTATTCTGCCACAAACCGAGGGTCTCCTGGGGTGCCGGCCTCAGATCGCTCTCGCGGCGATCGCCATTCACGGCTACCATTTCGTTGCGGCCGTTGGGCCGGCGAATGTCGTAGAAGCCCATCATCAGGAATTGGATGTTCCGCGCTTTGACCGCCTCGGCGAGGGAAAGCGCGCGCTCGCCGGTGGGATCGAGCACCTCCACCGCTGCGCCCTTCGCCTCCGCTTCCCTCAATTCGGCGAACGACCCGACCGTTACGCTGGCCTGCCCGCTATCCATACGGCCCAGGTAATTGGCCGTCTGCTGGATGAAGGGAACGAACGACGCGTGCAGCGGAAAATCGTTGTCCAGGTTGTCGAAAGTGGAAGCGAACACCAGCACGTGGCCGCTTCCCTGCTGCCGGTCGATGACCAGCGGCGTATCGTCGGTGAGCCGCGCCGCGACGCGCGCCCCGGCCGGGTCCACGCCGATGGCGCGGTAAAATTTCACGTCGTCCCAGCGATTGTCCTGCTGAATGGCGGGGTGGGACGTATCGAGCGCCGCCGCCGTCTGGAAGCGGTCGCCTTCCCTTGGGGCATAGCGCGTTCCGGTAATGGTCAATCCGCCCACCGGCACTTTGTCGCGAGCCGTATAAGTGTGTCCCAGCACCACCAGCACCGCGCCGCCGCGGTTTACGTATTCCTTCAGCGCGGTTTCGAAACCGGCCGGCAGCACGCCCGCATCGGAGATCGCGACGAAGGCGTATTTGTCCGGCGACAAATTGGCGGCCTGGTCCGGGGTGGCCGGGTCGACGGCGAAACCGTGCTGGCCGTTGGCCTCCAGCGCAGCCTGAAAATACAGCAGTCCGCGAGTGTTATCGGGCGCGTGGACGAACAGGATATGGCGGGCGTCGGATCGCTCCACGGAAAAGTAAAAAACGTCGTCAGCCGCCAGCGCGTCGGCGCCATCGATGTGCACGTCGCCTTTGTTGTACCCGTAAGGCACTTCGAGCGAAGCGAATTCCACCGTGGCGCGGCCGTTTTCGGGAACTTCGACGCGCTTCGATTCGATGGCGCGCCCGTTGAGCTCCAGCGTAACCGTGCGGAGGGCCCTGCTTGTGCCGTAGCCGATCACCGTGGCCAGCACGCGGTTCTTGTTGCCATCGTAGACGCGATGCGGCGCCACCACGTTTTCCACCGCGAAGTTGGCTGTCGCGCCGGAAACCAGCGGATGCGGCTCCAGGCGTACGCGGTCGCCCAAACGCAGATCGTTGAAATTGGCCGGCATGCCGGTCTGCTGCATGTCGGAATAGAGGTGCACGTCGAGCGGCACGGCGAGCGATTGCGCGATCGACTTCACCGCCCGCACCAGCTCGGCGAACGAGGTGCGCGTATCCGATGGGCGCACCGCGTCGATGGCCGCACCGAGGGCGCTTTTGTCGTCGGTGACTTCGCTCAACGCCTCCACTCGCGCGCCGAACGCGAGCACCTGCCCGCGCTGGCCAAGGCGCATTCCGCGCACTACCGATTTGGCCATCGACTTTGCCTGCGCCAGCCGGTCCGCCGCGCGCATGCTCAGCGAATTATCGATCGCCACCACGGCCACTTCGCCGGCGCGCGATTGCGGCACCAGCTTTTGCTCTATATACGGATGCGCGAACGCCAGCACCAGCAGCGCCACCAGCGCCGCGCGCAGCGAAAACAGAACCAGGTACCGCAGCCGCCGGTGCTTGATGGAGCTCTGCGTCCGCCGCTCGAAGAACATCAGCGAGCTGAAGGGCAGCGGCGTGGAGCGGTGCTTGCGCAGCAGGTGCAGCCACACGGGCAGCCCCACCGCCACCATCCCGCCCAGAAACCATGGCGTGAGAAAGCCCATTTACAGCATCCTCCTACGGATGGCCAGGTATTCGCGCAAGCCTTCATCGAGCGGCCGGCCCGTATCCATCAGGAAATAATCCAGGCCCGCCCCGCGCGCCTTGTCCCGCAGGTTCGAAAGGTGCGCGTCCACTCGCGCCCGGTATTCGTGGCGCGCGTACTCGGGCGAGACTTCCATTTGCTCGGCTGCGTTTTCCATGTCCACCAAGAGCACCGGCTGGCGGAATTTGGGGGCGATTTCCTGCGGGTCCAAGGTATGAAACAGGATCACTTCGTTGCCCCGGTAGCGGAGCGGCTCGATGGTGCGGACAATGGAATCCGGGTCGGCGTAAAAATCGGAAATCACCACCACGATGCCGCGGCGATGGAGGAAATTCTGAAAGTGGATAAAAGGCTTGGTGAAATCGGTGCGCGCGCTGGGCTGGACCTTTTCGATGGCATGCAACAGGCGGAAGAGCTGGCCCTGGCGGGTGGAAGGCGCGACGTAATCGGCCACGTCTTCATCGAACACGATCAGCCCGGCGGCATCGCGCTGCAGCGAGCTGGCCATATACACCAGCGAGGCCGCCACGTAGCGGGCGTAGTCGATCTTGGTGATGCTGCCCGAACCGTATCCCATCGACCCGGAAGTATCGAGCAGCACCAGCAGGCGCGTGTTGGTTTCGCCGCGGTAACGCTTCAGATAGCAACGGTCGGTGCGCGCGAACACGTTCCAATCCACGTGGCGCAAATCGTCGCCCTGAGTGTAGGCGCGGTACTCGGCGAATTCCTGGGAAAAGCCGAAGTCCGGCGAACGGTGCAATCCGGCCACGAACCCGTCCACCACGGTCTTGGCTACAAGGTCCAGCCCGGAAATGGAAGCGAGAGTGGCGGGGTCGAGAAATCGCTGCAGCATGGGGGCCCGGCTATTCCCGCGGAGTACCCTTCCACTCCAGCAGGCGTTTCAGAATGTCGTCTTGCGTCACCCGGTCCGATTCGGCGTGGAAGTTGAGCAGAATGCGGTGCCGGAGAACGGGCGTATACAGCGCCCGCAGATCTTCATAGGTCACGTGATAGCGCCGCTTCATGAGCGCCCGGGCCTTGGCGGCCAGCACCAGGAACTGGGCGGCGCGCACGCTGGCGCCGTAGTTGACATATTTTTGGACGAAATCGGGCGCCGATGGATCTTTCTGGCGGGTGGCCCGAACCAGCTCCACCGCGTAGCGCGCCACGCTCTCGCCGATCGGCACCATGCGCACCAGTTGCTGGAACGCCAGGATCTCTTCGGCGTTGGTGACGGGGTCGGCGTGGGGGATGGTGGTGACGGTGGTCAGGTCGACGACTTCGAGCTCCTCGTCGGCGCTGAGGTAATCCAGCACGGTATTGAACAGGAAGCGGTCGAGCTGCGCCTCGGGCAGCGGATAGGTACCCTCCAGCTCGATGGGGTTCTGGGTGGCCAGCACGAAGAACGGCGCCGGCAGCAGGTAGTTATGGCCGCGCACGGTGCAGGCGCGTTCCTGCATGGCTTCGAGCAGGGCGCTTTGCGTCTTGGGCGGGGTGCGGTTGATTTCGTCGGCCAGCAGAATGTTGCCGAAAATCGGCCCTTCCACGAAGGTCCAGGTGCGGCGGCCCGTGGCCGGGTCTTCTTCGATGATGTCGGTGCCGGTGATGTCGCTGGGCATCAGGTCGGGGGTGAACTGAATGCGTTTGAACACCAGGCCGAGGGTTTGCGCGAGCGTGCGCACCAGCAGGGTTTTGGCGGTGCCGGGCAAGCCGGTGATGAGGCAATGGCCGCCCACGAACAGGCCGATCATGACCTGTTCCAGCACCTCCTCCTGCCCCACGATCACGCGCCGCACCTGCGTCACGATGTCGGATTGCACCTGGCGGAAACGCTCGATGCGCGTCTTCAATACTTCCGGGTCAAGCTGGGTCGCGGTAGTCGACATTTGAGTTCCCATCATTATTGCAGTTCCAGAAACAGCTTCTGCGCCGGTTTGAAGTCCGGAGCGATCTCGAGCGCCGCCAGCACTTCGTCGCGCGCCTGATCGCGCTGGCGGTTCTGGTTGTAGGCGCGGGCCAGCTCGTAATGGGCCTCGGCGCGGTCCACCGGGTGGTTGCTCACCAGCGCGCGGAATTCCGTCACTGCTCCCGCGGCGTTCCCTTCGTCCAGCCACAATCCGCCCAGGCGCTGGTGCAGCAGGTTGTCTTCCGGGTAGATCCAGTTCAAGCGATTGAGTATGTCGGCGGCTTCCTTGCCCTTGCCCGATTCCATCAGGGCACCGGCCAGCTTTTCGAAAGTCTCGGGATTGCGCCCGCCCATGTGTACGTAGCGCTCCCATTCGCCGATGGCCGCCGGCTTGTCCAGTTTGGCCATGTCGGCTTCCGCCAGCGCCTCGTACAGGCTGCCGGTTTCCACGAATTCCGGATAGACGTCGCGAAACTGGGTCCCGAGCTTGATGGCGCCGTCGTAATCTTTGTTCTTCTCCATTTCGTTGACCTGGCGAGCCGCCGCGCGCCAGCGATCGAAGTTCTCGGCGATTTTCCGGGTCTCGCCTTCCAGCTTGGCCAGAAACTGTTTGTCGAACTCTTCGGGCGGGATTTTGAGTTCTTTTTGAATCACTGCGCCGGTTTCCTGGTTGTGCGCGAAATCGGCCAGCATGGCCAGGATCGTATCCCATCCCCACTTCTCGGTGATGAAGTCGCAGATCTTGCCGGCCTGGAAATAGCTCACGACCACCTGGCTGTCGCTTTTAGGATGCACGAAGCCGCGATCGAGATCCGCCACCGGCAGAAGTTGTTTGTGCTCGATGGCGGCGATTTCCTCCGGCCCCAGCCGGTCGCCCCACTCCGGCGAGGCCGCCGTCTCCTCATGTACCGCGATGCCCTCGGTAAACCAGCGAGGCACGTGGGATTGAGTCATGGTCAGGGTAAAGACATGGCTCATTTCGTGCCATAGAGTGGAGGCCCAATGGAAACTGCCCGGCGGCCGGCCCGACGGGCTGTCCATCGCGACCACCATGTTGAACGTCACGCCCAGGATGCCCAGCCCAGGCATGCCCGCGGTTCGCACGGCGAAGTCGTCGTGATTGGGATAGACCTCAACCTGCACCGGCCCCGGCAAATGAAACCGGTATTTCTTTTCGTAGGTGGCGATGACGCGCTCCATCTCGGTTTCGAAGTAGGGATGCAGTAAGTCGGCTTCCTTCTTTTGAAGCTTCAAAATCGTGCGGGCGGTGCGAAAGGTGACGTAGTCTTTGAAGGTATCGAGCAGCTTGAGCGAATTGGCGGTGGCGTAGTCCTGAAAATCGTGATCCCAGCAATCTTTCAGCAGCGACTGAGCTTCCTGGTCCTGGCCCAGGCGCATGAGGTTGATGGCGAGCTGCGACTGCGCGGAGTACAAGCTCGGATCGAGAGCCAGCGCCTTGCGATAAAAGGCCACGCATTCCAGGTAGCGCCGATTGAGCATGAAGAAATGCCCGGCGGTTTCATAGCCGCGCGCGGCTTTGGGATCCCAGGGTGAATCTTTCTTGTCGTCGAGCCAGTCGATGGACGCGAGAATCGCCTTGGCTTGGACGGACTGGGGATCGAGAGCCAACGCCCGGTGCGCTTCCACCGCCGCTTTCTCCCGATCGCCGTCTTCGAGAGCCAGCCGCGCCAGCAGTTCCTGCGCTTCCACCAGCTTCGGATCGAGCTCGAGCGCGCGTCGCGCCAGCTCGGCGGCCGCACCCGCGAAAGATTCCGATGCCACCAGCGCCTTGCCCAGTGCGGCTTCGGCGGATTTCGGATCGAGCTTCAGCGCCTCGTCGAAAAGCCCCTCGGCGTCCGGTGCCTGCCAATGGTCCAGGTACATCCTGCCCCAACGGACGCGGTAGTGGGCATTCTCGGGATGGGCGGCGACCAGCGTTTTGAAAACTTCGTTGGCCTCCTGGTAGCGTCGGGCCTTCCATAAGGCTTCGGCCTGATCGAGGGTTTGGGCGGAAAGGGGGAGACAGAAAGCCAGCAAGGCGGCGATTATCGTGGAGCGGACTCTCAGTCTGCCACGCCGGGACTCATCCCGGCGCGTGGGCCGCGCCATTTTGTCGAGAACTCCCGAGTCGGTAGCGACTGTATCCGGATGCAGAGCTTTCGCCGCCGACCGGGAAAACGCGCCGGGATAAGTCCCGGCGTGGCAGACTGGGAGTCCGCTCCACATTTTGTCGAGAAATCCGCGATCGGAATCGACTCTAACTCTATGCAGGATTCGCGCCGTCTCCCCCACCGCTACCCGCTGGGGCGTTGGCTCTTCGTCACCTGGCATTTGCACGGCAGCCTTCCCCACAACAGGTATCCTCCACCGGCCCATCTCAGTGCGGGCGGGGCTTTCGTGTGGATGGATCGTTACCTCGACACGACCCAAGACGGACCGCTGTACCTGCGTCAGGAACCGATCGCCAGAACCATCGTGGCCTCGCTGCGGCGCGGGGTGGAACTGGGGCATTATGAGCTCAGGTCTTGGGTTGTAATGGCGAATCACGTCCATGCGCTGCTGCTCCCGCTGGTTTCGCCCTCCCGATTGCTCGGATCGCTGAAGGGCGCCACCGCCCGCGAAGCGAACCGGATACTGGGCCGTACCGGAGAGTCCTTCTGGCAAGCCGAGAGCTACGACCATTGGGTGCGGAATGCGGACGAGTTCGACCGCATTGTCGCGTATATCGAGTCCAACCCGGTGAAGGCTGGGTTGGTCGGGCGCCCTGAGGAGTATCCGTGGTCGAGTGCGGCGGCGGGAGAGCGCGCCGGTGGAGCGGACTCCTAGTCTGCCGCGCCGGGACTCGTCCCGGCGCTTGCCCGGCTCGACCCTGTCGGGTACTCCGCACTCGGCGCCGACCGCGTCTACGTGCAGACCTCTCGCCACCTGCCAGAGACCGCAGGGAAACGCGCCGGGACGAGTCCCGGCGTGGCAGACTGAGAGTCCGCTCCACGAGCGCTTCATGGCTTATCCAGCGCCTCCTGGGTACGGGCCAGTTCCAGCAGCAGGCCGGTCAATTGACGTTTGTACTCCGCGGCGGCGAGGGCGGCTTTATCGTATTTCAGCTTGTCGATGGCCTGCTCCAGGGCTTCCTTCTTGGCTAGCAGTTCGCGTTTGGCGGGGTCGCGCGCGGCGGCGGCGTTGGCGCCCAGGCGAACCACGGTGAAGCTGCCGGCGAGTTTCCCTTCTCCGTTTTCCACCGATGGGGTGCGCTCGCCTTCGCCCTTGCCGGTATCTTCCAGAACGGCGTGCTCGGTGGCCAGCCGCTTTTGGGAATCGAAGTATTCGGCCACTTTGTGCTGGGCGAACAGAAACGCTTCCAGCGCCGTCACCGCTTCGTTCTTGTCGCTATCGGCCGCCGGGTCGCGCAGGGCCTCGGCCCAATAGCGCGCGAACATGGACGCGTTCTTCTCCGTGCCGCTCTTGGTGGAGGCGATCACCACGCGGCCCTCCTTGCGCAGGGCGGCAATGGCCCCGCCGCTCGAGCTGGTCATCACCACCACGCACTGCCGCGTAGCCGGAATCCGGTCCAGCGCCGCCGCCAGTTCCCCCGCCGTGATATCCGGCCCGGGAATATTGAACTTGTAGTCCACCCCGTCGTAACTGCCGTGGCCGATCAGCATCAAGACCAGCGCATCGTCGGGTTTCGCGGTGCGGGAAAGCTCCTCCAGCCGCGCGCGGATCTGGTCCCGGTTCGGAGCGATTAGAGTGATCGGGTTGCCCCCGGCCTTTTTGATGCTGCCATCGATATCTTCGGCCCACATTTTGAAGCGCTGGTCGTAATCCGGCTCGCCGCCAAGACCGGAGATCGCGACGTAGTAGGTGGCAGCATGGGCGGAAAAGGCACAGGCCAGCAGGGCCCAGATCAGGCTCCGTACTCGCGGAGTGGGCCAACTCTTGGGCTTGTCGAGGAGTTGCCGGGCTGGCGCCCGGCGGAACCGATTAACAATCGGTTCGCAGGTTACCAACCTGCCCCACAAAGCAGCGTAGCCGCAACCAAACGCGCCGGGAGGAGTCCCGGCGTGGCAGACTGAGAGTCCGCTCCACACGTTACACCACCCCCCAGTTTCGCCGCAGCAGCCATTCGGCGGCCTTCAAACCCAGCGCCAGTAGAAACACCGCCGGCATATCCCACAAATCGCGCGTCTCCCGTGCTGTGATGCCGGCTTCGGAGTAGGCAATCTCTTCTCCTAATTTTGACGCCTGATCGGGACGATAGTATCGGCCGCCGGTCTCGTTCGCGAGCTTCCGCAGCAGTTCCTTGTTCTGTCCGGTATGAAAATTCTCAGCGATGCCATCCTCGCGCCGGAAACTCAGCACGTCCTGCCCGATCTCTTCCTGCTCGTGCCCGGCGATGATCTCGGCCACGTACGACCCCGGCGCCTCTGCCGTCCACTCACCCGAGTAGATGCCTTCCTCGAGAGGCTTCGGCGTCAACTCCACCGTCACGCTGGTGCCGTCCGGCTTCAATATCCGCGCCTGAACTTTGGCGTCCGTGACCGGCTTGTAGGCCTTGTCGCGGACTTCCACCCGCAGCGGCAAATTGCTTTCGTCGTCGAGCACCTGTTTGGGCGTGGACGCCACCACCTGCCCCGGCGTATCCGTCACCAGGAAGCGCAGCATTTGCTGCCAGAAGGTTTCCTGGGTGTGGTCGTCGTGCGGCAGCCACATTTTCCAGCGCCAGCTTCCCTCGGTGGCGAACAGCACGGTTCGCCCGCGGCCGTAATTTTCGGTGACCAGCAGCGGGAACTTGCGCTTGGGGGGCGTGGATTCGAGCAGCACGGTGGCGCCGGGTTTGGCGTCGCCCACTTCCTGGTAATTGGCCATTTGAGGCATCTTCTTCCAGCGTTCGGCGTTGCGCGCGGGGTCGTCGTCGAGCCGGCAGATGCTCGACTGCGCTCCTTCGGGCGTCAATTCCTCGCCGGTAAAATCGCGGTGAAAAGTGGGGCGCGTATTCGGCAGGTTGACCGGAACCAGATCGGCCAGAGGCGAACTCACCCAGCCGCCATCGGAGAGGGTGGCCCGGCCGCCCAGGAACAGCACGCCGCCGCCGCGCCGGTCCACGAAATCGCGAATCAATTGCTGCTGGGTGACCGAGAAGTAATTGGCCTCCACGCTGCCGATAATCAACCCCTGGAACGCGAACAGGTCTTCCGCCTTGGAGGGGAAGCCATCGGCCAGTTCCTTGGGATCCTTTTGCCCCTGCATGTACATTTTGTTCTGGGTAGTGCGGAGCATGCTGAAGATTTCCTGTTCGGCGTGGTCGTCTCCCGGGAGGAACGGCAGCGAGCGGCGGATGAACTTATACTCCCAACGCGGTTCGCCTTCCATGTACAGAATGCGGGGTTTACGGGATTCCACATTGACCAGGCGAGCCAGGCGGTTATTGGCCTGGTTGGCCTCGCCGGGCAGCGGATCGACGCCGATCTGGAGCGTCTTGGCGCCGGCGTCGCCGCAATTGAAGACCAGCGTTTCGGTCTGGAGCGCGCCATCGCCCTTGAGGGTGATGTCCTGCCCGGCCAGAACCTTCCCGCCGTCCCGTACGCTAAGCTTGGCTCGCGTCCCCGAAAGCCCGTAGCTCTGCAGCGTAACCACGGCCGAAAGCCGCGATTGGGGCAGCGCGCGCGGCGCCACCACCGCATCAACCACTTCGGTGTCGCGGTCAGGATGCTCCTGGCCAAAGCCGACGGTATCGACCGGAATACGCGACCGGCGGATGGCCGCCACAGTCTCCAGATTCAAGCCGCCGGAATTGTCGGCGCCGTCGCTCAATACCACGATCGCGCCCAGCGGCAGCGAGGACGATTCGGCCAGCACCCGCTCCAGCGTGTCGCCAATGCGCGTGGCCGGTTCGGTGGGATTCAGCGCGTCGGGCTGGGGCACCCGCTCCAGGTCCTTGCCGAAGCGGTAAAGCCGCACCTGAAAGCGGCCGGCCAGGCTCTTCAGCAGGCCGTCCGACAGCACGGCTTTGGCGGCGGCTTCGCGGGTGGATCCAGCTTCGTCGCGAATCGCCATGCTGCGCGAATCGTCCACCAGCACCGCGACGACGTTCTGCTGCGGCCGCAGCGTGGCCACGCTCAGCGCCGGATGCCACAAAAGCAACAGAATCAGCGCCACCAACCCGGATTCCAGCAGCCAGATCCCGAGCGGCCTCAGCCCGCTCAACAGGCCGTGGTTGCGCCGTACGTGCCAGAGCAACAGCCCGGCCGCCGCCGCGATAGTCACCCCCAGCAGCCACAATGGCCATGGGGTCAGAAACACAAATTGGCCTTTATGAAAAAGCGCCGCCGGGTATTTGAATAGGAATTCGAACATGGGGCCACGTCAGAGGCGCATAAGTCGGTAGACGCGCGGGTGGTGGGAGGCAGTTTCCGGCTTTTCCGGGTTGAGGGAAACTTGCGCCGCGGCCCGCAATTCTAGCATGCCCTCGTATGTCGAAAGCATAGCACGCGCGGGCGGCACCGTCGCGAGGGCTCATTCGTGCCGGGCGCGTGGCCGGGGTGGACGCCCGTTGCGCCGCCCTCCTCCCCGCGCAGGATGGTACCTTGGAAGATTCATGGTTGTAGACCGGGAGGAACTGATCGCGCGCATCACTCGGGAGGTGGTAGCGCGTCTCGCCGGGGAGCCGGCCGCTGCCGCACGGCCCGCGCCCGGCGACGGCGTTTTCGCCACCGTGGATGAGGCTGTTGCCGCCGCCGGCGTGGCCCAGAAGCGGGTCGCCGCGATGAGCCTGGCCGACCGTGGGCGCATGTGCGCCATTGTCAGGCGCGTCTGCGCCGACAACGCTCCCGAGCTGGCGCGCATCGAGCTGGCCGAAACCGGGCTGGGCCGCGTCGATCACAAAATCGTCAAGCTGCAGAACATCCGCTACATCCTGGGGACGGAAGCCATGACCAGCCAGGCCATGAGCGATTCGACCGGCCTGTGCGTGATCGAGCACGCCCCCTGGGGCGTCATCGGCATGGTGCTGCCGGCCACGCACTGCGTCCCGACCCTGGCCAGCAACGCCATCAATATCCTGGCCGCCGGCAATACCGCCGTTTTCAGCCCGCATCCGGCCGGCGCCAAAGTCACCGCGCTTGGGCTGCAGATGTTCAACCGCGAAATCGAGCGCGAGTTGGGCGTGGCCAATGTGCTGACCACCATGGCCGAACCCACCATCCAGGCCGCGGAGGAGATTTTCGCCCACCCCGGCGTCGCGCTGCTGTGCGTCACCGGCGGTCCGGGGGTGGTGAAGGCCGCCAGCCGTTTCGGCAAGCGCGTGATCGCCGCCGGCCCCGGCAATCCGCCGGTAGTGGTGGATGAGACCGCCGATCTCGACCTCGCCGCCAGCTCCATCATCCTCGGCGCCGGCTTCGACAACAACATTCTCTGTATCGCCGAAAAGGAAATCTTCGTACTGGAACGCGTGGCCGATGCATTCATCGACGCCATGCGCCGCGCCGGCGCCCTGGAACTCGATCGCGGCGCCATCGACCGCCTCACCAAGGCGGCTTTCCGTTTCGACCCCGACGGGACCCCTCACGTCAATAAGGATTACGTCGGCAAAGACACCGCCGTGCTGGCCCGCGCCGCCGGGATTTCGCTGCTTTCCCCAACCGATCTGTTGTTCGGCGAAACGGAAGAAAACCACCCCTTCGTGCAGGAAGAACAGATGATGCCTTTCCTCCCGGTGGTGCGGTTCGCCGATGTGGATGCCGCCATCGCCGCCTCCGTGAAGGCCGAGCACGGCTACCGGCACACCGCCATCATTCATTCCCGCAACGTGGAGAACGTCACCAAAATGGGCCGCGCCATGAATTGCACGCTGTTCGTGCAGAATGCGCCGTGCTATGGTTCGCTCGGCATCGGCAGCCCCGGCTACTCGAGCCATAGCATCGCCACGCCCACCGGGGAAGGAGTCACCACGCCGCTCACTTTTACCCGCGAGCGGCGCATCGTGATGGGGGGCGGGGCGCTGCGGGTAGTGTAAATAGGATATTGGACCGAAATGAAGGTAACCGACCTTTCGCATCTCAAAGTCGTCACGCTCTCAGACATCGACGCCGCCGTGCGCGAATCCGCTACTGAAATCCGCATCGCCCCCGGCGCCATTCTGACTCCTTCCGCCAGGGAAGCTCTGGCCGAGAGGAAGTTGGCGGCCACTAGCGGCTCGCCCGTCCCGGAGACGGCCGCAAGCGGCGCCGATCCGGCGCGGCTGGCGCTGTTCAACTCGCCCCAAGCCGAAGCGGTCAAGGAAGAGATCTGCGCCGTGGGCAGGAAGCTCTGGATGCGCCAGTTCGTGGATGGCAACGGCGGCAACATTTCCTATCGCCTCGGCCCGAACGAGGTGATCTGCACCCCCACCCTGATCAGCAAGTACGACCTTCGCCCCCAGGATATGTGCCTGGTGGACCTGGAGGGGAATCAACTGGCCGGCGGCAAACCGCGCACCAGCGAAATCCTGATGCACATGGAGATTTACAAGGAAGTGCCGGAGGCCAAATCGGTGGTGCACTGCCATCCGCCCCACGCCACCGCCTACGCCATCACCGGCAAGGTGCCGCCCACCTGCATCATTCCGGAATTCGACGTCTTCATCGGCAAGATCGCAGTTTCCCCGTACGAGACGCCCGGCACGCCGGCATTCGCCCGCACCGTCATCCCTTTCGTCAAGACGCACAACACCATCCTGCTGTCGAACCACGGCATCGTCTGCTGGGGCGATACCGTCACCCACGCCGAATGGTACGTCGAGGTTACCGACACTTACTGCTGGACGCTGATGCTGGCCGCGCAGCTAGGCACGCCCATCACTCATTTCACCGGCGAGAAGGCCGCCGATCTGCTGGCCATCAAGAAGAAACTCGGCCTGCCCGACCCTCGCATCGACAGCCCCTCATGCGAGATCTGCGACCTGCCCACCAAGCCGGGCCAGATCGCCATTGCTCCCGGCGGAGGCGCTCCCTGCGCTACTATTGCCAGCGCCGATCTGACGCCGGAGGAAATCGACGCGCTGGTCAAGGCTGTCACCGAGGAAATCGTAAACAAACTGAAGTAGCGGCGGGAGCCGACCGCTCTGCCGGTGGCGGCTCTATTCACCGGGCTCGACTTGCCCGAGGCGGCCGTGCAAGCGACCGAACTCAATGATCCTACGTCCCGCTGGACAGCCGCCGCCGAACGCGAGCGACGAGATCGGCTGACACGTAGAAATTCGTCTGACGGAGTTGCGCGAGTGCAACCTCAAAATCGAGCAGCCTGGCGCGATGCGCTTCGGCCAGGACGCCCAGCGTACCGGTCACCAGCAGATGCCGACGCTCGGCCTCGGCGCGGCCGGCCTGCTCATCAATCAGGAGACGGTCGGCGTTGACGGAGAGGGCGAGCATGATGGCCGCATGCTCACCGGCATCGAGGAAGCCAAGGGCCGGGTCGGAGGGTGGGTCCGGTCGAATCTCACACCAGTGCGGCGGCTGAGCGATCCAGGCCCGCACGGCCGGCGGGGTGTTCGCGTCTTGGAGTTCCCCGGCGACCGTTTCCGGCACGAGCACGCGACTGTATAGGGTTGGCAACACGTCCACGGCGCCTACCAGCACGAGGTAATGGAGGGGACCTGCATCGGCCACGACGATCATGCGCGCCGTTCGGCTTTCCGGATTTCCTCCAGGGTGGTCAGGTCGTGCTCAAAATCTTCGGCGGTATACGATTCGACCCGACGCTCCTTCAGGAAGGCATCCAGATCCCAGCGGGAGGGGATGCCGAGAAGCCTGCGAAGCTGGTAGGCGGAGATACGGCGCTGGCGAAAGGCCTCCAGCCCCACCGCTTCGAGAACGGCGCGGGAGGGGTCCTGGCCGGAGGGAGCGAGGGAGGCAACCAGTTCGTCGGGGACCTCGACGGAAATTTGCATGCCCCAGTCTATCACTGGGAAACTGGAGGAAAGGAGTACGGATCGTGCCGATGAAGAATCCCAATCACCCGGGCGACCTTATCCGGGATTGCCTCGACACGGCACGCAAGAGTGCGTGCGCCACATCCGTGGGCTAAAACCTGAGCCGCAGTTCCACCCAGGCCCTCCTTGGGGCGCCGGGAGCGAAGAAAGTCGCGCTCTGGGCCGGGTAACTTCCGGCGTAGGAGCCGGTGGTGTAGGCCGGGTAGGGCTGCGCCTGGATTGCACCCTGGCTGGTCAGCGCCGTATTGGCGAGTTGCGCGGCTGTGTAGTAATGCAGGTTGAACAAATTGTCGACCTGGACACTCAATTGGAAATGCCTGGTCAGGTCGTAATGAGCCAGAAAGTTGGTGACCCCATAGCCGGGTGAGACTCCGGGTCCGAGATAGTAGATGCCATCGGCCTTGTAGGCATTGTTCTCGTTGCCGCGCGCGTAGGAGCTGGACACGGCTACCTCGTCGAGATTGAGTGCGAGTTTCGAAGTAACCCCGAAGCTCGCATAAGCCTTGCCGGTTTGCTTCGGAATGAGCGGCATTCGATCCCCGGGCTGGACGGTGATGACGCCGCCGAGTCCCGGATATCCCTCCAGTGCGAGGTTGTTGGTGTTATTGGCCGAGCCATCCAGCGTTTCGGTGCTTTGATAGGTGGCTACCAGATAAGTGTAATCGAGCCCCCAGGTGAGGCGACCGACGCGGCCATCGAGATCGGCATCGAAGCCCTCCCGGCGCGTTTTGGCGAAGTTCTGGAAATAGCCGGTGCCTAACACTTCAGACGAGACAAAAAGGATATCGTTGCGGTTTTCCGCCCGGAAGGCACCGGCATTCCAGTTCAGACTGCGCAGGAAGGAGACTTCCGGCTTCCCGCGCAGTCCGGCTTCCCAAGTGACGGTGACTACCTGCTGGAGCGGCGGATCGCTGGCGAGCGCATTGGGCAGGCTGCAGGGGTCATTCGGATCGGCGCACCCAAGCTCAATGGCCGTCGGGGCGCGGCTGCCCTGGGAGTATCTCGCGTAGGCATTTACCGTGGAGACCGGGCTCCAGGTAATCGCAATGGCGGGGTTGAACCGTTGAAACACATAGTCGCCGTCGAGCGAGCCCGGTCCGGCAATAGGGTTGATCCTGTCGGTATTATCGACGGTAAACCGGTTATAGCGTCCCGAGGCAGTGACATTCAAGTTTTTCGCAATCGTGAGCGTGTCGGTAAGATACAGGCTCCAGTTGGGAGTTATGCCATGTAAGTCGACGCGTGAGTCGACCGGAGCGCCATTCGCGCTGGTCGATCCGTCCTGCCATGCCGGAACGCTGGTAAGGGTGTAATTGGGATTGACATAAGCGTAGCCCGTGTTCTGGGTATAGTCGATGCTGCCCCGGTCCAAAGCCGCTCCGGCCGCGAAATGGTTGCGCCCGATCTTAGGCGCGGAGACCCACGTCAATTGCCCGGAAAACCCATACTCGTTCTGCACTTCCTTAGAGTAGATGTCGACGCCATCGCAGGTCTGGTCCGGGTCGCCCAACTGCAGCGCTTCGGCGATGCAGCTCCATTTCGGAAAGGGTGTGGTCGCGATGTTGGCGCCGCTCGCCGGGACACCGCTATAACCCGCGGCACTCAGGAGTGCCTGTTGTTCCGCAGTCGGCTGATAGATCGATTGAGTGAGCGCGTCCGTGTTGAAATTGGCGTCGATGGTTTCGGTGCGGATGTTCCGGTACCAGGCGTTACCGGAAAACGCGAGCGCATCGCTGAAACTGTGCCGTGCGATGAAATTGAAGGATGGGGAGCGGTCGGCGGTGCTGTCTGGGATCGAATAGACGCTCGCGTAGTTACTTTCGAGCAGGCGATAGTCCTGCAGTCCATTGCCGATCAGGGTGTTATAGGCATAAGACATGGTGAGCGCGAGGTCTGTCCTGCCCCTGCGCCAGCCGAGGCGGGCGAACGCCTGGCGGACGTCCGAGGGCGAATCGAAGCGCCATCCGGATTCGTGAAAGACGTTACCGGCAAGAAACCAGTTGAAGCCCGTCGCTTTGCCCCCACCGTACTCGGCCTGAACCGCTTTTCGGCCGCTGCTGCCGTAGGTCAGGGTCCCGTCCAGCCCGGGATTGGCGGCGCCGTCTTTGGTCTGGACCGTAAGCGCGCCTCCCAGGGTGTTCAGCCCGAACAGAGGGTCCGATCCCGGTACCAGCGCGATCTCTGAGATTGCGTTCCTGGGGATCAAATCCCAGCTTACGACGTCGCCAAACGGCTGATTCTGCCGTACGCCGTCCAGGTAGACTGAAATCCCCTCGGGCGTTCCGAGCAGTGGAGAAGCCGTGTAGCCGCGGAAATTTACATCCGGCTGGAACGGGTTCCCCTGCATTTCGCTGAGATACACGCCATTCAGGCGGCGGTTCATGAAATCCGCCAGATCGAGCGCGCCGCTCAATTCCACATCGGCCGCCACGGCGGTTTGGACGGGGGCGGCAATCTGGCCGGAAGCGAGATCGGTTCCGGCCAGGGGAGTAGTCCCGACCACATCGAGTCTGCTTTCGGCGTGCGCCAACGCCATCGTTACGGTCCTCGAAACGGGAATGGGAGACCGCACATCGATCCTCGCCACCAGGGTGGCGAATCCGCCTTTCGAAATCTCCAGGCGGTAGCGGCCATAAGCTAGGGCGGGGGATTTGTACGTGCCCTGCTTGTCGGTCTGAAAGGTCCGTGCCGCTCCGCCGGCCAGGTTCCGCAGCCGCCCCGAGGCTTCCACCGCGGCCCCCGAAGGGTCTCTCACCTCGAGCCGGATTTCGCCGCTCGGCTCCTGCGCCCGAAGCACCCCAGCGGCCGCAGCCAGCACCAGGCCGAATAATCCCATCCCCCTTTTCAAGCGACCGCCAAATGAACCCATATCGGATCGGGGGCTGGTGCGGTTTCGTGGCCGGCGCACTCCCTCAGATTTAGCATAGGCCATAAGCCACCCTAACCCGAGAGCGCTGGCGGCGCGATTCGTGATCTGATGGTTAGGGGCGGAACGCAATCGAAAACCAAATCGAAGTTTCGATCGAGAAGCTGGTGTATGGCGGCGATGGGCTGGGGCGGCTGGACGGCCGGGTGGTGCTGGCACCTTACGTAGCGGCGGGCGAGCGCGTGCGCGTCGAGGTGCAACGGGAGCGGCGCGGGCTTCTGGAGGGGCGCACCGTCGAAATCCTCCAGCCGGCGGCGGAACGCGTGGCGGCGGAATGCCCGTATTTCGGCCGCTGCGGCGGTTGCCATTACCAGCACTTGCCGTACCCCGCGCAGCTCGCGGCCAAGCGCGCAATCCTCGCCGAAGTGATCGAGCGGGTGGGCAAGATGGCTCCGCCGAATGAGATCGGCCTGCTGACGGGCGAGCCGTTCGGCTACCGCAACCGCGTCCAGTTGCACGCGGATGGCGGCACGCTGGGCTACAGGGAGGCGCGCTCGCACCGGCTCTGTGCCATCGAACGGTGCCCGGTGGCATCGCCCAGGCTGAACCAGATCGTCGCCACATTCGCCGAGATGGCTCGCGACCGCCGCTGGCCGAACTTCCTCCAGACCCTCGAAGTGTTCACCGACGAAGAGCGCGTGCAGTTGAACGTGCTCGAAGCCGCGCGGCCCATCTCCCGCCGGTTCTTCGAATGGTGCGGCGAGCGCATTCCGGGCCTGGCGGATGGCGCGCTGGATTATCAGGGCCGCTTTCGGGTGAGCCGCAATTCGTTTTTTCAGGTAAACCGGTTTCTGGTCGACGAGCTGATCGAAACCGCGCTGGGCGACGGCGCGGGCTCGGCGGCGCTCGATCTATATGCCGGAGTGGGCTTGTTCACGCTGCCGCTGGCTCGGCGGTTCGAACGCGTGGTCGCGGTAGAGACCGGCGGCGCGGCGGTGCGCGACTTGCAGTTTAACGCCGAGCGCGCCGGAATCTCGAATGTGACGGCCGAGCAGGCCAGCGTGGAATCCTACCTGGCCAGTCTCGAAACCGCGCCCGATTTCGTGCTGCTGGACCCTCCTTGCGCCGGCCTGGGGAAGATAGTGGTCGATCGCCTTGTCAAACTTACGCCACCGAGGCTAACCATTGTCTCTTGCGATCCGTCTACTTTAGCTCGGGATCTGGCGGGGCTGACGGCGGGCGGCTATGCCATCGAGCGCATGACTCTGGTGGATTTGTTTCCTCAGACGTATCACCTGGAAACGGTGGTGCGGCTTCGGCGGTAGGCGCTGCGCCATGAGTAGACGGAGCTAACGATTGTCTGGGAAGGTCCGTCTACAATAACATCGGACCCGACGGAACTGGCGCCATGAAGGACCTTATGTTCGAGTCCGAGCCGCGACTGTCAAGGAGCGGTTCTTTGGTGAGAGGGGAGCTTCAATGGCGACTTTCGCGGAACTGGCTTATGCGGCGCGCACTCTGCGCAAGAGCCCATTATTTCTGATTACCGCGGTTGTGACGATCGCGCTGGGGATCGGCGCCGCGGCGGCGATTTTCAGCGTCACCCACGCGGTGTTGCTGCAGCCATTGCCGTACCGGAATCCGGAACGGCTGGTGCTGGCGTGCGAAGACATGCGCCAGCGCAACGTGCGAGATATCCCCATGTCGACGCCGGATTTCATGGATCTCCGCAACGGCACGCGCGGCGCGTTTGAGGATCTGACGGCGGTGTACACCGATCGCGGGGTGCTGGAACGGGACGACGGCACCAGCGAGCAGATTCATTTTGGCGCCGTGACGCCCAACTTTTTCCACCTGTTGGGCGCGCGCATGGCGGCGGGGCGCGCTTTTAACGACGCCGACGGCCAGCCCTCCGCGCAGCAGCCCGAGGCGGGCCAGCCGGCCGCCGCACCCGCCGTGCCCCAAATGGTGATTTTGAGTTACGAGTTCTGGCAACGGCGATTCGGCGGACGCCGCGACGTCCTGAACCGCCCATTGCGGAATCCCTTTCAGGGCAGCGTGGTGATTGGCGTGTTGCAGCCCGGCTTCGAGCTGCTTTTGCCGCCGCAGTTCAACGCCACGGCCAAGCCCGATTTCTGGATTGCGGCGCGGTTGCGCTACGATCCCAAGACGCGCAATTCCTTCTGGCTGCAGCCCATCGGCAGGCTGCGCGATGGGGTGACCCTGGAACGCGCCCAAGCTGAGGTGTCGCATGTGGCCGACGCGGCCAGGCGCGATTTCGTGATCGAGCGAACCGCCGGGTATCACCTCCGCGTCGAGCCCATGCAAAAGTACCTGGTGGAGCGTTCGCGGCCGGCCATTCTGGCGCTGATGGGCGCGGTGATCTTTCTGCTGCTGATCGCCTGCGCCAACGTCGCCAACCTGATGCTGGTGCGGGCTTCGCTTCGGGAGCGCGAACTGGCCGTGCGCACGGCGCTGGGCGGTAACCGCTGGCGGCTGGTGCGGCAGATTCTGGCGGAAGCCCTGCTGGTGGCCATGGCGGGAACCGTGCTCGGCGTGGGCTTGGCGTGGATCGGGTTACGCGAGCTGGCAGCCATCGGGCCGGCCAACCTGCCGCGGCTGGACAGCATTCGCATCGACCCCGCCGTGACGATATTTTCGGCCCTGGCCGGGCTGGCCGCGGCGGCACTGTTCGGCATCGTCCCGGCGCTGCGCGCTTCGCGTCCCGACATCGCGCAGGTGCTGCGCTCGAGCGGGCGAACTTCGGCCCTGGGCGGCGGCCGGCTGCTGCGTGACGTGGTGGTGGTGGCCGAAGTGGCGCTGTGCTTCGTGCTGTTGATCGGCTCCGGGCTGATGTTCCGCAGCTTCCTGGCGCTGACCCGCATCGATCCCGGCTTCGACCCGCATGGTTTGCTCACCTTCAGCCTGCTCGGCGACGGTCAGGGGCGTCCCAAGCCGGAGCAGCGCGCCGCGCTTGTCCGGCAAATCTCGGAACGGTTGAGCGCTTTGCCGGGGGTGACGGCGGTGGCCGCGACCAACCCCCTGGCTTTGGGCGGCGACTTCTATCCCATCCGCTGGGGCCTGGAGCCGGCGCTGGCCGACCCCAGCAAGTTTCAGGCGGTGGATAGCCTGGTCGTGCTGCCCGGCTATTTCCAAACCGTCCGCACCCCCATACTGGAAGGCCGCGCCTTCACCGAGGCCGACAACGCGCCCGACCAGAACGTGGTGGTGGTGGACGAATTCCTGGCACGCAGAGCCTTCGGCGCGGAACGCCCCATCGATAAACGCATCCTGATTCGCGTTCGCACGCCGGAGCCGGAGTGGGTGCGAATCGTGGGCGTGGCGCGTCACATCCGCGGCAACTCGCTGGCCGAGCCGGGGCGCGAGCAGGTCTATTTCACCGACGGCTTTGTGGGCCGCGGCCTCGCATTCCGCTGGGTGTTACGCACTGCTGGCGACCCGCTTTCCGTCGCCGCTCCCGCGCGTGCGGCCATCGCCACTATCGACCGGAAACTCCTGCTGAGCGAAGTCCAACCGATGGAGCAACTGGTGGAGAAGGCCCAATCGCAGACGCGTTTTTCGCTGCTGCTGATCGGCGTTTTCGCAACGCTGGCGGCGATGCTGGCCGGGGTGGGCCTCTACGGCGTACTGGCTACAGTGGTGCGGCAGCGTACCGCGGAAATCGGCGTGCGCGTGGCCCTGGGCGCCGCGCCGGCCCGAATCTTCCGCCTGGTGGTGGGGCAGGGAATGCGCCTGAGCCTGGCGGGTGTGGCCGTCGGCTGCGTGTTCGCCGTGTTCCTGACGCGCCTTATCAAGAGCATGCTGGTGGGCACCAAGCCCGGCGATCCGCTGACCTATGTGGCAATGGCGGCGCTGTTCCTGGCGATTGCCGCGGTAGCGAGTTGGATCCCCGCACGCCGGGCAGCCGGCCTCGATCCGAATTCGGCGCTGCGGGAGGAATAAGCTTAGCGGGACGGTCCGCCGCTACTCGCCATCCAGGAATGTTTGTGAGTCGATCAAAAGATTTGATTGGACCCCAGGGTGGGGTGCGGCTAGACTCTGATATTACAGGAAAGCAAACCCGTCCGCCCCTGCCCGGTCCGCGGGAGCCCGCTTCACCTATTCCAACTCAGGAGTTGGCGAAGATTCCGCAATCCACCGTTCCCGCGAGAAACTATGACCAAATACAAGCTTGAATACATCTGGCTCGACGGCAAGAAGCCCGTTCCCGATTTGCGAGGCAAGAGCCTATTAAAAGCTTTTGAGCATCCACCCACCCTGGCCGATATACCCAATTGGGGTTTTGATGGCAGTTCCACCATGCAGGCCGAGGGCAAGAGCTCCGACTGCGTGCTAAAGCCCGTGGCTTTGTATCCCGATGGAGCCCGCAAGGACGCGTATATCGTTCTAAGCGAAGTCATGCACGCCGATGGCACGCCGCATTCCACCAACGCGCGCGCTACGATCGAGGATGACCCGCACTTCTGGGTTGGTCTGGAGCAGGAGTACTTTCTTTACCACGACGGGCGCCCTCTCGGCTTTCCGAAAGACGGTCACCCTACTACGCCCCAGGGACCATATTACTGCGGTGTTGGCTACAGAAACATGGGGAGCCTGGCCCGCCGCATCGTGGATGAACACTGGGAGCTCTGTCTTGCCGCCGGCATCAATCACGAAGGCATCAACGCTGAAGTCGCGAAAGGCCAGTGGGAATTCCAGATCTTCGCCAAAGGCTCCGCCAAGGCCGCCGATGACACCTGGATTGCCCGCTACCTTCTGATGCGTCTGTGTGAGAAATACGAAGTGGACGTCCAGTTACACTGCAAACCCATTAAGGGCGACTGGAATGGATCGGGCATGCACTGCAACTTCTCGACGAAATACCTCCGCGAAGTGGGCGGCAAGGATTACTTTGAAGCCCTCATGAAGGCATTCGCCGATAACGTCGCCGAACATATCGCCGTGTACGGCCCGGATAACCATCTGCGTTTGACGGGCTTGCACGAAACGCAGGCCATCGATAAGTTCAGCTATGGTCTATCCGATCGCGGTGCTTCGATCCGAATGCCGATTCACTTCATCAAGAACGGTTACAGGGGCTATCTGGAAGATCGCCGCCCGAACTCCGAAGGCGATCCCTACCAGATCGTCTCACGCATTCTAAAGACGATCAATAGCGTCCCGAAGCCGAGGACATCCGACTTACCGTTGACGGCGGCAGTCATGGCTTAGTTAGACTCCGAAAAAGCCGCCTAAAAGGCGGCTGCGGGCAGAATTGCCCGCCCCACAATTGATGCGGGACAGCGGGGACAGAGATGTGTCGCCCGTAATGCGCCGCTGCCAGTCAATCCCGCATCGGTCAGATGAAGCGGCTGAAGGCGTTTTGATTTCTTGTCCCGGCAGGAACGGATCATACGCTTCTCATATTACGCCACTCGTATTATGCCGGCAAGCGGTCGCTAACTAAGTACACGACTTCATAAGTTCGCTAACGTATTTCCGGGCAACCGCTCCCTGGCGGTCGCGGCTCGGTAACGCGCGAAACCGAGCCGCGACCGCCAGGGAGCGGTTTTCTTTATACGTGGCCGTAATTCCGCAATCGGGTGCTAAGCTCTTCGTTGGCCCGATTAGGACCTTATTATTCCACTACGCGATAGCCGCAGCTTCTGGCCTCGCCAGTCCACGGTATCGCCGAAGAGGCCCGCCAGCCAGACGGCGAAACCGAACAGATCGCGGAAGGGGATGAGCCAGAAATCGCGCGCGGTTTTGGGGTCGCCTAGGATGCCGGCGCCGATCCAGATGCCGGCCCACAGGCGGAGGGCCAGCGCCACCAGCGCGATGGGCCAGTAGCCGGCGGCGAGCGCGACGGCGGCCCAAAAGGTGGCGTGGGTGACGACGTATCCGAAATAGCCGGACGGGCGGGAAACGCGGATGGTGCGCGACCATCGCAACTGGTGGCGCCAGACGTCGGCCCATCCTCCGGCGCCCAGGTTGGTTTCTACTACCACCTGGGCGAAGCGGATATGGTAGCCGCGCTGGTGGATGCGGCTGCCTAACTGGTAATCGTCGGCCAGGTAATCGAAAATAGCCTCGAAACCGCCGATTTCGGCCAGGGTGGAGGAGCGGAAAACCATGGTGGAACCGAGAGCGAATTCGGCCACACCCAACAAACGAGCCACGAGCACGCTGGGAGCGAATTCGGTGGCGATGCCGAGGGCCTCGGCGCGCGCCGGCCAGGATTCGGCGGCGGCGCGGTAGAGGCACGTCACCAGGCCGACTTCGGGATCGGCGAGCGGCCCGACGACGGCGGCCAGATAACCGGGCGGAACGCGAATGTCGCTGTCGTTCACCAGTAGCACGGGGTGACGGGCCTGGCGTGCGAGTTCGGCCAGCACGCCCGCCTTGGCATTGGGCGCGGTAGTGGAGACGACATGCGTGCGGATCGGCAGGGCAGGGTATTCGCGTTCCAGGCGGCGGATATCAACGAGGGCGGGATCGGCGGCATCGGCCACCCCGAACAGAATTTCGAATTCCGGATACGGTTGCTCGGCGTGGGAACGAATGGCTTCCCAAAAGCGGGGGTCGCGGCCGCGCACGGGTTTGAGAATGGAGACGGGCGGCGAGGGCGCGGGGGCGGAAGGTGAGGATCGGGGCCAGCGCGCCGCGGCGACCACCGCCAGCGCGTAGTAGGCTGCCGCGGCCAGCGCCGGCAGGGCCAGCCAGATCACGGAGAGACCAGCATGCCGATTCGGGGTGTTTCTTGATGGAGTGGAGCGTCTGGTATAGGGCAGACCACGGAAAACGATGGTCTGCCGCACGGAGCAGCATAGCCGCAGCCAAATTCCCGGGTTGCCGGCGCGCTGCCGGGGAAGCCCGGTGCCTTATGTGAGGCAAGCGCCGGGAGGAGTCCCGGCGTGGCAGACTGAGAGTCCGCTCCACAAGAAACTGTCGCGGCGGGAAAGGAATCTGACGGGCTGTAATATAGCGAGAAGGCCACAGAATCCGAAAAACTTGACGGCATCGGGACGCCTTGGACAGGCCAGGAGGCCTGTCCTACCTTAGTCGCCGGAGCTGGCCGCGGCGGGCGCGGGTTTGGCGGTATTGTCGGCGACGAATTTCTTGCGTTTGGAGCGCAGGGCCATGTACTCGCGGGCTTCCTTGGTCAGCCGCCGCCGCTCGTCGTTATTGAAAATGGCCTTGCGGACGATGCGCCAGATCACGCGCGGGCGGAAGAAGTACTCGCCGTAGAAGCGTTCCACCCAGTCGACCAGCTCGGCGCGGTCCAGCCCGGGATAGACGATATTGGGAAGCTGATGGCCGACGTCGTCGGTCATCGAATCGATGGTGATGAGGTTGTTGCGCTTGACGTATTCGTAGAATTCCGTGCCGGGATAGGGATGGGCGATGGAAACCTGAATGGTGTGGGTGTCCAGCCGCTTGGCGAAATCGATGGTTTTGCGGATGCTCTCGCGGGTTTCCCCGGGCAGGCCGATGATGAAATCGCCATGCACCGCAAGGCCCAGCTTCTTGCAGTTGGCGGTGAAGCGCTCGGCCATATCCACGGTGGCGCCCTTTTTGATGTTCTTGAGGATCTGCGGATCGCCCGATTCGTAGCCCACGATCAGCAGCCGGCAGCCGGCTTCCTTCATGGCCTTCAGTGTGTCGTAGTCGGTGGTGACGCGCGAGGTGCAGGACCAGGTGAAGTTCAGCGGCTTGAGCTTTTTCGAAAGCTCGATGGTGCGGTCCTTGCGGTAATTGAAGGTATCGTCGTCGAAGAAGATTTCCTTGACGTTGGGGAACGCATCGAGCGCGTAGCGAACCTCGTTGGCCATGTCGTCGGACGAGCGCAGGCGCCAGCGGTGTCCGGAGTGGGTCTGCGGCCAGAGGCAGAAGGTACACAGCGCCGGGCAGCCGCGCGAACTGTAAAACGAAATGAACGGGTTGAGCAGGAACGGCACGTTGTAGCGGGTGATGTCGAGATCGCGTTTGTAGACTTTGGTCACCCACGGCAGCGCGTCCAGATCCTCGATGGCGGGCGCTTCGGGGTTGTGCACCACGGCGCCGTTCTTGCGGAAGCTCACGCCGGGAATCTCGTCGAGAGGCTTGCCCTTGGCGTAATCGGCGATCTGGTAATCGAACTCGCGGCGCACCACGAAATCGATGGCTTTGTTGTTGAGGAGGGTTTTTTCCGGCTCAATGGTGACGGGCGGGCCGACGAAGGCCACCTGGAGCTTGGGGTTCGAATCCTTCATCATCTCGGCCATCTTGACATCCACGTGAAATCCTGGAGTCGAAGTGTAGAGCACGAGAAGCTCGAAATCCTTGCCCATCTGGACGGTCTGTTCAATGGAAATCTTATGCGGCGGCGCATCCACCACTTTGCTGTCGGGCAACATACCGGCCGGATAGCAGAGCCAGACCGGATACCAGTAGGATTCGATTTCGCGGGACGCCGGCCAACGGGAGCTGGCGCCTCCGTCGAATCCTTCAAACGATGGTGGATTTAGAAATAACGTTCTCATTCAAACTCCATGTCCGCGTCGCTATCGTCCAGGGTGACGTTGCTGTAATCGATGGTCAGCTCGGCGCGGCCCACCACGCGGGTATCCGCCACGCTCTCCAGGCGCAGGGGAAGCGAGCGCCCGTCGCGGATTTCGTATTTGCGAACAAAGTCGATGCGTTTGACCCAGATCGAGGCCACGCTGGCCAGAGTGCCGGATTCCTCCACCGGCAGCCAGGTTGCGCAGTCGATCCAGATCTGGCCCTTGAACAAGCCGGCGGCGGCCGGCGCGGTTGGGAGGCCGACCAGGCGGCGGAAGAAATCGACGGTGCTGCCGGAGAGCGACCGCTGCCGTTTCGGCGCCACCTGAAACAGGAACGTATCGCGGCCATCGCGCTGGGCGCGCCCTTTGTATTGAAACCGGTAGTTATCGGGCGTGACGGCCACCGACGGGCGCGGACGGGTATCGTCTTTCCGGGGGGCCTGAGCGGCATCCATTTCGGCCGCCAGATACCGGGCGATGACTTCCTTCTTCACCGTGTTGTCGCCCTCGAATCCCAAAACCTGGTAGGTGATCCGGCCCAGCCTGGAGATGTGGCGCCGGGCCCGCAGACGGCCGCTTTTCTTGAGATTCGGCAGCGAGCCGTAAATGCTTACTTCCATGCGCTGACCGGTGCGGGCCTGGTTCCCCAGCGCGGCCGAGTAGTTGTGGAGAATCGCGTCCGGAGAAGGCTCGGGCACGTCGGCAAGCGCGGCGGCGGCCATCAAAACGGCGAGTATGAGTGCGCGGTGATTCAGATAAAGAACCCCAATATGAAATAATGGTCCAACTTTACCAGCTTACCATGCGGCTGCGGGATTCCTAGTTCAGCCGGATCGTGACGGGGCCCGGAATCGTCTTGACCCAGGAATTCATATCCTGTTCATTTTGCAATAGATCGCTCAGCGTAATTTTATCCAGCACCTGGTCCACGGAGACCTGCACGGCGCGCCACAGCGAACGTACGGAACAATCCACCGAGCGGGTACAGATGGCCGCCTGGCCGGCGTGGCTGTCGCAGAAATTAGTTTCAAACAAGCGCCCGCCCAGAGCTTCCATGACATGGCCGAGACGAATCTCGGCGGCGGGCCGGGCCAGCGTGTAGCCGCCGTCCTTGCCGCGCGCGGCTTTCACAAAACCGCCCTTGCGCAGCACGCGTAGGATTTTCGCCGCATAGGCGCTGGAGACGCCTTCGGCCAGGCTGATTTCGGGGATGGTCAGACCCTGGCCTTCGAAACCCGCATAGGCCAGCCGCACCAGGCAGCGTACACCGTATTCTTCGTGCGCGCTGAGCTTCATGGCCTTCTCACCGAACCCAGCCTGCCGACCGGAATGATGTCCTCGATTCCCAGCGCCAGCTTGGCGGCTTCCGACATACTGTTCTTAGACCAGGGGGGATCGAACGCCAGCTCGACTTTGACGTCGGCAACACCCGGCACCGCGCGGGCGGCGCGTTCCACTTCGGCCGGCAGCGAGCCGGCCACCGGGCAGTTGGGCGCGGTCAGCGTCATGCGAATGGCGACGCGCCCGTCCGCATCGGTTTGGATGCCGTAAATCAGACCCAAGTCGTACACGTTGACCGGCATTTCCGGGTCGTAGACCCGCTTCAGCGCGGCCACGATCTGGGATTCGAGCGTCATTCGGTGGAGACCGGTTGATCGGCCCCGTTCAGCGCCGACTTGAGGGTGTGCCAAGCCAGGGTGGCGCACTTGACGCGCGCGGGATAGTCGCGCACGCCGCAGAACACCACCAGTTTGCCCAGCCCGTCGCCGACCTCGGCGTCGCTGGTGAGCAGGTCGTGAAATTTTTCGAGCAAGGCCAGAGCCTCGGTGCGGGTTTTGCCTTTCAGGCTTTCGGTCATCAAGGAAGCGGAGGCAGTTGAAATGGCGCAGCCCGAACCTTCGAAGCTGGCGTCCCGGACGATGTCGCCCTCCATCTTGACGTAGAGCTTCAACTTGTCGCCGCAAAGCGGGTTGTAGCCCTCCGCCTTCCGGTCCGCATCCGCCATGGCGTGGCAATTGCGCGGGCGCTTGCTGTGGTCCAGGATGGTTTCCTGATAGAGTTCGTGTACCATCAGGCGAATACCTCCTTCACCTTATAGATGCCAGCAACCAGCTTGTCGATCTCGGCAAACGTGTTGTAAAACGCCAGCGAGGCGCGCGTGGTGGCCGGGACGTGGAAGCGATCCATCACGGGTTGGGCGCAGTGATGGCCGGTGCGCACGGCGATGCCCTCCAGGTCGAGCACCGTGCCGATGTCGTGCGGGTGAATGCCCTCGATCACGAAAGAAATCACGGCGGCTTTTTCCCTGGCCGTGCCGATGATCCGCAGGCCGGGGATGCGCTCCAGTTGCTCGGTGCCGTAGCGCAGCAGTTCGTGCTCCCAGGCGGCGATGCGTTCGATACCGATGCCGCCGATGTATTCGAGAGCCGCGCCCAGGCCGATGCCGCCGGCGATATTGGGCGTGCCCGCTTCGAACTTGTAGGGCAGATCGGCGTAGGTGGTTTTCTCGAATGTAACCGTGCGGATCATGTCGCCGCCGCCCTGGTAGGGCGGCATGTTCTCGAGCAGCGCCTGTTTGCCGTAGAGGATGCCGATCCCGGTCGGTCCCAACGTCTTGTGGCCGGAAAAAGCGTAGAAATCGGCGTCCAGCGCGCGCACGTCCACCTGCAGATGCGGCGCCGCCTGGGCGCCGTCGATCAGCGCCAGGGCGCCGGCGCGATGCGCCATGGCGATCATTTCCGCCACCGGGTTCACCGTGCCCAGCGCGTTCGAAATATGCGCCACCGCTACCATCCTGGTGCGCGGGTTGAGCAGCTTCTCGTACTCCTCCAGAATCAGCTCGCCGCGATCGTTCATGGGGATCACGCGCAGCCGGGCGTCCCGGGCCTCGCACAGCATTTGCCAGGGGACGATGTTGGAGTGGTGCTCCATGGCCGAGATGACGATTTCGTCGCCGGCCTTCAGGTGGCGATGGCCCCAGCTCGACGCCACCAGGTTGACGCCCTCGGTGGTGCCGCGCACGAAAACGATCTCGGCATCGGAGGCGGCGTTCAGGAACTGGCGGGCGCGGGTGCGGGTTTGCTCATAGGCCGCGGTGGAGCGCTGGCTGAGCTCGTGGACGCCGCGATGGATATTGGCGCAATCCACTTCATGGAAGCGGCGGATGGCGTCGATCACCGCGTACGGTTTTTGCGCCGTGGCGGCGCTATCCAGGTACACCAGCGGTTTGCCGTGGATCTGCTGTTTGAGCACCGGGAAATCTTCCCGGAGCTTTTCCACGTCGAAATTGGTCAAGATTTCACTGGTCAGCGTGCTCATGGAATTTCTCGAAGAGGACTTTTTCGAGCGAGTCCCGCAGGCTCTCGACCTTGATCCGGTCGACGATGTCCTCGGCGAAGGCGTAGGTTAACAGGCTGCGCGCCTCCTTCCGGCCGATGCCGCGGGATTGCAGGTAAAACAAAGCTTCGGCGTCCAACTGGCCGATCGTGGCGCCGTGGGTGCAGCGAACGTCGTCGGCCCAAATCTGCAATTCGGGTTTAGTATTCACTACGGAGTTGTCGCTCAGCACCAGGTTCTTGTTGGTCTGTTTGGAATCGGTTTTTTGCGCATCCTGGCGGACGATAATCTTGCCGTTGAAGACCGCGCCCGACTCGCCGTCCAGTATGCCCTTATAAAGCTCGTGGCTGGTGCCGTGCGGCTTGGCGTGGTCGATGGTGGTGTGGTTATCGACGTGTTGCGAGCCGTTGACGATATAGAGGCCGTTGAGGGTAGCTTCGGTGCCTTCGGAAAGCACCGCGCCAATATCGTTGCGCACCAGCTTGCCGCCGAGCGAAATGGAGTGGGTGCGGAAATTCGCGCTCTGGCCGAGCCTGGCCCCCAGCGCGGCTATATGATACGCATCCAGCGATTCGCACTGCACTTTATAGTGATCCACCACCGCGCCCTGGCCGGCCGCGATTTCGGTCACCGCGTTGGTGAAGTAAGCGCCCGTGCCGACAAAGCTTTCGACCACGGTGAGGTGAGCGTCCGCGCCCGCCTGGATCAGCACGCGGGGCGCTACGTAAGCGTCCGCGGTGGTGATGTAGACCAGATGGATGGGCGTCTCCACCACGGCGCCACGGGCGGCCTTCACCCAGGCAACCTCGCCCAAAAAAGCCGTATTGAGCGCCACAAATGCGGTCTTCGGCACGATGAGGTTCAACTCGGAGCGCTCGGTGAGCAGGCCGGCTTCGAGGCCTTGGGGCAGGGCGGGAACGGGGCCGGTGAGTCTGCCGTTGACGAAAACCAGGCGAATGCCGCCGGTAGTCCACGGCGCCACCGCGTCGGCGGCGCGTTCCGAACCGGCGATGGCTTCCGGCGCTTCGGACCACCGCGTGCGAGCAATCGGCGCGACGCTGGTGAAGCGCCATTCTTCGTCGCGCGTCGTCGGGAAGCCGAGGGCGCAGAAACGCTCGAACGCGCCGTCGCGCAGTTGCTTCCGCCACGCCTCGGCCGGCGGCTGGGCGGTGAACAGCTCCAGCCAGTTGCCGATCTGTTCGGACACAGCTGTCATACCCGTGCAACCTCTTCTTCGGCGTCTTCAATGCCCAGGCCGGCGTAGCCCTTCTCTTCCAGCACCAGGGCCAGTTCTTTGCCGCCGGATTTCACGATCCTGCCTTCGGACAACACGTGTACGAAGTCCGGCACGATGTAATTCAGCAGGCGCTGATAGTGGGTGACGACGATCATGGAGCGCCGTGGGTCGCGCAACGCGTTGACGCCGGCGGCCACGATGCGCAGCGCGTCGATATCCAGGCCCGAATCGGTTTCGTCCAGCACGGCCAGCTTGGGCTCCAGCACGGCCATTTGAAAGATCTCGTTGCGCTTTTTCTCGCCGCCCGAAAATCCGGTGTTCACCGGGCGGTTCAGCAAGTTCTGGTCGACGTCCATGATCTTGAGCTTTTCCTTGACCAGGGCCAGGAAATCCATGGCGTCCAGCTCTTCCAGGCCGCGTGCCTTGCGCACGGTGTTGAGAGCGGCTTTCAGGAAGTACATGTTGCTGACACCGGGAATTTCGACCGGATACTGAAACGCCAGGAAGATGCCGGCGCGGGCGCGGTCCTCGGGAGAAAGATCGAGCAGATTCTGACCGTCGTAGACGATTTCGCCCTCGGTGACGCGATAGATGTCGCGGCCCGCCAACACTTGGGCGAGCGTGCTTTTTCCCGAGCCGTTCGGCCCCATGATGGCGTGGACTTCGCCGGCGTCGATAGTGAGGTCGATGCCCTTCAGAATTTCTCGATCGCCAACGGTGGCGTGCAGGTTCTTAATTTCCAGTAATGACATGTGTCCTCAAACGAAATCAAACACTATTCCAGCGACCGCTCCCTTACGGTCGCGGCTCGGAAACGCGGAGGTTCCGCCGGTCTTACCGAGCCGCGACCGTGAGGGAGCGGTTGCACGCTCCTACCCTACGCTGCCTTCCAAACTTACGCCGAGCAGTTTCTGGGCTTCCACGGCAAATTCCATGGGCAACTCGCGGAAGACTTCCTTGCAGAAGCCGTGAACGATCATCGAGACCGCGTCCTCGGTGGAGATGCCGCGCTGCCGGCAATAGAAGATCTGGTCCTCGCCGATTTTCGAGGTGGACGCCTCATGTTCCACCTGCGACGAAGTGTTCTTCACTTCCAGGTATGGGAACGTATGCGCGCCGCACTGGTCGCCCAGCAGCAGCGAATCGCACTGCGAATAATTCCGCGCGCCGGTGGCGTTCTTCAGAATTTTGACGCCGCCGCGATAGGTGTTTTGTCCGTGGCCGGCCGAAATGCCCTTCGAGACAATCGTGGAAGTGGTGTTCTTCCCGATGTGAATCATCTTCGTTCCGGTGTCGGCCTGCTGGTAATTGTTGGCCAGCGCCACCGAATAGAATTCACCCACCGAATGGTCGCCAATGAGCAGGCAGCTCGGGTACTTCCAGGTGATGGCCGAGCCGGTTTCCACCTGCGTCCAGGAGATTTTCGAATTCACGCCGCGGCAAGCCCCGCGCTTGGTCACGAAATTATAGATGCCGCCCTTGCCCTGTTTGTCGCCGGGATACCAGTTCTGCACGGTGGAATACTTGATCTGGGCATTGTCGAGCGCCACCAGTTCCACCACCGCGGCATGCAACTGGTTGGTGTCGCGCATGGGCGCGGTGCAGCCTTCCAGGTAGCTCACGTAGGCGCCTTCGTCGGCCACGATCAGGGTTCGCTCGAACTGGCCGGTGTCTTTGGCGTTGATGCGGAAATAGGTGGAAAGCTCCATGGGACAGCGAACGCCCTTGGGCACGTAGCAGAAGGAGCCGTCGGAAAACACCGCCGAATTCAGCGCCGCGAAGAAGTTGTCCGAAGTCGGCACCACCGAGCCCAGATACTTCTGCACCAGCTCGGGATACTCGTGGACGGCTTCGGAGAACGAGCAGAACAGCACGCCCATCTCCTTCAATTTCGCCTTGAAGGTGGTGGCCACGGAAACCGAATCGAACACCGCGTCCACGGCGACGCCGGCTAGCGCCGCGCGCTCCGCCAGCGGAATGCCCAGCTTCTCGTAGGTCCGAAGCAGTTCCGGGTCGACGTCGGCGAGGGACTTGGGGCCGTCAGCCTCGGACTTGGGCGCGGCGTAATAAATAATGTCCTGGTAGTCGATCTTGGGGTAATGGATATTGGCCCAGGTGGGCTCGGTCATGGTGAGCCAGTGCCGGTAAGCCTTCAGCCGCCATTCCAGCAGCCATTCCGGTTCCTGTTTCTTGGCCGAAATCAGCCGGACGACGTCCTCGTTCAGCCCGCGCGGAATCGAATCCGAATCGATGGGGCTGACAAAACCCCACTTATATTCCTGCTTTGCAAAGGTTTCGATGGTATTGGTGGAATCGCTCACGTAAACTCCTACCCATCACCAGATTACCGAATCTATACTTCTTAGTCAAGATTAGGCGGCGAATGGGGGCAGGCGTCGCTAAATGGCAGGGAAAGAAGCGTGAACGACGGGCGCTAGCGTAAAGTGGAGACTCCTGCCCGCGCGGCCAGAGCTTCGTCGAAGGTGACAATCTCCGCTTCGGCCTCGGCGGCAAAGGCAAGCAGGTAGGCATCGGTCCACAGTTTAGGGGAGGCGCTCGCCTTCTTCGCGGCGAGACGGAACCGAGCTTCGACGCCGGCAGGTTCCGGCGCGAAAACCACCCGCTCGTCGGTCGTAAATTCGTCGTAGACCCTCCAAGCCTGTTTCATTTGCAATGGTTTACCATTCATCGCGCCGGAGGTTGTCAGCAGCCGCAGCAAGCCCATTTGGGTGATCCGGCAGAAAAGAATGGGCTCGTTTTGGGCTTCCCACCAATGGAGAGCTGCTTCCCGGTGCGTGTGCTCGGCCGAGGCCAGGGCCAACCACACGTTCACATCAGGGAAACTGGATGAGGTCATAAATCCGGTCGTTCGAAAGGTCGATCGGCTTGCCAGTGCGGGGCAGGAGCGGGCGGTTTCTCAGATCCAGGCGCTTGCCAGGCTTCGCCGGGGCCTCTCGCACGGCGGTTTCAATCGCGGCAAGAATGAGCTGGCGAGCCGAGCATCCCTTGCGGGCGGCCGCTTCGTGGACCTGGCGATGCAGGCTCCTGGGAACGTCCAGGCTGGTTCGGACGGTGTCGGCTTTCGGGCTCATGCTTCATTGTGACATGGAGACTTAAATAAGTCAAGGCGGCCTGTCACTCCGGTCAGCGCTTTGGTCAGGGCGGGCAACCTTGAGTCGATATTGGCAACGGTAGAGGCAAGCATGTCGAGGCGGTTCTCGATGGTCTGAAGCCGGGCAGCCGTTTCCTGGCGCAGGTCCAGGACGTATCGGGTCAGGGTTTCGACCGAGCGGTCGAGGCGGTCAAATCGTTCGTCGGTGGTCATGTACCGCCTTCTCTCTCCAGTTTGCGCAGGGACCTCGATAAAGTCAAACCCACCGGGCAACCGCTCCGTTGAAGACGCTCTCCGGGTTGTTGATTTCGCGCCGTCCGCCTGCCCCACCAGGGAGTGCCGCGTGCGTCTTCATCCCTTTTTGGTTGGCCGCAGGCCCATATGGCACTCCTGGCGGTCGCGGCTCGGAAACAAGCGAAACCGAGCCGTGACCGCCAGGGAGCGGTTTTCTTGGGCCGTGGCCGCAATTCCGAAATTGCCTGCTAAGTCCCGGTTTTGTACCAGAAATCAATAACTTACAGACAGGCACCAGGCGGCTCCAGCCGGGCCCGAAGGGGTTTTGAAAAATCAAATCATGGCTGCTCTTTTCCCCGAGCCGCCCCCGGTCACCCGAATGTGACCAGTTTCCGCTTGCCACGTCCCTTGCTTTCGAAGGACACTGATAAATATAAGGAGAAACTTGCAAGTTGGAAAGAAACGGCCGCAAAGGTTCCATGGTGGTTGAGCCCACAGAACGGTGGACGCCTGAGTTCGCCAGTGATCTCTACGACGTTCCCAGTTGGGGCAAAGGCTATTTCTCGGTGGGCGGCAACGGGCACGTGCTGGTTCACCCGGAAAAAGACCCGGCGCGGTCCATCGACCTGAAACAGTTGGTCGATACGCTGGTGCTTCGCGGCATCGACCTGCCCATTCTGGTCCGCTTCGCCGACATCCTCAACCACCGCCTGGGCGAGATCCATGCGGCGTTTGAGACCGCCATCAACGAGCACCATTACCAGGGCCAGTACTGCTGCGTCTACCCCATCAAGGTGAACCAGCAGCGCCACGTGGTGGAAGAGGTGCTGGAATTCGGCAAGCCCTACAAATTCGGGCTGGAGGCCGGGTCGAAGCCCGAGTTGATCGCCGTCATGGCGCTGGCCGACAACGATACGCCCATCATCTGTAACGGCTTTAAGGACGACGAGTACATCGAAATGGCGATGCTGGCGCAAAAGATCGGGCGCCAGATTATCCCGGTGGTTGAAAAATACACCGAGCTGCACCTGATTTTGAAGTACAGCCAGAAAGTGGGCGTGCGGCCGCGGATCGGGTTGCGGGTGAAGCTGGCCAGCCGGGGAACCGGCCGGTGGAAATCTTCCGGCGGCTATCGTTCCAAATTCGGCCTGTCGGTTACCGAGGCTATGCGGGCGCTGCAGGAGCTGAAAGATCTCGGCATGGCCGACTGCCTGAACCTGACGCATTTCCACCTGGGCAGCCAGATCACCAACATCCGCCAGATCAAGGGCGCGGTGAACGAGGCCGTGCGGGTCTATGTGGACCTGGCGCGGGCCGGGGCGGGATTGCAGTATCTCGACGTGGGCGGCGGCCTTGGAGTGGATTACGACGGCTCGCAGACGGATTTCGAATCGAGCGTCAATTACACCCTGCAGGAATACGCCAACGACGTGATTTACCACGTCCAGAACGTGTGCGACGAAGTCGGCGTGCCGCACCCCACTATCGTTACTGAAAGCGGCCGCGCCGTGGCTGCCTATCACAGCGTGCTGGTGTTCAATGTACTGGGGGTGTCGGGCATGGGCGAAACGGATGCGCCGCCCGAGCCGCCCCCGGATGCCGAGCAGCCCCTCATCGATCTGCAGGAAACCTACCGCAGCCTCACCGCCAAGAACCTGCTCGAAAGCTATCACGACGCGCAGCAGGCGCTCGACCAGGCGCTCAACCTGTTCAGCCTGGGCTACCTTTCGCTCGAGCAGCGCTGCGTGGCCGAAAACCTCTATTGGGCCATCACCCGTAAGATTCAAAAGCAGGCGCGCGAGCTCGACTACTTCCCCGAAGAACTGGAGGGCATCGACGCCATGCTCTCCGACACCTACTTCTGCAATTTCTCGCTGTTCCAGAGCATGCCGGATAGCTGGGCGATCAAGCAGTTGTTCCCGGTCATGCCGATTCACCGGCTGGAGGAGCAGCCGACGCGGCCGGCCGTGCTGGGCGACATCACCTGCGATTCCGACGGCAAGGTGGACGCCTTCATCGACCGCCGGGACGTAAAGCGGACCCTCCTGCTGCATCCCTTCGACGGCGGCGATTACTACCTGGGCACGTTTCTGCTGGGCGCCTACCAGGAGATCCTGGGCGATCTGCACAACCTATTCGGCGATACCAATGCCGTACACGTCCGCCTGGGGCCGGCCGGGGAAACGATTCTGGACTCGGTGATCAAGGGCGATACGGTGCGCGAGGTCCTCAACTACGTGCAGTTTTCCAGCGACCAGTTGGTGGCCAAACTGCGCCGCGACGTGGAAACGGCCCTCCGCGACAACCGGCTAACCTACGAGGAATCCGGAGCGCTGCTGCACTATTACGAAGAGGGCCTGCACGGCTACACCTATTTGGAAGACGTGCACGAGCGCTAGCGCTGCCGACCGCGAAAGGTCAGAAGATCCGCAGCGGCACGTTACCGGGAGCGAACTGCAGCCCGATACGGATTTCATACACACGCCGGTTGTACTGGTTGAAATCGTTGCTTCCGTACTGATGGACCCAGCCGCCGGCGACCACGTGCAGCGCCCGGGTCAGGTCCCGGCTGACGGACACCGTTCCCGTGGTGTCCCGGTAATCGCCATTGACGATATTGCCGATCGACAGGCCCCAGTTGCGGGACGCGCTCGCGTTGAAGCTCCAGCGGCGGATTCCAGTGTAGGTATAGCCAGCGGTAATATTGGTCATTTCCGATGTCAGGAAGAGGCCGTTGCCGGGAGTGACCGTCCGGCCGCCCGAGACGTACGCGACACCTTTCTTGAAGGTCTGCGACAAACGCCCGCTAGCGTCAGGCACGTAACGAACGCTGTAGGCCACCGAGAGCTGTGTCGCGGAAATCCCCAACAACGCGGCGATCGCCGGGTCGATGGTAACGTCCTGCACGCCTTCGGTCTCCACCCGGAGGAAACCGCCATATACGGTGAGCTCCAGAGTTGGCGTAAACCGGTGGGCGAACGTGCCGGCCGCTCCATGCATGTCGGCGTCGCTCAGAATGCGGGTGAAGCTGTAATGGTTGTAGTTGTACATGGCGCCGATGGTGGTGTTTCGCGAAAGCCGGTATTCCACGTCGGCCCGCGCGGTCGCTCCGGTAACGCCGTAGAGCGCCGTGGACCGCCGGCGATTCAAATAGCCGGAGCCGCCAAAACTAAAGGAAAGCCGCGCCGTTCTCTGGTAGATCAGGCTGCCCTGCGTGCTGGCGTAGATCGTACGGTTATCGAAAAAGTCGGTGACGGGGATGTTCAGCGTGGAGGGATCGAACGGTATCGAGCTCGGCAGGCCGAGCGCCCCGTAGTCCAGCGAAAACATACCCACGCCCTCGTTCAACACCAGGGTGACGTGACGGGTGAACTGGTGGGTAATCCCGAGCAGCAGCGTTTGGTCGGTGGTGTCGTAGTAGGTGGCCTTGGAGTACTCGCGGACATCGCCATGATAGTCCAGGCCAATTTTGGTGTGTTTCCAGCTATGGACGCCGCTAACCCCTCCGGCGAACTCCACCCCGGGGCTGGAAACGTTGCCGATCTCGCCCTGGGAATTCACCGACACGCCGGACAAGCCGGTGTCGTAAACGCCGGTAATGGTCAGGTAAGGCCGAAAGTCGATCTGGTCCGCCGCCATGGCCGTCGGCGCTTCGCCGCGCGACAGAATCGCCGGTCCGGCATACTGCGCAAACGCCGGGACGGCCAACCAAGAAATGGCGGCCAGACGCCTCAATTCGAAATACATGTTCCTCCGTTTTTCGCTTTGAACGATCGAGATCCGCAAAGCCAAGCCTGCAAAACTAAAGTCTGACGCGCCCCTCCCCAACTGTCAAGAACCGCACGGACTAGCCATCATTGCGCGCCTCGCGAAAGCAACATCGTTTTAAGGGTGTGGAACACGATATAGGCATCCAAACTAAGCGACATGTTCTTGATGTAATACAAGTCGTATTCCAGTTTGGTGACGGTATCTTCCAGCGTGTCGCCGTACTTGTGATTGATCTGCGCCCAGCCGGTGATGCCCGGGCGAACATAGTGGCGCTGCCGGTAATAGGGAATCCGCTCGGACAGCGCCTTGACAAATTCCGGCCGTTCCGGGCGCGGGCCGACCAGGGACATTTCGCCCTTCAGCACGTTGAAAAGCTGCGGCAATTCGTCGAAGCGAATCTTGCGAATGATGCGTCCCACGGGCGTAATCCGCGGATCGTTCCGGGACGCCCAGACCGCGCCGGTGGCCGCTTCCGCGTTGGCCCGCATGGAGCGGAATTTGTATACCGTGAACGGGTGACCGTCCAACCCGACCCGAAGCTGCCGATAAAGCACCGGTCCGGACGAACTCAGGCGTACCGCCAGGGCCGTGATCAGCACCAGCGGCGATGCCAGAACGATTCCCACCGTCGCCGCCAACAGGTTGAAAACCCTCTGGTAGGAAAGGGTTTGCCGCTGCGGACCCAACTCGCCGGAATAGATCAATTGCGACGGGCGCAGTTCTTTCAGACTCACCCGGCCTGTGACACGCTCATAGGCCGACGCCACTTCTTCAATGGCGTGGCCGCCAAAACGCAATTCCAGCAGTTCGGCAACCGGAACGCGATTGCGCCGCTCGGACATGCCGACCACGATCAAGTTGGGATTCGTCTGCTCCACAATCCGCCGTAAATCCGATACCGGCCCCAGCACCCGTCCCCCGGGCAAGGGAGACTCGCCGGCCGGGAGATCGTCGACATAACCCAGTACGCTCAGGCCCAATTCGGGATGCTCGGTCACGTGCTGTGCCAGATCGGCCAGCGGTTCGCTCCCGCCCACCAGCAGTAACCCGGTACGCCCCACCACGTGCAACGCATAGGAATTAAACGCCAACCGCCAGGCAAAGACTCCGGCCAACGAAAGAAAGCTCCCGGTCAGCATCAGACGCAAGGGCGTCCGCAAATCGCGGCTGACGTAGCTGAAAATGCCTTGGATCAAAATGGCCGTGCCGACCGCCATGGAAAGCTGCTGCAGCAGCAGAATCCTGGATTCAATCAGGTAATTGGAGTAAAGATCTTGAAAATAAAGGCTGATCACGATGCTGCCGAGCACGACGAGGATACGTACCAAGCCGCCGTCGTACAGCAGGTAGTCGGTTGGATCGACCTCCAGAACCATGTAGCTGGCCACCACGAAAGCGGTCAGCATGATGATGGTTTCCGCCGCCAGGAGCGCCAGCGTGCCAGCCGGTACGAATACTCGAAACAAGCGGATCATGTAAAGAAATCAGTAGGATCGGGACGCCTACTCCGACTACACATTATACTCGCCCGTCCCGGGCGATTCGCACTCCCCCATGTGTCTTCAGGCCTAGAACCATGTCCAACCCAGCGCCGGACTATGAGGCGGGAAAGAAGGAATTTTAGAATCAACAGGTTAGAATGCCAGAACCGATGGCAGGCAAGCGCGCCGGAAGGCGCCATGGTACTATTTCGGACAGCCGGGGGGAAAGGCCGGTTTTCGTAGAGTACCATGATTGTCGACCGTCCATCGCGTACCACGCTCGCCTACGTCGGCCCGTTTTGCGTTTACGTGGCCTCCATGGGTCTGGAACGGCTGCTGGGAATCGGCGGTGGATGGGGCTATGCGTTACGTTGCAGTCTCACCCTCGTGGCGATCCTGGCATTCTCTCGCCATGCAATTTCGTTTAAGGTCCGAAACCCGATCTCGAGCCTGGCCGCCGGGTTCGCGGTATTTCTCTTATGGGTGGCGCCGGACCAATTATGGAACTATCGCCATCATTGGCTCTTCGAGAGCGCACTCACCGGCGCTGCCGTGAGTTCCATCCCCACCCAACTGCGCCACAACGTTGCATTTCTGGTGCTCCGGACCGGTGGCTCGGCGCTGCTGGTGCCGATTATCGAAGAGCTGTTCTGGCGCGCCTGGCTGATGCGTTGGGTGATTTCGCCGAACATCGAAACGGTCCCTTTGGGCACATACGATCGACTGGCGTTTTGGGTGACCGCGGCCCTTTTCGCCGCCGAGCACGGCCCCTATTGGGAGGTTGGGCTGGTGGCAGGCATTGCCTACAACTGGTGGATGGTTCGCACCCGGAGCCTGGGCGACTGCATCCTGGCGCACGGCGTCACCAATCTGGCTCTCGGCCTGTTCGTGATCTGGTCTGGCCAATGGCAATATTGGCTTTAGTCCGGCCACTGTCGGCGGTTGCTATCATGATGTGAGGTTCCTACCGAAAGACAGGAGAGCCGTGAGTTTGCTTAAGAATCGATACGCCATAGCGCTGACGGTCGTGCTGCTGGTTCAGGCTGGCGCACTGTACGCGGTTGCTTCGCGTCCCGAATTGGCCCCTCCGATCGTCCCCCTGAGCCTTTTTCCGACGGTACTAGGGAGTTGGACGATGGTGCAGGACGCGCCGCTCGAACCGGAAACGCTCCAGATGCTGAAAGCCGACGACGTGACCAATCGGGTTTATGTCGATCGCGGGCACGCGGTGGCGGTGAATCTGTTCGTGGCGTACTTCAAGACCCAGCGGTACGGACAGTCGCCGCATTCTCCCAAGAACTGTCTGCCGGGTTCGGGCTGGGAAGAGGTGGAAGTGGGCAGGCAGACCATCTCCGTAGCGGGATGGGACCGCCCGATAACGGTGAATCGCTACGCCGTACAACATGGCGATGACGAGAGCGTGACGTTGTACTGGTATCAGGGGCATCGCCGGGTGATTGCCAGCGAATTCGCCGCCAAATTTTGGCTAGTGGCCGACGCCGTGCGCTACCGCCGCAGCGATACCGCCCTGGTGCGCGTGATCGTACCGGTGCGGGAAGGCGATTTGAGGACCGCGACAAATACCGGCGTGGCCTTCATTCAAGCTGTGTTCCCGGTCATTTTGCGACAAATGCCGTTATAGCGGCACAACCCCGTTGGCCTGTTCATGACGCCGCTCTTGGTGACGCTTTTCCTGGTTTCGTCGCTGGCTGTGGCTTATGTTCTGGTGGGCTATCCGCTGCTGCTGGCCGGACTGGCCCGCTGGCGGGAACGCCCGGTGGAGCGCCGGGAACACGTTGCCCCGGTGACGGTCGTCATTGCCGTGCGCAACGGAGAGCGCTGGCTGCGCCGGAAGCTCGACAGCGTTCTGGCTCAGGATTATCCGGCGGATTCGATGGACGTGCTGGTGGTTTCCGACGGGTCCACCGACGCCACCGAACAAATCGCGGCCTCCTATGCGGGCCGTCGCGTGCGCACGATGCGGGTTCCTTTCGGCGGCAAACCCGCGGCCCTGAATGCGGCAGTGCCGCAAGCTTCCGGCCAACTCCTGTTTTTTACCGACGTCCGCCAGGTGTTACGCCCCGATTGCCTGCGCCGCCTGGTGGCGGCGATGGCCGATCCCACCGTCGGCGTGGTAAGCGGCGATTTGCGGATCGCCCGCGGCGCCAGCGAGGAAGAAGCCAATACCGGGCTTTACTGGCGCTATGAAAACTGGATTCGGGGCAACCTTTCACGGGTAGATTCGATGTTGGGCGCCACCGGCCCCGTATACCTGGTGAGGCGTTCCTTCTATGTGCCCATTCCGCCCAACTCCCTGCTGGACGATGTCTTCCTGCCGCTTTCGGTGCATTTGCAGGGGTACCGTCTGGTGATCGAGCCTGGCGCCGTAGCCATCGACGAGCCCACCGACCTGGCCGCCGAATTCCGCCGTAAAGTGCGCACGCAAGCCGGCATCATCCAACTCCTGGGCACGTTCCCGGGCCTGCTCGGCGGGCGCAATCGCATGCGGTTCCATTTCGTCAGCTTGAAGATCGGGCGCCTCTTGTTGCCCTTCTTGCTGGCGGCGCTTCTGGCGACTTCGTTCGGGCTGCCGTCCCCGTGGCGCTGGCTCGCCGCCCTTCCGCAGTTGGCCTTTTGGGGGGTGGCCCTGCTCGATCCGCTAGTCGCCGACGGCGGCATGGTCAAGAAGTTGACTGGCCTTCCCAGGGCTTTTGCCGTCCTGGTATGGGCCGCCGCCTGCGCCTGGAAGATCCTGTTCGTCAGTCCGCGGGACTTGTGGGTGGAGACACGAACCGCCAAGGCGCCTTCCGCCCCCGTCTGACCGGGCTCGGGGCGAGCGGAGCTGGGCGGCGCTTGCACTTGGAGGTGAGGGCTGCTACCTATTTACCTTGCGGGCGGCCGGATGATTCACATCGGCAACAGGAGGTTTATTGTGTCAAAGCGCAGGCTTGGGTACGTTGCGGCCGTTTTGACGGTCGTCGTGTCCGGTTTGGCAGTTCCAGGGCTCGTGATGGGGCAGGCGCAAGAGACTAAGCTTCGGGTAATAGCCTTTGGGGCGCATCCGGACGACTGCGACCTCAAGTTCGGCGGCACGGCCGCCAAGTTTGCCAAAGCGGGGCACGCTGTCAAATTCGTTTCGGTCACCAACGGCGATGCCGGTCACCAGACCGAGGGCGGCGCCTCGCTGGCCAAACGCCGCTATGCGGAGGCCCAGGAATCCGCCCACCGGCTGGGGATCGACGAATACCAGGTGTTGGACAACCACGACGGCGAACTGATGCCCTCGGTGGAGGTGCGTAGGCAGATCATCCGTGCCATCCGCCAGTGGAACGCCGACCTGGTGCTGGCTCCGCGGCCCAACGACTACCATCCCGATCACCGCTACACGGGCGTCCTGGTCCAGGACGCCGCGTACATGGTGGTGGTGCCGAACGTGGTTTCGGACACCCCGCCATTGCGCAAAAACCCGATATTTCTCTATTTTGAGGACAACTTCCAGAAGCCGGCCCCTTTCCGCCCCGACGTGGCAGTCTCGATAGACGATGTCTGGGAGACCAAGATCAACGCTCTGGACGCTCAGGTTTCGCAGTTTTATGAGTGGCTGCCATGGGTGGATGGACGCCTGGACCAGGTGCCCAAGGACCCGGTTGCGCGCAAGCAATGGCTTGCCGGGTCGCGCCTGGGACACATCAACCCGGCATTGCGGGCCGCGCTGGAGAAACGTTACGGTGCGGAGCAGGCCGGCCGGATCCGGCATGCGGAAGCTTTCGAACTGTGCGAGTACGGCCGCCAGCCGAATCTGGAAGACCTGCAAAAGCTATTTCCAAAGTAGCGCCAACCGCGGGCCGGCCGAACCTGGCGCGCGCAAGGGAATGGGCGAAGAACCAATGCCGTGGACGAAAAAAACGTCTATCTTGTAAATCATGGACTGGCAGCACAACGGCGTCAAAATCGTTCCGGCCAACGACCTGGACCCAAATACCGCCCAGACTCCCGGCATGGCTCGCGCCGCCGCCATCACCCACGCCCGAACGGGAGCGAGCAAACTGTGGGCCGGCACCGTAGTCGTTCAGCCCAACGCCAAGACCGGACCTCACCACCACGGCGAGCTCGAAACCGTCCTCTACATCGTTCGCGGCCGGGCCCGCATGCGATGGGGCGACCACCTGGAATTCAGCGGAGAAGCGGGACCAGGCGACTTCATCTATGTTCCGCCCTACGTACCGCACCAGGAGATCAACGCTCTCGCCGACGAACCCTGCCAAGCCGTCGTCGTCCGAAGCGGTCGGGATCCGGTGGTGGTGAACCTGGATCTGGAAAGCCCCGAGCCCGCCAGCCCAGGCCGCGGCGCAACCCCATTCCATCCCAACCCGCCGCCGCTTCCCGCGTAGATAAGGCGATGCAGCAGCGACCATCCCGCCGTTGAGGGGGTGGAAGAGTGGAAGAGAGGAGCGCGGCGCGGGTGTAATCCTCAGTCTTGTGATATAGTCTTTATTGGCACTCCTGTGGGCCTGTGGCGCAGTTGGGAGCGCGCTTCCATGGCATGGAAGAGGTCGTGAGTTCGAATCTCACCAGGTCCACCAAAACGTTTCATACACTTACCGTTTCCCCGCCCACCGTTTTCCGCGCGTGTCGACAGTCTTCCTGAGACGACAACATTTCGTTTTCATATAAGGACGATGCCCACCGCGCCCAACGCCCGCCACTCCTCCTTGGTTCTGCCTGGCAGCCCGACGTCGGTTTTCGGCCGAATGCGCTGCAGCGGCACGACGGATATACTGGAAGCCATGCGCCGACTGGTCTGAGGCGTTCGCCCTTGTGCCCAGCCTGCAGATCGCTTATGTCTGGCACGCCTCGAAGTTCACGCGGGAGGTTCTAATACCATGCAACACCGAAGATAGTTTTGAGACCATCTTCGCCGTGAATCATCTTGCCCATTACCTTTTGGCACGGCTCCTGATGCCACATCTCGCGAATGAGGCGACTGTCCTGTTTACGACGAGCGACATGCATGATGCGGGGACTAATCCTATTGCGCCGTCATACCATGCCGACGCGCACCGCTTGGCTCACCCGCAGCCGGAGCCGGGGCGCAAATCACGCCCCTTCATCGAGGGCATTCAGGCGTACCCGGGGTCGAAGCTTTGCAATGTCCTGACCGCTCGCGCACTCGCATCTTTGCCCTCAGCGCTGACCCAGGGTCTCCACGTCATCGCGTACAATCCAGGTTTTACGCCGGGTACTAATCTCAGCCGCAGCGGTCCCCTGGCGGTGCGGACCCTCAGCAGCCGCGAAATCCACGAAATAGGCTCCGCGTGTCGGGCCGGTCCTAACGGCCGGCGTTACCTATACTTCTCCGGTGGAATCGCATCAAAGTAACGAACCGTGGACAGGCCAAATAAACTGAGAACGAAGTCATCATCGCCGCTATCGTTTGGCAGCTCAGGCAGTCGTCTTCTCGATTACCGCCACCTCGTAAGCATCCAGTTGGGGAACCGTGAACCGGATGAGCCCGTCGCGAGCCTCGAAGCCTAGAGGAGTTCCGTGCAACAGAGCACGGACGGTCTTCACCTTTGACCTGATTGGGAGGTGAAACTGCAAGTCTCGGACCGTAACGACTTCACCCAAAGGCCGGCCGCCTATGGTGTTGATCAAGTGGACAAATGTGAATCCTGGCTTCTCCGAGAGTACAACGCCAACTTCGGCAGGCGCGTTGGTAGCGAGCAGAGGAACCTTGCCCAGGGCCCAAACAACGGCCGAACCCAACAACCGCCGGGCATCGTCCAGGCGGCCACGAGTGTAAAAGCCATCCAGGTCGCACGGCAAATAGATCGCTCTCCCCGCGGAAAAGACGTTAGCGACCAATAGCGGCAGCTCTGTCCGTATGGGATTCTCCATTTCCTCTGGATCGACCAGACTGGGCGTGTATCCATATACGAGCGGTACCGCGGCTACGCCCGCCGGGCGAACCGGTGTGATCCGACCCGAGAATGGCAGCACCGACGTATCCCGCATCCAGGCCGTGATCGCGTGCAACTGGCGGCGACACATATATGCGCTCTTGGCGGCGGTCGTGGGCGATGCCGGGTCGTACTCGGCGCCCAGCACCTCCGCCAGCGCGAGATTCGTCCGCTTGTTCCCGCCGGCGTCGTATAGCGATGTTTCGTGAGATGCAACCAGCGCTCCGCCGCCGCGTACGAATTCGGTAATCGAGCGCGCCTGCTCGTCGCTCATGCAAGCCAGATTCGGCAGTACGATGGCCCGGAAACCGGCTAGTTGACCGGAGGTGAGCGCCTCGTCACTTATCACGACCGTGGGGATATGGTTCTCCATCAGCGCGGCATGAAAGCCGTAGACGCAATCGGCGTATCTGGCGTTGGCATTGTCCTGCCCGTACAGTTCCAAGGTCGGCTGCGACCATACCAGTGCCACGGGCGCGGCGGCTCGCGCATCGTCAAATACCCAGGCATGCTTCTTGAGCACGCCCAAGGTTTCCGCAATAACCGGCATATTCCGCTCGTCCTCGATATTACCGGCGAGCCCGAATGTCGGCATTTTCAAGCCGGCGCCGTGAGCGATAGCCTGCCAGGCGCACTGCGCGTATTCGGCCGGCGGCATGCTGGCGTGAGCCCAGCCGGCTGCCCGCATCGAGACTTTCAGGTTGATGATGGGGGGCCGTTCGCCCACCGAGCGCGCGTAGCTGGCGGTCATCCCCGAAACCCAGCGCAGGTCGGGATAGGGTTCCGCATTATCGACGGTCGACATCAAGGAGGAAAAGGAACGGGATAGCCTGACAATGTCCAATGCCTTATCCCGAGCCCAGGTGGGGTTGTCGAGTCCGGCCAACTCGCCGGTCCAGAACACGTCCTTCCGGATAGTCTCGATTTCGTTCTGCAGACGCGCAAAGCACTCGGTGCTCACTTCGTATCGCCAGGCGACCAGTTGTTTTGAAGCCGGGTCCTTCCAGTCGATTCTCTCCGGAAGTTTGGAGCCGAACCGCGCCTCATAGGTCTGCTGGCAATTGGCGCAGTAGCAATGTCCCGAAAAACCGCCCGCGTTGAGGTGGAACCCGTCCACATCGTAACCCGTCAGAATCTCGCGGATCACAGGGAAAGCGAACCCCTCGCCGACATAGGGACTGTTGGGGCATACGTTGTAGTACTTGCCCGCCGTTCGGGGCGAGCCGTCCGAATGGCGCGCGAACCAATCCGGATGTTCGCGGAACAGGTCTGCGCGTGCCTTGCTAAAGTCGACCCGAGCGATCGACCGCATTCCGGCGGTATGTAACTGCGCCGTTACTTCCTTCAAGACGTCGCGCCCGTTCAAAAGCGGGCTCACATAGTGGTAGGAGACCCTGGAAGGGTAGAATGCCACGATCCCGCCGGCGCTCACCACAATGCCGCCGGCATTCGTGGCGGCGCAACTCGCGACAAAGCGCCCGGTATCGAAACCGCGCAACTCCGACTCCCGCATGTTGGGATGGAACAGGCGCACTGGTTTGAGCCACCATCGCGAGGGATCCGGCACCGCGGCAGCGGGCTTCAAAGCCGATAAGGCCACTCCCGCCAGGAAAATGCCGCCCTCAATGAAATCTCTTCGCCTCATGCGCATGGAGGAATTCTACACCCACGCTACGCGCACTATTGGTGCGTCTCACGAGAACGGGTGGAGAACCCACCGGGTCGATCGGGTCCTCGGCGAGCGTTTGGATATTGAGGGTTCGCGGTGGAACTTGGGCGAAAGCGACCAAGCCCGGCGCCGCGCGATTCGCCGATCTTCGTCTGGTCGGCGCGTCAACGGCATCGGCTGGTATCGCAAGTACTTCCGCCTCTGGGGACTGTCGCATCGCGACGCGTGGCGGCAGGTCGAGACACGCACGTTTGTTGCCGCCACCATGGCATGGACCGGCTTCGATTATCGCGGCGAGCCGCAGCCGTTGGCGTGGCCCTCCGCAGGCTCCTCTTTCGGCATCCTCGATCTGTGCGGATTCCCCAAGGCCGCTTACTATATTCGCCAGGCGCAGTGGATTCGGGATCGTCCGATCCTACACCTGGTCCCGCACTGGAACTGGGCCGGCAGCGAAGGCAAACCCATCAAGGTGATGGCGGCATCCAACGCCGAAAAAGTCGCACTTACCCTCAACGACATACCCCTCGGCGAGAAGTTAGTGGATAAGTATGACATGGTCACCTTCGACGTGCCTTACCAGGCCGGAAAGCTGGAAGCGGTCGCCTCCAATAGTGGCAAGGTGATCGCGCGCTTCGCGGTGGAAACCACCGGCCCGCCCGCGGCCCTGAAACTCGTTGCCGACCGCGACAGCCTCGCCGGCGACGGCGCCGACGCGCAGCCCATCACCGTCGAGGTCGTCGATGCCCGAGGCCGCGTCGTACCCACAGCGAGCCTGCCGGTCCGGTTTACACTGAGCGGTCCCGGTGCAATCATTGGCCTGAACGACGGCAATCCGAGCAACCATGAACCCGAAAAGGGTGACCGGCATAGCGTCTTCCACGGCTTCGCCCAAGTGATCGCGCAATCGGCGTACGCAGGCAGCGGAACGCTCACGCTGCGCGCCACCGCCGAGTTCCTGTCGCCAGCCGAGGTAACCATCCGGGTCCTTCCCGTTCCGCCGCGTCCGGCCGTACCGCCGGTAGCGCGGTAGTTCGCTACCCGAAGACGACCCCGCACTCCACGCCGCTCGGAAGCCGCACTTCCAGCGTTCCGTCCTCGCGCGGCATCAGCGCGCTCGTCTTCTTCCCGAAGTGAACCGCTGCAAACGCCCGCGTGCGTCGCAAGTGCTCTTTGGTGTCGGCCGGATCGTCGGCGATCCGTAAAGAGGTCGTGCACCGGCTGTTCGGTGGAGCATTCTCCGAGTGGCGCGTGATCCGCCCAGAACCTGTCGGCGAGTGACTTGGTGATATTTCGCTCGTTGCCGCCGCGCAAGGATCGCAACACCGACGAGTTGCGGCAGGGGAAGATGTCTGTTTGAAGTATGCCTGCGATTGCACTGTGCGCACTGCCGGCAAGCCTGCGCCGCCAATCGAGAAGAACTCGGCCAGTCTGGGCTCCCTCGCGCCGATTGGATCGCAAAAACCCTTCTGGCCGCCGCGCCGCAGATGCCATAGCTTACACTCAAACTACATGCTCAACCGGGGCTATGCCTACACCACAATCATCAGCAGCAAATACTATGGACAAACCCTGCTCTCCCACTTGGCAAGCCTTTACCCCCACTCAACCCCACAAGCCTGGCAACAAAAACTGAACAACGGCGAAGTCACCCTCAACGGCGTCACCGCCACCGGAAGCGAATCGGTCACTTCAGGCCAAACCCTTGTCTGGAACCGTCCACCCTGGATCGAACCAGACACCCCTCAGCACTTCGAAGTCCTGTTTAATGACCCCCATCTGTTGGCCG
>PLRS01000024.1 GCA_003164035.1 Bryobacterales bacterium | reverse complement strand
CTTCTCGGAAGTGCCGAAGCGGCGCTTCCGCAACCGTCCGCCCCTGCGCCACCAGGCCAGGCAGTTCGTCGGACGTAGCGAGGAATACGCCTTCAGGCAATTCCTCGATTTGAATCCGGATCGCCAACTCCATACAGATTGATCGTAACAGTTCACAGCTCCAGCGGCTGTCTCCGTCAAAAAGTAGGTTGCGATCGGCTTATCAGGCCGCCGGCTGAATCTCAATATCTCGGGCGACGCTCGTTGTTGTAGGCCTGCAAAGGCGTGAAGCCGGCTCACGCTATCGGTCGCCTAGCCGCTCCGGCGTCATCCGAAACCAGTTTTCATTCACTCTCGCGCATCGCGGCACAGTTCAAAACGCGAGCTCGCCGATTATCATTTCGTCTTCGGGCGAATGGCGGAGCTTCAAGCCGGCTTTTTCGCAGATGCGGATCATGTCGCGATTATCGGGAAGGATGTTGGCGGTGAGCTTGGAGAGCTTCTCGTCGGCGCCCACCACCAGCAGGCGGGCCAGCAGCTCCGTTCCCAGTCCGCGGCCCTGCCATTGATCGGACACCACCACGGCCACTTCGGCCTCGTTGACGCCGTGCAGCTTGGTGAGACGGCCCACGCCGAGAATCTCGAGCTCGCCCGATTGCGGGTTGCGCCGCTGGGCAATTAGAGCCACTTCCCGATCGTAGTCGATGAAGCAGGTGCGCATCAGGCGTTCGTGCTTGGTGCGCTGCTCCAGGTTCATCAAATGGAAAAAGCGCAGGTAGACGGAACGCTCCGAGAGCGTCTGGTGGAATTTCACCATGTTGGGCTCATCCTCCGGGCGAATGGCGCGGATGGCGACCTCGGTGCCGTCCTTCATTTTGAACTGGCCGGTATAGCGGGTGGGATAAGGCCGGATGGCGGCGCGCGGGACGCGGTCTTCCTCGACATTGGCGGCATGCACCACCACGCGGGCATCGAGCGCGATCAGGCCGTCGGGCGAAGCCAGCAGCGGATTGATGTCGATTTCCTTGATCCAGCGCTGCTCGGCCACCAGCGCACTGAAGCGCACCAGCAGGAGTTCGAGCGCCGCCACGTCCACCGGCTTGCGCCCGCGCACGCCCTTGAGAGCCTTGTAGATCTTGGTTTGCTCCATCATGCGGCGGGCGAGAGTGCTGTTGAGCGGGGGCAGCGCCAGGGCGCGGTCCTTGAAAACCTCCACCAGTTGCCCGCCGGTGCCGAACAGCAGCACGGGGCCGAACTGCGGGTCGAGAGAGGAGCCGATGATGAGCTCGTAGGCGTCCTTCAGTTTCACCATGGGTTGCACGGTGACGCCCTGGAAGTGCTGCGCGCCCACTTTTTCGGCGACCGACGCTTGGATGGCCTGAAACGCGCTATCCACGGCCGCGGCGTCGCTTAAGTTCAACTGCACCCCGCCGACGTCGGTCTTGTGGGTGATGGTTTCCGAATATAGCTTCAGGACCACCGGGTAGCCGATTTCGGCCGCGGCCTGGACGGCGGCGGCGCGGTCGGCGGCGATGATGGTTTTGGCGATGGGAATCCCGTAGGCCGCCAGCACCTGTTTGGATTCGAATTCGGTGAGGATCTCGCGGTTTTCGCCGCGGGCTTTACCGATAATTTCTTCCACCAGACGGCGGTCTGGCGTCCACTCGGCGGAATCCTCGGGCAGGGCCGGGGTTTCATAGAGGGCCTTCAGGTTATAACTGTACTGCCACATGTAGTTGAAGGCGCGGGCGGCGGTATCGGGATAGGGGAAGGTGGGGATGTTGGCGCGATTGAGAATCTCCTCGCCGGCGGCCACATCCACCCCGCCCATCCAGCTTGCCAGCACGGGTTTGCCTTCCTGCCGGGCGAGCGGCTTCAATTCCTCCGCGATGCGGGTGGGATCGGTCATCGACTGGGGCGTCAGAATCACCAGCATGCCGTCGGAATGGGGGTCCTTGGCGGCGATTTCGAGGGCCTTGGCGTAGCGCTCGGGGGAGGCGTCGCCGATGATATCGACCGGGTTGTTATGGCTCCAGGTGGCGGGCAGCACGGCGTTGTAGGCTTCGAGCGTCTCCGGTGAAAACTCGGCCAGTTCGCCGCCGCCCATGATGAGGGCATCGGTGGCCAGCACGCCGGGGCCGCCGGCATTGGTCACGATGGTCAGCCGCGGGCCTTGCGGACTGGGCTGCTTCGAGAGCACTTCCGCCATATAGAACAGGTCGGCGATATTGTTGACGCGCAGCACGCCGCTGCGGCGGAAGGCGGCTTCCAGCACTTCGTCGCTGCCGGTGAGCGAGCCTGTGTGGGAGGCGGCGGCCTTGGCGGCGGCGGCCGAACGCCCCGGTTTGATAACGATGATCGGCTTATTCAACGCCACTTCGCGGGCCGCGGAAAGGAAGGCGCGCGCATTGCCGATCGATTCCATGTAGATGACGATGGACTTGGTTTTGGGATCGTTGCCCAGGTGGTCGATCAGGTCGCCCCATCCCACGTCCACCATGGACCCGATGGATACGAAGGCGCTGAAGCCGACCATTTCCTTCAGGCTCCAGTCCAGCACGGCCGTGCACAGGGCGCCGCTCTGGCTGATGAAGCCGACCGAGCCCGGCCGCGCGATGGTGGTGGCAAAGGTGGCGTTCATGCCCGTCAGCGGGCTCATCACGCCCAGGCAGTTGGGACCGATCACGCGGATGCGGGCCTTGCGCGCCTCCTCCAGTACCTGGCGCTCCAGGGCCGCGCCCTCCGCGCCCACTTCCTTGAAGCCGGCCGAAATGACGATGGCGCCGCGCACGCCGGCTTCGCCGCACTGCCGGATGATGCCCGGAATCGAGGGCGGTGGGGTCACGATCACCGCCAGATCGATGTCTTCGGGAATGTCGCCCACCGAGGGGTAAGCTTTCACGCCCAGTACGTTGGGCCGCTTGGGATTGACCGGGTAAACGGTGCCGCCGAAGGGGCTGGTCAGAAGATTCCGCAGCAGCGTCCGGCCGACGGAGTTGGCGTTTTCGGTGGCGCCGATCACGGCCACGGTCTTGGGGGAAAAGAATACATCGAGCGGCCGGGCATCCTGCCGGCGCGACTTGGTTTTGTTGGTTTTGCTAGCGAGCATCGTCGGAATCCTTTTCGGGCGTGAACGCGGCCTGATTCAGCGAGTCCAGCACGTCCTGAACCGCGAGACCGTTTTTGCGCGCCACCGTATCGATGGAGCAATCGTCGCAACTGGAGCGAAAGCGGAGGGCCTCAAATATGGGTACGGTTGCGGGGTGAATCTGCTTCACATCGCGAACGATCATATCGCGGCGGATGAGTTGATCGAATCGAGGCATGGTTGCGTAGTTTAAGGATAACGCGTGCATCCCGTCTTCCAAAAATCGGGCTAGTATTTTCAACAGCTTGCCCATCGGGACGGAACGCGGGTGGGTGATATGCCCCAAGCGGCGATGAAAATCGAGGGCGCGGCCCGTGCCCTTCGGTACCGGCGAAAAGACGTGAAGAGAATATAGCCGCCGGGGAACGCCGATCAGCGCCGATGAAAGATCGAAGAAACCAAAAGATTTATCGGCGTTTATCCGCGCTCGCCGGCGCCTCGAATTTGATTTTTCAAAGCTTCCGGCCAGTCTTCCGGCGGATAATGGAGAGTTCATGACCGATCCCAACCTGAAGGTGCTTATCCCCAGCGAAAAGATCCAGGCGCGCATCCGCGAGCTGGGAGCCCAGATTTCGGCGGACTATCCCACCGGCAGTCTCTACTTCATCTGCATTTTGAAGGGCGCCTGTTTTTTTCTGACCGACCTGGCGCGGGCCATGCAGCGCGACGTCTCGGTGGACTTCATGGGTATCTCGACCTATGGCAAGGGTAAGAGCAGTTCGGGCGAAGTGCGGGTGACCAAGGACCTCGACATTTCGCTCGAAGGGGCCGACGTGGTGATCGTGGAGGACATCGTGGACAGCGGGGTGACGCTGAATTACCTGATGCACCTGCTCGAGCAGCGCCGCCCCAAGTCGATTCGCATTGCCGCCCTGCTGGATAAACCCGAGCGCCGCTTGCGTCCGGTTCACGCCAGCTACGTGGGCTTTCAGATTGCCGACCGGTTTGTGGTGGGATTCGGCCTGGACTACGCGGAGAAGTACCGCAATCTGGACGATGTCTGCGTGCTGGACGAGTAGGGTCGCCCGAAGGTGTGAAGAAATATAGCCGCCGATGAACACCGATAAACGCCGATAAGGCTACCAGCCAACGTTTTGGCGGGCCATCGCGTCAACAATTCCGGAGGGGCATTCGGTGGTTCGAACCGTTGTCGGTTTGGCGGTATGCGTCGCGGGAGCGGTTCACGGGCAGCCGGCGGCTCCGCGATTTGAGGTGGCTTCGGTACGGCCGGTCAGCCCCGCTCCAGGCTCTTCTTCGGGCATCGGGACGGGGCACGGCCGGCTCACGGCGAACAACGTGACCCTGAAACGCTGCGTCATCGGGGCCTACGGGCTCGGGCCCAACGAGATCTTCGGCGGCCCGGAGTGGCTCGATTCCGACCGCTTCGAAATCATCGCTAAAGCTGAGGAACCAGTGGGCGATGCCGCCTTGATGGCTATGCTGCAAACGCTGCTGGCAGAGCTCTTCAAACTGGCGGTGCATCGCGAGACCAGGACGATTCCGGCTTATGTTCTGGAAGTAGCCAGGAAGGGACCGAAGCTGGAGAAAGCGGCGGGAGGCGTGAGCAGCGACGCCAGTGGCCGCGGGAGTATCGTAGCCGGCAATACCACGATGGACCATTTCGCCTGGGTGCTCGCCCGTCAAATGGATCTGCCGGTGGTGAATCGTACGGGTCTGGAGGGCGCGTTCAACCTGAAGCTGACCTGGACGCCGGACAGTGGCCAGCCGGCGAGGCCGGGCGGGGACAGCGGACTGCCCGATGGGCCCTCGATCTTCACGGCCATGCAGGAACAGCTTGGCCTGCGGCTGCGGTCGGAGAAGACGCCGGTGGCGGTTCTGGTGGTCGACCACGCGGAAAGGCCGTCGGAGAATTAGGACGGGACGAGGTGTGGAAACTGCACAGCCGTCTCGAGAAAGTCTCGACCCGGCACGCACCAGTGCGCGCGCCACTTTAGCTTTTCCGAAGTTGAACATCAGCACAAAATGGTGGGGCGGACCCCCTTGGTCCGCAGCCGGCCCCCTGGCTGGCTTTCGGGAGTGGACCTTGATTGATTTCTCGGGGAGAAGAGCGGGGCCGGGCGGACCCGCGCGGACCAGGGGGTCCGCCCTACCTGACGCCCAACAGCGCCGCTTCCTTCTGGCCGTGGCGGTGTTTCCAGTAGTGCTTGACGTCGGGCCAGAATTCTTTTAACACGTTGGAGAAGGTATCGGTAGCCACCGCGATCAGCCACTTTTGCAGGTTGTCGTTCCAATCGCGCGTATCGGGATAGTAGGCGTTGGAAATAGCGGTAGACATGGCGTTGCCGCCCCATTCGGAGAGATTAAAGACCCGTTTGCCTTGATCGTTCTTGCAAACCACGATCTGCTCGGCGGCATAGACCAGGCGGCTTTTCTTGCTGCCCTCGGCCCGGCGGAAATAGCGCGGATCCTGGTGAAAAACGCTGGGCCAGAGGCCCTCGGTCATCACGTTGCCAATCATCTGGTCGCCATAGGCGGTGCCGAAGCGCTTGGCGTAGCCTTCCATGCCCTGGCCGAAAGACGGATTCGAGTTCTCCAATTGGTAGAGCACGGCGAACAGCCCGGCGGTGGGGTAGACCGGGTAATCGAAAGAGTCCTTAGCGGCGATGGTCATTTTTTGGCTCGCCGTCAAAGCCTGAAAGGGGATCGAATTCTCAGTGGTGCGGTTGTTGGGAAGGACTCCGAAGATCCGTTTATCTTCTTTGGGAACGGGCTTAGTCGGATCCGGAGAAAGCGGATCGGGGGATGGCGGTGGATCGAGCGCGTCCGCCTTCACCGGCACATTGGGCGCCGGAGCGGACGGTGCGGCGGGGGCTTCCTGTGCGGAGGCCCACAAAACAGAGCACACCGCCAGGGTTAAAAGTGCAACGGGACGCGGCATTCTTACACTAAATAGGATGATTTCCGGTGGCTTCCGGTTACGACTAATTTCCACTAGTGGACAGGGGCGGTCGAGCTTTGGTAGACTTATCACTGTCCCTTTTTGACGATCGCTCAGTGGGAGGTTCGTTTTTTTTCGACGAACCGCTTGCACCAATGAGGAACAATGGCACGCAAACCAGGTAAACAGTATCAGTCCGCACGGAGTAAAGTGGAAGCCCGCGAGTACCGGCTCGAAGAGGCGGTTCCGCTAATCCAAAAAATCAAGTACGCCAAGTTCGACGAGACGGTGGAGATCCACATGTCTCTGGGCGTAGATCCCAAGCACGCCGACCAAATGGTGCGGGGCACCGTGGTGATGCCGAACGGGCTTGGCAAGTCCAAGAAAGTGCTGGTGATCGCCTCTGGCGACAAACAGCGCGAGGCGCAGGAAGCGGGCGCCGATTTCGTGGGCNNATGCCCAACCCCAAGACCGGCACGGTCACCGTCGACGTGGTCAAGGCGCTGAAGGAAATCAAGGCCGGCAAAGTGGAGTTTCGCGTCGACAAAACCGGCATCGTCCACGCGCCGGTGGGCAAGCTGAGCTTTGAGGCGGGCAAGCTGATCGAGAACGCCGCCAGCCTGATCAGCGCGGTCATCAAGGCCAAGCCGTCGGTAGCCAAGGGCAAGTACGTCAAGAGCGCGACCATCTGTTCCACCATGGGTCCTGGCGTAGCCGTGGACACGGCGCCGTTCAGCGTTAAGGCGGCGGTCTAGAACCGCGCGGGTGCTTTCATGAAAAACAAGGACGACAAGAAGAAAGATATTGACGCGCTGCGCCAGGACCTGGAGAAATCGAAGAACCTGTTCGTGACCGGCTACGAAAAGCTGCGCGTCAGCCAGGATTTCGAGCTTCGCAAGGTGGTGCGCGGCGCCAAAGGCAAGTACCGTGTGGTCAAGAACACCCTCGCCGAGGTTGCCTCCCAGGGCACGCCCGCCGGTCAGGTGCTCCAGAACCTGCGTGGCATGACGTCGGTGGCCTACACCTTCGACGATCCGGTGGCGCTGGCCAAAGCGCTGACCGCCTACGCCAAAGCCAATCCCAGCTTCACATTCAAGGCGGGCGTGGTGGAAGGCCGCGTGATCGACGTCAAGGCGATCCAGGATCTGGCCAGCATGCCGCCGCGGGAAGAGATTCTCGCCAAGCTGCTTTACCTGATCAATGCTCCGGCACAGCGACTGGCGACGGCGATAGGCGCGGTGGGCCGTAACCTGGCCGTGGTGGTGGACCAGGGTGTGAAAGAAAACAAGTTCAAGTAAAGCTGTCAGCAATCAGCTATCAGCCGTCAGCTTCGGCGCGCGCAGCGGCGAGGCTTTCGCTGATCGCTGAACGCTGATGGCTGAAAGCTTAAGTCTTTAAGGAGTTTAGAGGAAAATGGCGGACATTAACGCAATTGCGGATCAGATTCAGGGCTTGACGCTGCTGGAAGCTTCTCAGCTCGTCAAGCTGCTGGAAGAGAAATTGGGAGTTTCGGCGGCGGCGGCCGCTCCGGTGGCGGTAGCCGGCGGCGGATCTGCCGCGGCGGCAGCCCCGGTGGTGGAAGAAAAGACCGAGTTTACCGTGGTCCTGACCGCTGCCGGCGCCAACAAGATTAACGTCATCAAGGCCGTTCGCGAAGTCACCAGCCTGGGCTTGAAAGAAGCCAAGGACTTAGTGGATGGCGCGCCCAAGCCGGTGAAGGAAGGTATTGGCAAGGACGAAGCCGAGGCCATCCGGAAAAAATTCACCGATGCCGGCGCGACAGTCGAAGTGAAGTAATACCAGCGAGTTCCGGTCGGATTGCGGGACCGGCATCTGGCGCCGGTCTCGGGATAGGTTTGACGCAGGACCCAAAGTCCTGGTAGCCTGAGTAGTTGGGTGTTGGATTCGAGCGGATTCGATCCCAATTGGTGACATTGACTCCCGCAACTTGGCACGCAACGTGCAGTTCGGCTGGAACTGCACACAGGGCATCCCTGTCCGTCCTCCGGCTGGAACGCTACCCGTACGTCCGGAATGCCCGCGCTCTCGCTACCCGCTTCCTTGCAGGCTTCTTGCCGGAACCACCGATTCGTTTCCTGCCTCTTTGTCGTCTTTCGGCGCTCCCGAGGGTATCGCCCACGGGAGCGCCGCTGGCTTTGTGCTGTTAAGCGCGGTTTCTTTGCTTCGGCTGTTCGGCCGTCAGGAGCTTACGAATGGAATTACAAAATAACGGCGCCGTCCCTGAGCGAGTGGATTTTTCAAAAATCAAGACTTCGATTCCCATCCCGAACCTCATCGAGGTGCAGAAAACCTCCTATGAACGCTTTCTGCAGATGGATCTGCTGCCCAACGAACGCGAAGACATGGGCCTGCAGACGGTCTTCAGCTCGGTGTTTCCGATCTCGGATTTTCGCGGCGTCAGCGACCTCGAATTCGTCGATTATTCGATCGGCAATTGGGAGTGCAAGTGCGGAAATCTGAAGGGCTTGCACCACTTGCGTTCGACCTGCCGCAATTGCGGCTCGACCATCCGTACGGATCCTTTTCACGCCGGCGACGTGCTTTGCACGCATTGCGGAACGTTCAACAAGAACGTGGTCACTTTCTGCAACAAGTGCGGCGACCCGGTGGGCCTGCAATTGAAGTACGACATGCAGGAGTGCCAGGAGCGCGGCATGACCTACGCCGCCCCGCTCAAAGTCACCATCCGGCTCACGGTCTACGCCAAGGACCCGGAAACCGGCAAGAAGAGCGTCCGGGACATCAAGGAGCAGGAGGTCTTCTTCGGAGAGATTCCGCTGATGACCGACAACGGCACCTTCATCATCAACGGCACCGAGCGGGTCATCGTTTCGCAGTTGCATCGTTCTCCGGGCGTGTTTTTCGAGCGCGTTCCGGCGCAGGGCTATTACCTGGGCAAGATCATTCCCTACCGCGGGAGCTGGGTGGAATTCGAGTACGACAACAAGAACCTTCTTTACGTTCGTATCGACCGCAAACGTAAATTCTACGGTTCGGTGTTTCTGCGCGCGCTCGGCTACAAGAAAGACGAAGAAATCCTGCGCGCCTTCTACCGCGTCAGCAAGCTGTCGATCAAGGACAAGAAGCTGTGGTGGAACGTGGATGAAGGCCTGACCGGCCTGAAGCTCTCCCACCCCATCGCAGCCAAGACCGGCGAAACCGTCGTGGCGCAGGGAAAGAAGATCACACCTTCCCTCTACAAGGAAATCCTGAAGGCCAAAATCCCGCAGGTGGAAGTCGCCGTAAACGATCTGGAAGGCGCCTACGTGGTGGCCGACGTGTTCGACACGGCCAGCGGCGAAGTCTACGTGGAAGCCAACAGCGAGCTGACCTCGACCCAAATCTCGAAGCTGATCGAGGCCGGCATCAACGAGTTCGAAATCTTCTTCCCGGAGCGCGACGAAGTCGGCACGGTGATCTCCTCCACCATCCGGAAGGACACCATCAAGGCCCAGAACGAAGCGCTGATCGAAATCTACCGCAAGCTGCGTCCCGGCGATCCGCCCACCCTCGATACCGCCACGCAACTGTTCCAGGGCATGTTCTTCGACCCGCGCAAGTACGATTTTTCGCGCGTGGGCCGGATGAAATTCAACATCAAGCTGTTCGACCGCGCCGACTTCACCTCGCTCGACAAGCGCACTCTCGACGTGGAGGATTTCCGCGCCACCATCAAGTACCTGCTCAAGCTCCGCAAGGGGTTCGGGGCGGTGGACGATATCGACCATCTGGGCAACCGGAGGGTGCGCGCCGTGGGCGAACTGCTGGAAAACCAGTTCCGCATCG
>PLRS01000051.1 GCA_003164035.1 Bryobacterales bacterium | reverse complement strand
TGGACGTCCCACTTGCGTGGCGGCTGTTCCAGGCGGTAGATCGCACGCGCACCGCGGTGGTTCTTGTCGGCGATCACAACCAGTTGCCGCCGGTGGGCCCGGGTAACCTCCTGCGGGACCTTGTGCGGTCCATGGCGATCCCGACCATGGTGCTGACGCGGATCATCCGCCAAGCTGGCGTTCTCAAGGAAAACTCCACAGCCATCCTCACTGGCGAGGTGCGGCCCACGTCGGATTCGTTCGTCGGCGCGCGCCGGCCCTGGTACGTCATCGACAAATTCGCGGACCGCGAGGATGTGCGCCGAATGCTGCTGCTCCTCTTCGAGGAAGTGCTGCAGGAGCGGCTCGGCTACGACCTGATTCGTGAAGTTCAGGTGCTCACGCCGACGCACAAAGGCCCGCTCGGCACGGTGGAGTTGAATATCGAGTTGCAGCGCCTTCTGCAGCGAAAGTTGTTCGGGGTGGATGTGCCTACCGTCGAGGCTGGCCACCGCGCGCGGCCATACCCGGGTGACAAGGTGATCCAGACGAAGAACGACTACGAATTGGGCGTCATGAACGGCGCGATGGGCGTCGTAGTTGACGCAATGCCGGACGGTGGCCTTTCCGTCGATTTCGATGGCCGGCCCGTAGAGATCAAGGGCGGCAGCGATGCGCTCGGCAATATCCAGTTGGCCTACGCGACGTCGATTCACAAGGTGCAGGGATCGGAATTTCCCTGCGCGGTCGTGATCGCCCACAAGTCGCATTCCTTCATGCACCACCGCAATCTGCTGTACACCGCTGTGACGCGGGCAAAAGAGAGCGTGATCATCGTGGGCGACCGCTGGGGCATCGACAACTGCGCCGCCAAACGGCAGGTGGACCGTCGAAACACATTTCTCTCCTTCCTGCTCCACCCGGAGACACGGCAGTGATAGCGCCTCCGGTAGATGTCCACACTTACTACCGGCAGGTGACCGATGTGGACATCGGCGAAATCGCCCGCGAACTCCTCGGTGAGCGAATTACGCAGGAATCGCGGCAAACCCTGTTCTGCGATTGCCCGAACCACCGGAGCCAGTCACACCGTTCGCTTCACGTCTGGCGCGACAAGCAAGGCTGGTTTTGCCACGCCTGCGGCACCGGCGGCGATGTGCTGCAGTTGGTCGAGTTCGTCCGGTTCGGCGTGGTCACGCGCGGGCAGTCTGGCTCCATGCCGGACTCCCACCGGCAGGCGCGCGACTTCCTGGCGGCACGCGTTCGACTGCCGCCGCTGTCGAAGCTTGCTTCCGGCAGCCCGGAAGAAGCCGNNGAAGCTCACCAACTCACGCTTCGCGTACGTGAGGCGCTGACCGCGTTTGCAGACGTGTATCACCAGCGCCTGGTCGGGAATCCGGAAGTCCTCGCCTGGTTTCGGGGGAAATACGGGATCAGCGAGGAGACGATCAGCCGGCTCCAGATCGGGTATGCAGAGAACGGCCTGCCCAGCGTAGCGCGCACGTTGATGGACGGGCCTGGCGCCTTCACCATGCGCGAACTGGCGGCCACATCCGTCTTCCGGCCCACGGCGCAGGACGGACTGGTCCCCTTTTTCGATGGCCGGATCGTTTTTCCATATTGGAGTCGCGGGCACGTCGTCTTCATGATCGGCCGGAGAACGCCTTGGACCCCGGATCACGAATGGGAGAAGTCGAAGTACAAGAAACTGGCGATCCGCAATGACCGCAACAACAGCCACGTCTCGCCGTTCATCAGGAACGACGTCCTCTACAACGAGGATGTGCTGCTTTCACGGCCCGAGCGGGTCATCATCACGGAAGGGGTTACGGATTGCATTTCCCTGATGGAGCACGGATTCCCGGTAGTGTCGCCGGTAACGGTGCAGATCCGCGAGGCCGATTGGGAACGGTTGCTGCCGAAGCTCGCCGGCGTGAAGACCGTCTACATCTGCCAGGACAACGAGATCTCCGAGGCGGGCATGCAGGGCGCGCTGAAGACGGCGCGCATCCTGGCACAGCACGGAATCGCCACACGGGTTGCCGTCTTGCCGCTTGGCAAGAAACAGCAGGCCGCGCGCGAGACGCTCGCCAGTCTGCCTGACGGTAGCGCCGAGGCTGACGCGTTGATGGCCGACGCGAAGATCGATGTCAACGAATTCTTCGCGTCCGGCAAGACGGCGGCCGATTTCGAAGCCATCCTCGCGGCGGCGCAGACCCCGCTCGAACTGGCGATTTCGAAACTCAGTACCGAGACCCCCGATGCTGATCTCAGCAGGTTGCTCGCGCCGATCCTGTCGGAAGCCGGTCGGCTGGATCCCATTGAGCAGGATCGGCACCTCAGGTTGATCCAAACGCGATGCGGCAAGGTCCGCATGCCGGTTGCCACGTTGCGGAAACAGTTGAAGGTGGTGGAGATCGCCCGGCCGCGAGGCAGGTCCGGAGGGTTCGGCGGCGCGGGCCGCCCGGAGGCCGAGCAGAGCGGCGGCCCGGAGTCAACGACGCTGCGAGGCATCCAGGTCAACAACCGGCAATTGCGGGACATCATTGCCGATGCGTGGACCGCCATCCATACCATCAATGACGCCAAGGCACCGGGCGGAACTGAGCAGCCGTTCCTCTTCCAAAACGGGGGCGCACTTGTGCGTATCGCCGGAACGGACGTTCACACGAGACTCGAGGCGCTCGGCGACACGGCGATGTACGGAATCCTGGCTCGGAGCGCCAACTGGCAGAACGTGACAGAGGAGGCGGTCACCGCCGCTCCGCCCTCAAGAGACACCGCACGCGACATGCTGGTAAACCCGGATCCGGGGCTCCCGCCGCTCGACTCCGTGGTTCGCACGCCGACTTTCGGGAAGGACGCCACGCTGATCACTGCCTCCGGTTACCACCGCACGGATGCGCTTTGGATGTTCCGTGACGATTCGCTGAAAGTCCCGGAGGTTTCAACGAGTCCGTCACGCGAAGAGGTCGGGTGCGCCAGAGCGCTGCTTGTGGATGAACTGCTCGTGGATTTCCCTTTCGTGAGGGACTCGGACCGCGCCCACGCCATTGCCGCAATCCTCCTCCCATTTTTGCGGCGCATGATCGCCGGCCTCGCTCCGATTCACCTGATCGAAGCTCCCACTCAGGGCTCCGGCAAGGGGCTGCTGGCCAGCTTGATCAGCATCGTTTCGACGGGTTTGGCGGCCGAGGGGCGGACCGTTCCGGAGAACGAAGACGAAGTCCGGAAGATGATCACCGCGGAGTTGGTCACGGGCCGCCCTATCATTCTTCTCGATAACCTCAGCGAAAAGCGGGTGCTGGAGTCGTCCGCGCTGGCGTCGGTGGTGACCGTGCCGTATTGGACGGACCGCCTCCTGGGCGAATCCGAGATGTTGCACCTTCGCAACAATGCGCTATGGCTCATGACCGGGAATAATCCGCGGCTCTCGGCTGAACTGAGCCGGCGCTGCATCCGGCTGCGCATAGATCCGCGAATCGACATGCCGTGGCTGCGCGGCGGATTCAGGCATGCGCTGATTACCGAATGGGCACAAGAGAATCGTTCGGCGCTTGTCCATGCCGCGCTCACGCTGATCCAGGCATGGATTGTGGCCGGACAACCCTTACACAAGACACGCCTGGGATCGTTCGAGAAATGGTCGGAGGTCATGGGCGGCGTGCTGGAGGTTGCGGGTATCCCCGGCTTCCTCGGCAACCTCAACGAGCTATACGAGGCATCCGACAGCGACGGCCAGATGTGGCGCGAGTTTACCGCGACATGGTGGGATGCATACCGCGAAGAACCAAAGAAGGTCAGCGACCTGACTCAGTTTTGCGAAGAGCGCGACCTGATGCTCACCGTGCGCGGTGACGGGTCGGCGCGCTCGCAGCAAACGCGGCTGGGCAAAGCCCTCGGCACGAAACGGGATCGGGTATTCAACGGGCTCACGATAAAGCGGATCAGCCAGGGCGAACGGAAACACGGTGTCCTCTATGCGCTTGCGCCGGTGAATGGCAGCAACCCGCCAAACGGGGCGTCGCCTCGCGGCCCGGATCTCCTCGACTTCTTGGAGGGGAACGTTGGAGACGTGGAGGGGAACGTTGCCGACAAACGTTCCCCTTCGCTCGACCCAATAGATCCAATCACTTCCAGAGATTTGGGGAACGTGGGGAACGTGGGGAACCTTATTCCTTCCTCGCGCGAAGAGAATTCTCTCTCTCACACATACACACGTACCCACGAGAGTGTGCGCCACGCGAATGACGAGAGCTCGGAAAACGTTCCCCACGTTCCCCACGTTCCCCTGAAGTCTGCAACCGAAACAAAAGACAGCGCTTCTGTTAGGGGAACGTTTGACGCCAACGTTCCCCTGACGTTCCCCAGAGGTTCCCCGCCAAGTTCCCCGACCGACGGTCCGGGCGCGATTGATCTGGCCACGCTGCCGGATGACGACGGTGCCCTACCTCCATGACCCGGTTTGCATCGAAGCGCGACACCGGACCTTCAAGTTCAAAACAGGAGATGACGTATGAGCGTCGCAGTGCCGGAGCAGTGTGCCCGATCCGCCTCGGTGGCACCGGGGAGTCTGTTCGTGGCGACATCCCTCCATGTCTGGTTCACCGGCGAGCCGGATCGGTTCGCCCGCGACTTCCAGATCGACGACACGGTGTACCGGCGGCTCGATTCCGAGTATTACGCCTGGCTGCGGTCGCGAATGGTGCTGGC
>PLRS01000064.1 GCA_003164035.1 Bryobacterales bacterium | reverse complement strand
GGAAACTTCTCGGAAGTGCCGAAGCCTTGGTGCTGGAATTGCGCAAGGTTGGCGGCAGCGGGAGGCGCGTCTAACAGGGTGGGCAGCCTGAATCCCGCCGACGGCCTCCCGGCATCCCGGTTTCCTGCCCTCCCATCCACAAAAATGCACAAAGCCGGCTCCGCCCGCAACCGTCCCGAAGTCCAGTCACGGCTATGTTTTGTTGACAGCTAAGGACTTCCTGTGAGTACCATCTCGTCGCCGTTGTACTCTGGTGGCGGGGACAGATGGCTACAGGACGATGAATATTTTCGCGGGTTCCGGCCTCACAAAAATGCACAAACCCGTGGCTTCCTCAACACCTGGAAAACGCCGGACGACGTCGCGAGTTCCGGCGCTCAATCCGTGCACAAAATTGCACAAAGCGGCCGCAACAGTCTCCCCGAGCGAAGCCATCGCAGCCGAACCCATGGCGCCCGTCGGGCATCCTCATTTCCCGCCAGACAGCCAGAGTTTGAGCGGTTCGTATATCACGTAGATCACCCCGAGGGCCAACCAGACCATCGAACTTACCGATAGCGGACGGGCGGTGGTTCGGATCTCCGGCGTGCGGTCCAACTGCAGCAACGGACCTTCCTTTTGCGCGGCGGTTCGGTCGTACAGAAACACCGGCGCCGCCGCGAATACGGCGAAGATCGGGAACCATGCATCGGTGTTCGACCGCTCCGCATGCCCGCTTCTCCAGACGAACGCCATCGACTTGACCACATCCCCAAGGGCGAGCACCGCCAGCGCCACGTGACGAATCGCGAGGGCGCGCCCGGCGGAGTTCAAGCCGGTCATCAGCCTGCGCGAACGCAGGACGGCCGCCTTCCCGGACAGGTTTTCGGCCACGCACAATACCGGCCAGAGGCAATCGCCGATCAGCCAGCCGGATCCGGGTGACGACAACGATGCGGCCTGTGTGACGACGAGGGCCGGCACCGCTTTCACCAGCTTCCAGAAGACCCGGAAGGAGACGAACCTTCTCACCCGCAGCTTCTCGTCCATGGCGATCAGCGCCGCCGTTGCCCGAAGCACGTTATCGGAAAAGATGAGCAGGATGGCCGCGACAAGCGGCACCAGCGCAATACGCGGCACCACGCCGGGAACCAGCTTACGGACGAAAACACCTGCCAGCGCGATGACCGATAGCAGCACGGTGTAAATAGGCAGCATCAAGACCGCAAACGTGGCGAGATGTTGCAGTAGAAATGCCCTGGATCTTCGTAATGCGAAAAACTCGGCGTCGACCGCGTTATGAAACCGCCGCGCGAACTCGATTGCCGACGCGGGGCGGTCGGCGGGATCGCGCGCCAGTCCGGCCAGAACCGCCTCCGATACGTCGCGCGGTACTTTGCCGGCGCGGGCCGGCGGCCGTGGGCTGCCGCTTCGGTGAAATTCGATCAGCTCGCTGGTTTTTCCGGTAAAGGGGAGTTCACCGCAGACCAGAGAGTAAGCAACCACGGCCAGGCTATAAATATCGGAGCGGAAATCGATCTCCCCGCCCAACGCCTGCTCCGGGGACATATACGCGGGGGTTCCCACCAGGCTTCCCGGCATGGTCTGGCCGCCGTCGCTGCCCAACGATCCGAAGGACGGATCGGACGAAGCCTGCACCATCGCAACGGTCTCCGCCTCTGGCCGCATCTCCATCGCAAGCGTCTCGCCTTCGCCAACAATCGGGCCCGGATCGCCGGCCTGTATCGGAGTGCCTGGGCCCGGCGCCGGGTGCGATTGCGGATCGCCGGACAGCTTCATTTTGGCCACCCCGAAATCGAGCACCTTGACCGTGTATCCGCCGCGGCCGTTCGGTTCCAGCCATATGTTTTCAGGTTTCAGGTCGCGATGTACGATTCCATGCCGGTGCGCCTCTTCGAGAGCCAGGGCAACCTGGTCCAGAAGGTCCGCAACCAGAGGCAGCGCGGGCCGTGGCTGGCTCTGCTGGAAGGTCGAGAGCGTCTGCCCGTCCAGGAGCTCCATGACGAGGTATGGGATTTGGCCCCGGCCGGATTCGGCGATTCCGAAATCGGTGACGTTGACGATATTCATGTGGCGCAGCCGGCCGCACGCCTGCGCTTCCCGCTGGAAGCGTGCCAGGAAACGCGGGTCCGCCGCCCACTTGGGAGCGATCACCTTCACGGCCACCACGCGCGTGGTTCCGAGGTGCGTGGCCAGGTAAACGTTTCCCATACCGCCCGCGCCCAGTTGGCGGTCGATGCGGTATTTGCCGTCGAGAATTTCGCCGATCATGGGTGGCCCGGAATGTCAGACGCCATCATAACAGCGGGCAGCGGTCACTCGCCCGGTTTTACTCCCCGCGTGCGTTGTTAGAATGGTGCGCTTATACAAACCATGTTTGAACAGGCATTTAGAAACATCGACGATGTGCTCCGGAAGGAGGCCGGCTGCACTACCGAACTCGATTACACCGAGCAGACTTCGTGGCTTCTGTTGCTGAAATATCTGGTGCTGGCCAATCCGCCTTTCGGCGGCAAGGAGCGCAAGGAAGTCCAGCAGAATTTCCGCATCCGCACCGGCGAAACGGCGTTTCTCTTCCTCCAGCACTTCATCAGAATGTTGAAAGCGGCCGGGCGCGGCGGTATGGCCATCAAGAACACCTTCCTTTCCAACACCGACAACGCCTCCGTGAGCCTGCGCCAGCAGTTGCTCGAAAGCTGCAACCTGCACACCGTGCTCGATTGCCCCAGCGGCACGTTCCAGGGGGCGGGCGTGAAGACGGTGGTGCTGTTCTTTGAGAAGGGCACGCACACGCGCAAGGTCTGGTATTACCAGCTCGACCCCGGCCGCAACCTGGGCAAGACCAACCCGCTCAACGACGACGACCTGGCCGAGTTTGTCAAGCTGCAAAGGACCGTCGCCGATTCGCCTAAGTCCTGGACCGTGGATGCGCAGACCCTGGACCCGGCGACCTTCGACCTTTCGGTGAAGAATCCGAACGGCGGCGAGGCGGTGGTCCACCGCAGCCCCGAAGAGATCCTGGACGAAATCGCCGCGCTCGATGCCGAGAGCGCGGAGGTGCTGGAGACCATCCGGAGGCTGCTGTGAAGATCGCGCCCCAGTTTGTCGACGGCATCCGCGCGCTTGTCGTCGGTGCCCGCGCCACCGTGGCGCGGGGCGTGGACCTGGTGCAAGTCCACACCAACTTTGAGATTGGCCGGCGCATTGTCGAGGAGGAGCAGCGGGGTAAGGATCGGGCGGCGTATGGGCAGGAGGTCATCAAGGCGCTGGCGGAGCGGCTGACGGGTGAGTTTGGCAAAGGGTTCTCCCGCACGAACCTTAAGCTGTTGCGGCTCTTCTACTTACAGAACCAGGATCGAATTGGTCAATCAATGACTGGCCAATTCAGTACGCCCGAGATTCCCCAGACGTCGTCTGGGCAATTCTCCAGACATTGACTGGAGAATCTGAATCCGTACCTGCGTCGCCCCGTCCCTTCACCCTGAGTTGGACCCATTACGTCTTCCTCCTCCGAGTGAAGAACCCGAACGAGCGCAGTTTCTATGAGATAGAGGCCGGAGCGCAGAACTGGACCGTGCGCGAACTCCGGCGCCAATTCGAGTCCGGCCTGTACGAGCGCCTTGCCCTCAGCCGCGACAAAGAGGGCATCCGGAAGCTGGCGCGGGAGGGACAGACCGAGGAGCGGCCGCAGGACCTGCTGAAGGAGCCGCTGGTGCTGGAATTCCTCGGCCTGGACGAGCGCAGCCGCTATTCCGAGTCCGATCTGGAATCCGCCATCATCGGCCAGATCGAGCGGTTCCTGCTCGAACTGGGCAAAGGGTACCTGTTTGAGGCGCGCCAGAAGCGGTTTACCTTCGACGAAGAGCACTTCTTCGTGGATCTGGTCTTCTACAACCGCCTGCTGCGCTGCTACGTGCTGCTCGATCTGAAACTCGGGAAAGTCGCCCATCAGGACCTGGGGCAGATGCAGATGTACGTGAACTACTTCGACCGCTTCGTCAAGACCGGGGAGGAGAATCCCACCATCGGCATCGTGCTCTGCAAGCGGAAGAACCAGGCGCTGGTAGAAATCACATTGCCCAAGGACGCCAACATCCACGCGCGGGAGTATCAACTCTACCTGCCCAGCAAAGACGAGTTGCAGCAAAAGCTCATGGAGTGGACCGGGGAGCGGGGCGTCGGGGATGAGTGAGGGCGCGGGCGTGGCTCGACAGGATCGGCAGCCACTTCAACCCCAAGCAGCATCTACCAGCCGACAGCCTGAGGGGTTGAGCCCGCTGCCGCCACTCAACTAACATGGAGGATTGCCACCATTGAAATCGTCTCCCACCCCGTGGCCGCAGGTTTACCTGTGCGTCGCTCTGACCACCATGGGCACGCTGTTGCTCGAGCTTTCTCTCACCCGGATCTTTTCGGTGGTGTTTTACTACCATTTCGCCTTCCTGGCCATCTCCATCGCGCTGTTCGGCATGGGCGTCGGCGGAGTGTTTTCGTACATCGTGGCCGGATGGAAGGCCCCCCTGTTCGCGCGGCTGGGAAGGTTGAGCGCGCTCAATAGCTTCCTGGTGGTCGCGGTGCTCGTCACCATCCTCGCCCAGCCGGCCCATCTCACGGTCTGGAACCTGGCGCTGGTCTATTTCGTCACCGCCCTGCCGTTTTTCGTGTCGGGAGCGGTATTGTCGCTCGCCATTTCCGAGACCATCGATCGCGTCAACCGGGTCTACTTCTACGACCTTGCCGGCGCCGCCGGCGGATGCATCCTGCTCATCCTGCTGCTGCAGGGGTTCGGCGGCCCCAGCACCGTTCTGGCCGTGGCCGTCATCTACGCCGCCGCCGCCGCCATCTGGTTCAGCATGGCCGCCTCGGTGCCCGGCCGGGTCGGCTCGGTTACCCTGGCGCTCGCCATGGTGGCGTTCCTCATCTACAACCAGCACCACCACCTGATCGATGTCCGCCACGCCAAGCAGCGCACCATCGCCGGCGAAATCTTTCAACAGTGGAATCCGTTCTCCCGCATCGGCATGGTCCGAGAGGATAACGGCCGCCACATGATCTTCATCGATGCCGACGCCTCCACCGAGGTGGCCGATTTCGACTTCGACCATCTCAGCCCCCGCGACCGCCAGGATCTGCTCCAGCAAGGCCCCGCGCTTCCTTACGTGCTGCGGCCCGGCGCCAAGACGCTCATTATCGGACCGGGCGGCGGCTGGGATGTTTCCCGCGCCCTGGCCTCCGGCAGCCACGACGTTACCGGCGTCGAGATCAACGGCATCATCGCCCGCACCATCATGCAGGAGCGCTTCCCGAGTTTCAGCCGCGGCCTATATCTGCGCCCCGACGTGCACATCCACGTCGAGGACGGCCGCGCCTTCGTGCGCCGCAGCGCGGATCGCTTTCAGGTGCTGCAGGCCACGCTGGTCGATACCTGGGCTGCCACCGCCGCCGGCGCGTTCGCGCTTTCGGAGAACAACCTGTATACCGTCGACGCCATGCGCGATTATCTCGAGCACCTCACCCCGGACGGGGTGGTGGCGTTTACCCGCTGGGGTTTCGATCCGCCGCGCGAATCCCTGCGCCTGGTTGGCCTGGCCCGCGAAGCGCTCTCCCAGATCGGCGAGCGCCAGGCCTGGCGCAACCTGATCGTGGTCCGCGAAGGCTCGACCGCCGGCTGGGGCGCGCTCGATACCGTCATCGTCGCGCGCCGGCCCCTGGCGCCGGCCGATCTGGACCACGCCCGCGGCCTGTTCGCCGCCGGCCACGTCCGGCCCGTCTACATGCCCGACGCCGCCATGCCGAATCAGTTCTACGACCTGCTCCATACCGCCAACCCCGACGAGTACGAGCGCGCCTACGCCTTCGACATCACCCCCGTCACCGATAACCGCCCCTTCTTCTTCTATACCGTGCAACCGCGCGACCTGGTCCATTACCTGCGCACCGCCTCGCGCACCAGCGAGGATTTCAAGGCCGTCAACGAGGCCGTGCCGCTGCTGTTCGCGCTCATGGCCGTCAGCCTGGCGGCGACGCTGCTGATCCTGCTGCTGCCACCGCTGGTGCTCGGTACCCGCCTGCCGCGGCAGCCCGGCGTTCCGGCCTTTCTGACTTACTTCATGTTCATCGGCGCCGGCTATATCCTGATCGAAGTCGGGCTGATTCAGAAGTTCGTCCTCTTCCTCGGCCATCCCACTTACGCGCTGGCGGTGGTGATATTCTCCATGCTGGTTTCGAGCGGCGTGGGCAGCTTCCTCAGCCGGCGCCTGATCGGCCGCGTGGAAAGCCGCCTGGCTAAAGCCCTGGGCGCCATCGCCATCCTGGCGGCGCTACTGGCGCTGACGCTGGGCGGGATGCTGGGCGGGCTGGTGTGGCTGCCGTTGGGGTGGAAGGCCACACTCACGGTGCTGTTAATTGCGCCGCTCGGCATCGCCATGGGCATGCCGTTTCCAGTGGGGCTCGACCGGCTGGAATGCTGGCACTCGCCGTCGGTGCGCTGGGCCTGGTCGCTCAATGCCGCCTCCAGCGTGCTTGGCTCGGTGGCCGCGCTGGTATGTTCCATCTATCTGGGACTGGTGCAGACCCTGATCGTGGGCGGCTTGTTCTACCTGGCCGCGCTGGCCGTAGTGGCCCGCGTCCGCCCCGCCGTCCCCGCGGACCCGAAACCGGGAATTAAGCGAGTCGTGCTGGCCAACTAAGAGGAGCGTCGGTTGAAAGCCTTAGCCGCTCAGATCCGCACGGGCGCGTTCTGGACCTTGTTCGGCTTGGGCTCCGCCCTACTGATCTTCGCGGTCCTGCTGGCCCAGGTTCCAGGCATCAGGCATGATGCATTTGGGGTTATGGTCTTCTCCCTCGCGGGGACGCTCTTGGCGACCTCGCTGGCTTTAGGCATGTTCCGCGGCGTCGGGCACTGGTTTCTCACAATTGTCCTGAGCGGTGAACTGCTGCTCTGCGCCTACGGATTGTGGAGCGTATTAACCTGAGGAGGCCGGTCAAACCTCGGGCTAACTACTTTCTTGCCGCCGGGGCCGGCCCCGGCGAGCCGCCGTTCCGTGCCAGTGGGACGCCCGAACCGCCGGTCGGTGGGGTGCAGCGACGGCCGCGTAAGGCTGCGGGGATTATGGGTTGGTAGCTGTAAGTATTGCTTACATCTGGCTGGCAGATGTCGCCACGTTCGGTCGGGACGTTGGCGTCATTGTTATTCTCTTGCATTGGACACCCCGCACCTCAATTATACCGGAAGAACTCCAGAGCCAGAATCTCGGTCCCCATGATCAGAACTCCTGCCGTTGAATCGACGCGGGAATCCGTAAAGCCACCGTTTTCATCCAGCATCCAGACTTCCTCGAGATAGATCTCCGGCGGAGCCGGGCTGTGGGACGCGAACGACTTGCCCCGATAGAGTCCGCCGATTCGGCGCTGATCTTTAAGGTGGATGATCACCCAGTACGGAGTGCGGTTTGCAAAAAAGTCGTCCCAGACCCTCGCATACGGGCTGGCAATACGGCGAGCGATCCAGGGTTGCCTTCGCATCCTCAAGAATAGAACCGGCCAGGCCGCCGGCATCCCGATCAATAGAACGAACATCGTCGCGTACCAGAGCCAAGGCGGCAGACTGCCCGATCTCACGATCCCGATTAGCCACAGAAGCGCGACAAAATTCAGCGAGCTATAGGCAACGGCGTCAAAAAGCGATTTGGAAAAGTCCCGTCCCTCCCCAGGCACCAGGAGGTCATAGACCTTCAGCGTAATGAAGCCGGGGATAAAGAAAACCAGGAAGAGGGCCAGCGTCCCTTGGGTCTCGAATAGCTTTTCCATGCTTGGCCTGTCCCTTCATGAATCAGTGGGTGGCAGGCTGGCGGATTCTCACCGTTGTGGGAAGCACCTCAGCGAGATTGACTTGCACGTTCAGCCCAGTCTACCGCCCCGCCACGAACGCCACGTACGCCCACACCACCGGCAACACGAACAGCGTGCTGTCCACGCGGTCCAGGAAGCCGCCGTGGCCGGGCAGCAGGGACCCGCTGTCCTTTACGCCCACGCCGCGCTTGATGGCGGATTCGGCCAGGTCTCCGATTTGGCCGGCGGCGTTGGCCAGGGCCGAGAGCGCCACCACGTGCCACCAGGCCACGCCGCGGACGAAGTACACCAGGTATCCGCCCGCCAGCAGCACCGAAGTCGCCACCGATGCGGCCGCTCCTTCCCAGGATTTCTTGGGACTGACGCGCGCCGCCAGCCGGTGCCTGCCAAAGGCGCGGCCAACATAATACGCGCCCATATCGCCTGCCCAGCAAACCAGCAGGGCGTACATCAGCCAGTGCCGGTTGGCCCGGTGGAGCGGGATGGCGTAGCTCCAGCAGCCGAAAATGTAGACCAGGCCCAGCACGCTCGCCGATGCGCGCGCGACCGCCTGGGATAAGTCGGCCGTTCGCATCGCCAGAGCCATGGCTACCATCGCCGCCGCCACAACTACGAGTGCGGCCGCGCCCGATGGCGCCCCCGGCAGCGCCGCCGCCAGCAACAACAGGCCGGCGCCGTAGACGAACAGCCCGGGATCGCCCCGCGCCGCCCCCCGGATCATTTCGCGATATTCGCGATAACTGAGAAACGCCGCCGCCGCCACCACCGCCCACAAAACCCAGGGGCTCGCCAGCAGCACTACGTAGAGGACGATGGGGATGAGCGCGGCCGCGGTGAGAACCCGCTTCATGAGGGGCCGAGCGCGGGCATCAACGCGTCTTCACCAGTGGCCACGCTCGAACGCGGGCCGCGGCTCAATCCGCCATAGCGGCGGTCGCGCTTCTGGTACTCCAGCACGGCCTGCAACAGATCGGTTGGGGTGAAATCCGGCCACAAGGTTTCCGTCACCACCAGCTCGGCGTAGGCAATTTGCCACAACAGGAAATTGCTGAGGCGCATTTCGCCGGAAGTACGGATCAACAGGTCGGGATCGGGGCAGCAGGCCGTGTACAGGTTGGCGGCGATCAGTTCTTCGTCCAGCCTGAGGGAGGCGATGCTGCCATCCAGGCGCGCCACGTCGAGAATCGAGTTGACCGCGTCGACGATCTCGGCGCGTCCGCCGTAATTGATAGCCAGATTCACCAGCAGGCCGCGATTGGCCGAGGTGGCTTCCACCACCGATTCCAGCTCGCGGCGCACTTCCGCCGGCAGCGCATCCAGCCGCCCGATGGCCTGTAGCCGGATGTCGTTCTTCTGCAGGTTCCCAAGCTCCTGCTTGAGGTAATAGCGCAGCAGCCGCCACAGAGTTTCGACTTCGTGCCGCGGCCGCTTCCAGTTCTCCACCGAGAACGCGTAGAGGGTGAGGGCCTTAATCCCCATGCGCGCGCAGGTTTCCACCGTGGAGCGCACCGGACCAACCCCCGCCTTGTGTCCGGCCACGCGCGGCAACAGCCTGCGCCCCGCCCAACGGCCGTTGCCGTCCATAATGATGGCGATGTGCGCCGGGAGGCGGGAGCCGTCAATCGCTTGTGCCAGTTGCCAGTCGCGCTCCCCCGGCGTCAGCGATTCGAGTAGTGCCTTCATGCGGTAATCACTTATCGTACAACAGCCTGAATGGCACCGTCAGCGGGCCGCCCGAATCGGGGCGAGCCGGGTAGTACGGGGTGCTCAACCGATTGGGTGGATTTCGCAGTTTAGGCGCGGCAACCGCTCCCTCGCGGTCGCGGCTCGGTTACGGGCACCGCGTGTTTTCAATCACTTACCGAGCCGCGACCGCGAGGGAGCGGTTGCCGGGAACGGATTTTCCCCGAGGTTAAGCACCCGGGTAGTACGGACCGTCGCCGTTTGTGGTCAGTCGCCCTTGGCCGGGGCGGCGGCCGCTCGACAGACGACCCGGACCGATCGTCTGTCCAACCTTCCGCCGCTGGCCACCTAAGGCTTGGTGGAACGGGTCGCGAGAATGGACGTTCGCGCCAGCCGTTGGCGCACGGCATCCAGAATCGGCTGAGCGCTCGGCAGCGTTTTGGCGGCCATTTCCAGGTGCTGCGCCGCCTCCCGCAGGTTGCCGCCCGAGCCCGCCAGCGCGTCGCCGTAGAGTAGGTGCGCCTTATCGGAATCCGGCTCCATGTCGACCGCGCGCCTGGCATTGACCACCGCTTCGGCGAACCGCCCCTGGCGGATTAGCGCGTAGGCCAGGTTCGACAGGTCGGCGCCATTCGGCTTGCCCGTGACGCGGATGGCAAGATCGATCGCCTGTCCTGCCGTCGCGATCGCCCGATCGATTCTGCCCAGTCGGATATAGGCCGCGGTCAGATTGGTGTAGGCGCCGCCAAAATCGGGCGACACTCCAATCGCTTTCTCCAGCAGCGCGGCCGCTTTGTCGTCGTGCCCCGCGGCGCTTTGCTTTCGCGCCGCTTCGGCCGCGCGCACTGCCTCGCGAGCGGGCGGTTTTTGCAAATCGGACACCGAAACGCCGCCCGAGGGGGGCCGCTCGTTCTTGGGCAGGTCAAGCTCAATCTCCGTGGTGGTGGCGCTTGCCGTAACCGAAACCGAGGTCTGGCTCAGCGTATTGCCGCGGCCGTCGGTGACCACCAGAGAATACTCGCCGTACGCTACGCCTCTGAACGTGAACTCGTCGTCGCTCGAGAGCGGGGCCTCCGCAACCCTGCGATGGTTCTGGTCCTGTAATTCGGCGGCAATCTGGTTCAGAGGCAGGACGGAGCCGGATCGCACCGCCACGACAAACGTCCGCTCGTCGGGTATCTGCGAAAAGCCGTTCCACGAAAGCGCCAGAAATACCGCGACCCCGGCCATCCGGGGTACGGATACACGTCGGCTGTATCTTCTCCTAGGCATGGTTCCTCCAAGAGCGTTCCATTGGTTTGGACAAGAGCGCGGGCCCGGCGGCCGCACCACTCCTGCCGTATTTGCTTTGGGACTTGGCGTTCTCGGGCGGGGAGAAAGAAACTTGCGGAGTCGGCGGGGACTGGCGGCGGGTCACCCAAGGCCCACCGCCGTTCTCGTTGGAATTGTTTACTGACTCGGCGCGCGGCTCCTGGTTGCACCGGCCGCAGCCGTCGACTAGCGGCGCCTGCCGCTGGCTACAACTTCGTTACGCGCTCAGTTCCAGGCCCGCGCGGCCGGCTTGCGCGGCTTGGGCGCCCGGTTGCCGGGTGAGATCTTCGGACAGAATGATTGCTTCGGCCAGTTCCTTCATGGGCCGGCGCATGCGGCGGCTCTGGTTGCGCAGACGGAAGTAGGCGTCCTCCTCGCTGATCCCGTAGCGCAATTGCAGAATGCCTTTGGCCCTTTCCACCAGCTTGCGCGTCTCCAGCTCGCGGCGCATCTCGGCGGTCTCTTCCATCAGCCTCTCGTTTTCCCGGGCGAGCTGCGAACGGGAAATCGCGTTGCCGAGCTGTTCTCCAATAAAGCCGAGCATGTTGCGCTCGTCGCGGGTGTGCTTGTGGGAACTGCGATGGTGTACGTTAACCACGCCGATCACCTCGCCGCTCGAAATCAGCGGCACCGAAAGCAGAGCTTCGTAGGTATCTTCCACCAAGGTTTGAAAAGCTTTGAATCGTGGATCGTCGTAAGCCTTCGAAGTAAGCGCCACGGGCGTTTTGTTTTCCGCTACCCAGCCGGTCACGCCTTCACCGGCCTTCATCCGCAGGCTTCCGACAGCGGCGCTGTGGGGTAACTGCGAAGCGCGCAAGACCAGGTCGCGCTCCTCGCAGTCGCGGTCTAGAAGGTAAACCAGGCAGGCGTCGCAGGCGGTAGCCTGCAGGGTAAGGGCGATCACTTCTCCCAGGATCTCGTCGAGCCCCAGATCGGAGCTGACGATGTTGCTAATACGGTGCACAATCGAGATTTGACTTTCCGGTGCTTTGCTGAGTGCAGTGGCAGTCATAGTTACACCCTACCGCCCGCGGACCAACTGGGTCCAATTGAAAATTTCTATGTGCGCCATCATTGCACAACGCTTACATTCCCGTGCATTAGCGTTAACTCATTGATTTATTTTGGTTAACGCACGTCGCACCGGGCACGGCCCGAGCGCCCGGGCGTAGTACTCCTATAGACTTGGTGGAGGATCTCCAGGTTGGTCTTTCCGGCGATGACAATTCCGCAACGTTCGCGTGCGGATCTACTGAAACGTGCGGATCTCCAACGACCTTCGCACGATGGCGCGGGCCTCTTCCAGGTTGCGGACTTCGCCGGCGCCGATCGCCTGCACCAGCACGTTGCCCGCCGCGGTGGCTTCCACCGGTCCCGCCACCACCGTCCGGCCTGTCACCTGCGCCACCAGCCGATTGAGCAGCGCGTTGCGGCTGCCGCCTCCGACGATGTGGATGGTGCGGATCTGGCGGCCGGTCAGCTTTTCCAGCCCTTCCAGCACCTCGCGGTAGCGATGCGCCAGGCTTTCCAGGATGACGCGGCAGAATTCCCCGGGCGTCTGGGGCGGGGGAAGGCGCCGGGCGCGGCACCAATCCGCGATGCGGTTGGGCATGTTGCCCGGCTGCAGAAAGTCGTCCGGATCGACGATGGCTTTGGCCGGGCCCGCCTTCTCGGCCATCTCGACCAGTTCTTCGTAGCCGAATCGGTCGCCCGTGGCCGCCCACGCCCGCCGGCATTCCTGCAACAGCCACAATCCGGCGATGTTCTTGAGCAGGCGCGTGCGCCCTTCCACCCCGGCTTCGTTGGTATAGTTCAGCTCGTAGGAGCGCCGGTCGATCAGCGGAGCCTCCAGCTCCACGCCCATCAACGACCACGTTCCGGAGCTGATGTAGCACCAATCGCCACCGCCCTCGGCCGGTACCGCGGCAACCGCCGAGGCGGTATCGTGCGCCGCCGTTGCGTAAACGGTCGCCGCGCCCAGGCCGGTCGAAGCGGCCAGCCGCGGTAGTAGCTTGCCCACGGCGCGCCCCGGTTCCACCAGTTCGCTCAGAATACGCGCCGGAATCCCTAGCTTGCCGAGCAGTTCCGCGTCGAACTGCCGGGTTCGCCCGTCATAGAACTGCGATGTGCTCGCAATCGTCACTTCGCTGCGCTTCTCGCCCGTGAGCCAGTAGTTGAAAAGGTCCGGCATGAACAGCAGCCAGTCCGCATCGTTCAGCGCGGCCGAACCCGCCAGGCGCATCGCGTACAACTGAAAGAGCGAATTGATGGACATGATCTGGATGCCGGTGCGCGAGAAAACCTCCCACCTCGGCACCGCTTCAAACAGGCGCTCCGGAATCCCGTTGGTGCGTGGGTCGCGGTAGTGGCGCGGGCAATCGATCAGCCCGCCATCGGCCGCCACCAGCCCGAAATCCACGCCCCAGGTGTCCACGCCGATCCCAGCCACGGCCAGTTTGCGCTCCCGCCCGGCAATACTCAAACCCTCCTGGATCTCATGAAACAGGCGGAAGGCGTCCCAATAGAATCCGGAAGGCAGTTCCACCGGCTGGTTCGGAAAACGCCGCAACTCTTCCAGCGTCAGCCGCCCGCCCGCCAGTTCGCCCAGCATCACCCGCCCGCTCTCGGCTCCCAGATCGACCGCCAGGTAGTTCGACATAATCGCGCGCCATTGTATCACCCGGTTAGGCGGAGGGGACTCCGTCTGGCCGCTTGACATATTCTGACAGTCAGATATTCTGAAGACGCATGGGAGTAAAATCAACCCCGACCCAAGAGCGGATCGGCCGTGTTGGCCAGCGGCGCCAGGTGGTGATTCCTCGGGAGATGCTCGACACCCTGAACATCCGGGAAGGGGATTTTGTGGCATTCGCTCAAACCCGAAACGGCGTGCTGATCAAGCCCCGGCGCATGGTCGATCCCGATGACGTACTCACCCTGGAAGAGAGCGCTCTCGTGAAGAAGGCCGAACGGGAGATGCGCGAGGGGAAGTTCGTGAGCCTCGCCCAACTTCGCCATGACCTGGATCGTCCACATTCACGACGGCGCCGCAAAACAGCTTAAGGCGATACCGCCCGACCGGCGGCAACGCGTCCTTGACGACATCGCCGCGTTCGAAGAGGACCCCTTCCGCGGTCTCGTGAAGCCGATTAAGGGGAAGGACCACAAAGGCCACTACCGCAAGGTATCGGGCCGGTATCGCATTATTTTCAAAACCCGTTCATCCGACAAGGACCGTCGAAGTGCTCGCCGTTCTTCTCCGCAGCGAAAATAACCTACCGATGACAATCACGGGTCACGAAGCCAGAGAGGCTAACCCGCCGCGCCTCAAAGTTGTATTCTGATCCTCAAGGAGAATTTTCCAATGTGCCAACACGCGGTTTCGCGCCGCGATTTTTTCGGGCGGCTGGCTCTCGGTTCCATGGCCGGCGCTTCGATTCTCGACCTGGCATGGCGCCGCGCCGCCTGGGCGCAGGCCATGTCCCCCGGCGCCCCCACCGATCTGTTTGAGATTCAGAAGGTGGCCGAGGGAGTCTACTTCGCCTTCGCGCGTCCGCAGGTGCTGCTCAATTGCAATGCCGCCATCTTTGTCAATTCCGCCGACGTGCTGGTGGTGGATGCGCATTCGAAGCCGTCCGCCGCGGCGGCGATGATCGCGCAGATCAAGCAACAGGTCACCCCGAAGCCGGTGCGGTACCTGGTGAACACCCATTTCCACTGGGACCACATCCAGGGCGACGCCGGCTATCGCGACGCATTCGGCAAGGACCTGAAGGTGGTCGCCAGCGACGCCACCAAGAAGTTGGAGACGCAGTTCTCCCAGGCCCGCTTGCGGGAATCGCTCGATCCGCACGGGCACGTCACCAGCCCGCCCCACGTTCCTGCGTTGCTCGATGAGGCGCGGCAGAAGCTGAGCGCGGCCGCTTCGCCGGAGCAAAAGGCGCAGTTCGCCGAACAGATCCGCCAGTTGGAATCCTACGAGCGCGAGATACGCGACTTCGCCCCGGTCCTGCCGACCGTTACCTTCGCCAAGACGTACGTGATTAAGGACAAGGCTCACGACCTGCACGTCGAGTTTCACGGCCGCGCCCACACCGCCGGCGACGTGGTGGTATTTTGCCCGCAGAAACGCGTGGTGGCAACCGGCGACATGATCCAGGGCGCGCTGCCGTATATGGCCGATAGCTTCCCGAAGGAATGGCCGAAGACCATGGATTCGGTGGCGAGCCTGGATTTCGATTTCGTCGCCGGCGGCCATGGCACCGTGGCGCATGGGAAGCAACGCCTGACGAGCCAGCGCAACTACATCGAAGAGCTGGCAACCAGAGTGGAAGCCGGTAAGAAGGCCGGGCAGTCGCTAAGCGAGATCCAGAAGAGCATGCCGGTCGCGTCGATCAAGGCGCTCGCCGCCGATGGTTACGGCGACCTGCTGTTCCCGAGCCGCAACGAGGCAGCCATGCAGGCCGCGGTGGACACGAATGTCGAGCACGTGTTCAACAGGCTGGGGCAGAGCTGAGCGGGAGGGCCTTTGTTTGGGAATCACGCGGGCTGTTTGAATGTATAAGGACTGCGATGGAAAAGGGTTCTCCTGAGGGGTACAATGCCGAGACCGGCTGTTACGAGCTGGCTCAGAAACCACCAACAGGAGAACCCAATGACTATCAGTCACTATATCGGATTCGACGTGCACAAGAAAAGCATCAGTTACTATGCGAAGACCGCCGACGGGACGATGGTGGAAGAAGGCGGGCTGCGGGCGACGCACGAGGCGCTGCGCCAGTGGGCGGTGAAACGCCAGGAGCCTTGGCACGGGGCGATGGAAGCGACGCTGTTCAGCGGCTGGATTTACGATCTGCTGAAACCGTTTGCGGCGAAACTGCAGATGGGGCATCCGGCGCTGATGAAAGCCATCAGTGCATCCAAGAAAAAGAACGACAAGCTGGACGCGCGGAAGATCGCCGACATGCTGCGCGCCGACTTACTGCCGGCGTGCTACGTGGCGCCGACCGAGATGCGCGCGTTGCGGCGGATGCTGCGCTACCGCAACCTGGTGGTGGCGCAGGCGGTGCAGATGAAAAACCGGATGAGCGGGATGCTGATGGAAGTGGGCGCCGAATACAGCAAACAGCGCCTGCACGGCAAGGAGTATTTCAGCGAGTTGCTGGACCGGTTGGAGGAAGTGCCGGAATCGGTGAAAGACCTGCTGAGGCTGGGCCGGGGATCGTTGGAGATGTTCGAAACGGTGCAGCGGCAACTGCTCGACCGGNNGTGAGTTACTGCGGGCTGACCTCGGCGCTGGTGGAATCGGCGGGCAAGCGGCAGCGGGGGCCGATCTCGAAACAGCGCAACGTGCATTTGCAAACCGTGCTCGTCGAAGCGGCGAAGCTGGCGCCGCGGTGGAATCCGCAACTGGCGGCTGTACACGAGCGCGAATTACAACGCGGGCATCGCAATCGGGCCACGCTGGAGGTGGCCCGCAAACTGGTGGCGTACCTGTTGGCGGTGGACAAATCCGGCCGTCCGTTCCAGGTGCGCACCGCACCGGCGACCGAAACGGAGGCACAGAAAGTGGCGTAAGAAAAAGCTCAGAGCCCACCAGCGGGAATGGTTGTTTTCCCACCGGAGCCGCCCGTCGGGAACAGTCCGATAGCAGAACGGTCCTCGCCGTCAAGGGTTCGCTACGCCGCGCCAAAAGCGGGCGCGCCCTTGACAGCTCCGGGCCGTTCTGCGGGCAACCGGATCGCGACGGGCGGCTCCGGCGGGAAAACAACCCTCGAAGGTGTGCCACACCGCGACGATTTGCCAGCGACTCACCGGCCGTTCCTCGCTTTCCTGGGGACTGCACCAGGGAGGGTTTCCTCCCGATGTGCCATTCGGGCTGTTTCGGGGCCGGCCGGTTTACCCAAATTCAATCTTCGTGGACGGTTTCCCCACGTTCCCGCAAATGGATGTCTGGTCCCGCTGGCTCTGCGCAGTCGACCGCGCAGGCCGCGTTGACCCAACTCGTAACGAGTCGCAAACGACAAATCGTGGCCCTATTCGTCAGCTCGAAACCAGCGCTTCGGAAAACTCGGCCGTCAAGTGCAGGGAGAAGTGTTTTTTCCC